>NZ_CP099397.1:3600000-4200000 GCF_021495345.1 Pseudomonas hydrolytica
AGCATCAGCAGCGCCAGCACCTGCATGCCCAGGCCGATGTTCATGGTGCGATTGAGCCCCAGCCGCGCGCCCAGGTAACCGCCCACCAGGTTGGTGACCACGCCGAATATCTCGTAGAACAGAAACAGCGCGGCAATCTGCAGCGGCGTGTAGCCGAGGCTGTGAAAGTGCAGCACCACCAGCATGCGCAGGGCGCCGTCGGTAAGAGTAAAGGCCCAGTAGTTGCCGGTTACCAAGAGGTACTGACGGATCTCCGGAGAGAGTCGTGCGAGGGCGTGCATGGCGTAATTTCCTGATCGGGCGTTATAGCGGCCGGAGGGCTGGCCTCAAGCGTAGGGTGCGCCGCGCGCACCATGGCGCTTCCTAACGAGCATGCGGGCAAGCCGATGATTCATCCCAGGCAGCAGGAAGGACGCCTCACAAGCCTGTCCTTCCCATGCGCTGCGCTGGCTGGTGCGCACGGCGTACCCTACGAATCAGCCGGCCTGGCCGACCAGGCGCGCCAGCTCCACCGCGCGGTTGGCATAGCCCCACTCGTTGTCGTACCAGGCGTAGATCTTCACCTGGGTGCCGGCCACCACCAGGGTCGACAGGGCATCGACGATGGACGAGCGCGGATCGGTGCGGTAGTCGATGGACACCAGCGGGCGCTCTTCATAACCCAGGATGCCGTGCAGCGGCCCTTCGGCGGCCGCCCTGAGCAGCGCGTTGACCTCCTCGGCGGTGGTGGCACGCTCGACCTCGAACACGCAGTCGGTCAGCGAGGCGTTGGCCAGCGGCACGCGCACGGCATGGCCGTTGAGCTTGCCGCGCAGCTCCGGGAAGATCTCGGCAATAGCCGTGGCAGAACCGGTGGTGGTGGGAATCAGGCTCATACCCGAGGCGCGGGCGCGGCGCAGATCCTTGTGCGGCGTATCGAGGATGCTCTGGGTGTTGGTCAGGTCGTGGATGGTGGTGATCGAGCCGTGACGAATGCCCAACGCCTCGTGGATCACCTTGACCACCGGTGCCAGGCAGTTGGTGGTGCAGGACGCGGCGGTGACGATGCGGTGCTGCGCCGGGTCGAACAGGTGCTGGTTGACGCCCATCACCACGTTCAGCGCGCCCTGCTCCTTGACCGGCGCGCAGACCACCACGCGCCCCACGCCCTGCTGCAGATAGTCCTGCAGCACGGCGACCGTCTTCATCTTGCCGCTGGCCTCGAGCACCAGGTCGCAGCCGCTCCAGTCGGTGTCGGCGATGGCCTTGTTGGCGGTCACCTTGATGCGCTTGCCATCGATCACCAGGCAATCGCCCTCGCTGCCCGCCTCATGCTGCCAGCGGCCGTGCACCGAGTCGAAATTGAGCAGGTGCGCATGGGTGGCGGCGTCGCCAGCCGGGTCGTTGATCTGCACGAACTCCAGCTCGGGCCAGTTCCAGGCGGCGCGCAGGGCCAGACGGCCGATGCGGCCAAAACCGTTGATGCCTACTTTGATGCTCATGTCGATGCCTCTATCAGTGGGTCGCGTCGAACTGGTTGATCCAGTTGAGATGCGCGGGATGCTGGATGGCCTTGGGTCGCAATGCCTGCACCAGGGCAATGGCCTGGCTGCGCGCGATGCCGGCCTCGATGAGGATGCGTGCGGCGATCAGGCCGGTGCGCCCGGAGCCGCCCTTGCAGTGGATGGCCAGCGCGCGGCCGCCACGCAGGTGTTCGAGAATCGCCTGGCGCGATGCCCGCCAGCCCTCGCCGAAATCCTCCAGCGGCACCTGTTCGTCGGCCACCGGCAGGTGATACCAGGCCAGGTCCAGGGCCTGGCACTGCTGGGCGATACGTTCGGCACCATTGGCGGCCAGCTCGCTGCGCGGCATCAGGGTGATCAGCCCTTCCGCACCGGCCTGCTTGAGCGCCAGCAGCGCCTGTTCCAGCGAGGTTTCCCGGGTGCCGGGGCAAGGCGTGAAAATCAGCGCGCCGGCCAGGCCGGGCACGTGCAGTACATCGTAGGGATGAGTCATGGCGGGCAGTTCCTTCGCTCAGAGGGCGCGCTGATTGACGCGCTTGGACAGTTCTTCGGCCGACTCCTTGCGCTCGGAGTAGCGATCGACCAGGTAGTCGGAGCGGTCGCGCAGCAGCAGGGTGAACTTGACCAGTTCCTCCATCACGTCCACCAGGCGGTCGTAGAACGAGGACGGTTTCATCCGGCCCTCCGCGTCGAACTCCATGAAGGCCTTGGGCACCGAGGACTGGTTGGGGATGGTGAACATGCGCATCCAGCGCCCCAGCACGCGCAGCTGATTGACCACGTTGAACGACTGCGAGCCGCCGCAGACCTGCATCACCGCCAGGGTCTTGCCCTGGGTCGGGCGGACCGCGCCCATGGCCAGCGGCACCCAGTCGATCTGCGCCTTGAACACGGCAGTCATCGCGCCGTGGCGTTCGGGCGAGCACCACACCTGGCCCTCCGACCACTGCATCAGCTCGCGCAGCTCCTGCACCTTGGCATGGCTGTCCGGCGCATCGTCCGGCAGCGGCAGGCCGCGCGGGTCGTAGATGCGCGTCTCGGCGCCGAAGCGCTGCAACAGGCGCGCGGCCTCCTCGGTCAGCAGGCGGCTGAAGGACTTCTCGCGGGTGGAGCCGTACAGCAGCAGGATGCGCGGCGCATGGGTCGAGGCCGACTCGACGCTGAGCTTGTCCGAATTCGGTAGATCGAGTAGTTGCCGGTCGATGTTGGGCAGGTCGTCGTGCATGGTTTCCATCCGCTGCAAGGGGTTAAACGGGCGGCAGTGTCGGCATCACGCCCGGGGCGGGTCGAGGCGCACTGGCGCTGGCCATGAGGTGCCGCATGGCTCAATCGCAGAGCGGCTTGCGCCCCGGTCGGTCACGCATCTGCCACAGACGCTGCACGTCCGGGCGCAGCCATTCGGCATTGCTGTCGAGGGTGCGCTTGAGCACCTCCCTGACCCACTCGGGCAACTGCGGATGCAGGCGGTAGTAGACCCATTGGCCGTTGCGCCGGTCCTCCAGCAGCCCGCAGCTGCGCAGCAGGGCCAGGTGTCGGGAGATCTTCGGTTGCGCCAGCTGCAGCGCCGCGGTCAGCTCGCAGACGCACAGTTCCTGCTCCAGGGTAACCAGCAGGGCGATGCGCGTACGCGTCTCGTCGGCCAGGCACTTGAACACGTCGGTGGGGGTCATGGCCTCGGGGTCGGCACTGGCCGGCTTGCTCTTGATCAGCACGAACATCTTTATCCGTTCGTGGATCTCGTGCAGCGTCTTGCGGTAGGCATCCTTTTGCGCGCTGGTGGCCGGGTCCTCGAAGTTCCAGGCGATGTATTCACCGGTGCCGGGCAGCGCCAGGCACTCCAGCGCGGACTTGTCGCACAGGGTGATCACATAGTCGAACGGCTCGCCGGCGACCTGCTCGACCGACTTGCTGAACAGCCCTTCGGTGGATACTCCGAGGTGCTCCAGCGCATGACGGGTGCGCGGGTCAACCTCGGTGGGCGCGGTGCCTGCGCTGAATGCCTCGAAGTGTTCCGGGTCGGTGTGGCGCAGCAACGCCTCGGCCATCTGCGAACGCGACGAGTTGGCCACGCAGAGGAACAGGACACGCTTTTTCTGGCTCATGCGGTTATCCGTCGAAGATGCACACGAGCGAATATATTGATTTCCATATATTCAGTAAAGCGAATATGCTGAGGCCGTTCGCCAACGACGAGAATGGACAGCGAAGATGACAAATGCGTGTGACAACACCCCAGCAGGTTCCACGGGCGCGCCCCTGGGCTTCTTCGAGCGTTACCTGAGCCTGTGGGTCTTTCTCTGCATCGCCGCGGGTACCGCGCTGGGTCTCGTCGCCCCGCAAGCCGCACAGGCGGTCGGCGCGCTGGAAGTGGCGCAGGTGAACATCCCGGTCGGCGTGCTGATCTGGGTGATGATCATCCCCATGCTGATGAAGATCGATTTCGCCTCGCTGCATGAAGTGCGCGGGCAGAAAGCCGGTATCGGCGTCACCCTGTTCGTCAACTGGGTGGTCAAGCCCTTCTCCATGGCCCTGATCGGCTGGCTGTTCATCAAGATCCTGTTCGCCGACTGGCTGCCGGCCGATCAGCTCGACAGCTACATGGCCGGGCTGATCCTGCTCGGTGCCGCACCCTGTACGGCGATGGTGTTCGTGTGGAGCAACCTGTGTGGCGGCAACGCCAACTTCACCCTCAGCCAGGTGGCCCTCAACGACCTGGTGATGGTGTTCGCCTTCGCCCCCATCGTCGCCTTGCTGCTCGGCGTGTCGTCGATCCCGGTGCCATGGGACACCCTGCTGCTGTCGGTGGTGATGTACATCGTCATCCCCCTGGCCATCGCCCAGGCGGTGCGCGCGCAGTTGCTCAAGCGCGGCAAGCATGTCTTCGAGGCGGCCCTGGCCAGGATCGCCCCCTTCTCCATCCTCGCCCTGCTCGGCACCTTGGTACTGCTGTTCTCCTTTCAGGGCCAGGCCATCGTCGCGCAACCGCTGGTCATCGGCATCCTCGCCCTGCCGATCCTGCTGCAGACGCTGTTCATCGCAGCCCTGGGTTACGCCCTAAATCGCTCGCTGAAAGTACGTCATGACGTGGCAGGCCCGTCGACCATGATTGGCGCCTCCAACTTCTTCGAGCTGGCCGTGGCGGTGGCCATCGTGCTTTATGGTTTCGATTCCGGCGCGGCGCTGGCCACGGTCGTCGGCGTGCTGATCGAGGTGCCGGTGATGCTCTGGCTGGTGCGCCTGGTCAACAAGAGCCGGCATTGGTATGAACGGGCGTTGCCGTAGCGCACCACTCCCCCTGCTGCGCTTTGCGCCCTGCCGAACCACCGCTAACGGGATGCCGCGACCATGCCACAGACCGCTCCAATGCCTTCGGTCAGCCGCTTTCGCCTGGTCGGCGCCATGGGGATTGGCCAGATACTGGCCTGGAGTTCGACCTATTACCTGCCTGCCGTGCTGGCCAGCCCCATTACGCAGGCAACGGGCTGGTCGATCACCCGAGTGGTGATGGGGCTTTCCCTCGGCCTGCTGGTTGCCGGAGCCTGTTCGCCCCGGGTCGGCCGCATGATCGACCGTCACGGCGGCCGCTCGACGCTGGCGGCAAGCTCGATTCTCATGGCTCTGGGTCTCGCCCTCATGGGCGCGGCCCAGCATCTGCCGGTGTACTACCTGGCCTGGACCATCATCGGTCTGGCCATGGCGGCGGGCCTGTACGACGCCGCCTTCGCCACGCTGGGCAGCCTGCTGGGCAGCGCGGCACGCTCCTCCATCAGTGGCCTGACGCTGCTGGGCGGGTTCGCCAGCACCCTGGGGTGGCCCTTGCTCGCCTATCTGGAACATCAACTGGGCTGGCGAGACGCATGCTTCGTGCTGGCCGGTGCCCATTTGGCAGTGGGCCTGCCGATTTACCTGCTTTTCGTGCCGAAGGCTCCAACCGCCCCTGCCCCAGCCAGCAGCCGCACGCAGGCGAACGCAGAAGCCGGCCAACCGCTCGCCTACCGCCAGCTATTCCTCCTGCTCGCGCTGCTGCTGACCCTGCAATCATTGGTGGCGTCGACCGTGTCGGTGCATCTGCTGGATATGCTCAAGTTGCTCGGCATGGCCACTGCTTCAGCCCTGGCCATCGGAATGATCATGGGGCCGGCGCAGGTTGCCGGGCGCATCGCGGAATTCACCTGGGGTCAGGGCCTTCACCCAACCTGGGCCACGCGCCTGGGTGTTCTGCTCTGCCTGGTTGGCATCCTGCTGCTGGTACCGGCTCAGGCCTGGCTGGCGTTCGTCGCCATCGCCCTGTATGGCGCAGGCAACGGCATCCTGACCATCACGCGCGGGACCTTGCCGCTGGTGCTGTTCGGCCCCACCGGTTATGGCGCGCGCATGGGCCTGCTCGCCAGGCCCATGCTCGTTGCGCAGGCAGCGGGACCGATAGGCGCAGCGATGATCCTGGATGCCTTCAGCGCCGAGGCCTTGCTGATGGTACTGGCCAGCCTTGCCCTGGCAGGGCTGCTGGCCAGCAGTCGGCTGCCTACGCGCGAAGCAGGCCCCTGAGCGGCCCGATCAGTTGCAGGGCGGGCTGATCAGACCACAGCGCCCGCCCACGGCTTATGCCTTGAACGCCTTGACCCGCTCCAGCCACTGCAGATCGAGACGCGTCTGCTCCAGCTCCAGCCCCTGCTGCTGCATGACATCGCGGTGCGCGTCGATCTCGCGCACCATCTGGCTCAGCTCGCTGGAGTTGCCGTCGAGCTGATGCATCTGGGTCACCCCCAGGTGGTAGAAGCGCAGCAGCTTCATCGCCGTTTCATCGCCCTGAGCCACGCCCGCCTTGACGTGATGCATCACGTTGGTCACGCGCATCAGGCTGCGCTTGAGGCGCCAGCCGTAGACGGCCGGCGCCATGAACGGCCGCGGCCATAGCTGCAGGCGCACCAGGGCGATGGTCAACGCCAGGCCGGCCAGCACACCCAGCAGATTCCACTTGAAGTTGTCGCCACCCGGCGTGCCGAACACCTGCGTGCTCGCCGTGGCGCAGAGCATGGCCAGCGCCACGAAGATGGCGGCAATCACCGCCGTGCTGCGGCGCGTCTGCTGGCGATAGAAAGCGGGGTCGATGGGCTGGATTTCGAACATGCGCGAAGGCTCGTGGCGGAGTCAGTCGGCGATGGTACGACAGCTTGCCGCGATGCACGAACCCGTCACGCCTCTGTACGGCCCTGAAGATAAGGACCGATCGCCGCCATCGCCGCCGCCAGGTACTGCGCCTTCTCACCCACTGGCGCCACGTAGTGCAGCGCCTGGCGCGCCTCGTCGAGGCCGACCAGACGGGCAATGACCCAGGCGGCGAGATAGATCGACGCCAGGCAGCCGCCTGCCGTGGCGACATTGCCACGGGCGAACAGTGGCTGATCGAGCACTGCCACGCCCGCTGCCTCCACCCAGGGTTTGCTGGTCAGATCGGTGCAGGCGGCGACGCCGTCGAGCAGGCCGAGCCGGGCCAGCACCAGCGTGCCGGAACACTGCGCCGCCAGCAGTTGCCGCGCCGGGTCGAGGCGCAGCTGCGCCATCAGCGCTGCATCCGCCACCACCTCACGGGTGCGCATGCCACTGCCGACGATCACCGCATCGGCCGCGCAGGCCTGCTGCAGGTCGATCTGGCTATCGATCACCAACCCGTTCATGGATGTCACGCGCGCAGCTGGGCTGGCGATGCTGACGCGCCAGTCGGGCCGGCGAATGCGGCTGAGAATGGCGAAGGCGATCAGCGAGTCGAGCTCGTTGAACCCCTCGAAGGTCAGAATGGCGATGTGCATGGCAGCTCCTGTGATGAAACGGGTTGCCACGCAGCTTCGGGGCAATGATCATGACAATCAAATAATTGTCATGGATACAACCCATGCCCCGTGCGCGCTACAAGCAACTGGTCGATCAGTTGGCCGCCGACATCCGCTGCGGCGCGCTCGCGCCCGGCACACGCCTGCCCACGCACCGCGAACTGGCCGCGCAGCGCGGCATCGCCCTGGTCACCGCATCACGGGTCTACGCCGAGCTGCACGCCATGGGCCTGGTCAGTGGCGAAACCGGGCGCGGCACCTTCGTGCGCGAGACCAGCCTGGCGCCTGGCCACGGTATCGACCAGCCGGCGACAGAGGGCGGCATGCTCGACCTCAACTTCAACTACCCCACGTTGCCGGGCCAGGCCGACCTGCTGCGCCAGGCCCTGCGCCAGCTGGCATTGTCCGGTGATCTGGAGGCGCTGCTGCGCTACCAGCCCCATGCCGGGCGCCCCCATGAGCGGGCATTGCTGGCCAGGCACCTGACGGATCAGGGACTCCCGGTCACGGCGCAACAGGTGCTGATCGTCAATGGCGCCCAGCACGGCCTGGCGCTGACCCTGCAGACCCTGCTCAAGCCCGGTGACGTGGTCGCGGTCGACACCCTCACCTACCCCGGCTTCAAGGCGGCCGCCGCCGCGCGCGGCGTGGAATTGCTGGCAATACCTTGCGATGCCAGCGGTCCCGATTTCGCTGCCCTGGCAGCACTGTGCAGAACGCGCCGGGTACGGGCGATCTACAGCATGCCGACCCTGCACAACCCGCTGGGCTGGGTACTCGATCAGCGACAGCGCGAGCGCCTGGTCGACATCGCCCGCGAGCACGACCTGCTGATCATCGAGGATGCCGCCTACGCCTTCCTGGCCAGCTCGGCACCAGCGCCACTGGCCGCCCTGGCGCCCGAACGCACGGTGCATGTGTCGGGCTTCTCGAAGAACATCGCCACCGGCTTGCGGGTTGGCTACCTGACTGCGCCTGCCGTCTGGGTCGCCGCACTGGAGCGCAGCATCCGCGCCAGCACCTGGAACACCCCGGGCATCATGACGGCGCTGGTCTGCGCCTGGATCGAAGACGGCACACTGGCACGCCTGCAAGCGCAGAAGCGCGAGGACGCCCGCTGTCGGCAAGCGCTGGCTCGGCGCGTGCTGGCCGGCCTGCAACCGATCGGCCATGAGGCCGGCTACTTCCTCTGGCTGCCATTACCGGCCGAGGTGCGCGCCGATCAGGTCGTGGCGCGCCTGCTGCGCGAGCAGGTGGCGGTCTCCACCGCTGAGCCGTTCAGCACTTCGGAGCAGGTGCCCCATGCGCTGCGCCTGGCCCTTGGCTCGGTCACCCTGGCGCAACTGGAAGATGGGCTGGACAAGGTCAGGCAAGCCATCGCCCATTTCGCCTATTGAGCGATCTGACGCAGCCATTCGCTGGGGCTAGCTCCACCTTGCGGCGAAATGCGCGGGCCATGGCCAAGGAGCAACGGCAAAGCGCGCTGGTGGTGGAGTACGTCGGCAAGGCCTCAGCCGCGCTGGAGCAGATCAACGGCCATATCGGCCAGATCAGCGATCAGAACATTCAGATCGCCACCGCCACCGAGGAGCAGTCCAGCGTGGTCGAGGACATCAACCGCAATATCGTCGACATCAACGAACTGACCGTCGGTACCACCCATATCGCCGATCAGCTGAACCAGGCCAGCAGCGACCTGCAGGCGCTCTCGACGCAGCTCGATGGACTGGTGGGGCGTTTCCGGTTGTAACCTGAAATTCCCACCAGGCTGGTGCGCACGGCGCACCCTACACAAGGCAACCGTGGGGTGCGCCGTGCGCACCGAGCCACCTACAGGTCTTCGTCGATGCGCTCACGCAGGTAGTCGTAGAAGGGATTGGACGTCACCCGCTGCAGGCTGCCCAGCCCCACCACCAGCACGCCGTGCTCACCGCGCGGCGCCAGGGTGCCCAGCGCCACGCCGTAGTCTTCGCCAGGCGCCGGATCGCTGCCGTACAAGGGATCGCTGGGCGGAAACGGCAGTGCTACGTGCGACAGCGAGAACAGCTGGCTCGGGTAGTCCACGCCCAGAGGCTGGCTGATCGCCTGCAAGCTGCCCGCCGCGGTACGCCGGGCCTCGACCGCACGCCCCCGTTCGGGTGCCACGCCCACCACGGTCAGGTCGTAGTCGCGCTCGGCCGGCGGCAGCAACTGTTCCAGCAAGCTGCTCATGTCGGCCCGCAGCAGCGAGCTGACCGCCTGCGAACGATTGATGTCGAAGACCACCAGTTCGCTGCCGTTGGCCGGCAGGCGTTCGAACAGGTCGCGCACCACTGCCGGCGTGCTTACCGTGCTGTCGGCCAGCGACTGGAAGGCCAGCACCGGCGGCAGCCGCTGCAAACGTCCATCGGCCTCGGCGGCATCGAAGGCGCGCTGCACCTCATGCGTCAGCTCGTAGGTCTGCCGCGCGGCATGCACCGGAAAGGAGTTGTACTTGAACGGATTGAATTCCGGCAGCACGTTCATCCAGGCCGATTTGGCGAACGCCGGCAACACTGCCGGCAAGGCTGCCAAGCCGGCATAACGGGCATAGCGGGTGACCCCGACCATCGGCGAAATCAGCACCAGACGCTGCGGCATGGCCAGGCGCTCGTCCTCCAGCGCGGCCAGGCTGTAGCGCAGCGCCAGGGCGCCGCCGTTGGAATAGCCGATCAGGTACAGCGGCCCGTCCGGCACCTGGCGCCGGGCTTCGCGCACCGCCAGGCGGGTGGCGGCCAGCCACTGCTCCCAGCGTGCCGCGGTCAGCGCACCCGGCACGGTGCCGTGGCCGGGCATGCGCGGTACCACGGCGAGCAGGCCCTGCTCGCTCAGGTGGCTGGCGATATGGCGCAGGCTATAGGGCGAATCGGTCAGGCCGTGCAGCAACACCACCACGCCGCGTGGCGCACCGACTGGCGGTAGGATGAAGGAGCGATTCCAGTCCCGCGGCAGCTTGCCGGGGTAGACGGGGCTGTCACTGGAATAGCGGCTGAATGGTGCCACGCCGGCCGCCGTCACCGGCTCGATCAGCTCGCGTTGCAGGCGCTGGTGTATCGCGGCCTCGGCTGCCAGATAGGCCTGCCAGTCAGCCTGGTCCAGTTCATCCGCCTCCAGTTCCTGCGGCACCAGGCGGTGCCAGGGCTGCAAATCGGGCAATGAAGACAGCCCGGCAATGCGAACGCCCAGCAGGGCCACCGCGATCAGCAACAGCAGTACAAGCGTCCAGGCCATCACGTTGCGCATGCGCGGTAAACGCATGAGGCGCCTCCTTGGTTGCGGTTGTTTCTGACCCTAGCGCAAAGCGGCTCAGGCCTCCACCAGGCTCCACTGCTTGGCGAGGCGCTTGTCCGATACCGCCATCTTCGTCCCCAGTTGCTGGGCGAACAGTGACACGCGGTATTCCTCCAGCATCCAGCGGTACAGAGTCAGCTGCGGGTCGCGTTTGCCTTCCTGGGCATGCTTGGCCGTGCGCGCCTGGTACTGCTCCCAATAGCCGGTCAGCTCGCCGGCCCAGACGCGGTCGCGCTGCACCTGCGCGCCGACCTTGTCCAGGCGCTGCTCGATGGCCTTGAGGTAACGCGGGATTTCCTTGAGCCACTCGCCCGGCGTCTCGCGCACGAAGCCGGCATACACCAGATTGGCCAGTTGCTGCTTGATGTCGTTAAGCGCCATGGCCTGGGCCAGATCGATCTTGCCCTTGAAGCGCTTCTGCAGGCCATGGTTGAGCTTGAGGATTTCCAGCACCTGGCGGGCGACGCGCTCGGCATGCGCCGTCCAGTCACCGCGCTTGCGCTCGGCCAGTTGCGCCAGGGCCGCGCCATCACGCGGCAGCGTCGCTTCGCCTTCGAGGATGCAGGCATCCAGGCTGGCCAGCAGAATGTCCTCGACCAGCGCCTCGATGCGGCCGATATCGCGATAGAGCAGGCCCAGCTCGGTCAGCCCCGGCAGCTTGCCGCGCAGGAACTTCGCTTGATCAGCCAGTTGCTGCAGCAGCAGGCGTTGCAGGGCGCGACGGTGCTGGAAGTCGGCCTCGGCCTGGGTCGGGAAGCGCCCTTCCTTGACCACGCCCGCTTCTTCCACCAGCGCCGGGTAGACGGTCATGGAAAGCCCGGCAATCTTCTGCTGCGCCTTCTCGGCCACTTCGGCAAAGGCCTTGGCCTCCACCGCTTTCGGCTTGTCACTCTGCTGCGGGATGGCCAAGGCAGCCTGGCTGGCCTCGGCGAAACGCGCGGTCAGCTCGGCCAGGTCGCGACCTTCGCCGAGGAACTTGCCACGCGCGTCCACCACCTCGATATTCATCTTCAGGTGGTTTTCGATGCTTTCAGCCGCTTCCGCCCAGGCCTCGTCGGACACCCGCGCGCCGGTCATGCGCAGCAGCTCGGCACCAAGGGCCTGCGGCAGCGAGCCCTGGCCGAACACCAGCTTGTCCAGCGCGGCGCCAACGAAGTCCGGCACCGGCACGAAGTTCTTGCGCAGCGCCTTGGGCAGGCCGCGCACCAGCGCCACGCACTTGGCCTCCAGCAGACCCGGCACCAACCACTCCAGGCGCTCGGGCTGCAGTTGCGGCAACAGCGGCGCCGGCACACGCAGGGTCACGCCGTCACGCGGGTGGTTGGGCTCGAAGTGATAGGACAGCGGCAGTTGCAGCTCGCCGATGCGCAAGGTGTCCGGGTACTGCGCGGCGGTGACCTCCTTGGCATCGCGGGCCAGGGCATCCTCCTCGCGCATGATCAACAGCTGCGGATCGGCCGCGCTGCCCTTCTTGTACCAGCTCTCGAAACTCGCGGCCTGGTAGATATCCTGCGGGATGCGCGCCTCGTAGTAGCCGAACAGGGTTTCCTCGTCGGCGAGAATATCGCGGCGGCGCGACTTGGCCTCCAGCTCGTCGAGGCGTTCGAGCAACTGGCGGTTGGCGGTCAGGCAGCGCACGCGGCTGTTGATCTCGCCTCGCACCAGCCCCTCGCGAATGAACATCTCGCGCGCCACCGGCGGGTCGATGGGGCCGTAATGCACCGGGCGGCGGCCGACGATGATCATGCCGTACAGGGTGACCTGCTCGTACGCCACCACCTGGCCGCGCTTCTTCTCCCAATGCGGTTCCAGATGGTTCTTCTTCACCAGATGCGCCGCCAGCGGCTCGATCCAGTCCGGCTCGATCTTGGCCACCATACGGGCGAACAGCTTGGTGGTTTCCACCAGCTCGGCGGCCATCACCCAGTTGGGCTTCTTGCGCCCGATCACGCTCGATGGATGAATCCAGAAACGCCGCTGGCGCGCGCCGAGGTAGTCGCCCTCCTCGGTCTTCTGGCCGATCTGGCTGAGCAGGCCGGCAAGAATCGCCTTGTGCACGGCGGCATAGTTCTTCGCCCGCACCGCCGCCTCGCTGGCCTCGGCCTGCTGGCGGGCGATGGCGTTGACGCGGGTGTCCTTGGTCGGAGCAACCGCCGCCTCGTAGGAGCCGGCTTGCCGGCGATCCTTCTGCGCACCTTGATCGCCCCCACCCGAGCCGCGCCCGCCCTGCAATTGCAGCTCACGGGCGATCAGCACCAGTTGCCGGTGCGCGTCGCGCCATTCGCGCAGGCGCATGTAGTTGAGGAAGTTCTTCTTGCACCAGGTACGCAGCGGGTTGCTGCCCAGCTCCTGGCGTTTCTCCTCGAAGCCGCGCCACAGGTTGATCAGCGCGGCGAAGTCCGAGTCCACATCCTTCCACTGCGCATGCGCCTGGTCGGCGGCCTGCTGGCGATCCATCGGTCGCTCGCGCGGGTCCTGCACCGACAGCGCGGCAGCGACGATCAGGATCTCCTCCAGGCTGCCCTGCTTGGCGCCTTCCAGCACCATGCGCCCCAGGCGTGGGTCGATAGGCAGGCGCGCCAGTTGCCGGCCGATGGGCGTAAGCTGGCTTTCGCGGTTGACCGCCGACAGCTCCTGCAACAGGTTGAAGCCGTCGCTGATGGCCTTGCCGTCTGGCGGCTCGATAAAGGGGAAGTCCTCGATGCTGCCCAGGCGCAGGTGCAGCATCTGCAGGATCACCGCCGCGAGATTGGTACGCAGAATCTCCGGGTCGGTGAACTCAGGGCGACCGAGAAAATCCTCCTCGCTGTACAAACGAATGCAGATGCCCGGCTCGACCCGCCCGCATCGGCCCTTGCGCTGGTTGGCGCTGGCCTGCGACACCGGCTCGATGGGCAGCCGCTGCACCTTGGCGCGGTAGCTGTAGCGGCTGATGCGCGCGGTGCCGCTGTCGATCACGTAGCGGATGCCCGGCACGGTCAGCGAGGTTTCGGCGACGTTGGTGGCCAGCACGATCTTGCGCCCCGGCATGGGCGCGAAAATCTTCTGCTGCTCGGCCGGCGTCAACCGCGCATACAGCGGCAGCACCTCGGTGTGGCGCAGGTTGGCCTTGCGCAGCACCTCGGCCGCCTCACGAATCTCGCGCTCACCGGGCAGGAACACCAGCACATCGCCGGGGCGCTTGCCCACGCTGCGCTCGTGCTCGGTGATCTCGTCCAGCGCAGCGAGAATGCCCTGGTCGATGGACAGGTCATCGAGCAGGCGCTCGCCCTCCTCGTCCACCTCGGCCGCCAGCGGGCGGTACCAGGTTTCCACCGGGTAGGTGCGGCCGGACACCTCGATGATCGGCGCGTCATTGAAGTGCTTGGAGAAACGCTCCAGATCGATGGTCGCCGACGTGATGATCAGCTTCAGATCCGGGCGACGCGGCAGCAGGGTCTTCAGGTAGCCGAGCAGGAAGTCGATATTGAGGCTGCGTTCGTGCGCCTCGTCGACGATGATGGTGTCGTACTTTTCCAGAAAGCGGTCGTGCTGGGTTTCGGCGAGCAGGATGCCATCGGTCATCAGCTTGATCAGTGTGCCGTCCTTGCTCTGATCCTCGAAACGCACCTGATAGCCGACCAGCTCGCCCAACGGTGTGCCGATCTCTTCCGCTACCCGAGTCGCCACACTGCGCGCCGCCAAGCGGCGCGGCTGGGTATGGCCGATCAGCCCATGCACACCCCGGCCAATCTCCAGGCAGATCTTCGGCAACTGCGTGGTCTTGCCCGACCCCGTCTCACCGGCAATCACCACCACCTGGCTCTTTTCCAGCGCGGCCTTGATCTCGTCGCGCTTGGCGGCAATCGGCAGCGCATCGTCGTAGCGCATCGCCGGGATGCTGCTGCGCCGCGCCGCCACCTTGTCGCTGGACGCCTGAAAACGCTCCAGCCACTGCGCCAGCTTCGCCTCGTCGGGCTGCTTCTGCAGCTCATGCAACTGCCGGCGCAAGCGATGGCGCTCGGCGATCATGACGTGGTCGAGTTTCTTCTGCAGCGTGGCGAGGTCAGTCATCTGGATCGGGGCAATCAGGGCAAAGGCGGGATTGTCGCAGATTACGCTCTGTGGCGGGCAGGCTATCCCGTAGCGGAAGAGCGCGGAATTAAGGCGTAAGGGAGCGGCTGCTTTCGGCCAAGGCGGGCGGTCTGGCCACTAAATAAATCTGCCTCTTGCCTCGTGGTGAGATGGGGGCGGAGGACCTGTTGCCGTAGGAGCTGAAGTCTGCTCGGATACGGCGGCTTCAAAAAGTGGCGTAAGTCCTGACGCTAGCCAGCTTCAGAATCACAAAGCCCTGCGACGCGGGGGCTTCTAGTTTACGACGCTCATAACTATAGCATCACGCCCAAAGTATTTGATGTGCGATTACTTTATGGTCGAGGTGAACAACATCAAACAGGACTATTCCAGCTCGGCAAATTATCTATAATAAGAACATCACCACCCAAGTCTTCATAGACATCTCGCTGGCTATCTACAATCATTTTATACCAAGTATCGGAGCGTGGTCCTAATGCGGCGCGATCCAGCTGGACATTATTACTGTAGAAGTACTCCTTCTCTTCAAGTCTAAACTCGCCATCTGCTGAGAAAAAAAGAACTAAACATTGATCGGGGAAGGCCAGAGCCATTGCGAACACGCACTTAACAACTGAAAAATCTAAAAACTTAGAAAACCCAGCACCTTCAGATCTTAATACGACTCCTCCGCCCACCAACATTGCAGACTCTTTTATACGTTCTCTGTTCTGATGAAGCCAGCGATGGGTGATTTTTATATTAGGGTCAGTACTGCTAGCCTTTAAAATCGCACACAGTCTCGTAAGAGCCTCTTCCTCCCAAGTAAAAATCTTTTCTATTGACATGCAATTCAGAGAGACCATGGGTAAGAAATCATTGCCATGCTCAACTGCTAATTCAACCTTATCCCCAGAGGTGCTCATGTGATTCAAGAAGCAAACCGCCGAATGAAATTCCTGAATAGAGTACATTTCGTCATGGCTCAATTTCAGGGGTTACTTTGATATTCTTCTTAGCAGGATCAATTAATACATCAAAATAACGCCCACGAAGACGAAATGGCAGATACTGACCCGCACTGGGTATCGGGGAGATGTATAACTGCATATTAAAAAATAGCGGCTCCATACCCTGACCAGCCAGCATTATACGCACCGCCCGCTGATCACCAACGATCAGTTCAATCGTCCCTTGAGTAGAATCTATAGTAGGCAGTAGGTCACGTATACCGAATCTTTTTTCCCATGCTTGGAAAGAAGCCACGCTTATTGGTTCACGGTACCCAAGGGTGCCAAGAATAAACTGCTCCTGCTGCTCTTTTGTTTCAAGTTGTATGCGAATTTCTGCTGCGCCATCTTCAAAACCAACCTCCGACAAATAGCCTTGCTTCTGCTTAGAGAAAGCAGAGAAATCCCCATCAACCAGCTCTAAAATCTTCGCCATGAAACCATGAGCATTTACTGGTGAAATTAGGTCACACTTCCCAAAAGAAACGGAAATTTTCTTTCTATTGAGTTTCGCATCAGCATCTTGAATTGTGACCTCTCGTACCCGCCTGAGGATTTTCTCTACCCAGCGATTGTCCAAGCACACCAAGTAGGCGGAATGCGGTTCATTCTCTAAGGCCGAGTCAAATTGGAGAAGTAAATAGAATGTTGGCAAAGGATCAGTAGCCAGCGCCAACAGGTTGGACAGCTCAACCTGAACTGAAGTGGATCGACTCTTCGTGGATTTTACCTGAACCTTAAATGCGCCATTTCCTTTGTGGAGATCATATGCGCTACCGGTAGTTCGAGATACCGCCATTTCTACGTAATAGTCCCACCCATATCTATCGCGCTGAGCCTTGTGTGCATTTAGACCTACAGAACTACACCATTTCTGGAACACATCTTCGCCGACATCTCCGATATCTACATGCATATCACACCCTTAAAATATTAGATACTGAAATGCGAAACTTAGATTAACCGAAGGAAATAATTTTTTGCTCGGCCATGAAATTATCCAGTAGCGGTGAAGACAGAATAGAGACTGAAAGCAAGCAGCAGAAATTAGAGCGATGCCGCTCGATCAGCACGCTGTTGCAACGTAAAGTCGAGGGGGAACGGCCAGATTTTCACACTTAGGCAGAAAAGAGAAAAGGGACAGATTGGTTTACAGGACGGATCTTCCGCTCTTGGCCGAGAGCGGCCCGTCGTGGCTGGCTGCAATCGGCCAAAAGCAGTCGTTTCATGATCGTTACCACGCCGGAGCGCGGGAGCCATCGTATTTTTTGCGGGCGCCGTTCACAGAGCTGAGCGGCCACGAACCAGTTTGCAAGGCTTTCATATAGCCAGAAACCCGAGCATCGCAACGCTCTTCAGGCTAAAGCCTGAGCGATGGACGCTGAACAGCAGATCAGCCACTCCACACCCACCGCATCAAAAGCCACAACGGCCACGCCGCAAAGTGGACCACTCATTAAGCCCTTAATTGGATCAATACCCTGATCCTCTTAGTTGTCTTAATTGAGCAGACCTTACTGATCCCCCATCCACAAAGGGTACTGCTCTATGACTCGTCTTGATTGGTTTGAGGCTTCACCCGGTGCAGCCAAAGCACTGGGTGGTCTGCACCATTTCGTCACCACCGGAACGAACCTGCCACCTCAGCTCATACATCTCGTGTTCTTGCGGGCATCGCAAATCAATGGATGCGCGCACTGCATCGATATCCATTCACGAGATCTGATCAAGGGAGGTATGTCAGTAGAAAAGCTCGTTCTGGTGCCCGTCTGGCATGAGGCCGCGCATCTGTTCTCCGACCAGGAACGTTCCGCCCTGGCCTGGACGGAAGAAGTGACCCTGGTTGGTGAAAGGCATGTTTCCGATGAAGCTTATGCCGCGACATCGTCCGCGTTCACTCCGAAAGACCTGGTCGACCTTACGGCGGCGATCGCAGCCATGAACGCGTTCAACCGCATGGGTGTCAGCTTTCGCTTGAGCCCTGCTGCGAAGGCGTAAACCGGAAGGGGAGATTTAATCCCCCCTTCTTAGGTGTCTCTTCTTAAACCGCTACCACCGCTGCACCTCGGGAGCGCCAGGCAAACCCCAGCACCATCAGCAGCCCCAATCCTGCCATCGCCGCGCCGGCCAGGGAGATTGCCGGGTAGCCCAGCCCGGCGTTGATCACCGCACCACCCAGCGCCGCGCCAATCGCGTTCCCCAGGTTGAAGGCGCCGATATTCACTGCCGAGGCCAGGTTGGGCGCGGCCTTGGCTGCTTCCATCACGCGCATCTGCAGCGGCGGCACGATGGCGAAGCTGGCGATGCCCCAGATCAGGATGGCCACGGCGGCTGGCAGTGGCCAGCGCATCAGCACGGTGAAGGCCAGCAAGACCAGGATCAGCGCACTCAGCGAGACGATCAGGGTGCGATCGACGGAGCGATCCGCCGCCTTGCCGCCCCACACATTGCCCAGCGTCAGGCCGATGCCGTACAGCACCAGCATGGCGGTGATAAAGGCGGTGGACGCCTGGGTCTCGCTGCTGAGGATCGGTGCGATGTAGGTGAACACGGTGAACATCGCGCTGGAACCGATCACGGTCAGGGCTAGGGCCGCCAGCACCGGGCCACGGCCCAGCACGCGGATTTCCGCCAGCACGCCGTCGCTCTTCGGCAGCGGTACGTTGGGCAAGGCGAGCCACAGCGCGAGCATGGCCAATACGCCCAGGCCGGTAATGCCCGCAAAAGCCGTACGCCAGCCGAACACCTCGCCGAACCAGGTCGCCAGCGGCACGCCGCCGATGGTCGCCAATGTCAGGCCCATGAACATGGCCGCCACCGCCCCGGCGCGCTTGTCCGGCGCGACCACGCTGGCGGCGACGATGGAGCCGACGCCGAAGAAGGCGCCGTGGTTCAGCGAGGTCACCACCCGGGCGATCATCAGGCTGTAGTAATCGGTGGCCAGGGCCGACATCAGGTTGCCCCAGGTGAAGATGCCCATCAGCCCGATCAGCAGGTAGCGCCGGGGAATCCTGCCGGTGGTCAGGGTCATCAGCGGCGCGCCGAGCAGCACGCCCAGCGCGTAGGCGCTGACCAGCAGGCCGGCAGCGGGAATGGAAACACCGAGATCGCTGGCGATGCCCGGCAACATGCCCATGGGGGCGAACTCGGTAACGCCGATGCCGAAGGCACCGATGGCGAGTGCAACGAGTGGTGGATTGATACGCATGCAAAGGCTCCTCATCAATGCCGCGAATGCTAGGAGCCGAACCTTGGCGGCGGTAGATGGCCTTTCTGCCAAACACCTTTGCTTACGGAGCAAAAATGGACGTAGGCGGCCGATCAGGTGACATGGCGGTGTTCGCCACCGTGGCGGAGCAAAGCAGCCTGTCGGCCGCCACCCGTGCGCAGGGGCTGACACCTTCGGCGGTCAGCCGGACCATCGCCCGCATCGGCGAATTCAGCGTGGCCGAGGATCTGCAACGCGGCGACCTGGTACCGGTGCTGCAAGCCTTCAACCCCGGTGATCGGGAGCCAGTTCATGCGGTGTTCGTGGGCGGTTTAGTCGTTGTGCTGGCGAGACAGGATGAGTCGGGCCACCGGCCACTTGTGGCCAATTCGTCATCCGAGCCCATGTACGGTCAGTAATACCGTGGCTATCAGAAAATAGAGAAGATCAATCCGACAGAAACAGCAGCGAAGTCATCCAGCCGAAACATCGCAGCAAGCACGACGACAACGCTTATCAGAGATGGATGCAGGAGTGGCTGAAGCCGCAGTGATTTAAAACCAGGGCGCCTCTTGGACGCCCCTGGGATCGTGTCAGTGCCCTTTGCTGCATGCATCTGAAAGGGCTCTATATTTCAGGACCTGAACTTTTCCAGCCGAATCCACGTATGTCATGACCTGATCCACTGGCTTGCAGCTGTGGGTTTTGGGCGTCGAGATGGATAGAACCTTTGCAATATCAAGCTTTGCGCCGTACTTGTAAGTTGTCGGCGCACTTTCCGCGAGCACGTTAAACGATAACAGTACGCCAAGGCTGAGGACAACATATTGGCTAATCTTCTTGCTGATCATATTTCAAACTCCAACTAAGGATAAAAATTCTCGGATGCCTCCAAGAGAAAGCAAGCAATCACTACTCCTGGAACAAACGAGCTTGAGGTAAGTGCGGCTGGTGCGAGTGCAGATGGGCGACATGCTCGCGCATGGAGTTTGTCGATCTCCGTCGCGCTCAATATCCACACTGCAAACTGAAGTTGACCTGACAGTCGTCTAATGCAGATAACTGTCAGTTCAGGTGCGGTCGTTACAATTGGCTAAGCGTTTCTGCACGCCTTGCTGGCCAATTACTGAGCCTCTAGGAAACTTGCGGAATCAAGTCGAAGGCACTGCCTTGACCACCGCCGGCAGCAAAAGCGGCCTCCTCGATGTGGTAGACGGTCGGCTCTTCGGAAAAAAATTCCTCCAGGCCCAGCATGAACACCCGGTGGTCTTCACTCGCCTCGAAGCCCGGCGTGTGATCCTCAAGTGAAGCCCAGCGCACGATCAGGTTGAAAACATGGGGCGTTTCGATCCCTTGCGCGAGCAAGTGGCCGCCGTAACCCTTTGCGCGTATCAGCAAAGGAGCAACTTCGGCGAATGCGCGCTTGAACTGTTCAATATGTTGGGTGTGAACCGGCAACAGTGCGATTTCATAAATCATGGGGTATTCCTCGAGAGTGAGTGTGACAATTAAAAGTGTGAACTTACGAAATCAGCGAGGGCTCGACGGCAATCGCGATTTTCCCGCGAAGACCGTTGTTAGGGGTCTCCAGCAAGGCGTGCGCACTTGAAATGTCGGCGAGCGAATAGATCGCCCCAACATGGGGCCGCAGTTGACCGCGCTCGACCAATGCCTTCAGTTCATCGAGCTTGCCGCGGTTCTGGCGGGTGAAGACGAAGTGATAACTGGCGTTCTTGCTCCAGGCCTGAATGAGGTTCTGCGGCTTGGCGATGTCCACGATCGAAACCACCCGGCCGAGCTGGGCGAGCGCGTCGGGGCTACGAGTCAGGGTGTCGCCGCCGATGGTGTCGAAGATCACATCCACGCCCTGGCCATCCGTTTCCCGCAGGACGGCGTCCACGTAATCCTCTTGTTCGTAGTCGATGACCACGTCGGCGCCCAGGCCCCGGGCGAACTCGAAGTTCGCTTCACGCACGGTGGTGAACACCCGCGCGCCAATGGCCTTTGCCACCTGGATCGCGACATGGCCCACGCCACCCGCGCCGCCGTGGATCAGAATGCTTTCCCCGACCCTAAGCGCCGCACGCCCGACCAGTGCTTCCCATACCGTCCCGCCTACCAGCGTCAGGCTGGCTGCCTCGAGATGGCTCAGCGATGCCGGCTTCTTGCCGATGATGCTTTCGGACGCCACGTGGTACTCGGCATAACTGCCGTCGCCTTCGAAGATCTGCGTGGTGTACCAGACCTCGTCGCCCGGCACGAAGCTCGTCACGCCTGGGCCGACGGCTTCGACGACGCCGGATACGTCATGCCCGGTGATGGCGGGGAGAGGCACGTAGTCGACGTAGTCGCCCCGGCGTACCTGGTAATCCAGCGGGTTGATGGAGGTTGCGTGCACTCGCACCAGAACCTGCCCTGCTTGCGGCACGGGCTTGGGTACTTCGCTCAGTTCAAATGCGTTCGGGCCGCCGAATGAGTTGAGAATTTGCGCTTTCATGGTAGTTCCTCGTTTCTGGAAAAAGGGATATAGGGATTTTTCGATATACTGGGTCAAAAAAATTAACGGGTCTTTTCTACGATCTCTCCATCGCGAATGATTCGGTAAAAAGGGATATCGGGAATTACCGATATTTTAAGTTAAAAAATTACAGCTCTTTGCCTATGAGCTCGACCAGAGCACGGATGTTCGCTTCGTTGCGCTTGTAGTAGGTCCACTGACCGATACGACGCACTTCGACCAGACCTACTCGCTGCAGCGTTGCCAGGTAATCGGAAACCGTCGACTGCGACAGACCGACGCCTTCCTGAATGCTGCTGACGCAGACGCCCACCGTATGAACGTCCCCTTCATCCTGCGGAGGAAAGTTCTTCACCGGGTCCTTCAGCCCCTTGAGGATTTCAAGGCGGGTAGGATTCGAGAGGGCTTTGAATACGTTGATCAGTTCCATGGGCCGATAATATCGAGATTTACCGATATGTCAATGCAGGAATCTACCGTTCGTCAGGAATGAAAAAGGCGGATCCATCCTCCACCTCCAGGTCGAGCGGGCTCACGCCCTCCCCCTCACTCATCTCGCTGAACCAAGCCCGCCAGCAGCTTGCCGGTCAATTCATGCAACGTCTGCTGTTCGTCGACGGTCAATCCTGAGAGCACGCGCTGCAGGTTGGCGACGTGGGCGGCAAGCATGCCATCGATGAGATCGAAACCGGCAGGCGTCAGTGCCACCAGCACGCCACGACGGTCGCTGGGGTGTTTGCGCCGCTCGATCAGCCCGGCCTTTTCCAGTCGGTCTATACGGCTGGTCATGCCGCCCGAGGAAATCATCGCGCTCTCGTAAAGGGTGGTGGGCATCAAGGCATAGGGCTCGCCCGAGCGGCGCAGGGTGGCGAGCAGGTCGAACTCGCCGGCCTGCAGGCCATGCGCAGCGAAGAACGGCAGCAGATGGTCTCGACTGATCACCTGGCTGAGTTCGCCCAGGCGCCCGATCACGGCCATGGAGAAGCCATCCAGGTCGGGACGCTGTTGCTGCCACTGATTGGCAGCCAGTTGTGCACGGTCTTGCATGTCGCCCTCGATTTATCTTGTTATCAAGATACTTTTCAAAAAGAATGTTCCCATCGTAACGTATTCATAGCGAGGAGGCATCCGCATGTCAGGCTCCAACTCACGGCCGCTTCTGGCTCTGTCGCTCCTGTTCGCCATTGGCGCGCTCATGGGGCTGACCAGCAATCTGGTGAAGCTGGCGGGCAATGCCGGCTGGTCGCCGCTGGCCTATCTGCTCTGGAGTCTGCTCGGCGGCGGCCTGCTGCTGTTGCTGTTCGCCTGGCTGCGCGGCGAACGCCCCGGCCTGGGACCGCGCCTGCAGCGCTACTATCTGGCTTCGGGCCTGCTCAGCATTGCCATACCCAACGGCCTGCTGTTCAGTTCCATCGGCCATGTCGGTGCCGGCTTCGCCTCGATGTGCCTCGCCTTTCCCCCGCTGATCACCTATCTGCTGGCCCTGGCGCTACGCATGGAAGGGCTCAGCCGCATCCGCCTTCTGGGCATCTGCATCGGCCTGGCTGGCAGTCTGCTGCTGGCGCTGGGCAAGCTGCATGCAGGTGACAGCCCGTCGCTGTGGGTTCTGGCCGCGCTGTGCGTGCCGGTGTTTCTGGCGCTGGGCAACATCTATCGTTCGCGCTATTGGCCACGAGGCGCCAGCCCGCTGTCGCTAGCGCCGGGCATGCTGCTTGGCGGCGCTCTGCTGCTGGTACCCATGGCCCTGTTCGGCATCGACCTGGCACCGCGCCTGGACAGCACGTCAGCGCTCGTTCTGCTGGTCCTGCAGATGCTGCTGTTCGCCATGATCTACGCGCTGTTCTTCGTGCTGCAGAAGCTGGCCGGCGCAGTGTTTCTCAGCCAGATCGGCTCGGTGGCCGCCATTGTCGGCGCTGCCATCGCCATCGGTCTGCTGGGCGAGCGCGGCAGCCTGACCATGCTGCTGGCTGCCTTGTGCATCGTCAGCGGCGTGCTGCTGGTGGCCTGGCGTGGGGCGAAGGAAGCCAGAGGCTGAACACCGTGCGCACCGATTCGCCCCCCTATAAGAGCGTGGTGCGCGCGGCGCACCCTACGGGAAGGTGACGCAACAAAAAAAACGCCACCCGAAGGTGGCGTTCTTGTCAGCGCAGGCGAATCACTTCTTGCCCAGCTTCTTCAGCTCTTCGTCGCGCAGTTCGCGACGCAGGATCTTGCCGACATTGGTGGTCGGCAGTACGTCGCGGAACTCGACGGCCTTGGGCACCTTGTAGCCGGTGAGGTTGGCGCGCATGTGCTCCATCACCTGCTCCTTGGTCACACTCTCGCCCGGCTTGACCACCACGAACACCTTGATCGCCTCGCCGGATTTCTCGTCCGGCACGCCGATGGCGGCGCATTGCAGCACGCCCGGCAGGGTCGCCAGCACGTCTTCCAGCTCGTTCGGGTAGACGTTGAAGCCGGACACCAGAATCATGTCCTTCTTGCGGTCGACGATGCGCAGGTAGCCGTCTTCCTGAATCAGGCCGATGTCGCCGGTCTTCAGCCAGCCGTCAGCGTCGAGGATCTCGTCGGTGGCTTCCTGACGCTGCCAGTAGCCCTTCATCACCTGCGGGCCCTTCACGCACAGCTCGCCGATCTCGCCAATGGCCAGTTCCTGACCGTCGTCGTTGATGATCTTGCACAGGGTCGAGGGCACTGGAATGCCGATGGTGCCGAGCTGGATGGCGCTGAACGGGTTGACCGTGGCCACCGGGCTGGTTTCGGTCATGCCGAAGCCTTCGCAGATGGCGCAGCCGGTGACTTCCTTCCAGCGTTCGGCGGTAGCCAGTTGCAGGGCCATGCCACCGGAAACGGTGAGCTTGAGGGCGGAGAAATCCAGCTTGCGGAACTCTTCGTTGTTGCACAGGGCCACGAACAGGGTGTTGAGGCCGACGAAACCGGTGAAGCGGTACTTGGCCAGGTCCTTGACCACGGCCGGCAGGTCGCGCGGGTTGGTCAGCAGGATGTTGTGGCCACCGATCAGCATCATCGCCATGCAATGGAAGGTGAAGGCGTAGATGTGATACAGCGGCAGCGGTGCGATCAGCACTTCGCAGCCTTCGTCAAGGTTGGCGCCCATTAGCTCCTTGACCTGCAGCATGTTGGCCACCAGGTTGCGATGGGTGAGCATGGCGCCCTTGGCCACGCCGGTGGTGCCGCCGGTGTACTGCAGCACGGCGATATCGGCGTTGCTCGGATTGGCTTCGTTGAAGCTCTGCCCGCGGCCCTTGGCCAGCGCATCGTTGAGCTTGACCGCCTGCGGCAGGTGATAGGACGGCACCATCTTCTTCACGTGCTTGATCACGGCATTGACCAGCAGACGCTTGAAGGTCGGCAGCATGTCGCCCACTTCCGTGACGATCACGTGCTTGACGCCGGTCTTGGGCACGACCTGCTCGGCCAGGTGCGCCATGTTGGCCAGGCAGATCAACGCCTTGGCCCCGGAGTCGTTGAACTGGTGCTCCATTTCCCGCGCGGTGTACAGCGGGTTGGTGTTGACCACCACCAGGCCGGCACGCATGGCACCGAATACCACGATGGGATACTGCAGGACGTTGGGCAGCTGCACGGCGATGCGGTCGCCGGGCTTGAGATCGGTGTGCTTCTGCAGGTAGGCGGCGAAGTCACCGGAAAGCTTGTAGATCTCGCCGTAGGTGAGCGTCTTGCCCAGGTTGCTGAAAGCAGGCTTGTCGGCGAAGCGTTGGCAGGACTCCTTCAGTACCGCGAGGATGTTCGGGTACTGGTCGGGATTGATTTCGGCAGCAACCCCAACGGGATACTTGTCCTTCCAGAAGTTTTCGGTCATGGAAGCCCACTCCTAAGCAACAGCTGATCTTCACCGCGCGCAGGCGGTTGTTTGTTGTGTGTTTAGCTCGCTTTTCCATTGGCCTTCAGGCCTGAAAGCGCGCCGAGAGTAGCAGCTTTGCCAAAGGCCGACCAGCACCAAACATGGCCTGCGCAGTCAGCAAAGTGACCAGAATAAAAGTATCAGTCACAAAGCGTCATCTGTCACGAAATGTGGCAGAAAGCCTCTAGCTCGCCCATCTCGGCGCGCCAAGCCTAGCCTGGATCTGCTGGAGGTGAAGTGCTGCGGTCGATGAAACGCCTGCGGGCTCGTCCGCCCGGTTACGAAATCACCACAATTGAACTGCCGTAGCGGCAGCAGAAGACGGGAAAGCCCCTCCGCCAGAACAGCGGAGGGGCTCGGACATCAGGCGATGTCGCGCAGCTCGCGGCGCAGGATCTTGCCGACCGGGGTCATCGGCAAGGCGTCCTTCAGGACGATGTGCTTGGGAACCTTGTAGCCGGTGAAGTTCTCCTTGCAGTAGGCCTTGAGCTCTTCAATGGTCACGCCGCCGTCACGCGGCACCACGAACAGCTTGACTACCTCGCCGGATTTCTCGTCCGGCACGCCGATGGCCGCGCAGCTGGCGACTTTCGGGTGGGCCATGACCACGTCCTCGATCTCGTTCGGGTACACGTTGAAGCCGGAGACGATGATCATGTCCTTCTTGCGATCGACGATGCGCACGAAGCCGTCGGGGTCGATCACCGCGATGTCGCCGGTCTTGAACCAGCCCTCGGCGTCGAGCACCTCAGCGGTGGCCTCCGGACGCTGCCAGTAGCCCTTCATCACCTGCGGCCCCTTGATGCACAGCTCGCCCCGCTCGCCGAGCGGCAGCTCGTTGCCATCGTCGTCGATCACCTTGAACGCCGTGCTCGGCACCGGAATACCCACGGTGCCCAGGCGCGCTCTGTTGCCGTAGGGGTTGGTGCTGGCCACCGGCGAGGTTTCGGTCAGGCCGTAGCCTTCCACCACGGTGCAACCGGTCATCTGCTGCCAGCGCTCGGCGGTGGCCTTGACCAGGGCGGTGCCGCCGGAGTTGGTCACCTTGAGATTGGAGAAATCGAGATTCTTGAACTCCGGATGATCCATCAGCGCGACGAACAGGGTGTTCAAACCCAGCAGCGCGGAGAACTTCCACTTGCCCAGCTCCTTGACGAAGCCCGGAATGTCGCGCGGATTGGTGATCAACACGTTGTGGTTGCCGTTGACCATCATGCACATGCAGTTCGCGGTGAAGGCATAGATGTGGTACAGCGGCAGCGGCGCGATCATGATCTCCTGGCCCTGCTTCATCAGCGGCTTGCCGTCGTCACCGAGCTGCGCCAGGCAGGCGTCGACCTGCAGCATGTTGGCCACCAGGTTGCCGTGAGTCAGCATGGCGCCCTTGGCCACGCCGGTGGTGCCGCCGGTGTACTGCAGCACGGCGATATCGTCGTGACTGGCCTTGACCGGCGTCAGCGCCTGGCCATGGCCCTGCTTGAGCACCAGCTTGAAGGCGATGGCCTGGGGCAGATGGTAGTCGGGCACCATCTTCTTGACCTTCTTCACCACGGTGTTGACCAACCAGCCCTTGAGGCTGGGCAGCATGTCGCCCATCTTGGCTTCGATCAGGTACTCGATCTCGGTATCCGGCAGTACCTCCTGCACCAGCTTGCCGAACATGTTCAGGTACACCAGTGCACGCACACCGGCGTCCTTGAACTGGTGACGCATCTCGCGGGCGGTGTACAGCGGGTTGGTGTTGACCACGATCAGCCCGGCGCGCATGGCGCCGAACACGGCGATGGGATACTGCAGCACGTTGGGCATCTGTACCGCGATACGGTCGCCCGGCTTGAGGTCGGTGTGCTTCTGCAGATAGGCCGCGAAGGCCGCCGAGAGGCGATCCAGCTCGGCGTAGCTCAGGGTTACACCCAGGTTGCTGAACGCCGGGCGGTCGGCGAAACGCTTGCACGAACGCTCGAACACCTCGATCACCGACTTGTAGCTGGACAGGTCGATCTCGTTGGGCACACCGGGCGCGCGTTTGTCGTTCCAGAAATCAGGTTGCATTGTTCTTGTCCTCTTCCCCTGAAGTGATCTGGCCCGCAGGAGGCACGTCCTGAAAACCTTGGCGAGGCAGTCAGCGCCAGCCAGCACGCCAGGCCCATGAGTGCTCGATGAGGGCATCGGACTCGTGCACGAGACTGCTTGCAACGCCGCGCTGACGACGCAGGTGATTTTTTCAGGATGCCCAGCGGGACTGCCCCGGAAAGTAGCAGTTCAGAGCCCTGTCGCCTATAGCTCGAAGGCGTCATTGATGGGCTGAATCTCGATATAAATGCGGCGATTCGTTTCCGATCTTTACGAAAACGCGCGACCTCGTGGCGCTTTGCCAGATGCCGGCCAAGGTGCACAATGCGGCAACTCCCGGCACAAGGATTCGCCATGCGCCACGACGCCTTCATTCTCAGCGCCAGCGATGGCACTCCACTGCACGTCAACCACTGGCACAGCGACGCGCCGCCACGCGCGACGGTCATGCTGGCCCATGGCATGGCCGAACACAGCCTGCGCTATGCACGCCTGGCCGAAGCGCTGGTCGCGGCGGGCTTCGCCCTCTACGCGCTGGACCAGCGCGGCCATGGCCGTAGCGCCGAACACGGCACCCTTGGCCACTACGCCGATGAAGACGGCTGGAACAAGGTGGTGGGCGACCTTTCCACACTCAACCATCACATCCGTCAGCAACACCCGCACACGCCGATCTTTCTCTTCGGCCACAGCATGGGCAGCTACATCGGCATGGCCTACCTGATGGGCCATAGCTGCAGCCTGCAGGGCGCCGTGCTCTCCGGCTCCAATTACCAACCGGTAGCGCTGTACAAGGCCGCGCGACTGATCGCCGGCTTCGAACGCTGGCGCCTGGGCCCCAAGGGGCGCAGCAAGGTCATCGACTTTCTGTCCTTCGGCTCGTTCAACAAGGCCTTCAAGCCCAACCGCACCGCCTTCGACTGGCTCAGCCGCGATGCCGCGGAAGTGGACAAGTACGTGACCGACCCGCTGTGCGGTTTCGTCTGCACCACGCAGCTGTGGTGCGACCTGCTCGACGGCCTGCAGCACATCACGCCACCCGGCAACCTGGCGCAGATCGATGCCGACCTGCCGCTGCTGGTGATTGGCGGCTCGCGCGACCCGGTCAGCGACGGCAAGCGCCTGGCCGATCTGGCTGGCGCCCTGCGCGAGGCCGGTGTGCGTGACGTGCAATTGAAGATCTACCCCGAGGCCCGCCATGAGCTGCTCAACGAGAGCAATCGCGACGAGGTCACCGCCCAGCTGATCGACTGGCTGCAGCAGACGCTCGGCCACGGTCGCAAGCCAACCAAGGAGTGTCCATGACTCAGGTCACCAACATCCCCTACGACGCCCTCAGCATCGGCCAGCAGGCCAGTTTCGAGAAGCATGTGCAGGAGCGCGACGTGCAACTGTTCGCCGCCGTCTCGGGCGACAACAACCCGGTGCACCTGGACGCCGACTTCGCCGCCGAGACGATGTTCAAGGAGCGCATCGCCCACGGCATGTTCACCGGCGCGCTGATCAGCGCGGCCATCGCCTGCCGCCTGCCGGGCCCCGGCACCATCTACCTCGGCCAGCAGCTCAAGTTCACTCGCCCGGTGAAACTCGGCGATACCCTGACCGTGCAGCTGGAAGTACTGGAAAAACTGCCGAAGAATCGCGTGCGCATCGCCACCCGCGTGTTCAACCAGGACAACAAGCAGGTGGTCGACGGCGAAGCCGAAGTCCTCGCCCCGGCGAGCGAACAGACCGTGACCATGCCGGCCATGCCGCAAGTGACTGTCGGCTGAGCCCCGCGGACGCCGCTGCCAGCGGCGTCCGCCCCTACTCCATCACCCGCACACTGGCGGTCATGCCTGCGCTCAGCACCACGCCTGCAGGCACCTCATCGAGCTTGATCCGCACCGGAATGCGCTGCGCCAGGCGCACCCAGTTGAAGGTCGGTTCGACATCGGCCAGCAGCTGTCCATCCGGGCTGGCATTGCGGTCGGCAATGCCGCGACTGATGCTCTCCACCTCGCCGCGCAGCGGCTGATCGCCACTCATCAACCAGATTTCCACTGGCGCGCCGATGCGGATGCGCGGCAGTTTGGTTTCCTCGAAATAGGCCTGCACATAGAAGGACGACTCGTCCACCAGGGCCAGCACCGGCTCGCCGGCTCGCACGTAGTTGCCTTCGGCCAGGCGCAGGTTGGTCACCTGCCCGGCGCGTGGCGCCCGCACTTCGCTGCGCGCCAGGTCCAGTTCGGCGGACCTGACCGCCACCTGCGCCTGGCGATACTCGCCGCGGGCGATCTCGGCGCTGATCTGGGCGTTGTCGCGCAGTTCGGCGCTGATCGCCTGCGGCCCCAGGCGCATACGACGGCCGGCCTCGTGCTCGCGCAGCAGCAACTGCTGGCGGCGGGTCTCGGCCACGGCCTGCGCCTGTTCGAGGGCGACCTGGTAACGCTCGCGATCCAGACTCATCAGCAACTCGTCCGCCGCCACATGCTGGTTGTCGCGCACCTTCAGCTCGCGTACCCAGCCGGCCAGATCGGGGGCGATGGTCACCACATCGGCGCGCACCCGCGCGTCGCGCGTCCACGGCGAATACAGGTAGTGCTGCCATAACCAGGCGCCGGCCAGCACGGCCACCGCCACCAGGCTCAGGGTAATGCCGACACGCAGGGTGAATCGCATGTCACTCTCCTCGTTCAATATCCCAGCACGGCCACCACGGCCGCCAATACGCAGACATACAGGGCGCAGTCGAACAGCGCCTCATGCCAGATCCAGCGCGCCACACCGAGGCGCTGCAAGCCCAGACGCAGCAGCCCGGTGAGCAGCAGCGCCAGCAGTGCATACAGCAGCATCGGGCTGAGCAGCACGCCGCCCAGCGACCATTCACGCAACCCCATGGTTTTCCCCTTGTTGTTCGCACCAGTGCTGCCAGCCTTGGCGCAATTGCAGCAGGGCCGCCTCGGCAAGGCGCCGGTCGATGCTCGGCGGCGCAGCGCGCAGTGCCTGCAGCAGGTCGCTCAGCGCGTCGTCGAGCGCGGCGCTGCGCTGTGGTGCCGGCCCGAGCAGCAGCTGCCGGCGCAGATGCTCGAGAAACTGGGTCTCGGCCGCGCCCAGCGCGCGATCTCCCGCTGCCAGACAGGCGCGCAGATGCAGCAGCTCGTCGCCCAGGTCGAGGCTGGCGACGCCGTCATCCCAACGGCTGCGACTCTGGCTGGGCAGCACCGGATAGTGCCGGGCCAGCTGCAGGAGGCGATCGGCCATGCGGCCACCGAACCAGCTTTCGGCGCCGACCAGCGGCTGCCGCGTGAGCCGGGCCAGATCCTGCAGCGTCGCGCGCAGCAAGCGGCGGCCATGCCAGCGGGGATTGCGCAGGACCACCAGGTTGAATGCCAGCACCGCACAGCCGACGCCTATCAGCATGGCCAGGGACTCGTTGAGGAAGAAGGCGACGTCGTAGTGCATATCGTTCTGCGGGGCGCACAGCACGATGAAGTGCAGGCTGAACGAGGTGGCCGTCGCCCCCAGCGCCGGGCTGGCCATGCCCAGCGCGCCAAAGAAAAGCGGCACGCCAAGCGCCAGGCAGAGCATGGCGAAGCCGTTCAGCTGTGGCAGCAGGATCTGGCCGACGAAGAAGGCCACCGGCAACGCGTAGAAGATCCCGCGCATGAACAGCAGGCCGATCTGCGCGGCATTCTCGCGGCTGGCGAACAGGCTGCAGACCACGCAGGTCAGCAGCAGTGCACCGCTGGCAGCGGTCCAGCCGGTGGCCAGCCAGAACGCCGAGAGCGCGAGAAACGCCAGAGCGCTGCGCGCACCGTAGACCGCCGCCGTCTGCCAATCGCTGTGCCAGGACAAGGCCGGCGGCACCTCGCCGGTCACCTGACCGCGCTCCACCGCCGCCAGAGAATGACCGGCGGTATCCAGTCGCAGCACCAGCAGCGCCAGGCGCTCCAGACAGAAGCGCTGCGCGGCGTCGAGCGCATCATCCTCCGCAGCCTCGCGCAGGCGAGAGGCCAATGCAGGCAACTGATCGCGCTCTGTTGCCTGCAGCTGCGCTTGCACCTGCTCCAGCCAGGGCGCCAGGGCATGACTTTGCGCCTCGTTCAACTGCCGCCATTGCCGTGCCACGCCACGTGCCAGACGCAGCAGGGTAAGCAGATCGCGGCTCAGACCACGCAATGCACGGGCGCGCTGGCGGCCGCGGCTGCCTTCGAACCAGGCATGCTCGCGCTGGGCATCCACCGCGACGATACGGCCCAGCACCTCCAGCAGCCCCTGACGCGCCGATGCCTGGCCGGCCAGCGCCGCAGCGGCCGCCCCTACCCCCGCCTGCCAGGCACTACGTGCCTGCTGCACCAACTGCCGCTCGACCCGCTGCGGCCAGAGGATGGCACTGACTGCCGTGGCGCAAATAATGCCCAGGCAGATCTCCGTGCAACGCGCCACCGCCTGATCGAAAACCGTCAGCGGCGCATCGATGGCCGGCAGACCGATGATCGCCACGGTATAACCGGCCAGTACGAAGGAATAGCTCCAGGCGCTGCGCAGCATGGTCGAGGCGGCGGTACACAGGGCGAGCCAGGCCGCCAGGGCAAGCAGGAACAACCAGGGCGCCTGAGCGAACAGGGCCATCATCAACACCGCCATGCAGGTGCCCACCAGCGTTCCCAGCAGACGTGCCAGGCCCTTCTGCACCACCATGCCGGACAGCGGCTGAGCCACGATGAAGGCCGTCATCAGCGCCCACTGCGGTTGCTGCAGACCGAAGCGAAAGGCGAGCCAAAGCGCCAGACCACCGCCCAGCAGGGTCTTGATGGCAAATTGTGCGGCCTGCGCACTGGGGGCCAGGAAGAGCAGCAAGGTATTGCGCATGAAAATGCAGCTTTATGGTTCAGATGGAAAGCGTAGACGAGCGGATGACCGGCCTACAGACCAACCTAATTATTAGGTAGCTACCAATATTAATGGAATTCCATCTTTTCTGCACGGCTTTGCTGAAAGCCAAGCCGGACCTCAACCGCGGAAACAAAAAAAGGGCGACCGAAGTCGCCCAAATTGCCTTGCGTGCCCTGTGAGCTGGAAGGATCAGCTCTGCTTGCGCTTGTGCGCATCCTTCCAGATGAAGTAACCAACGCCCCCACAAAAGGCGATCATCAGAAGTACGGTGCCGACTCCGGCGAGAACCACTGTATCGACGAACATGGCTGCCTCCTGTTGTGCCTGTCTGTCTGGGATGGCTTCACGTTAGCAGCGCCGGGGGCGGGAAAATTGACCTGGATCAATCGCGGCGGAGCAGCCGGGATCGATGCGCCGGGAATACTGACGCAGGTCAAGAAAACGGGAGGGTACGACGGCAGCGGACGCGGCCAAGCGGCCGCCAGGGGCGGAACTCAGGAGGGAGAATCAGCGCTTCTTCGGTTTGTTCTTCGACTTCTTCTTGGCCTTGCCCAGCGGCAGCACCTGCTCGAACGCCTGGCGCATCTCGTTGAGGCGCTTGTCGTTGAGGTCGTGGATACGCTTGTCGCGCTCGGCGGCGAAATCGACCAGCTTGTCGTCATTGCTCATAGCGGAAACCGGATCAGGCGAAAGGTCAGGTTCAGGCGCGGCGCACAGGCTTGGCGCGTCTTCGCCACTTGATGTTGCCAATGATGCTGGGTCGGCCCGCGCATGACCAGTAGCGAGGCGTGCTGCAGCGTCAGCGAATGCTCGATGCGCGTGCTGCCAACGCGGCGCAGGTCGAAGCGCCGGCTGCCGCCCAGGTTCAGCGAGGCGATCAGCGGGTTGCGCCCCAGCTCGGGTTCGGCATCGCTGTGCCAGCCCATGGAGTCCTGGCCGTCGCGGTAATAGTTGAGCAATACGGCATTGAGCGGTTGACCGACCTCTTTCGCGACCCGTTGACGAATCTCGTCGAGCAGCGGCGTCCAAGGCAACGGCTCATGCAGCTTGCCGGAGTAGCGATAGCGCGCCTCCGGCTCGCCATACCAAGCAGTCAGACGCGGCGTGCGGTGATAACGGCCATGGATGAACAGCTCCGGCTGCTGCCAGGGCGTCTGCTCGACCAGGGCTTGCAGCCAGCTGTCGGCAAGTGCGGCGTCGACCCAGCCGGGTAGATAGTCCAGCTCGGCATCGGCAAGTGCGGGCAAGGGGTCGGCGAACAGCATCGTGAGGTCTATGAAGAAGAGGATGAAATCAGTGTCTCAGACTTCCACATCCACCCAAAGTCCCTTTCGTGGCAGATCGCCCAGCGCCTGTTCCACCTCTTCCGGCTCGGCTTCGGCCAGCTGCTCGGGGGTGTAGCCACGGCGCTGCCGCCGACGCTGTTCATCGCGCAGCAGCTCTTCGGTTTCCTGCGGATGGCGCTTGTCCAGGCTCAGCGCACTTTCCTTGGCGCTGCCCTCGGCCGGGGTCACCGGAGGAATCTCGGGCTTGGGCTTGATCACGTCCTGCGAGGCAGTGACCGGCACCAGGCTGTGGGGGATAGGCGGTAGCACGTTTCAGCACCTCCTTTGGTCGGGTTGTCGGCCCCGTCATCCGCGACTTTAACAGCCTGTTAGCCGGTGCTCGCTACACTTTCGACTAAGCCGAACGGCAATAGTGCCACGACCGCTTTGGCCGCGGCGCCGCATCCGTTACCATAGCCGGCTTTTTCACGCGGGAGACAGGCATTAATCGGCAATGTGATAATGGGCCTCCTTGATTGGAGTTAGCCATGCCGAACGCCATCCCCTACGTCAGATTCAGCAGCGCCAAACAGCAACACGGTTCGAGCCTTGTACGTCAGAACGAAGCTATTGGCCAATGGCTCCTAGCCAATCCAGGCTACACCCTTAGCGGCCTGCGATTCGAAGATTTGGGCAAGTCTGGCTACTCCGGCCAACACCTCGAAAACGGATTCGGCAAGCTGTTGGCTGCTATCGAGGCTGGCGCTATCAAAGCCGGCGACGTTGTGCTGGTTGAAGCAATCGACCGAACAGGCCGGCTGGAGCCGCTAGAGATGCTGACGCAGCTGACCAAAATCGTCCGAGCAAACGTCTCCGTGGTCACTCTCGACGACGGTGCGGTTTACGACCGCGCCTCAGCCAACAACGACAGGCTGTTTCTTCTAGTCGCCAAGGTGCAGCAGGCCCACCAATATTCGGACGCCCTCTCCCGCCGCATTAGGGCTAGCTACAAAGACCGCCGAACCAAAGCCGCAGCAGGCGAGCGCGTGAAACGTTCAACCCCTGTATGGCTGGATAAAGAAGGAAATCTGATTCCCGAACTGGTGCCGATCATCGTGTCAGCCTTCGAGGACTATGCAGCCGGCTTGGGCGAGCGCCGAATCTATCTTCGGATCAAGGACAAGCACCCAGCCCTTGCCAAGATGAACCCCAGCACGGTCAAGCGGTGGCTCACCAACACCACGGCCATCGGGTATTGGGGCGACATTCCAGACGCTCACCCGCCAGTCGTATCTAAAGAATTGTTCTACCGCGTGCAACGGGCAATCGGGAACAGAGGCCGCAAGAAGGCAGCCCCCACCCAACACCTACTCACAGGTTTGGTACGGTGTGGAGCCTGCGGGACGAACTTCATTTACAAGGCCCTCAGCCATTCACCACACGTCATGGCCTGTGGTAAGCGTGCACGATTGGGCAATTCTGGCTGTACCAACAGAACGAATTGGCCTGTTTCCGTCTTGGAGTACATCCGGTCAACGACCTACGCCAGTGCCGTTCAACGTGCTTTAGCCCATAGCCAGACGACAGCGGATGACAAACGCCGAATTGAGCTGGAAGGCGATATTGAAGCCATCGGCCGCACTATCACTCGCCTTGTGACACTCCTGGCACAGCATGAAATCCCGGAAGTGCAGCAGCAGTTAGACGCGGCAGTAGAGCGCCGAAGAGTCTTGGAAACCCAGTTGGCAGCGGTGGTCAGCACCCCCGCTCAGATCGACTTCGACAGCACAATGGATTGGAGCGAGGACCAGCTAGACGACGACCCTATGAAGCTCAATGCCATGCTTCAGAGCGCCGATTATGCGCTGGTGTGTGACGGTAGAACGCTAACCACAGCTGACAGTTTCTACGAGCGTCCCGGCCCCCACGTATTCGAATATCTCGGCCATGACCGGAAACAGAATGCCTACAGCCTCAAGCACAACGGAGAACAGCTCTATCTGGCACTACCCGATCCAGAACGAGAGGCGGAAGAACTCGCAGCCCTGGAGAAGGCACCAACCCGCACCATTACCTACCGCAACGGCCAGTTGATAGACGATGCCACCGGAGAGAATGTAGAGGAACTGTGAACAGCAATAAAAAGCCCCGCTGTAGTTGTGGGGCTTAGTTATATTCCGGCAGCTGAAAATATTGGAAAAAGTTCTTGACTTTCCGAAATAAAGCTTGACACCACAGATATCTATGGTAATATATAAATGTGGAAGTGGTTTTGTTCTCGCAATGAGAAACAGCAACTTTCTTCGCCACCTCCCCTCCTAGCAAAATTCCAGATTTCCAATCGACAGTACCGGACTCGTCCTCTCGGTAGCTTGGGAGAGCCATGCGCCATGCATGCTGTTGAACATGGCACCTAATTACCTTGTTCGGGGTTACAGCTCGGCTCTTGTTGGGCGCGTTACTGCACAGCGCCGACACTGACTACTGCGAATGGGCAGCATGAGTCGGCTGTAACTCCAACTTATAAACACCTCCTCCTCCTGTGTGTTTGCATCGGGCACTTCTGTGCCCTTTGTTTTCAATCTCACTATTTCCGAAATTCACGATATCAATCGAGGTAAAACTATGTCTATAGAAATTTCATGCCCTGTTTGTGGCACACACTTTGTACCACGTAACGTCCGCCATAAGCGTTGCTCCCCTAACTGCAACTTACGGGCATTCCGTGCCAAACGCGCTAAAGAAGCTCCGAAGCGAGAACGCCAGATGACTGAGATGCAACTTGCAATCGCCCAGCTTAGAGCTCAGTGGGCCGAAGTTAAACGTCAGTGGTCAAGCGTGAAAACGATCCTACAAGAAACCCCACTTAACTACACCCAACACTACCCGAACGATGAACGCGCCCCAGTTCTCGACGCTCTACTACAACAACTGACACAGGAGACAAACCAATGAGCAAGCATCTTATAACTCACGTTTACGATCAAGCCACAGTCGATAAGTTGATTGAAAATCGACTGTCCTTTTATGCCGTAGATACCCCAGAGGATTCGCACCGCGCCGGCCGTTCTGCTTATGGAGCATTGGAGTATGTACAAGCAGATAGCCCGCTTCAATTGCTGCTGACTTTTCAAGAAAAGCTTGAACAGGGTTACACGCTCAATAAGCGGTTACCCGTTACAGTAATGCAGACTGGGGGTTACGGTACATTCTCTTGTTATATGGCTAAACCCGCTGAAGCTCAGGCACGCGACTTTCAAGCTATCAAAGCAGAAGTGACCGACTCCTATAACGAGCAACGTCGTCAAGCCTTTGAAGCCCACAGAGCCACTATCGTTGCCGAGTCGCTAGAGAGGGCTCGACGTGCGGAAGCAAAGAAGGCGGCCGAAGCTGAAGCGAAGTTGATTGCAAAGTTAGAGCGTGAAGCTACCGAGGCACTCGGCGGAGAGTTTGCTTGATGATTACGAATAAACGTCTTCGTTGTCTTGGCGAAAACCAGTATCTCCACCGCGTACCGATTCAAAGCTGGCACGCTCCAGAGCCGGAAGCAAACGAACGAGAATGTTTGAACTGTTCGAACCCACATAAAACCGGCACTGAGTTTTGCAGCTATTGGTGCCGAGTAGATTACAAAGCCGCTGCATAAGCGACCAACCTCAGAGGATAAAGATATGAAAGTTTGCACTTGCCGAAACTGCGGTCATGTCTTCACCGCAACCAAGATTTACCCGTTCTGCTCGGGTGCTTGCCGTCGCGCTTACACATTAATCAATCCAAAACCAACAGTGAACCTAGAAGGAACTGCCAATGTCCACCGAACACAAAACAAAGCCGTGTAAATACTGCAACCAGCTTTTCGAGTTCAAACGTAAAACCGCTGAGTTCTGCACAGAAGCCCACAAGAAAGCTTGGCAACGTGCTAGAACAAATCGACTAGACAAGCAACGCAAATATCGGTTCAGCACCAGCGCCTTTACGTTTTATCTTGCAGATGCTTGCCGCAGAAGTGGCACTATTCAAGTATTACCAAAAACCCTGAGCGGACTTGAAAAGCTGCACACCCTCTACAAGTTTTCATTGAAGGCCAACGGCTACGGTGAAGACGATCAATTCAGCCTATGCCACCTGTTCCCCGTAAAACATCCGCACTACATCGGCACCATGCACGCCGATAATCTCGTTGTAAGTTACCGCGACCTTAACGCCAAGCATGGGAATGCTTTCGTGCATACGGCTGGTCACAAGATCAGCCGTTTAGATTTGTCAGCCAAGTGGCAAGTAGGGGCTGAGGACAAAAAGTCCTCTGTAGTGGCGAAAATCGTTGAATACTACGGCGAAGACTTTACCGCAACCATTGCCGTTAAGCTCAAACTACAACCAGCCAAACGCCAAGCCTCACTTGATTGGTTGACACAATGCAACGATCCCCGCGTGCCAGCTCATGCCGAACTAGAGCAGATGACAACCGCAGCTCTAACCAAACTGAAGTCTGAGATTAGCGGCAAGTCTGGCGGATACCTGCCAGATTCTGGGGTCAATGCCAACGACGTGTTCCTCTCAGAGTTAAAGCGCCTCTCTCACTCCCGCCCAGAATTCGAGCAAGTGGCAGAACGTTGGTTAGAGGTTATGCCGGATATCGTCGGTTACTTCCATGCTCTGCATTGGTCACGTCCAAAAGCTGGCGGGTCTGAATCTGAATACCGGGAAGCCCTCGCCCCTATCGCCCCGCTTCGCCAAGCTCAGTTCGATTTGCTGCACGGTGGCAAAGTAGAAGATTTTCTAACTGTGCTGAATACCCTCCTCACCTCTGAAAGCCTAGTGCTGCCTACTGCTCCTGAAACTTGTCCCGCTAAGAAAGAGGAAAACAAGCTGGCCAGTAGTAACTCGCCAGGAGCGCTAACAATCCCTGTCTTCGCTGAAGACGATTATGCAGAGTTGGAAGCGTTAGAGCAGGCCGCAGGCATGCAAGCATACCTTTATGAAGAAGACGGCCAATGTTTCAGCGAAGCTGAGTTGGAAACCGCATTCCGTGGCGTAGGCCACAAGACAAAACAAACACAGCAAACAGCTTTTGCCCGGTTCCTAACCGGGTGACAGGAGATTTTTAATGTACAACTTCCAAGAATCTAAAGCCCAGACAGCAGCCCTATTAAAATCGAAGTACACCGTAGAGCAAACGACGTATGACAAGCTTCTGGCCAGTCTTTTAGAGATACCACGTAAAGCCGATATTGATATCGGAGATGCAGTATCTCGCCCAGTATCCGAGGGCGTATATAAGAGTGCTGGGACATTCCGCACATTCGAACAATGGTTAGAGCAGCACGAAGAAACCTTGTCAACCCTCGATGATTCCACACGAGACGAAGTTATTCGCAAAGCCCGTAAAACCTTCGAACTATCTTTAATTCAACAATACGTTAAGGGGGCCTAATGTCCGGTGAAAGAGTAATTGCCTCCCTTGTCGGCAAGCTCCGATTTGACGTTGACTCCACGGGGCTACGCCGATTCGAAAAGATGCTTGATAGCATCCATGCAAAAATGGCAGCCCTCGACAAGCAAGCCACTCGCCTACAAAAGAAACTAGGCATCGCCCCAAAGGGCACAGCAAACATCCAGCGCCAGCTAGCCCAGCAGCAAAAACTGACCAAGCAGCAATTCCAAGATTCCTTGAAGGCTTCGAAGCTCCAACTTGCAGTTGATCAGAATAAGTTGAAGCTCCAAAGCGTTCAGGCGAAAGCATCGACCCTCCAGGCCAAGCAAGCACAGGCCGAACACAAGGCCCGTCTGGGTCATATCAAAGCTGAACAGGCAGCCCAGACATTCAGCATGCGTCAGGAACAGAGCCGTCTACGTCTCGCCCAAGAACAAAACCGGCTGGCAGCTTCCAACAGCCGCTTGGAAGCCACCAGAGCCCGTACACAAGCCGCAGCAGACCGTGCCCGTATCACCGGACTCCGACTAGAAGAACGCCTCTCCAAGAGCCTCCCACGGAGCTTGCAGGGAGACGCACGTCGGCCATCTCGCAGCATTGCCAGCCCATGGCGTGGTGGTAGTCGCGGGTTTGGTTCCAGCATGAGCCATGTTCTGGCTGGTGGTGCAGGTGTTGGAGTTGGTGCATCCATCCCAGGACTGGCCATGTTCAGTGCTGGCCTACACCCCGCAGCCATCGCAATCGGTGCAGTTGCTACAGCGGCCACGCTAGCCGCAGCAAAGCTTAACCAGCTAGCCAAGCAGGACGTGAAAGCCCTGGATGAACGCAAGGTTGAACGCGCCAACTTCAAAGTGGCTACGGGCTCCCCGGAAGCAGCCGCAAAAGCAGAGGCTCGCCTGTCGGCCCTAGCTGATGATTTGGGCATCGTCCGCAGTGAGATCGCCAAGCCATACACCATGGCCACGGTAAACCTTGCGGCTGCCGGTATGAGTCCCGATGAAGCCGCGAAGATGCTTCAAGGCTTGCTGTCGTTTGGTCGTGGTGCAGGCGTCTCTACAGACGATCAGGCAGGCGCTCTAAGAGCGATTCAGCAATCCCTGTCCAAAGGTCAGCTGATGAGCGAAGAAGCTCGTCAACAGCTTGCAGAGCGCCTCCCAGGCGCATGGCAGGCCATGGCCGACAGTTGGGCACAACTCACCAAATCCGGTCTAGTTGGTGATAAGGCATCTCAAGCATTTTCGGATGCAATGGAAGACCGTCAGATTCGTGGCGATAAACTGGTTGAATTCTGGAAAGTATTCGGCGCTCGCCTACAAGAACAGGCTAACGCTGGTGGCCGTCTGGATGAAATCAGGCAGAGTGCAGATGCACACGCCGCACGTCTCCAGAATATGAAAGAAGCCCGTAGCATCGCTACAGCAGAGTTTGACGATGGCAGGCTAAAGAAAGCATCTAATGAGATGCTCCAAGCTCGTGAAAAGCTGGAGAAGAGCTTAAACAAACTTGTCCCGACATTTAGCAGCCTGGAGAGTGCAAGCCTACGATTTGAACAACGATTCTACGAACTATCGTCTAGTTTTGTTGAATGGTTGGCCATGATCCAAACTAAGCTTGATAGCTTCGAACCATCCCCGGAGTTCTTGCGATTTGTTGAAGCTGTCGATTCTACTTTACAGAAGTTTTATGTTGCCCTTGAACCAGTACTAACGCTCCTGAGTGACGTTGTAACGTTCATGGCTGGTATTGCCATTGATACCCTTACAGAGAGTTGGAAAACATTCTTCGGAACGTTTGCCGATGGCTTAGATAGTATGCAAGGACTCCTCGATACCATACCGGACGCCGTACAACAATTTGTTGATCACATCCGCAACATGATAGCCAAGCTTCTCGATATGGTGGGCTTGGGTGATCGTTGGAGAAAGCACCAACAGGAGCGGGAACAAGGTAGACAGATTGCTTCTAATGTCGAACAACAAAGTAAGCTTCCATTCATGTCGGCCCCTATCACACCAGAGTTACAACGTAGTATTAGCCAGCTATCCGGCCCATCCCAAGCGCTACAGAATGCAATCGACAATAAAACTGTAAACACTACAGGCGTCCTACAGTTTAACCCGATTATCACCGTCCACGCTGAAAATGCAGACGCTGCTGAAGTTGTCACCCAACTTGAAAGCAAGCTTCAGGGTATGGCACAGGATGCTTATCGCGGAATGCTCCAGCAAACTCTGGATAAAGCTAAAACCAGTCTGGTGCAAACGAAGAAATGACCATTTTTCAAATCTTACAATTTGCACAAAGCGTGGTATTCGCTGGGGCCTTGGTTATTGCAGTTATCGCCACAAACACGTTTAACACGAGGCTAGCATTAATCGAGGATAACCAACGCAGTCTTGAGGCTGCGTTCATCCTCACGCGTGACATTCAAAGTGAGCAGCTTTCCAGGGTGCTGGGAATCTTACAATCTCCGATGTTATGCGCCAGCCCTCCAAGCCTGAACATTCGCACAGGCTCACACGATGTTCAGATCAACGACAGCAACATTCAACGCTGAGAACCAGCAACCATGGGGTGCTCCTAAAATGTCCCGCTAATTTCAGGATAACGAGCCTCGGGGTAGTAACGCTCATTAGGAGCAACCTCCTATTCGTCACGTCATGCGTGACAGACAAACATATTCAAGGATTCAAGATGACTACAGAAAACTTTTACGCCGCCGGCCAGCGCCAGTTTCCAACCCTGGAACAGCAACAGGCGTGGTACGCGGATTACAAACAGGCAACCCCGCTAGTACGTCTAGCCGCTGACGATCCATCAGACGACTGCGAACCAGCAGTCTACGTTGATGCTCTGTTTGCAGGCGCCGGGATTGCCCTACGTGGCGAGTACAAGCCCCACGTTAAACGCGGCCCAGGAAGGCCCAGAAAACACCCTGTTTAATTGTTAAAAAATTGATCAATACTCTATGCCCTGGCTCTTAGTTGAGCTGGGGCTTTTCATTGGAGCCCAGCAAATACGCTACATGTACCTGTACAAAATTTAACCAAAGCGTTTTCCCTCCTGTTTTCGCACTTTGACTCCAGATGGCCAGAAGCCACTAGCAAGCAAGCTCCCGCTTCGGCACGATAGCTGCCATTCCCACAAGATCACGGAGGACACACCATGGCATTCAACATTCGCAGCAGTGCCGGCTGGCTTCGGCTATGGGTGCTGTGCTGCATGGTGTGGGCAGTTGTAGTTGTCGTGCTAACTAGCGACGGATTCCCCACTAAAGCACGTCTTGATAGCAATCTAGAGTTCCAGCTATCTCTGATCAGTCCAGACGCGAACAAGCGCCGAGCTGATATGTGGGGGCGTCCCCCGTTAGCCCCTGCGGTGGTTGCCCAGCGTAAGGCAGAGGCCGTTGCTAAACACCGTGAGGGAGTGAACAACTTAGAGCGTGATCAGCGCCGCCACCTTATACGGTCGGCACTCTTCTGGTTCGTCCCCTCCCTGTTACTGCTAATCAGTGGCTGGCTCATTGGCTGGGTGGTGCGAGGCTTCACCCGCCCCTCTACCTAACCGTATTCATATAGGTGTACCCGCACGACCACCTGTCGCTGAATACACGCACCACCACAATTCCGTATTCATTTGACTTGCCTTAATCAATGAATACACCTACCATGCTTGCATCTAGACCCAAATGAATACAAAGAGGCAAGGCATGGCACAGGTTGGATACGTTCGCGTTAGCTCGGTTGATCAGAACACTGATCGTCAGCTTGATGGCATCGCCCTGGACAAGGTCTTCACTGACAAAGTATCCGGCGCCACCACAGACCGCCCCCAGCTCCTGGCCATGCTCGACTACGTGCGGGAGGGTGACTGCATCCACGTCCACTCCATTGACCGCCTCGCTCGCTCCCTGGCTGACCTCCTGAGCTTGGTTGAATCCCTCACAGCCAAGGGCGTAGCCATCCGCTTCCACAAGGAACAGCTTCACTTCACTGGCGAGCACAACGCCATGCAAAAGCTCATGCTCTCGATGATGGGCAGCTTCGCTGAGTTTGAACGTTCGATGATCAAGGAACGTCAAGCAGAAGGCATTGCCAAGGCTAAGGCTAAAGGCGTCTACAAAGGGCGCGTGAAGACGGTAGATGACGATGCTATTCGTGCAGAGATTGCTGCTGGTTCGTCATTCCGTAAGACTGCTGAGAAGCTGGGTGTATCACTGTCCACTGTTCAGCGTGCGATGCGTGCGTAAAGCCAGCAATTAGCCCCGTTGCGGGGCTTTCTCTGCCTCGTGCTGGCGGTGTATCACCTCAGCAGAAACACGCTGTAAACGCCTCACAGAGCGCCCTGTGACGTGCAGATATTTGGCCAAATATCCGGTTCAGGGTACGCCCCCTGCTGCTGAGCTTAATACTTCGGTTGTAGCGCTGTTTTCTGGCGGGCGGGGTCTTGGGTAATTATTCCCCGCCCGACCTGGGCCTATTTCACATAGCCCTTGAGCGTATAGAAGGCTTTCCCGCTTGGCGTGAGGAAGGTAATCAACTCGTCGTCCTTTTCCTCCTGAAAGACGCTGATCTTCAGAGGACCATTGGTCATACGGCAATCCCCTGTGCTGATCATCCGCATGGCGCCGCGTTCATCCTGATCCTGCACGTACCCTATAAAGCTTCTGAGGTTCTTCTGCCCCTCACAGTACACAGCTTCGTTTGGGAGTGTGGCGGTGTAACTCACATCAACCCACTCAGCCTGTGCACTACCAGCAGCCAGCCCAGCAACCAAGCCAGCAACAACGATCATATTCCGCATAACGAATTCCTTTCGTGTTAGGTCAGACGCCGCCAGTCTCCCAGATTCCCACCCGCACTGGTAGCATCCGGCTATCGCAGGTAACGCACAGGAAGCCGATCAGGACATGGGTACGACTTGGAATCTGGCACCACTACAGGATTGGATCGAAGCGAATCACCCGAACGACAAGCACGCTGCCGAGCTTCCCCACTCCCTCCGCCGATCAGCGTACATTCTCGATTACCACCTAACACAAGCGCGAGATGCATTCGCGGAATTCCAGCCCACAGGCAGCGACGGCTTCGAGATGTTCGCAGCCATGGCGAGTTTTGACCCCAAGTTTGCCAGAGCTGCCCTAGTCCACGAGGCCAACGTCATTGCAGCAATCCACACGGTTCGGAATTACGCCGATATCTTCGCCCAGCTAGCCAACACACTGGCCATGCCGAAACCGTTAGAAATTAGAGACTGCGATTTCGGCAAGGTAGCGAATGGATTACCGACGTCCGACCTGAAGACAAAAATGCAGGAACTGAACGCTTCTTACTGGTTCCGCTATCTAGCAGCCTTCAGCAACATTTCGAAGCACCGCCGTCTACTGCAAAGCAAGCCCACGACTACTTTCGCGGACAACGTGACCGGCCTACGGGTAGAAGAGTTCTCGTACCAGTTCAAAAAGCATGAGCCTGAGACCACCTTTCCCTGCTGCTGGGCGCACGACCTGTTAGAGGAGGCATACACCGTGTATCGCAACATCTTACAGCAGGGCCAGACACTGAACGATCACGTCACGCAGTGAAAGAAATTGCACAATCCTGCACCGTCAAGACAAATCTGACGAACGGCACTATACAGAAACAGAAACACCCATATAATAAGAGCGTAGCGACCGAGGCGAAGCCGAGAGAGCTACGCGATACACCCAAAGCGAGAGCTTTGATTAGTAACCTAACTAAAAGATATAAAACAACATCTAGTATTGTGAGTGTAACGAACCTACTAGATATAGTTATAAACTCTAGAATATAACTAATCAGACGTAAACGTCTGAATATATATACTTTATAGTTATATATTATTTTGTTCCTGCGCTAGCCGAGCTTCCAGCGCACCCCGCACCCTCTCCAAAGCATCGACTTCCTTTAGTAGCTCCGTGCTCCGCAGGTTGGCCGCTGATAGCTGCCAGCGCTTCCGCTCCAGTTCAGCCATAAGCATCCCGTGCATCTTGTGATCAGCCACGAGCTTCCCGATTTGCATCCGTGCCCGTTCCAGCTCCTGGGTTAGCTGCTCGATCACCACAGCCTGTGCCAATGCCTTCCGGCGCCACATGCCACCGCCCACGACTCACCACCAATACTGTTTATACATACAGTTCAAGTATAGAGTTCTAACGCCAAGCCTCGTCAAGATTTCCCCAGCTTCGAGGTCGGCAAGCCAAGCGCCGCCGAGTTACAATGGTCGATTACCTACACCCAATTCAGCGGGTGCAGTGACATTGTTATTTTGCGGAGATTTACAGGCATGGCGCAGTATCAACCGGGGCAACGCTGGATCAGTGACAGCGAAGCGGAATTGGGTCTGGGAACCATCCTCGCCGAGGACGGCCGCCTGCTCACCGTGCTCTACCCGGCCACCGGCGAAACCCGCCAGTACGCCACGCGCAATGCCCCGCTGACCCGTGTGCGCTTCGCCCCGGGTGACGAAATCACCCACTTCGAGGGCTGGAAGCTCACCGTGCAGGAGGTCGAAGACGTCGACGGCCTGCTGGTCTACCACGGCCTCGATGCCCAGCATAAACCGGTGACCATGCCGGAAACCCAGCTGTCGAACTTCATCCAATTCCGCCTGGCCAGCGACCGCCTGTTCGCCGGCCAGATCGACCCGCTGGCCTGGTTCGCCCTGCGTTATCACAGCCTCGAGCATAACAGCCGCCTGCTGCAGTCGTCCCTCTGGGGCCTGGGTGGTGCGCGCGCCCAGCCGATCGCCCACCAGCTGCACATCGCCCGCGAAGTGGCCGACCGCATCGCACCGCGCGTGCTGCTGGCCGACGAAGTAGGTCTGGGCAAGACCATCGAAGCCGGCCTGGTGATCCATCGCCAGCTGCTCTCCGGCCGCGCCAGCCGCGTGCTGATCCTGGTGCCGGAAAACCTGCAGCACCAGTGGCTGGTGGAAATGCGCCGGCGTTTCAACCTCGACGTCGCCCTGTTCGACGCCGAGCGTTTCATGGAAAGCGACGCCAGCAACCCCTTTGAGGATTGCCAGCTGGCGCTGGTCGCCCTGGAGTGGCTGAAGGACGACGAAAAGGCGCAGGACGCGCTGTTCGCAGCCGGCTGGGACCTGCTGGTGGTCGACGAAGCCCACCACCTGGTCTGGCACCCGGAGCAGGCCAGCCCCGAATACTCGCTGGTCGAACAACTGGCCGAGGTCATCCCCGGCGTGCTGCTGCTCACCGCCACCCCGGAACAGCTCGGCCAGGACAGCCACTTCGCCCGTCTGCGCCTGCTCGATCCCAATCGCTTCCATGATCTGCAAGCCTTCCGCGCCGAAAGCAGCCAGTACCGCCCGGTGGCCGAAGCGGTGCAGGAACTGCTCGACCAGGGCAAGCTCAGCGCCCAGGCACGCGATGCCATTGGCGGCTTCCTTGGCGATGAAGGCCGTGAGCTGCTCGACGCCGTCGACAGCGGCGATGACGACGCCCGCGCCCGCCTGGTGCGCGAACTGCTGGATCGTCACGGCACCGGCCGCCTGCTGTTCCGCAACACCCGCGCCGCCGTGCAGGGCTTCCCCGAGCGCGAGCTGCACCCCTACCCGCTGCCGAGCCCGGACGAATACCTCGAGCTGCCGGTCGGCGAGCACGCCGAGCTGTACCCGGAAGTCAGCTACCAGGCACAGGAAGAGATCGACGACGAGCAACGCTGGTGGCGCATCGACCCGCGCGTCGAGTGGCTGATCGACACCCTGAAGATGCTCAAGAAATTCAAGGTGCTGGTGATCTGCGCCCATGCCGAGACCGCGCTGGATCTGGAAGACGCCCTGCGCGTGCGTTCCGGCATCCCCGCCACGGTGTTCCATGAAGGCATGAGCATCCTCGAGCGCGACCGCGCGGCGGCCTATTTCGCCGATGAGGAATTCGGCGCCCAGGTGCTGATCTGCTCGGAAATCGGCTCCGAAGGCCGCAACTTCCAGTTCGCCCATCACCTGGTGCTGTTCGACCTGCCGGCCCACCCGGACCTGCTCGAGCAGCGTATCGGCCGTCTCGACCGCATCGGCCAGAAGCACCGCATCCAGCTGCACGTGCCGTACTTGGAGAACAGCCCGCAAGAGCGCCTGTTCCAGTGGTACCACCAGGCGCTGAACGCCTTCCTCGCCACCTGCCCCACCGGCAACGCCCTGCAGCACCAGTTCGGCCCGCGCCTGCTGCCGCTGCTGGAAAGCGGCGACGACGGCCAGTGGCAGCAACTGGTGGACGAAGCCACCGCCGAGCGCATTCGCCTGGAAGGCGAACTGCACAGCGGCCGCGACCGCCTGCTGGAGCTGAATTCCGGCGGCGCCGGCGAAGGTGAAGCGCTGGTCGAGGCGATCCTCGAGCAGGACGACCAGTTCACCCTGCCGATCTACATGGAAGAGCTGTTCAACGCCTTCGGCATCGACAGCGAAGACCACTCCGACAACGCCCTGATCCTGCGCCCCAGCGAGAAGATGCTCGATGCCAGCTTCCCTCTGGGCGACGACGAAGCGGTGACCGTCACCTACGACCGCGAGCAGGCTCTGGCCCGCGAGGACATGCAGTTCGTCACCTGGGAACACCCCATGGTGCAGGGCGGCATGGACCTGGTGCTGTCCGGCTCGATGGGCAACACCGCGGTGGCGCTGATCAAGAACAAGGCGCTCAAACCCGGTACCGTGCTGCTGGAGCTGCTTTACGTCAGCGAAGTGGTCGGCCCGCGCAAGCTGCAGCTGGGACGCTTTCTGCCTCCAGCCGCGCTGCGCTGCCTGCTCGACGCCAATGGCAACGACCTGGCGCCGAAGGTCGGTTTCGAGACCCTCAACGACCAGCTCGAAAGCGTGCCACGGGCCAGCGCCAACAAGTTCGTCCAGGCCCAGCGCGATGTGCTGGCCAAGCAGATCAATGACGCCGAAGCCAAGGTCATGCCGCGCCATGTCGAGCGCGTGGCCGAGGCCAAGCGTCGCCTGATCGCCGAACTGGACGAAGAACTGGCCCGTCTGATCGCCCTGCGCGCGGTCAACCCGAGCGTACGCGACAGCGAGATCGAGGCCCTGCGCGAGCAGCGCGAACAAAGCCTGGCGATGTTCGACAAGGCCGCCCTGCGCCTGGAAGCGATTCGCGTATTGGTCGCGGGCTAACCGTACGTAGGGTGCGCCGTGCGCACCGAAGAATTTCGGTGCACACGACCGCAGCGCCTATCACTCGTATGTGGTGCGCACAGCGCACCCTACGGGTCACCTAACTCCTCCAGCCTGCTCTGCAGAAACTGCCGATCCGGCCCCTGTTGCGCCAGCGCCAGGGCCTGGCGGTAGGCAGCGATCGCCTGCTCGCGGCGGCCCAACCGGCGCAGCAGATCGGCCCGCGCCGCATGGGCCAGGTGGTAACCCTGCAGTTCGCCCGCGGCCAGTAGACGGTCGATCTCCAACAGCCCCGCCTGCTCACCGTCACGCATGGCCAGTGCCACGGCGCGGTTGAGCTCGATCACCGGCGAGGGGTTCAGGCGCAGCAACTCGTCATACAGGCCGACGATCTGCGCCCAATCGGTTTCTTCCAGACTGGCCGCCTCGGCATGCACCGCGGCAATCGCCGCCTGCAGGCTGTAGGGGCCGAAACGCCGCGAGTGCAGCGCCTGCAACACAAGCGCCTCGCCTTCGGCGATCAATTCGCGATTCCACAAACTGCGATCCTGGGCTTCCAGCAGAATCACCTCACCATCGACGCCGCTGCGCGCAGCGCGTCGCGACTCGTGCAGCAGCATCAACGCCAGCAGCCCCTGCACTTCCGGCTCGGGCAGCAACTCCAGCAGCAAGCGGCCCAGGCGTATGGCCTCGTCGGACAGCTGGCTGCGGGTCAGCGAATCACCCGAGCTGGCGAAGTAGCCTTCGTTGAACACCAGATAAACCACCCGCAGCACCGCCTCCAGCCGCTCGGGTAGCTCGCTACGCCCCGGTACCTCGTAAGGGATGCGCGCGTCGCGAATCTTCGCCTTGGCCCGCACGATGCGCTGGGCCAGGGTCGCAGGGCTGGAGAGGAAAGCGCGGGCGATCTCCTCGGTGGTCAGGTCGCACACCTCGCGCAGGGTCAAAGCCACCTGGGCATCACTGGCCAGCGCCGGGTGACAGCAGGTGAAGAGCAGGCGCAGGCGGTCGTCCTCGAGCAGTTCGCCCCCTTCGGCGTCACCCTCGTCGGGCAACTCGGCCTGTTCATCCAGCGGCTGGAAGCGGCGCTGCCGACGCAGGTTGTCGATGGCCTTGAAGCGCCCGGCAGAGACCAGCCAGGCGCGCGGGTTGTCCGGCACACCGCCTTGCGGCCATTGCTCGACCGCACTGCGAAACGCCTCGTGCAGCGCCTCCTCGGCCAGGTCGAAATCGCCCAGCAGACGGATCAGGGTGGCGAGCACGCGGCGCGACTCCTCGCGGTAAAGGCGCTCGATCAGTTCGGTGACAGGTGGCGATATCGACATGCGCTTCTCCTGAACGAACGCATACGGTGCCCAATACCGCCGGCGGCGTCGAGTGGCGGCACGATCCGCCCCTCGATTTGGCGCCCGTCGCATTGGCAGCCGTTCGGTCGCTGGGCATAGTCGCGCCATTCCAAGAACGAAGGGAGTCTTGCTATGCGTTGGTTGCTGCTCGGCCTGGCGGGGGCTGCGGTATTTCTCTACGGTCGGATTACCGGCGATGCCCAGCTCAGCCTGTTGACCAAGGGCATCCCGGTGATCGCCCTGCTGCTCTGGCTGCGCCAGGCGCCGGCCGGCACCTACCGCCGCTGGATCGCCGTTGGTCTTGTATTCTCCCTGGCCGGCGACATCCTGCTGGACTGGCCCGGCGATCTGTTCGTGTTCGGCCTCGGCGCCTTTCTGCTCGGCCATCTGGCCTACCTGCGCGCCTACGTCTCCGACAGCCGGCAACCGGCCCTGCCCGCTCTGCTGCTGGCGCTGATCGCCGGTGGCGCGATGTTCGCCGTGCTGGCCAGCAGCGGCCTGGGCGAGCTGCTGATCCCGGTGGCCTGCTATGCCACGGCGATCAGCCTGATGCTGTGGCGCGCGCTGGCCCGCATCGGCCACCCGGGTCTGCAGCCGCGCTCCACCTGGCTGGCCGCCGGCGGTGCGGCGCTCTTCGTGCTGTCCGACAGCCTGATCGGCATCGACCGCTTCGTCGCCAGCTTCGACGCCGCGCCTTACGCCATCATCCTCACCTACTGGCTCGGCCAGTGGGGCATCACCGCTTCGGCCTTCCAACGCACCAAGGCCTAGCAGGCCGTTAATGCCCTGCAGCGAGCAGTCGGGAAAGCCCTGACTGTTCGCCCGCACTTGGCTAAAATGCCGGCCTTTTCCGCTACCCGTTGCGACTGCCGTGAGCCAAGAACCCGATCGCCTATTTGCCCAGCCACTGGCCGAGGTGCCCGACTTCGTCTTCAACGAGGATGTGGTGCGGGTGTTTCCCGACATGATCAAGCGTTCGGTGCCCGGCTATCCGACCATTGTCGAGAACATCGGCGTGCTCGCCGGCCAGTTCGCCCAGCCGCACACCACCCTGTATGACCTCGGCGCCTCGCTCGGTGCGGTGACCCAGGCGCTGCGCCGCCATGTGCGCATCGATGGCTGCAAGGTCATCGCCGTGGACAACTCCCCGGCCATGGTCGCGCGTTGTAGCGAATACCTGCATGCCCAGGACGCCATGTTCCAGGAGCTGCTGCCGGTGGAGGTGATCGAGGCCGATATTCTCGCCCTCGACCTGCAGCCCACCTCATTGGTCACGCTCAACTTCACCCTGCAGTTCATCCCGCCGGAGCGGCGCCTGGAGCTGCTCACGCGCATTCGCCAGGCACTGTTGCCCGGTGGCGCGCTGATCCTTTCGGAGAAGCTGCGCTTCGAGGACGCCGCCGAGCATGAGCTGCTCACCGAGCTGCATGTCGCCTTCAAACGCGCCAATGGCTACAGCGAACTGGAAATCGCGCAGAAGCGCAGCGCCATCGAGAAGGTCATGCTGCCCGACAGCCTCGAGCAGCATCGCGAACGCCTGCTGGCTGCCGGCTTCAGCAAGGTAGTGCCCTGGTTCCAGTGCCTGAACTTCGCCTCGCTGGTGGCCCTGCCATGATGCGCGATCTGGATCTCGACGCCCTGCAGGCACAACTGGCCGGCAGCCCGCTGCAGGAATGGACAGCCGACCTGCCGGGCCAACTCGATGCCAAGCTGGCCATCGGTCACGGCGACCTGGCGCGCTGGTATGGCGCGGTGCAGGCCCTGCCGGACCTGGCGGTGAGCGAGGTGGAACTGGTTCAACGCTTCGCCTTTGGCGGCGCCTGCGACGAGGCCAGCCGCGCGCAATTGAAGGCTGCTCTGCAGGGCTTGATTCCCTGGCGCAAGGGGCCGTTCGAACTGTTCGGCGTGCACATCGACACCGAATGGCGCTCGGACTGGAAATGGCAGCGCGTCGCCCCGCACCTGGACCTGGCCGGCAAGCGCATCCTCGATGTCGGTTGCGGCAACGGTTACTACATGTGGCGCATGCTCGGTGCGGGTGCGGGCAGCGTGGTCGGCATCGACCCCAACTGGCTGTTCCTCTGCCAGTTCCTGGCGATGAAGCGCTACCTGCCGGAGCAACCGGTGTGGCACCTGCCGCTGGCCTTCGAGGAACTGCCGGCCAAGCTGCAGGGCTTCGACACGGTGTTCTCCATGGGCGTGCTCTACCACCGTCGCTCGCCCATCGACCACTTGCTCGATCTGAAGGACGCGCTGGTCAAGGGCGGTGAACTGATACTCGAAACCCTGGTGGTCGAAGGCGATGCCGAACAGGTGCTGGTGCCTGAAGACCGCTACGCGCAGATGCGCAACGTCTGGTTCCTGCCCTCGGTGCCGGCGCTGGAACGCTGGCTGCGCCGCGCCGGTTTCGAGGACGTGCGTTGCGTGGATGTCAGCACCACCTCGGTGGACGAACAACGCGCCACCGAGTGGATGCGCTTCCAGTCGCTGCCGGAGTTTCTCGACCCGGCCGATCACAGCCGCACCGTCGAAGGCCTGCCGGCACCGACCCGCGCCGTGCTGATTGCACGCAAGCCGTAGCGCACTACCTGCACCAATGAATGGGCGTTACCGCCCGCGCAACCAGTAAGCCCGCCGCTGTGCAATGAGCCGCAGCGGCTCACCAGCACCCTGCTCCACCACACCGCGGGCGCTGCCCAGGCGAATCCGTCCCTCGATGTCCTGCGCCAGCAGGCGGCGCATGCGCCGACGCCAGAACCAGGCGCCGATCCAGTCGACTATGGCGTTCTGCAGATCCAGCGGCCACATGGCCGGCATATAGAACTCGGGCATGGGCGGATGCGACTCGTTGCAATTGCTCGAACCTTTCATGACCTTTCCTCCGTTTCGCAGCCGGCTTTTTGCCGGGCTTGCGATCAGGATGAAACGCACCTATCGTTCAAACAAACGACAAATACCAAAGTCAAGGTTAAGTAATTTTTAACAATCATGAACGCCACCACTCCGACTGCTCTGCCGCTTCTGGAAAGCGATGTGCTGCGCACCTTCGTCGCCATCGCCGACAGCGGCAGCTTTACACGCACCGCCGCACAGGTATTTCGCAGCACGGCGGCGGTGAGCCTGCAGATCAAGCGCCTGGAGGAAACTCTCGGCCAGCGCCTGTTTATCCGTGAGGCACGACAGGTTCGCCTGACCGCTGAAGGCGAGGTGCTGCTGGGCTATGCCAGGCGCCTGCTCAAGCTCAACGAGGAGGCGGTGGCACGCTTTCTCACCCCGACGCTGACTGGCCGCGTGCGCTTCGGCACGCCGAACGATATCGGCGACCGCGTGCTACCGGGCGTGCTGACCCTGTTCGCCCGCAGCCATCCGGCGGTGGAGGTCGAGGTGAACGTGGGGCGCAGCGTGGATCTGGTGGCCAAGCTGGATGCCGGCGAGCTGGATCTGACCCTGATCAACGCCGGCAATGACGGCCTGGATGATGCCCGCGGCGAAGTGATCTATTCCGAGGAGCTGGTCTGGGCCGGGCGTGATGGAGGCCTGGCCATACAGCGCTCGCCCCTGCCGCTGGCACTGGCCAACCCCGGCTGCGCCTGGCGCAGGACTGCGCTCGATGCACTGGATCGCCAGGGGGTGGCCTACCGCATTGCCTACTCCTGCGAGCAGTGCGCTGGCCAGGAAGCGGCAATGACCGCCGACCTGGCCATCGCCCCCTTCCCGCGCAGCCTGGTCAAGCCGCCACTGCGCCGACTCGGCGCAGAACAGGGGCTGCCGCCGCTGGGCGAATATCACATCAAGCTGATACGCGGTCATCAGCGTAACGAGGCTGTCGAGGCCCTCGCTACGCAGATGATCCAAGCCTTTGCGCAAGGCTAGGTAGGGTGCGCCATGCGCACCGGGAATACCGCGGAGCCTGGCCGGTGCGCACGGCGCACCCTACAAGAAGCCATCCGACCGGTCGTTGATCGGCGGCATAAGGTTAGCCGCGGTAGGCTGCCGCGACGATCAACGCCTTCATCTCGGCCACTGCCTGCTTGAAGCCGACGAACAGCGCATGGGCGACGATGGCATGGCCGATGTTCAGCTCGTTGATGCCGGGAATCGCCGCCACGGCTTCGGCGTTGTGGTAATGCAGGCCGTGGCCGGCATTGACGATCAGCCCGTGGTTCAGGCCGCAGATGACGCCATCGCGAATACGCGACAGTTCCTGCGCGGCCTCTTCCGCCGTATGGGCATCGGCATAACGGCCGGTGTGCAGCTCGATGGCCGGCGCGCCGACGCGCATGGCGGCCTCGATCTGCCGCTCCTCGGCGTCGATGAACAGCGACACCTCGCAACCGGCCAGCGTCAGACGCTCCACCGCCGCGGCAATGCGGGCTTCCTGACCGGCGACGTCCAGGCCACCTTCGGTAGTCAGCTCCTGACGGGTCTCCGGTACCAGGCAGACATGGGCCGGGCGAATCTGCTCGGCGAAACCGAGCATGAAGTCGGTAACGCCCATCTCGAAGTTCATCCGCGTCTGCAACACATCGGCCAGCACGCGCACGTCGCGATCCTGGATGTGTCGGCGATCTTCGCGCAGGTGCACGGTGATGCCATCGGCACCTGCTTCTTCGGCGTCCAGCGCGGCCTTGACCGGGTCCGGGTAGCGCGTGCCACGAGCCTGGCGCAGGGTGGCGACGTGGTCGATGTTCACGCCGAGCAGAATACGATTGGCCTCAGTCACGCTTGGACTCCTTGAGCGTCATGAATAGTTCGCGGCTGACCAGTGGCCTGCCGCCGAGATGGGGTGCCAGCGCCTGGCGCATCAGGCGCTTGGCGGCAGCCAGCGCGCCCGGCGTCTGCCAGTCGGCTTCGGCCATGGCCAGCAGCTCGCGGCCCTGAAACACGCCAGGCTGCAGTTGTATCACCGGCACCAGGCCGATGTCCTGCTGCCAGCGGTACAGCGCCGCAGGGTCGATGGGCTGGTCATGCTGATCGCGATCCAGGGCGAAACCATAGCCCAGCTCGTCCAGCAGGCGCCATTCGAATGCACGCAGCAGCGGTTCCAGCGCACGACCGGCAGCCAGAGCCTGCAGCGTCAGACCGTAGTGTTCGAGCATCACAGGGTGCGGATCTTCGGCCGGCAGCAGGCGGATCAGCAGTTCGTTGAGATAGAGCCCGGAAAACAGCGCCTCGCCGCTCAGCAACAGCGGAATGCCGGCGCTTTCCAGACGCCCCACCGTCTTCAGCTCGCCCCGCCCGCGCAGCTCCAGCTCCAGTGGGGCGAATGGCCGGGCAATGCTGCCGACCTTGCCGCGCGCGGCGCGCAGTACCGCACGCACGCGGCCCTGGGCGGTGAAGAAATCCACCAGGGCGCTGCTTTCCTTGTACGGGCGGCTGTGCAGAACGTAGGCGGCAGAAGTCATGTCAGTAACCGCCAGAATGCGCCACGCGCAACACCGAGGATGCGCACGGCGCCGCGATCAATCCAGGTAACCCAGCGAACGCAGGGCGCGTTCGTCGTCGGACCAGCCGCCCTTGACCTTGACCCAGAGGTTGAGCATCACCTTGGAGTCGAACATGGTCTCCATGTCCTTGCGCGCGTCCTGGCCGATGCGTTTGATACGCTCGCCCTTGTCGCCGATGATGATCTTCTTCTGCCCGTCACGCTCCACCAGGATCAGACCGTGGATATGCAGGATCGGGCCGTCCTGCTTGAACTCCTCGATCTCCACGGTGATCTGGTAGGGCAGCTCGGCGCCGAGCTGGCGCATGATCTTCTCGCGGATCAGCTCGGCAGCCAGGAAACGGCTGGAGCGGTCGGTGATCTGGTCTTCGGGATAGAAATGCTCGGATTCCGGTAGGCGCTCGCCCACCAGTTTCTCCAGCGTATCGAGGTTCTGCCCCTGCAACGCGGAGATCGGCACGATTTCGGCCTGCGGCAGTTGCTCGGCCAGCCAGTTCAGGTGCGGCAGCAATTCGCTCTTGTCTTCCAGGCGGTCGGCCTTGTTCACCGCCAGCAGGATCGGGCATTTGACGTGCTGCACCTTCTCCAGCACCAGCTGATCCTCGTCGGTCCAACGTGTGCGGTCGACCACGAACACCACCACGTCGACGTCCTTCAGTGCGCTGGAGGCGCTGCGGTTCATGTAGCGGTTGAGCGCCTTGTCGTTGTGCTTGTGCAGACCGGGGGTGTCGACGTAGACGGCCTGGATCTCGCCCTCGGTCTTGATGCCGAGCATGTTGTGCCGGGTGGTCTGCGGCTTGCGCGAGGTGATCGCCAGCTTCTGCCCGAGAATATGGTTGAGCAGCGTCGATTTGCCCACGTTGGGGCGGCCGACGATGGCGACATAGCCGCAGCGGCTCACAGGTGCATCAGTCATTGCCGTTCTCCACCCCGAGGGCGATCAGCGCCGCAGCCGCGGCGACCTGCTCGGCGATACGCCGGCTGCCGCCCTGGCCCAGGGTCTTTTCATTGAGCAGGGCCACCTGGCACTCGACCATGAAGGTACGGCAGTGCGGCTCGCCCTGAATGTCCACCACCTCGTAACGGGGCAGTTCGCAGGCGCGCGACTGCAGGAACTCCTGCAGGCGCGTCTTCGGATCCTTGTTGGTGTCGATCAGTGTCAGGCCATCGAGCTCGCCACTGAGCCAGTCCAGCACGCGCTCTCGCGCTGCGTCCATGCCGGCATCCAGATAGATGGCGCCGATCAGCGCCTCGAGCGCATCGGCGAGAATCGATTCGCGGCGAAAACCGCCACTCTTCAGCTCGCCGGAGCCCAGGCGCAGGTATTCGCCCAGCTCGAAACCGCGCGCCAGCACGGCCAGGGTCTCGCCCTTGACCAGGCGGGCACGCAGGCGCGACAGCTGACCTTCGCGGGCCTGCGGAAAGCGCTCGAACAGCGCCTCGCCGGCAACGAAGTTGAGGATGGCATCACCGAGAAATTCCAGACGCTCGTTATTGCGACCGGCGAAACTGCGATGGGTCAGGGCCAGGATCATCAGATCCTGGTCCTTGAAGCTATAGCCGAGCTTACGCTCGAGGCGGGACAGATTGGGACTCACGGCATCCGTACACGAAATTCTTTGTCGAAATTCACCACCAGATCGAGGTTCTCGATCAGCGGCTCGCGTTTTTCATATTTGAGGTGGACGAGGAACTCGTTGTTTTCCACCTTCACCTGCATGGCCTCGCGCATGTTCAGGTCACGAATGTTGTTGACCTGCATGCCTTTGCTGACGTGGTTGTAGAACTCACCCACGGTACGCACGTTCGATGCCTTGTCGGTTTCCACCGAGGTAATGATCTTTTCCAGCGACATGTAGTCGAGATAGTGCGGCATCACCTTGAATGCCGTGCTGGCGAAGAACGCCACCACGGCCAGAACCACCAGCCAGCCCAGAATGGAAAGCCCTTGCTGCGAGCGCGCGAAATTCATGTATATCCCCAATAGACGGTCTTGTTGGAAAGCCTGACGGCCAGACTATTTATAGCCTGCGGCGCTGCCGAAAGCAGCGCGCCAGTGCTCAATGAATCAGGCCGACACGCGAGAAGTTGGGCAGATTGCTGGTCTTGGGTTCCGGCCAGCTCATCCAGATGGCGAACGCCTTGCCGACGATATGGTCGTCCGGAACCATGCCCCACAGCTCCTGAGGGATATGACGGTCGCGCCAGTAGCGGCTGTCGTTGGAGTTGTCGCGGTTGTCACCCATCATGAAGTAGTGCCCTTGCGGGACCACCCACTCACCACCGGGCTCACGACGCATACGGGTCATTTCCTTGCGGATGGTGTGCTCGACCTGGCCAAGACGCTCCTGATAGAGCATCGCACTGCCCAGGCTGCCGGTTTCTTCGCCGACCAGCTTTTCGGCTACCGGCTCGCCATTGATCAGCAGGCGCTTGCCCTGGGTGTACTGGATGCGATCACCCGGCAGGCCCACCACCCGCTTGATGTAGTTGATGGTGGGATCGCTGGGGTAGCGGAACACCATCACATCGCCGCGCTGCGGGTTGTCCACCTCGATCACTTTGGTGTCCAGTACCGGCAGGCGAATGCCATAGGCGAACTTGTTGACCAAAATGAAATCGCCCACTTCCAGGGTCGGTTTCATCGAGCCCGACGGGATCTGGAACGGCTCGACCAGAAACGAGCGCAGCACCAGAACGATGGCCAGCACCGGGAAGAATGACTTGCCGTACTCGACCAGCAAGGGCTCCTTGCTCAGGCGCTCCAGCACCCTGTCATCGGGATCGTCGACCCGCCCCTGATACGCCGCGATGGCCGCACGACGGCGCGGAGCCAGCAGAATCAGATCCACCAGAGCCAGAAAGCCGCAAACGGCGACTGCGATAACCAACAGGAGCGGGAAATTGATCGACATAGAGCCTTAGCTATCCAACCTGAGCACAGCGAGGAAGGCTTCCTGTGGGATTTCCACGTTACCGACCTGCTTCATGCGTTTCTTACCGGCCTTCTGCTTCTCCAGCAGCTTCTTCTTACGGCTCACGTCGCCACCGTAGCACTTGGCCAGTACGTTCTTTCTGAGCGCCTTGACAGTGGTCCGCGCGATGATCTGGCCGCCAATGGCTGCCTGGATCGCCACGTCGAACATCTGCCGAGGGATCAGTTCCTTCATCTTCTCGGTCAACGCACGGCCCTTATAGGCCGCGTTGTCGCGATGCACGATCAATGCCAGGGCATCGACCTTGTCACCGTTGATCAGCACGTCCAGCTTGACCAGGTTGGCAGACTGGTAGCGGTCGAAATGATAGTCCAGCGACGCATAACCACGGCTGGTCGACTTCAGACGGTCGAAGAAGTCCAGCACCACCTCGTTCATCGGCAGGTCGTAGCGAACCTGTACCTGAGACCCGAGGAACTGCATGTCGCGCTGCACGCCGCGCTTCTCGATGCACAGGGTGATGACGTTACCCAGGTGCTCCTGCGGCACAAGAATGGTCGCGGTAACGATCGGCTCACGGAAATCGGCGACGGACGAAACGTCCGGCAGCTTGGACGGGTTATCGACGGTGATGGTTTCACCTGTCTTGAGCTCGAGCTCGTAGATCACGCTCGGCGCGGTGGTGATCAGGTCCAGATCGTACTCGCGTTCCAGGCGCTCCTGGATGATCTCCATGTGCAGCATGCCGAGGAAACCGCAACGGAAACCGAAGCCCAGGGCATCGGAGCTTTCCGGTATGTACTGCAGCGACGAGTCGTTGAGGGTCAGCTTCTGCAGCGCATCGCGGAAGTCCTCGAAATCGTCTGAGCTGACCGGGAACAGACCGGCGTAGACCTGCGGCTGGATCTTCTTGAAGCCCGGCAGCACTTCGACCTCGGGGGTCGAGGACAGAGTCAGGGTGTCGCCCACCGGCGCACCGTGAATGTCCTTGATGCTGGCGATGATGAAGCCCACTTCACCGGCCTTGAGGTCAGCGGTGGCGGTATGTTTCGGGGTGAAGACACCGACGCTGTCGACCAAATGCACCTTGCCGGTGGACTTGACCAGGATCTTGTCGCCTTTCTTGACGCGACCCTGGCGCACGCGCACCAGCGAGACCACGCCCAGGTAGTTGTCGAACCAGGAGTCGATGATCAGCGCCTGCAACGGCGCTTCGATATCACCGGTCGGTGCGGGAATGGTCTGCACCAGGCGCTCGAGCACCTCGTCCACGCCCATGCCGCTCTTGGCGCTGCAGGCCACGGCGTCGGTGGCGTCGATGCCGATGATCTTCTCGATCTCGTCCTTGACGCGGTCCGGATCGGCCTGCGGCAGGTCCATCTTGTTCAGCACCGGCATGACCTCGAGGCCCTGCTCGATGGCGGTGTAGCAGTTGGCGACCGACTGCGCCTCGACGCCCTGACCGGCATCGACCACCAGCAGCGCGCCCTCGCAGGCCGCCAGCGAACGCGAGACTTCGTAGGTGAAGTCGACGTGGCCGGGTGTATCGATGAAGTTCAGCTGATAGGTCTTGCCGTCCTTCGCCTTGTAGTGAAGGGTGACGCTGTGGGCCTTGATGGTGATGCCGCGCTCACGCTCCAGGTCCATGGAGTCCAGGACCTGAGCCTCCATTTCGCGCGCGGCAAGGCCGCCGCACATCTGGATGAAACGGTCAGCCAGGGTGGACTTGCCGTGGTCAATGTGGGCAATGATGGAAAAATTGCGGATATGACTCAGGTCACTCACAGATCAACACTCGAAGAGGCCACGGGCCATATGCCCGCCGAAAATAGCCGCGGAGTGTACCCGATCAAGCGCCTCCACGTCACGTCTGGCGCACCGGCCGCACACATGACAAGGGCGCCCGAAAGCGCCCTTGTCTGACCTGCGCCGCGATTTACTCGGCCAGTTTGAAGGTAATGAAGCTGGCGCGCCCCTGACGCAGCACGCGCATCGACACCGAACGGTTCTTCGGCAGCTCCTGCGCCACCTTGGCGAAGGTGGCCGTCGAATCGATGGCCTGGTTGTTCAGGTGGGTGATCACATCGCCCGGTCGCAGACCGATCATGGCCGCCGGACCGCTGAGCACTTCCTTGACCACCACGCCACCGCGCAGGTCCAGGCCCTTCTTCTGCTCGGCGGTCAGCTCGACCACCGTCACACCCAGGCGGTTGCTGCTGCGCTCGCCCCCCTTGGTCGAACCGGCAGCAGCCAGTTCCTGACCTTCTTCCGGCAAGGTGCCGATGGTCACCTTGAGCTTCTTGCGCGAACCGTCACGCACCACGTCCATCTCGGCCTTCTCGCCCGGCTTGAGGCCACCGACCAGATGCGGCAGATCCGCCGACATGACGATCGGCTTACCGTTGAGGCTGAGAATCACGTCACCGACCTGCAGACCGCCCTTGTCCGCCGGACCATCTTCCAGCACCTGCGCCACCAGGGCACCAGCCGGGCGATCCAGGCCGAAGGACTCGGCCAGATCCTTGTTCACTTCCTGGATCACCACGCCGAGCCAGCCGCGAGTGACCTTGCCGTCGGCCTTGAGCTGTTCGGAAACCTGCAGGGCCACTTCCATCGGGATGGCGAAGGACAAGCCCATGAAGCCGCCCGAGCGGGTGAAGATCTGCGAGTTGATGCCGACCACCTCGCCCTTGAGGTTGAACAGCGGCCCGCCGGAGTTGCCGGGGTTGATCGCCACATCGGTCTGGATGAAGGGCACGTAGCTGTCACTCGGCAGGTTGCGCCCCTTGGCGCTGACGATACCGGCGGTCACCGAATGATCGAAACCGAAAGGCGAGCCGATGGCCAGTACCCATTCGCCGACCTTGAGTTCGTCGGACTTGCCCAGGCGCACGGTGGGCAGCCCCTTGCCCTCGACCTTGAGCAGTGCCACGTCGCTGCGCGGATCGGCGCCGATCAGCTTGGCCTCCAGCTCGCTGCGGTCAGACAGGCGCACGATGATCTCATCGGCATCGGCCACCACATGATTGTTGGTCAGCACGTAACCATCGGCGGAGATGATGAAGCCGGAACCCAGCGACTGCGCCTCACGCTGACGACCGCCCGGATTGCGAGGCATCTGCGGAATGCTGCGCTCGAAGAACTCGCGGAACATCGGCGGCAGGCCTTCCAGATCGGGCAGCCCGGGCTGAGCAGCCACGGAGCGCTCCGGCATTTTCTGACGAGTACTGATGTTGACCACCGCAGGCGAGGCCTCCTCAACCAGAGCGGTAAAGTCCGGCAGGCTGGCCTGGGCCAGCAGACTCTGCCCCCAGAGCAGCGCTGCCATCAGCAGCGGCGTTACGGATTTGAGATTTCTCATCGAACTACGACTCCCCATATAAAACGCGCACACACTCAACCCGCCGCTGGCACGGATACCAGCAGCGTACGTAGGACAACCGGTTGCAACGCGGGGTTCTCGGCAACGCGCGAAGCGCGCCAGCGAACCAGTAGCCAACTGAAGAACAGGCCGAGCAGACCGGCCAGGATGACCAGCGGCTCACTCAGCCCAAGGCCATCCGCCGCCAGTGCAGCAGCCAGCAGCCCCAACAGAGGCAGCAGATAAACCAGGAGGGAACTACGCACCAGAAGATCTTCGCGCACACCGATCACCACGGTGTCGCCAACCGACAGCGGACTGTCGCTGAGGGCGCGCACATAGCCGCGCTGACGCCCGACACCCAGGCGATCCATCAGCCCCTGACCGCAAGCGGCATTGGCCGAACAACTCGAGCAGGTGCTCTTGCGTAGCGTCTCCACCCAGACGGCGCCGGGCTCGAGCGCCACCACACGCCCCTGTTCTTCGATCATTGGCTGGCCTGTTCAGGCACCCCGGCACGCATGGACAAGGCGATACGCTCGGCGGTACCCAGCGGAATCTCTCCGACCACGGTGACCATGACGTCGCCAGCTTCGGTAGCCATGCGCCGCGACACCGCCACGGTAGGCCCTAGCTGGCTGCGCGCATCTTCCACCACGTTGCCCTGCAAGGGCTCGAGGAAAACCGAGAAACGCGCCAGCCCATCGCCGTACATCAGGTAGGCAACCTTCGCATCCGAGGCCGGCAAGCGTCGTAGCTGAGCGGTGTTGAGGGTGAAACCGGGTGGCAGCCAGTCGGAGCGCCAACTGCCTTCGGCCATCGTATCGACGGTGCGAAAATGCACCGGACGGCAACGCGAACCGGGCTGCATCGCAGCCGCGTCGGGGATGGCGGTATTGAATTGGGTGAACTGAAAGCGTTCAAGAAGCTGACCGCGCTCGTTGAGCAACAGCGACTTCAGCGGCAGGCCGGTTGCCCGGTCCAGGTGCAGCTCGAAGCCATAGCGGTGCTGATCCTTCGGCGCCAGCACCAGCACTACTGCGCTGCGGCCAGCGACACGCGACTGGCCGGCCACGCGAATGTCGTACCAGTTGCTCAGCTGTTCGGCATCGAGATGCCGAGCGGGCCAGGCCTGCTCCTCACTGACCTGGTCGGCCAGGGCACCGCTGACGCACTGGGCCTGACCATCGACCTTGAGCACTTCCTGGGCAGGCCCATCGAGTTGCAACAGGCGCTCGCGAACCTCACCCCCCTCCTCCACCCGATGCCAGATGCCATGGGTGGAAAAACTGCCGTTACGCTCGTAGATGAAGGTGCCTTGAAAGCTTTGCTGGCGCTCGGCCTCGGCAAGGCGCCTCAGCCAATCCTGCACTTCAGTGGCCTGCACCGGGAGTGCGAGCAGACCACTGAGCAAACAGAGGGGTATCGCGCGCATGTGGCTCCTTAGCGATTTTCCAGACTCGCGGCTCGCGCATAGGGCAGCGCAGTCTCGCCGGTACCCATCACCGCCTGCTGAGCATGCTGGCGCAGATAGGTAGGCAGACGCTGCTCATGCCAACTGGCAGTGCCCGGCTTGGCTGCTTCGCCAGCTTCTTCACCGCTGTTGTAGCCGGCGAGCAATGCGGGGCCCTGCACTTGCGGGGCCGAGATTACCGGAGAAGCGCCTTGCTGGGCCAGTTGAGCACCACTCAAATCGTCCTGATTGTAGAAGCGCACGCCTGCCAGCACGGCGACGGTGACCGAAGCGGCCACTGCCACGCGCCCGACGCTGCGCCACATGGATGCCTTGCGAGCCGGGATGGCCTCGTCGGCCAGCGCCGCGGAAACCGCTGCTGCGATGTCCAGACGGGGTTCCAGCAACTCGCGGTGCATGGCTGCACGGGCGATCTGGTAACGCGACCAGGTCCCACGCAGCTCGCCATCCTCACTGGCTGCTACAAGCACACGCCGCAGTTCCAGTTCGTCCGCTTCGTTATCCATCACCGCGGACAGCGATTCCTGCAGGGTTTCACGACTCATGGTGTTCCTCTCTTGGCTGTCGCCGCTGCCTTAGGCTTCCTGCAACAGGGGTTGCAGGGACTTATCAATTGCCTCGCGTGCACGGAAAATCCGCGAACGCACCGTACCTACCGGACACTGCATGACGCTGGCGATGTCCTCATAACTAAGACCTTCGAACTCGCGCAAAGTCAGTGCCGTACGCAAATCATCCGGTAGCTGGGCGATGGTTCGATGCACGGTGGCCTCGATCTCGTCGCGCAGCAATGCCCGTTCCGGTGACTCGATGTCCTTGAGGGCGTGGTCGCCATCGTAGAACTCCGCGTCATCGCTACTGACATCACTATCTGGCGGTCGACGTCCGCGAGACACCAGATAATTCTTCGCCGTGTTGATGGCGATGCGGTACAGCCAGGTATAGAACGCGCTGTCACCGCGAAAGTTTCCAAGCGCCCGATAGGCCTTTACAAAAGCCTCCTGAGCGACATCCTGAGCCTCGTGGGTATCGTGCACGAATCGCACGATCAACCCGAGGATCTTGTGCTGATACTTCAGCACCAACAGATCGAAGGCACGCTTGTCACCACGCTGCACTCGCTCGACCAGTTGCTGATCATCTTCCTGGGTTAGCATGCATTCTCCTCATGATGCCTGGAGGAGGTTTGCGTCCCTGAGCGAATCAGCTTGCCAAGATAGACTCGGGCCTTTCGCAAAAGTTCTCCCCTCCAAGCAAGCTTCCTGCAGAGTTCTTTTTCTCTACAAGGAATGGCGCCAATGGGACCCTTCCCAATTCGCGCGAATAAATCTTATTGCCCCTGTTTGCCCGATAATTCGACGGCTATGTCGAGGTTGATTACGGGCACGCACAAGCGTTCTCCCTTATATGGGCGACCCCTCTTTGAACCTTAACGACTAAGAAAGTTCCCGAGCACCGCGGTCGGTCATAAGCCGGCTATTGTGCCGCCGGACCTCTCTATATACTAGGGCCCGCTTCCCCGCGGAATTCGCTCATGAGTCATCATTTCCAGCACGACGTTCTGGTCATCGGCAGCGGCGCTGCCGGCCTGACCCTCGCTCTTACCCTGCCTCCCAGCCTGCGTGTCGCGGTGCTGAGCAAGGGCAGTCTGGCCAACGGTTCGACCTATTGGGCCCAGGGCGGTGTAGCGGCAGTACTCGACGACACCGATACGGTGGAATCCCACGTCGCCGACACCCTCAACGCGGGTGCCGGTCTGTGCCGTGCCGATGCCGTGCGCTTTACCGTGGAGCATAGCCGCGAAGCCATCCAGTGGCTGATCGATCAGGGCGTACCCTTCACCCGCGAGGCGGAAACCGCCCGCGAGGACGGCGGCTTCGAATTTCATCTGACCCGCGAAGGGGGCCACAGCCATCGGCGCATCATTCATGCGGCCGATGCCACCGGCGCGGCGATCTTCAATACCCTGCTGGAACAGGCACGGCAGCGCCCCAACATCGAGCTGCTGGAGCAGCGTGTGGCGGTCGACCTGATCACCGAGCGCAAGCTCGGCCTGGATGGCGAGCGCTGCCTGGGCGCCTATGTGCTGGATCGCGAGAAGGGCGAAGTGGACACCTTCGCCGCGCGTTTCGTGATACTCGCCACCGGCGGCGCAGCCAAGGTCTACCTCTATACCAGCAACCCCGATGGCGCCTGCGGCGACGGCATCGCCATGGCCTGGCGCGCCGGTTGCCGGGTAGGCAACCTGGAATTCAACCAGTTCCACCCCACCTGCTTGTATCACCCGCAAGCCAAGAGCTTTCTGGTCACCGAAGCCGTACGTGGCGAAGGCGGCCTGCTCAAGCTGCCCAACGGCGAGCGCTTCATGCCGCGCTTCGACGAACGCGCCGAGCTGGCGCCGCGCGATATCGTCGCGCGCGCCATCGACCATGAGATGAAGCGCCTGGGGATAGACTGCGTGTACCTGGACATCAGCCACAAGCCGGCCGAGTTCATCACCAGCCACTTCCCCACCGTCTATGAGCGCTGCCTGAGTTTCGGCATCGACATCACCAAGCAGCCCATCCCGGTGGTGCCGGCCGCGCATTACACCTGCGGCGGGGTGGTCGTCGACCAGTACGGCCGTACCGACGTGCCGGGTCTGTATGCCATCGGCGAAACCAGCTTCACCGGTCTGCACGGCGCCAACCGCATGGCCAGCAACTCGTTGCTGGAGTGCTTCGTGTACGCCCGCTCGGCCTGTGCCGACATCATCGCCCAGCTCGATGCAGTGGACATGCCGACCAACCTGCCCTGCTGGGACGCCAGCCAGGTGACCGACTCCGACGAAGACGTGATCATCGCGCACAACTGGGACGAGCTGCGCCGTTTCATGTGGGACTACGTGGGCATCGTGCGCACCAACAAGCGCCTGCAGCGCGCCCAGCATCGCGTACGCCTGCTGCTGGACGAGATCGATGAGTTCTACAGCAACTACAAGGTCAGTCGCGACCTGATCGAGCTGCGCAACCTGGCGCTGGTCGCCGAGCTAATGATCCGCTCGGCCATGCAGCGCCATGAAAGCCGCGGCCTGCACTACACCCTCGATTACCCCGAGCAGTTGGCCGAAGCCCAAGACACTATTCTGGTGCCGACACCCCAGGCTCAGCCCAGCGTCGCCTGCTGAACTTCAGACGCAAGCGCAGGCGCCGATGCTGCTCCGGCGCCAGCGCGTCGCGCGCGATGCATAGCCCGCGACTGAAGCGCTGACCCGGCAGGCGATAACGCAGCACCACCGCCAGCGGCAACGCCAGGCTGTCGGGGCGCAGCTGCACCGCCTGCCAACCCTTGGCCGCACTCCACAGGTGCCAACCGCAGGCATCGCGGCGCAAACCGCGAATGGCTTCAGGCGAGCTGAGCAGGAAATGCCGCGGCAGCACCCAGCCGGCATGCGCCAGGCACAACGGCAGTGAAAGCACCTGCAGCCAGACGGGAATCTCTGCCAGCCAAGGCGCCAGCAGAGCCAGAAACAGAACGCACAGATAGAGCCTCAGCAGCCCGCGGGAGGGCTGCCAGCGGCACTCGAACACGTCACTTGGGTTGGACACGATCCAGGATCATGCGCACCATGCGCTTGAGATCGGCATCTTCCGGCTCGCCGCGTTGCATGAACCAGCCGAACATGTCCTGATCCTCGCACTCCAGCAGCTTGCGGTAGCGCGCCTGATCCTCGGCGTCCAGGCTGGGATAGACCTCCTTGACGAAGGGCACCAGCAGTACGTCCAGCTCCAGCATGCCGCGACGGCTATGCCAGAAGAGACGATTCAGTTCACTTTGCTCAACCATGCAACGGACTCCTCGAACGAGGGCGGCAGTATAACGGCGATTTGCCTCACTGTTCACCGCAACCCTGTGCAATTGCGCTGACAAGGCCCTACCACGCCCTCTATGATGACGCCCCTGACTTTCATCCAGCGACTCGATTCCCACCATGGCCGATAGCGCGTATTTCACTCTCCTCGACCACGAAGGCCTGCTGGCCGTGCGCGGCCCCGATGCCGGCAAGTTTCTCCAGGGCCAGTTGACCTGCAACCTCAGCTACCTTTCCGCCAGCCAGACCAGTCTGGGCGCTCGCTGCACGCCCAAGGGCCGGATGCTATCGAGCTTTCGCATCGTGCCGGTGGAAGACGGCTACCTGCTGGCCATGGCCCGCGAGCTGATCGAACCGCAGATGACCGACCTGCAGAAATACGCAGTGTTCTCCAAGTCCAAGCTCGGCGACGAAAGCGCGGCCTGGGTACGCTTCGGCCTGAGCGGTGGCGACGCCGTGCTGAGCGAACTTGGCCTGGTTCCGGGCGATCACGCCGATGCCCTGGCCAGTGCCGAGGGTCTGCTGGCCGTGCGCCTTGGCGACGGCCGCGTCGAACTCTGGGCAGCGGTGGACAAGGCCGAGCATCTGCACGCCGTGCTGAGCCGACATCTGCCCCAGGCGCCGCTGAACCTCTGGCTGCTGGCCCAGGTGCGCGCCGGGGTCGGTCAGGTCTTCGGCGCCACCCGCGAGCTGTTCATCCCGCAGATGATCAACCTGCAGGCCCTGGGTGGCGTGAGCTTCAAGAAAGGCTGCTATACCGGCCAGGAAATCGTCGCGCGCATGCAATACCTGGGCAAACTCAAGCGCCGCCTGTATCGCCTGCGTCTGGGCGGCACCGAGGTACCGTCTGCCGGCACCGAACTGTTTTCCCCGGTACACGCCTCCAGCGTCGGTGAGGTGGTACTGGCGGCACAGGCCGAAGATGGCGTGGAACTGCTCGCCGTTCTGCAGGAGGACGCCGTCACCGACGGGCGCATCCAGCTCGGCAGCAGTGAAGGTCCGACACTTGCCCTGCTCGACCTGCCTTATCAGCTGGATGCCGACAAGGAAATCCAGCGCTGACTAAACTTCCCTGGCGCCGTACCGGTTTGCCTAAGAGAGCCCCTAAATGAGCAAGCTTGCCGAAAAAGTCCAACAGGAACTGATCCACGCCATCGAGAACGATGAACTGGTGCTGCCCACCCTGCCCGAAGTGGCATTGCGGGTGCGCGAAGCGGCGGAAGACCCGGATGTGGGCATACCGCAGATCAGCAAGGTAATCGGTAACGACGCCGCCCTCACCGCGCGCATCATCAAGGTGGTCAACAGCCCGCTGCTGCGCAGCAACAAGGAAATCACCGACCTGCAGATGGCGGTCAGCCGCCTGGGCATCAATTACACCTGCAACCTGGCCACCGGCCTGGCGATGGAGCAGATGTTCCAGGCCACCAGCGACGTCGTCGACCGCAAGATGCGCGAAGTGTGGAACAAGAGCACCGAGATCGCCGGCATCTGCCATGTACTGTGCCGCCACTACACGCGTCTGATGCCCGACCAGGCCACCCTCGCCGGCCTGGTGCACCAGATCGGCGTACTGCCGATTCTCACCTATGCCGAAGAGCACAACGAGCTGCTGGCCGACTCCATCAGCCTCAACCACGTGATCGAGCAGATCCATCCGATCATCGGCGACAAGATCCTGCGTACCTGGGAGTTCCCCGAGCCCATCGCCATCGTGCCCAGCCAGTATCTGGACTTCACCCGCGACTCGGCCAAGGCCGACTACGTGGACATCGTCCAGGTCGCTACCCTGCAGAGCTATCTCGGCAGCGAGCACCCCTACACCCAGCTCGACTGGAGCAAGGTGCCGGCGTTCACCAAGCTCGGCCTGGACCCACAGGTCGACATGCAGGCCGACGAGGACATGTCCGCCGCCATGGAAGCGGCCATGAGCATGCTGCAGTAAAAGCGACTCGCCACGGATGGCAAACCGCCTCTACACTCAGGTCAATCGCCTGAGGAAGTAGAGCCATGCGCTTCGCACTTCTCCTATTCGTCCTGTTATGCGGCAGCGCCCAGGCTGCCGACAGCGTGCGGCTGACCAACGGCGAATGGCCACCCTACCTGGGCGAGCACCTGCCCCACCACGGCGTCGCCTCGCGCATCGTCGCCGAAGCCTTCGCCCTGCAGGGCGTCAAGGTGCAGTGGGAGTTCCACCCCTGGGCACGCTCGCTGAAGATGGCGGAAAGGGGTGAGCGCGACGGCAGTGCGGTATGGCTGCACAACAGCGAGCGCGAGCGGCTCTTCCATATCAGCGATCCGGTGGTGGAGAGCGGCTACTATCTGTTTCATCGCAAGACGCGCGACTTCGACTGGACCAGCATCGAGGACCTGCGCGATCTGCGCATCGCCGCCACCCGCGGCTACGACTACGGCGAGGCTTTCCAGCACGCCGAGGCAGCCGGCGAACTGCAGGTGGTGCGTCTGACCAACGATGAACAGGGTTTTCGCCAACTGCTGGCCGGGCGGGTCGACCTGTTCCCGATGGACAAGGTGGTTGGCTTCGACATGCTCCACCGCCACTTCAGCCCCGCCGAGCGAGCGCGCCTGAGCGTCCACCCGCACCCCTTGCGTAGCGACAACCTGCATCTGCTGCTGTCGCGTGAAGTCCCCGGCAACGCCGAACTCATCGAACGCTTCAACCGCGGCCTGGCGCAGCTACGCGAAAGCGGCAAGGTGGCGCAATACCTGCTGGAGATTCAGCAGCCGCTAACCCTCAGTCACTGAAACCGGAAACTCCACCCGTACGCGCAAACCGTGCGGTACGGCCTGATGCAGGCTGACCCGGGCCTGGTGCGCACGGCAGATCTCGCCGACGATGGCCAGCCCCAGCCCGGCGCCGTTGCCCTGCGTGCCGCGGCGGTAGAAGCGCTCGAACACCTTGTCGTGCTCGGCCTCGGGAATGCCAGGACCGTCGTCCTCCACCTCGAGGATCGCCGGCGCCAGTACCCGCAGGATCAGATTGCCACCGGACGGCGTATGCGCCAGGGCGTTGTCGAGCAGGTTGCTCAGCAGCTCGTTGAGCAGGGTCGGCTCGCCGTCGATCCACACCGGCTGTTCGGCCTCCAGCGCCAGCGCCACACCTCGTGAATGCGCCAGCGGCGCCATGGCCAGCCCCAGTTCGCGCGCCAGCTGGCTGAGATCGATCCGCTGCGCGCCCCCCTCGGTAATGGCCCGCGCGCCACTTTCGATGCGTGCCAGCGACAGCAGCTGGTTGGCCAGGGTGGTCAGCCGATCGCCCTGCTGCGCCACCTGCTCCAGCGTGCTGCGCCATTCCTGCGGCTGCTCGGCGCGCAGGCCCAGGGCGATACGTGCCTTGAGCGCCGCCAGTGGCGTGCGCAGCTCATGGGCGGCATCGGCGATGAACTGCGACTGACGCTCGAACAACCCGCGCAGCCGCTCGTTGAACTGGTTGAGCGCCTCCACCAACGGCAACACCTCGCGAGGCAGGCCGGTGTCCGGTAGCGGTTGCAGATCGTCGCTGGCACGCTCGGCCACCTCACGCCGCAGCGCCTCCAGTGGCCGCAGGGCCAGGCTCACTGCCAGCCACACCAGCAGCAGCGCGCTGACCGACAGCAGCCCCATGCGCCACAGGGTCCCCACCAGCAGCTCGCGGGCCATGCGCTCGCGCGCGCCCTGCGTCTCGGCCACGCGGATCTCCGCCATGCCGTTGAGCTGCGGCTCGCTCACCGGTTGCAACAGGCTCACCACCCGCACGCCCTGACCGCGGTACTCGGCATCGTAGAAATGCGCCAGCGCGGGGTAGTCATCGGTACGGGGCGTGCCGGCAGGTGCCGGGGGCAGGTCCTCGTAGCCCGAGACCTGCTGCCCGTCGAGGTCGAGCACCTGGTAGTAGATGCGCCCGGCACTGTCGTAGGCGAAGGTATCCAGCGCCACGTATGGAATATTGGCCCTGAGCCGGCCATCGTCGGCATACAGGCCGTCGGCCACCGCCCGCGCCGAGGCCAGCAGGGTACGGTCATAGGCGGTGTCCGCCGCGCGCCGCGCGCTCCAATAGGCGCTCAGGCTGCTCAGCAGCAGAATCAGCGACAGCAACAGCGCCAGGCGCCGCAGCAGGCGGCCGCGCAGGCTGACGCTGCGGCTCATGCCTCGATCGCCTCCAGCAGATAGCCCAGGCCGCGGAAGGTGACGATGCGCACGCCGCTGCCTTCGAGTTTCTTGCGCAGACGATGGATGTAGATCTCGATGGCATCGGGGCTGGCGTCCTCATCCAGGCCGAACACCTGGGCCGCCAACTGCTCCTTGCTCATCACCCGTCCGGGCCGCGCGATCATCGCCTCCAGCACCGCCTGCTCGCGGGCGGTCAGGCTCAGGGCTTCGCCCTTCATGCTGAAGCGACGCGCGCCGAGGTCGTAGACCAGATCGCCGCAGCGCTGCAGCTGCTCGCCGCCGAGCACGCTGCGACGCAGCAGCGCCTTGACCCGCGCCTCCAGTTCGGAGAGTTCGAAGGGCTTGGCCAGGTAGTCATCGGCGCCGAGGTTGAGGCCGTGCACGCGGTCCTTGACCTCGCCACGGGCGGTCAGCATCAGCACCGGCAGGCGCTGGCCGCGGTCGCGCAGGCGCGCCAGCACGGCGAAGCCGTCCAGCCTGGGCAGCCCGATATCGAGAATCGCCAGGGCGTAGTCCTCGCTGGACAGCGCCAGGTCGGCGGCCACTCCGTCATGCAGCACGTCCACCGTCCAGCCGGCGCCTTTCAGCGCCTGGGCCACGCTTTCCGCCAATTGCGGGTGGTCTTCGACCAGCAGAATCCGCACTGCCACCTCCAGCTGCAGCATCGTTCGAGGCGCGCAGTGTAGCGCCGCCATGGCCGCTGTGAATTGCCCAATTGCCATGATGGCAAGCGAATCCGGCGCCGGGGCATCGCCAGAACGCATCGTAGATGGCGCCGGAAAAAATTGCTGGCATGAAAGCCTGGCGAAAGCTTGCCCTCATAGCATCGTCTCATGGTGGCTCGATCCACCTGCTCAAGTGACCCTGCAGTGGTGCTGGGTCGCTACAAGAACAAGAACGGAGACCACATGATGCTCGCAGCCTCACGCCAGGCTTTGCCGCCTGTACGCCTGCTCTGCCTGGCTATCGCCGCCACCGGCGCAGCCCCTCTCGCCAGCGCCGCCTTCATCGAAGACAGCACGGCCAGCCTCACCGCCACCAACATCTACCTGAACCGCGACTTTCGTGAAGGCGACGGCCAGAACAAGCGCGAAGAATGGGGCCAGGGCTTTCGCCTCGACCTGCAATCGGGCTACACCGAAGGCACCGTCGGTTTCGGCCTCGACGCTATGGGCCTGCTCGGTATCAAGCTCGACTCGGGCCGCGGCCGCACCGGTACCGATCTGCTGCCGGTACACGACGATGGGCGCTCCGCCGACGAATTCAGCCGCCTGGGCCTGACCGCCAAGGTCAAGGTCTCCGCCACCGAGCTGCGCTACGGCTCGCACGTGCCCGAGCTGCCGGTGGTCAAGGCCAGCGACAGCCGCCTGCTGCCGCAGGTGTTCGAAGGCGGCCTGCTGACTTCCTCGGAACTCGACGGCCTGACCTTCACCGGCGGCCGCCTGGACAAGGTCATCGACCGCGCCTCCACCGATGACGAAGACCTGGTGCTCAACGCCAAGAACCGCCGCTTCACCAGCGGCGTCAGCGCCGACCACTTGGACCTGGCCGGCGTCGACTACCAGTTCGCTCCCGGTTTCACCGGCCGCTACTACTTCGCCGATCTGGACGACATCTACCGCCAGCACTTCTTCGGCCTGCTCAGCAGCCACAAGCTCGGTGCCGGCACCCTGAGCAGCGACCTGCGTTACATCGTCAGCCGCGACAGTGGTGCGGCCAACGCCGGCAAGGTCGACAACCGCGCCGTCAATGCCATGCTCAGCTACGGCATCGGCGCACACAAGTTCGGCCTGGGCTTCCAGGACATGAGCGGCGATACCGGCTTTGCCTACATCGACGGCAGCGATCCGTTCCTGATCAACTTCGTGCAGATCAACGACTTCGCCAATGCCGACGAGCGCTCCTGGCAGGCGCGTTACGACTTCAATTTCGCCAGCCTCGGCGTCCCCGGCCTGACCTTCATGACCCGCTACATCCGCGGCGACGATGCCCGCATCGCCGGCAGCGACGAGCGTGGCGGCGAATGGGAACGCGATATCGAACTCAAGTACGTGGTGCAGACCGGCCCGCTCAAGGACCTCTACGTGCGCCTGCGCAACGCCAGCTTCCGCTCCGACTTCGCCCGCGATGCGGACGAGAACCGTGTCATCGTCGGCTACAGCCTGCCGATCTGGTAAACAACAACAAGACCCGCGAGGATAATCCAACATGAAATCTGCCCTGACCCGTGCCGCCCTGGCGGTTTCCTGCCTGGCCTTCGCCGGCCAGCTGCTGGCCGCCGAACCCAAGCGCCCCGAATGCATCGCCCCGGCCAAGCCCGGTGGCGGCTTCGACCTGACCTGCAAGCTGGCCCAGAGCGGTTTGAAGGACACCGGTCTGCTCAAGGCGCCGATGCGCGTCACCTACATGCCCGGCGGCGTTGGCGCCGTGGCCTACAATGCGGTGGTCGCGCAGCGCGCCAAGGACCCGGGCACCATCACCGCCTTCTCTTCCGGCTCCCTGCTCAACCTGGCCCAGGGCAAGTTCGGCCGCTACGACGAGAGCGCCGTGCGCTGGCTGGCGGCCATCGGCACCGACTACGGCGCCATTTCCGTGCGTGACGATGCGCCCTGGCAGAACCTCGGCGAACTGGTCGAGGCCCTGAAGAAGGATCCGAGCAGCGTGGTATTCGGCGCCGGCGCCACCATCGGCGGTCAGGACTGGATGCAGACGGCACTGATCGCCCGCGCCGCCGGTATCGACCCGCAGAACCTGCGCTACGTCGCCTTCGAAGGCGGTGGCGAAACCCTCACCGCCATGCTCGGCGGCCACGTCCAGGTCACCTCCAGCGGCCTCGGCGAAGTCACCCCGCAGCTGGCGGCCGGCAAGATCCGCATCCTCGCCGTGCTGGCCGACGAGCGCCTGCCGGGCAAACTGGCCGACATCCCCACCGCCAAGGAGCAGGGCTTCGACATCAGCTGGCCGGTGATCCGCGGCTTCTACATGGGCCCGCAGGTCAGCGACGAGGATTACAACTGGTGGAAAGGCCAGTTCGACCAGATGCTCGCTCGTGACGATTTCGCCACCCTGCGTGAGCAGCGCGACCTCTTCCCCCTGTCGCTGACCGGCGACGAGCTCAACGCCTTCGTGCTCAAGCAGGTGCAGGAATACAAGGCGCTGGCCGGCGAGTTCGGCCTGGTTCAGTAGCACGTCTTGCGCAATCCGCGTTCGGCCGCCGGCACTCGGCGGTCGACGCCCCTGAGGTAAATCACCATGTACGTTCGCCTGTTCTCCGCGATCTGGTTGCTGCTGTGCGTCTGGCTCGCCGTCCTTGCCTGGGGCTTCCAGGCGCCCTTCGCCTATGACCCGGTCGGCCCGCGCGCCTATCCCCTGCTGCTGCTGGCCCTGATGGGTGCCGGCAGCCTGTGGCTGATGATCAAACCCGGCTTGCTCGAGCAACGCCTGGACGTCCCCATGGCATTGCGCAGCGCCCTGTGCGTGGTGGTGCTGCTGGCCTATGCGCTGACCTTCGAGCTGCTCGGCTTCGTCGTCAGCACCACCCTGGCCACCTTTGCCCTCGGCCTGCTGTTCACCGGCCGCCCGCTGCCGTGCGCCATCAGCGCCGTGGCGATGGGCGTGCTGCTGTACAGCCTGTTCGACCTGTTGCTGGACGTGCCCCTGCCGCTCGGCCTGTTAGACGCTTTCGTGGAGAGCTGAAATGGAAACCCTCAACTTCCTCATGCAGGGCTTCGACGTCGCCACCCGGCCGACCAACCTGCTGGTGGCGCTGTTCGGCGCCTTCGTCGGCACCGTGGTCGGCCTGCTGCCGGGCCTTGGCCCGATCAACGGCGTGGCGCTGCTACTGCCTTTGGCCTTCGCCCTCGGTCTGCCGCCGGAAACCGCACTGATTCTGCTTGCCGCCGTGTACCTGGGCTGCGAGTACGGCGGGCGTATCTCCGCCATTCTGCTCAACGTGCCCGGTGACGCCGCGGCAGTGATGACCACCCTCGACGGCTACCCGCTGGCGCGTCAGGGCAAGGCCGGTATCGCCCTGTCGCTGTCGGCGGTCAGTTCGTTCATCGGCAGCATCATCGCCACCTGCGGCGTGGTGCTGTTCGCTCCGCTGCTGGCGAAATGGGCGGTGGCCTTCGGCCCGGCCGAGTACTTCGTGCTGATGATCTTCGCCATCGCCTGCCTCGGCGGCATGGTCGGCGACAAGCCGGTCAAGACCCTGATGGCGGCGCTGATCGGCCTGGCCCTGGCCACGGTCGGGGTGGACTCGACCACTGGCGTGTACCGCTTCACCTTCGACAGCGTCAGCCTGTCCGACGGCATCCAGTTCGTCATCGTGGTGATCGGCTTCTTCAGCGTCAGCGAGATCCTCCTGATGCTGGAGAAGACCCACAGCGGCCAGCAGGCGGTCAAGGCCAGCGGGCGTCTGCTGTTCAACTTCAAGGAGTTCTGCCTGAGTTTCTGGACCATGATCCGCAGCGCCGTGGCCGGCTTCGTCATCGGCACCCTGCCCGGTGCCGGCGCGACCATCGCCAGCGCCATGACCTACATGAGCGAGAAGCGCCTGGCCGGGCCCAAGGGCCGTTTCGGCGAGGGCGACCTGCGCGGCCTGGCCGCTCCGGAAGCAGCCAACAACGCCTCGGCCTGCGGCTCGCTGATCCCCATGCTGACCCTCGGCGTACCCGGCTCGGGCACCACGGCGGTGATGATCGGCGCACTGACCCTGTACAACATCACCCCCGGCCCGCTGCTGTTCGAGCAGCAGCCGGACGTGGTCTGGGGCCTGATCGCCTCGCTGTTCATCGGCAACGTCATCCTGCTGGTGATGAACATCCCGCTGGTCGGCCTGTTCTCGCGCATGCTCGCCGTACCCAACTGGGTGCTGGTGCCGGCGATCACCGTGATCAGCATGGTCGGCGTCTACGCGGTGCACAGCACGGTGTTCGACCTGGTGCTGATGATCGGCCTCGGCGTGTTCGGCTACATCCTGCGCAAGCTGGACTTCCCTCTGTCGGCGCTGATCCTCGGCTTCGTCCTCGGCGAGCTGATGGAAGACAACCTGCGCCGCGCCCTGTCGATCTCCGCCGGCGATCTGGGCATCCTCTGGGGCAGCCCGATCACCCTGACCCTGTGGGCGCTGGTGGTGCTGATGCTGGCCCTGCCGGGCATCCGCTGGATGCGCCGGCGCAAGCAGCTCAAGGCGCAGGCCGATGCCGCTACCGCGTGATCTGTGGGTAACGCCGCTGACCGGTGCGGTCGGCGGCTACCTGGCCAGCCTCGCCGGCTGGCCTTTGCCGTGGATGGTCGGATCCCTGCTGGCGGTGATCGCCCTGCGTTGCCTCAGCAACCGCGCCTTCAGCGAACTGCCCGGCGGGCGCAAGGCCGGCCAGTGGCTGGTGGCCAGCGGCATCGGCCTGCACTTCACCAGCGAGGTGCTGGAGCAGATCGTCAGCCACCTGCCGGTGGTGGTCATGGGCGCCTTCGGCACTCTGCTGCTGAGCCTGATCGGCATCGCCATCCTGCGCCGTGCCGGTGTCGACCGCGCCACCGCGTTCTTCGCCAGCATGCCTGGCGGCGCCAGCGAGATGGTCAACCTGGCGCTGCGTCACGACGCCCAACCGGCCCGCGTGGCTGCCGCCCACAGCCTGCGCCTGCTGCTGGTGGTACTGCTGATTCCGGCGCTGTTCACCTGGGGCCTGCCCGCTGTCAGCGCCCCGCCACCCCTGCCGGTCGACTGGACCTGGCTGCTCGCCCTGCTGGCCGCCGGCGGACTGTTGGCCATGCTCTGGGCACGCCTGAAACAACCCAACCCCTGGATGCTCGGCCCACTGACCGCCTGCGCCCTGGCCAGCGCCACCTTCGACCTGCATATCGGGCTGCCACCGGGCCTGGGGCAACTGGGCCAATGGCTGATCGGCTGCGCCCTGGGCTGCCATTTCGACCGCGCCTTCTTTCGCAGCGCCCCGGGCTTTCTCGCCCGCGTGCTGCTGTTCACCCTGCTGGCGATGCTCGCCGCAGCCCTGCTCGGCGAAGCGCTGGGCTGGCTGGCCGGTGAGGATCACCTGTCGCTGATGCTGGGCATGATGCCCGGCGGCATCACTGAGCTGTGTCTGACCGCCGAGGCGCTGCAGCTGTCGGTGGCGCTGGTCACCGCACTGCAGGTGCTGCGGCTGTTTCTGGTGATGTTTCTCGCCGAGCCGTTGTTCAGGCTCTGGAGCAAACGCCACGCTTAGCCCGCCTCGTGCGGGCTTTTTTTATGACGCATCTGGTGCGCACGGCGCACCCTACGGAACGACGCACCGCCGCCACGATTGGTGCGAACGTGTAGGGTGCGCCATGCGCACCAGCGCTACCACTGCAACTGCAATTGGCTCTCGAACTCACGGACTTGCCCGCTGAGCGGATCGACGAAACGCAGGCCGCGCGCCAGCAGTTTGAGCGGCTTGGCGTAATCGTCCGGCTGGCTGCGACTCTCGTGCAGCTCGGGATAGAAATCGTCGCCGACGATGGGCGCGCCGAGGCCGGCCAGATGCACGCGCAGCTGATGCTTCCTGCCCGTCACCGGCGAAAGCCCATAGCGCCACAACTCGCCACGACGCTCCAGCACCTCGATGCGCGTCTCGCTGTTGGCCTCGCCCGCCACTTCCTGCATGCGAAAGAACGGCTCGCCTTCCACCATGCGCGAGCGATGCACATGGGGAAACTGCAGCTGCGGCAGCGCCGGGGCTATGGCCTCGTAGCGCTTTTCCACCGCACGCTGACGAAACAGCGCCTGGTACTGGCCGCGGCTACGCGGGTCGACGGAGAACAGCACCAGCCCGGCGGTGAGGCGGTCGATACGATGGATCGGCACCAGATCGGGATTGCCGGTGCTACGCACCAGCCGCGCCAGCAGGGTCTGCTCGACGTACTCGCCGGCCGGCATCACCGGCAGGAAATGCGGCTTGTCCGCCACCAGCAGGTGCTCGTCCTGCCACAGCACGTGCGCTTTGAAGGGAATCGGCGTCTCGTTCGGCACCTCGCGGAAGTAGCGCACCTTGAGCCCGACCCGGTAGGGATGCTGCGGGCCGATGGGCGCGCCCTCGGCATCCAGCACGCGGCCACGCTCCATGCGTTGCAGCCAGGTGGAACGGTCGATGGCCGGGAAGTGATCGCACAGGCAATCGAGCACGGTCGCCCACTCGCCCTGGGGCAGGTGCAGGGTGCTGGGGCGCATGGTGGGACTGGGCATGGCGGAAAAACTCGGGGGCAGCGGCTGATCCGGCGCATTAGGCCGCAGCCCGTGCGCGCCGTCAAAGCCGGGGCACGCCACGACGGTACCGCGAGCGATGAAAGCCTGCGCGGCATGGCCGCCCTGCGCCAGCAGCAAGGAGGGCGGCGCTCGGCGACTTCCACGCTAACGGCTTGAGCCGGCGCACACCTGTGGCTATGGTGGCGGCTCCCGTTCGGAGGCTTTCATGTCCATCACCCGTACTCTGCTCACCAGCTTCGCCCTGCTACCGCTTCTGACTGCCTGCCAGGTCTATACCGGCAAGCCCGAAGGCCCACCTCCCGCTACGCGCCTGCAGGGCCAGCTGCAGGCCCAGGGCGGCCAGTTGTTCTTTACCCCCTGCCAGGAGCAGCGACGCTTCGTCGTGGTCGACGGCAACACCGGGGTGACCCGCGAAGCCGGCCAACTGCTGGCCGACGGTCAGGCCAGCCTGTTCGCCGATCTGGCCGGCCAGCTGGGTGGTAGCCAGGGCAATGGCAGCGATGGCCGCTTCGAACTCAGCCAGCTGTACCGTATCCAGGGTGAAGGCCACGGCTGCGACGACCTCAATTTCAAGCGCCTGACCCTGCGCGCCGCAGGCAACGAGCCGTTCTGGCAGGTGGAAGTCGGCAACAAGGGCCTGGTCCTCAACCGTCCCGGTCATGAGCCGCTGGCCCTGCCCTACCTGGAAGAGCAACTGCCGGAGGGCCGCCTGAGTTTCAGCAGCGAAGCCAACGGCCGCCGTCTCGATCTCTGGGTGGCACCGCAGCGCTGCGTCGACGGCATGAGCGGCGCCGTCAACCACCTCAGCGCCGAGCTGCGCCTGGACGGCCAGGTGCTGCGCGGCTGCGCCCATTTCGGTGGTGCGCGCAACTGACCGCCCGCGCTGGCGCCGGATGCTCTGGCGCCAGCCTCTTCCAGGCTGTCGCCAGCGACGTCAAAACCCTATCCCGGAAGTCTTTTGCCACAGTCCTGCGCGGCAGCCCCCTCTCCCTGCTCCTAAGCTCAAGGCAGCACAGTTGAAAGGAGAGAACCATGTTACGAGTAGCCCTCAACGGATACGGGCGCATCGGCCGCGCGCTGCTGCGCGCCCTGGTGCAGCGTGATCTGCAGCAGCGCATCCGCCTGATCGCCATCAACGATCTCGGCGACCACGCCACCCTGACCCACCTGACCCGCTTCGACTCCACCTTCGGTCGTTTCCCGGGCGAGGTGGGACTGCAGGGCGAACAACTGCATGTGGCCGGCCAGGCGGTCCATCTGCTCAGCGAGCGCGACGCCTTCAACCTGCCGTGGAACCGCCTCGGGGTCGATCTGGTGCTGGAATGTTCCGGCAAGTTCAAGAAGCGCGAGCAGGTCGAACAGCACCTGACAGCCGGGGCGCAGCGGGTACTGCTCTCGCACCCGCTGGAAAGCGCCGACCTGACCGTGGTCTATGGCGTCAACCATGATCTGCTGGCCAACCAGCAGGTCGTCTCCAACGCCTCCTGCACCACCAACTGCCTGGCCCCGCTGGCCAGGGTGCTGCACGAGGCGGTGGGCATTCGCCAGGGCCTGGTCAATACCGTGCACGCCTACACCAACGACCAGAATCTGCTGGACAAGGCCCACAGCGATCTCTACCGCGCCCGCGCCGCCGCATTGTCGATGATCCCCACCAGCACCGGCGCGGCGAAGACCATCGGCCTGGTGCTGCCGGAACTGGCCGGGCGCCTCGACGGCCTGTCGGTGCGGGTGCCGACGCCCAATGTATCGCTGCTCGATCTGACCTTCACCGCCGAGCGCCCGACCAGCCGCGAGGCGATCAATGCGGCATTGCAGGCCGGCGCCCGCGGCATGACCCCGGGCGTGATGGAATGCAACGAGCTGCCGTTGGTCTCCAGTGACTTCAATGCCTACCCGGTGTCCTGCGTGGTCGATCTCAATCACACCCGGGTACAGGACGATCTGGTCAAGGTGCTGGCCTGGTACGACAACGAATGGGCCTTCGCCAACCGCATGCTCGACGTGCTGCTGGCCTGGCCGCTGCCGCAGGCGGCCTGAGCGACGACCTGCAGGCGGCGATCCTGTACAATCGCCGCCCTTCTTCACCTTGCCGGATCACCACCGGCCCTGCGGGATATTCGCCATGATTCGCCTGACCGAACTGAAACTGCCCCTCGACCATGCCGAAGAGGCCCTGCGCCCGGCCATCGTCCAGCGCCTGGGTATCGACGATGCCGACCTGCTGGCCTTCAGCGTGTTCAAGCGCAGCTACGATGCGCGCAAGAAGTTCGGCGACATGCCGTTCATCTACACCATCGACTGTGAACTACGGGATGAAGCCGCCCTGCTCGCCCGCCTGAGCGACGACAAGCACGTCGGCCCGGCGCCGGATATCACCTACAAGCCGGTGGGCAAGGCCGAGGCGCCATTGGATGAACGCCCCATCGTGGTCGGTTTCGGCCCCTGCGGCATCTTCGCCGCGCTGATCCTGGCCCAGGCCGGCCTGCGTCCCATCGTGCTGGAGCGCGGCAAGGAGGTGCGCCAGCGCACCAAGGACACCTGGGGGCTGTGGCGCAAGAACGTGCTCGACCCGACCTCCAACGTGCAGTTCGGCGAAGGCGGCGCCGGCACCTTCTCCGACGGCAAGCTGTACAGCCAGATCAAGGACCCCAACCACTACGGGCGCAAGGTGCTGGAAGAGTTCGTCAAGGCCGGCGCGCCGGACGAGATTCTCTACGTCAGCAAGCCGCATATCGGCACCTTCCGCCTGACCGGTGTGGTCGCCACCATGCGCGAGGAAATCAAGGCCCTTGGTGGCGAAGTACGCTTCCAGCAGCGCGTCAGCGACCTGCTGATGGAAGACGGCCAGCTTACCGGCGTGGTGCTGGAAAGCGGCGAGCAGCTCATCAGCCGCCACGTGATCCTCGCCCTCGGCCACAGCTCGCGCGACACCTTCCGCATGCTCCATGCCCGCGGCGTGTACCTGGAGGCCAAGCCCTTCTCGGTGGGCTTCCGCATCGAGCACCCGCAGTCGCTGATCGACCGCGCACGCCTCGGCAAGTACGCCGGCCATCCGAAACTCGGCGCCGCCGACTACAAGCTGGTGCACCACGCCAGCAACGGCCGTTCGGTGTACAGCTTCTGCATGTGCCCGGGCGGCACCGTGGTGGCCGCCACCTCCGAACCGGAGCGTGTGGTGACCAACGGCATGAGCCAGTATTCGCGCAACGAGCGCAACGCCAACGCCGGCATCGTCGTCGGCATCACCCCCGAGCAGGACTACCCGGGCGGCCCGCTGGCCGGCGTGGAGCTGCAGGAGCGCCTGGAATCGCACGCCTACGTACTCGGCGGACGCAACTACGAGGCGCCCGGGCAACTGGTGGGCGATTTCATCGCAGGCAAACCGTCCACCGCTCTGGGCGAGGTGCAGCCCTCCTACAAGCCGGGGGTGAAACTGGGCGATCTGGCGCCGTCGCTGCCGGACTTCGCCATCGAAGCCATCCGCGAAGCGCTGCCGGCCTTCGGCAAGCAGATCAAGGGTTTCGACCTGGCCGATGCGGTGCTCACCGGCATCGAGACGCGCACCTCCTCGCCGGTACGCATCACCCGCGGCGACGACCTGCAGAGCCTGAACCTCAAGGGCCTCTACCCGGCCGGCGAAGGCGCGGGCTATGCCGGCGGCATCCTCTCGGCCGGGGTCGACGGCATTCGCGTGGCCGAGGCGGTGGCCAAGGATATGCTCGGGTTGTCCCGGTAGCTGGCCTGTGCAGGTAGCGCAACCCTCTCCCCGTACCGCGCCCCCCTGTAGGGTGGGTTAGCGGCGCCAAGCCTGCGAACGTGCGGCCACCGCCATCCTAGTGCGCCGCGTAACCCACCAGGCGATGGCCCTGCGTTGCGCCAATGGTGGGTTACGGCGCAACTCAGCTTGCGGCCTCATCAGCCTTTCCGACAGGCGCCTAACCCACCCTACAGTGATGCGCCAGCTCACGGCTCTCGTGATACTCGCAGCCGAGATAAGGCTATTCGGCCGTTTTTCGAAGTGAAACACGGTGCTAAGCAGAACAGCGATGCCTGGGCCACCGAAGCATCACAGATCCTCGTGACGCAGACAGCACAGCGTCGAACGCCCCGAGCCGTTGGGCCGCCGCGCCGGATCGGCGTAGGTCAGCAGCTCGGTGAAACCGGCCTTGCGCATCATTCCGGCCGAGGCGGCATTCTCCTCGTGGCGATCGATATAGATGTCGTGCACGCCCAGGCGCCAGAGGTCCTGCACCGCCTCGCCCAGCAGGCGGGCGCCGAGTCCGCGGCCGACGCAGTCGCGATGCACCACCGCCTCGCAGATATAGCCATGTACGTCGCCGGCACACGCCAGCGGTTGATGGGTGGCGAAATCCTTGGTCAGGCGATAGCTGACGAACCCCTGCAAGCGCCCCTGCTCCTCGGCCAGCACCGCCAGCGTCGCACCCTCGGCGATGGCTGCAAGATGGCTGCGCACCTCCGCCTCCGGCAGATGATTCCAGGGGTTGGGCCCATGCTCGAGGAGCAGCGCACAGAGCGCCTCGATATCCCCGCTGGCGGCCTGGCGCATGAGCAACTGACTCATCTTTGCGACTCGCCTTTCAATCCAGCACACCGGCCGGCAGTGGTGCGCGGCTGCGCCATTGGCTGAGCAATACCCCGACGAACACCAGCCCCGCCGCCAACATCTGCTCAGCGCTCAAGCGCTCGCCCAGCAGCACGGCGGCGAACATCAGTGTGAACAGCGGGATCAGGTTGGTGAAGGCCGTGGCCTGGCTGGCCGGCAGACGACTGACGCCGAAATTGAACAGTCCATAGGCGCCCACCGTCACCACCACGCCGAGGTAGGCCACTGCCGCCAGCCCCTGGGGGCTGAAGCTGCTCGGCCAGTCGGCCTGCCACGCCGCCAGCGGCACGAAGAACAGCGAGCCGACCAACGCCTGCAGCGCGGTCAGAATGAAGGGCGAATAGCGCCCGGTCAGGTGCTTGAGCAGCAGCGTATAGGCGGTGGCGCAGAGAATCGCCAGCAGCTCGAAGAAGTTGCCCAGCAAGGGATTGGGCGCATGCTCGTCGGCGCTGCCGGCCAGGCTCAGCCAGAGCGCGCCGCCGAGTGCCAGGGCAAAGCCGGCCAGGGTGGTGCGAGTGAGACGCTCACGGAGGAACAGATAGGCGCCAAGGGCCACCAGCAGCGGCAGCAGCGCAGTGATCATGCCGGCCTGCGAGGCGCTGGTGTGTTGCAGCGCCAGGGCCTCGAAGATGAAGTACAGACAGGGTTCGCAGGCGGTCAGCGCCAGCAGGTATTTCCAGTCACCCCGGCGGTAGTCGACACGCCCGCGCCAGCGCCAGGCGGCGAGAAACACCAGCGCGCCGAGCAGCATGCGCCCGGCGATCACCCACAATGCCGGCAATTCGGCGAACGCCAGCTTGAGCGCGATGAAGGAGCTGCCCCACAGCGCCATCGCCAGTACCAGCGCGGCCATCGCCAGCGCACTGCCCCTACCCTGCATCGCACTCTCCCTGTCGAAAGCTGCAGTGTAGGGGCTGCGATTGCTCAGCGACAGTGACAGTCAGGCGCGAGAAGCGCCTGGCAGTGGGCGACCGTCAGTGATCGTCGTCCCAGGGCTGGCCCCGCGTGCGCTCGGTCAGCTCGACCTTCTGCTGCATGGCCGCCTTGGACAGGATATGCGCGCTGACCGGCGCGGTGAGGAACAGGAACAGCGTGATCAGCACCTCGTGCAGGCTGAGGCTGCCGGTGTGATGAGCGAAGAAGAGCATCGAGGCGATCAGCGTGCCGCCGACGCCCAGGGTCGTGGCCTTGGTCGGCCCGTGCAGGCGGGTGAAGAAATCCGGCAGGCGATACAGACCGATGGCACCGACCAGGGCGAACAGGCTGCCGAGGATCAGGCAGGCGCAAATCAACAGTTCCAGCCAGAACGGCATGGGCATTCTCCCTTAATCGATGATGTCGCCGTGCAGCAGGTGCTTGCCCACTGCGACCGTGCCGACGAAGCCCATCACCGCGATCAGCAGCGCGGCCTCGAAGAACAGATCCGATGCCAGCCAGATGCCGAACAGCACGATCAGCGCCAGCGCGTTGATGTACAGGGTATCCAGCGCCAGCACGCGATCCACCACGTTGGGCCCCTCGACCATGCGCGCGACGTTGAGCAGCATGGCCAGCGTGAGGATGCCCATGCACAGAAAGACTACGTTCTCGAGCATTCGAATATCTCCAGCAAGGGCGCTTCGTAACGGCTCTTCACCGTCGCGACCAGCTCGTCGCGATCCGGCACATCGAGCCCGTGCAGCAGCAGCGTCCTGTGATCGGAACTGATGTTCGCCGACACCGTCCCCGGGGTCAGCGAGATGATGCAGGCCAGTGCGGACAACACGAACTCGTTGTCGATCTCCACCGGCACCTCGACGAACGCCGGCTGCAGACGGGATTTCGGCCCCAGCACCAGGCGCACCACCTGCAGGTTGGCCACCACGATGTCGTAGAACACCTTGCCGATGAACAGCACCAGCCCCAGCGGTTTGCGGACCCGCGGCACGTGCAGCAGGAAGTCGCTGCACAGGTTGACGATGGCCCAACCAAGGAACAGCCCGAGCAGCACATGGCCGAGGTTCAGGGTGTTGACCAGCAGCAGCCAGAGCACCGCCAGCACCAGCATCATCCGGGGATGGGGGAAGAAACGCTTCATGCCGCACCTCCGGCGATGATCGACAGGTAGGGCTGCAGATCGAGCAACTGCACCGCTGCCGCTTCCAGATAGGCCAGGATCGGTGCGGCGCCGATCAGCAGCAGCGGGCTGGCCAGCAGCAACCCCAGGGCCGCCAACAGACTGATGCGATCGGCCGGCGCAGCCGTCGACGGCGACGTTTGCTGGCCAAGCCAGAACAGCGTGGTACCGGCGCGACTGAGGGCGATCAGGGTCAGCAAGCCGCCAATCAGTACCACGGGCCACAGGCTCCAGGCCTGCCAGCCCGGCTCGGCCGCGCGCAGCAGCAGCATCTTGCCGATGAAGCCGGAAAACGGCGGCAGACCGGCGACGGAAATCGCACCGAAGAAGAACAGGCAACCCAGCAACAGCGGCTGCCGCAGCACGCGCTCCTGCTGCAGATCGCCACCGGCCGAATCACGCTGGGCGACCACCAGGCCGGCGAGCAGGAACAGCGCGGCACTGATCAATGTGCTGTGCACCAGGTAATAGAGCGCGGCGCTCAGCGCCGCGGCGGTGCCGATGGCAAAGCCGGCCATCAGCATGCCCACCGACACCACCACCAGATAGGCCAGCAGCACCTGCAACTGGCGTGCGCCCAGGGCGCCGATCACGCCCAGGGCGATGGTCGGCAGGGCCAGCCACCAGAGCAGTTCGTGCCCCAGATTGGCCAGCGGCCCGGCCTGCTCGCCGAAGATCAGGGTGAACACCCGCACGATGGCGTAGAAGCCGACCTTGGTCATGATGGCGAACAGCGCAGCCACCGAGGCCGGCGCCGCGGCATAGGCGCGCGGCAGCCAGAAGTACAGCGGCAGCACCGCCCCCTTGAGGCCGAAGACGATCAGCAGCAGATAGGCGGCGGCCTTGAGCAGCGGCGCATCGGCGACATCGGCGCTGGCCACGCGGGCGGCCAGGTCGGGCATGTTCAGCGTGCCGGTCAGGCCATACAGCAGGCTGACGCCGATCAGGAAGAACGACGACCCCAGCAGGTTGAGCACCACGTAGTGCACCCCGGCCTTGACCTGACTGGCGCGATTGCCGTGCAACAGCAGCGCGTAGGACGAGATCAGCAGGATCTCGAAGAACACGAAGAGGTTGAACAGATCGGCGGTGAGGAACGCACCGTTGATGCCCAGCAACTGGAACTGGAACAGGGCATGGAAGTTCGGCCCCTGCTCATCCTCGCCGCGGCAGGCGTACAGCAGGGCGAAGGTGGCGAGCAGCGCGGTCAGCAGCAGCATCACCGCATTGAAACGGTCCAGCAGCAGCATGATGCCGAACGGCGCAGCCCAGTTGCCCAGGGCATAGACCTGCAACTGCCCTGCCCCGGCCAGCAGCAGCAGATGGATGCACACCGGCAGCAGTGCCAGGCAGCCCAGCAGGGAAATACCCCGCTTGATCTCACGCGACCAGCCGTGACCGACCAACAGCAGCGCGCCGAAGAACATCGGCAGCAGAACGGGCAGGATGATGGCGTGACTCATGCGCGCGGCTCCTCGCCATCGACGTGATCGGTTTTCAACTCACCCAGGCCGCGCAGGGCCAATACCACGACGAAAGCGGTCATGGCGAAGCCGATGACGATGGCGGTCAGCACCAGCGCCTGCGGCAGCGGGTCGCCGTATTCGGCGCTCTTGCCGATCACCGCCGGCACGCCGGTGCCCAGCCGCCCCGTGGCGAAGATGAACAGGTTGACCGCATAGGAAATCAGGGTCAGGCCCATCACCACCGGGAAGATGCGCGCCCGCAGCAGCAGGTAGACGCCGCTGGCCGCCAGTACCCCAAGGGTGATCGCGAACATAGCCTCCATATCAGATGACCTCCTTGCACGACTCGTCCTGACTGACATGGCCGATGTTGGAAAGGATCAGCAGGGTGGCGCCGACGACGGCCAGATACACCCCGAGATCGAAGAGAATGGCGGTGGCCAGTTCGATTTCGCCGATCAGCAGAATATGGAAATGGCCGAACGCCGAGGTCAGGAACGGCGAGCCGAAGGCCCAGCTGCCCAGACCGGTGAGACCGGCGATCAGCACGCCCCAGCCGGCGGTGGCGTGATAGCTGAACTTCAGGCGCTCCTGGGTCCAGGTCACGCCATGCGAGATGTACTGCAGAATCAACGCCACCGAGGTGATCAGACCGGCGATGAAGCCGCCGCCCGGCAGGTTGTGGCCACGCAGGAAGATGAACACCGAAATCAGCAGCGCCATCGGCAGCATGGCGCGGGCCAGGTTGTCGAGAATCATCGGGTGGGCATCGCTGGACCAGGGGCGACCGTTCTTGTCGTGGGTCGGGTGCGGCAGGCGCAGGCTGTGCAGCAAGGCATAGATACCGATGGCGGCAATCGCCAGCACGGTGATCTCGCCCAGGGTATCGAAGCCGCGGAAGTCCACCAGGATCACGTTGACCACGTTGGTTCCCCCGCCTCCGGAAACGCTGTTCTCGAGGAAGAACGAGGAGATGCTCTGATACGGCCGGGTCAGCACGGCGTAGGTCAGCATCGCCACCATGGTGCCGCTGCCCAGCGCCAGGACCAGGTCGCGCAGCCCGCGCAGGCTGCTTGATTCGGCCGGCGTGCGGTCGCTCATGAAGTACAGGATGAGCATCAGCAGGATGATGGTCACCACCTCCACCGACAGCTGGGTCAGCGCCAGATCCGGGGCGGAGAAGCGGGCGAAGGCCAGCGCCACCATCAGACCGGCACCGCTGAGAATGATCAGCGCCACCAGTCGGCGACGGTGGAAGATCACCGTCAGCACCGCGGTCACCATCAGGATCAGCATGCCGATCACGGTCAGGGGATCGAGCGGAGTCATCGCCACGCTACCGCTGAGGCTGTCGAGCGGCGACAGCGCCACCACCACCAGAGTCAGGGCACTGCCGATCATCCAGGCCAGGTAACGCTGCAGCGACCCGCACTCCAGAAACGTGGTGATGCGCACCGACATGCGGGTCAGGTAGCGCACCACCTGATCGAACACGTCCTTGGCATCCAGGTTTGGCAGCCCCTCGTACCAACGGAACAGCGGCTTGCGGCAGGCGTAGACGAGGATGCCGCCGAACAGCGCGATGAAGCTCATCAGCAGCGGCAGATTGAAGCCGTGCCAGATCGCCAGGCTGTACTCCGGCAGGTCGCCACCCAGGGTGGAAGTAGCCGCCGCGGCCAGCAGCGGCGCCACGGTGTAGGCCGGCACCACGCCGACCAGCAGGCAGAGAAACACCAATACTTCCACCGGCACCTTCATGTAGCGCGGCGGCTCGTGCGGTGGGTACTTGGGCAGATCGAGCGGCTCGCCGTTGAAGAACACGTCGTGGATGAAACGCAGCGAATAGGCCACCGAGAACACGCCGGCCAGGGTCGCGGCAGCCGGAATCACCCAGTTGAAGCCGCCCAGCAGGTGCTGGTGCAGGGTTTCGGTGAAGAACATCTCCTTGCTCAGGAAGCCGTTGAGCAGCGGCACCCCGGCCATGGCCGAAGCGGCCACCATGGCCAGCACGGCGGTGTGCGGCATGTACTTCCACAAGCCGTTGATGCGGCGCATGTCGCGGCTGCCGGTTTCGTGGTCGATGATGCCCGCCGCCATGAACAGCGACGCCTTGAAGGTCGCGTGGTTGATGATGTGGAACACCGCGGCGACCGCAGCCAGGCGGGTGTCCAGACCGAACAGCAGGGTAATCAGGCCCAGGTGGCTGATGGTCGAGTAGGCCAGCAGCCCCTTGAGGTCATGCTGGAACAGCGCCATGCCCGCGCCCACCAGCAGCGTGGCCAGGCCGGTCAGGCTGACCATGTAGAACCACCACTCGGAACCGGCCAGTGCCGGGTACAGACGCGCCAGCAGGAACACGCCGGCCTTGACCATGGTCGCCGAGTGCAGATAGGCCGAAACCGGCGTCGGTGCAGCCATGGCGTGCGGCAGCCAGAAATGGAACGGGAACTGCGCCGACTTGGTGAACACGCCCAGCAGCACCAGGGCCAGAGCCAGCGGATACAGCTCGTGGGCGCGAATCGCGTAGCCGGCGGCCAGCACCTGGGACAGTTCGAAACTGCCGGCGATATGGCCGAGCAGCAGGATCCCGGCAAGCAGCGCCAGCCCTCCGCCACCGGTGATCGCCAGGGCCATGCGCGCGCCCTTGCGGGCATCGGAACGCGACCCCCAGAAACCGATGAGCAGGAACGACGACAGGCTGGTCAGCTCCCAGAACATCAGCATCAACAGCAGGTTTTCCGACAGCACCACGCCGAGCATGGCGCCCATGAACAGCAGCAGGAAGGCGAAGAAACGACCCATCGGCTCGGTCTTGGCCAGGTAGTAGCGGGCGTAGAGGATCACCAGCAGGCCGATGCCGAGGATCAGCAGGGCGAACAGAAAGCCCAGGCCATCGAGGCGCAGGCTGAGATTCAGGCCCAGGTGGGGTAGCCACTCCAGCTTGACCCGCAGCACCTCGCCGGCAAACACCGCCGGCTGATAGTTGAACAGCAGGACCAGCGCCACCACGGGCGCCACGGCAGCGGCCACGGCGCAGGCGGAGCGCCCCAGCCGGTCGGCCAGTACCGGCAGAAACAATCCAAGAAATGGCAAGGCGACAATCAGCGCAAGCGCCATCGGCAAAACCCCTTATGCTGGCACGCCGGAAACGCGGTCCCGACGACGAGAATTGGAGTCGCAACTCCCTGACGGTAATCCCCAATGCACCACAACGAAGCAGCTAAGTCGTTGTCGGCACAAGAATAACCGCCGATTATCCATAACTATCAATGCAACGTCATGTATTGAAGTATTACTAAACACACTTGGTTACACCACGCGGCCCCAGGCGTGCCCAACGGGCATCGAGAGTAGCAGCCGCAGGCTGCGGCAACAGGCATGTACCAAGCTTTTTTACCAATGGCGCCGAGCATCCCTTCCGGCACAGGCCGAGGTTTTACTGGCAGGCATAAAAAAGCCGGAGCAGCCCTGCAGCTACTCCGGCTCTGGGCCGCGCTCAGTGGGTGACGCGGCTGGTGCCGTTGACGGTCATGATGCGCACGCGCTCACCGACGCGGAACACCTGGTTGGGCTCGACCTCCTGCACGTAGGCGCGCAGCGTGCCATCGTCCTCGCGCACGGTGATCTCCACACCCTGGGTGCGGGTCAGGCCTTCCTCGGCTGCGGCACCGAGCAGGCCGCCGGCCACCGCGCCGACCACCGCCATCACCGCGCTGCCGCGGCCACCGCCGATGCCACTGCCGCCGATGCCACCGACAACCGCACCGGCACCTGCGCCGATGGGGGTCTTGGTACCCTCGATCTTCACCGGTCGCAGCGACTCGATGGTGCCCATGCGTACCGTCTGCACGGCCCGCGCCTCGCTGCGGCTATAGGTGTCTCCGGTCAGGCTGGACTGACAGCCGCCGAGGGCCAGTAGCGCGGCCAGCGAGGTAATGAGCAGAGTGGGTTTACGCATAGCAATTCCTCCAGAGATGTCTCGATCCATTAGACGCCGCGTCCGCGCGACTGTCACGAGCCTGCACCAACAATAGTAGATTCAGACAGAGACAGTTCAGTTAGGTTCTGCCCGCAGCCCGCGCTCAACGAGCGCCGGCCTGGGCCAGGTGCCACAGTCTGGCGATATCCACCGCGCGGGCCTCGAGTTCGCCGGCCGCAGCGGCCATGGCCTGCTCCAGCGAAAGCGGGCCCGGCGCCAGGCTGAAGGCTGCCTCGATACCTGCATCGTAGAGCGCCTGATAGTCCTCACCCAGGCTGCCGGCCAGGGCGATCACCGGCACGCCGGCATCCTGCGCGACGCGCGCGACACCGACCGGCGTCTTGCCGTGCAGGGTCTGCGCATCCATCCGTCCCTCGCCGGTGATCACCAGATCGGCGCCCTGCACCGCCTCTGCCAGGCCGGACAGCTCGGCCACCAGTTCGATACCCGGGCGAAAGGTGGCCTTGAGGAAGGCGCGTGCGGCAAACCCCAACCCTCCGGCCGCGCCGACACCGGGGAACTCGGCATGATCCTCGCCCAGCGTCGCGGCGGCGATGCGTGCGAAACGGCCGAGGGCCGTATCCAGCTCGGCAACCTGCTCGGGTGTGGCGCCCTTCTGCGGCCCGAACACCGCAGAGGCTCCGCGCGCACCGCACAGCGGGTTGTCGACGTCTGCCGCGACCTCGATCTGCACCTGCAGCAGCCGCGCATCCAGGCCGCTCAGATCCAGCTGATCGAGCGCCGCCAGTGCCGCTCCACCTGCCGCCAGTTCGCGACCCTGGTCATCGAGAAAGCGCATGCCCAGGGCCTGCAGCAAGCCGGCTCCGGCATCGTTGGTGGCGCTGCCGCCGAGGCCGAGGATGATGCGCGAGGCGCCAGCCTGCAGCGCCTCGGCGATCAGCTCGCCAGTACCGAAACTGCTGGCTACAAGGGCATCGCGCTGCTCGCGCGGCACCCAGTGCAGACCGCTGGCGGCGGCCATCTCTATCACCGCGGTGCCCTCCCCCAGCCAGCCCCAGTGGGCGCGCACAGGCTCGCCCATGGGACCGCGCACCCAGCACTCGCGGCGCTCGCCACCGACCGCGGCGAGCAGCGCATCCACCGTGCCTTCACCGCCGTCGGCCATGGGTCGCAGCAGGCATTCGGCCGCGGGGAACACCCGCTGCCAGCCGCGCGCGATGGCTGCAGCCGCCTCGGGCGCACTGAGGCTCTCCTTGAAGGAGTCGGGAGCGATGACGATTTTCATGATGAAACACCTCGAAAGGAGCGGACAACCCGAGGTCGCCCGCCGATAAAGCGGATTACAGCAGAACCAGGCTGAGCAGCCAGACGGCCAGCATGCCGGCCACGCCCTGAACCAGGGTGGCCATGGTCTGGGCGCGATAGGCGGTGGCCACTTTCATGCGGCTGAACTGGGTCACCACCCAGAAGAAGCTGTCGTTGGCGTGGGATACGGTCATGGCACCGGCACCGATGGCCATCACCGTCAGTACGCGGCCCATCTCGCTGTCCAGACCCAGGTTGCCCAGCAGCGGCGCCACCATGGCCGAGGTAGTGACCAGGGCCACGGTGGACGAACCTTGCGCGCTCTTCAGGGCGGCGGCCACCAGGAAGGGCATGAACAGGCCGATGCCCAGAGCCGAGAGGGTGTCGCCCAGATAGCCGGTCAGCGCGGTGGCCTTGAGAATCGCGCCGAAAGCGCCACCGGCACCGGTGATCAGCAGAATCGGCGCGGCTTCCTTGAGGCCGTGCGCCACGTGATCGTGCAGTTGCTGCCGCTTGCCCTCGCCCTTGAGCAGCGAGCAGGCCAGCACCAGGCCGACCAGCAAGGCGGCGACCGGCTGGCCGAGGAAGCTCAGCAGCTCGAACAGCACGCCCTCGCCGAGCGGCTTGCTGGGAAAGGCCGCGACCGAGCCGAGGCAGATCAGCACGATGGGCACGAAGATCGGCGAGAACGCCTTCCAGGCACTGGGCAGTTTGCCGTAGCGGGCACGCAGCGCAGCGAAATCGACATTGTCGGCGAGCAGCTCGCTGGGCGCTTCTTCCAGCAGCTCGTGGTCGTCCTGCTTGAGGAAACGATTGGCCCACAGCATGCCCGCCACCGCGGTGACCGCAGCCACCAGCAGGCCGACCAGAATCACCAGGCCCAGCGAGGTTTCCAGGCCCAGGTTACCGGCGGCGGCGATCGGTCCCGGCGTCGGCGGCACGAAGGTGTGGGTGGCGTACAGGCCGGTAGCCAGGGCCACGCTCATGGCCACCACGGAAACCTTCATGCGCGCGGCCAGGGCATTTTTCAGCGAGTTGAGAATGACGTAGCCGGAGTCGCAGAACACCGGAATCGACACCAGATAGCCGATGATCGACAGGGTCAGGGTGGGAAAGCGCTGGCCCAGCAGACGGATCACCGTCTCGGCCATGGTGATGGCCGCACCGCTGCGCTCGAGCATCACCCCGATGATGGTACCGAGCACGATGACGATGCCGATGTAACCGAGGATGCCGCCAAACCCGGCGGTGATGGTCTTGATGATTTCGCCACTGGGCAGCTGGTAGGCGAAACCGGCGATCAGCGCCGCGGCCAGCAGGGCGAGAAAGGGATGCAGCTTCAATCGGGTGGTGGACAGCACGATGAACGCGATCAGTGCCAGCAGAATCAGGACCAGGCCCATGACCAGTCTCCTCATTGTTGTTATGGCGGGCGTCAGGCCCGGATGGGAATGCCGACAGGCGCCTCAATTGTCGCCCAGCCCACCCTCGCCCCGCCCTGTGCGCAGGCACCACCAACGCGCATTCATATGCAGCTTCGGCTGTGCACATGCACAACCTTTGACCACAAGATCGATCCACTGACTGCGCTCGCGGATCAATCGGCCTCGCCCGACTCCAGCAGGCCCAACCCGAGCGACAGTTGCAGGCGCTGATCCAGGCGATCGAGGTCCAGTCCGCTGAGCTCGCCGATACGCTCCAGACGATAACGCAGGGTGTTGCGGTGGATGCCCAGCGCCTGCGCGCACAGCTGCACCTGGCCGTCATGCGCGCACCAGGCCTCCAGCGTGGCGCGCAGGGTGCCGTGCGGGTCCTGCGCCAACACCCGGCGCAGCGGCGCCAGCCAGCCCTGCAGCAACCAGCTGTGGCGCTGAGCATGGAGCAAGGTCGGCAGACGCAGCTCTTCCAAGGGCAACAGGCGACGCTCCGGAAAACGCGCCAGGCCATAGGCCTGCAGGTCGCGCAGCACCAGGCTGGCCTGACGCAGCTCGGCCAGGTCGTGCAGCGGGTCGCTGAGCGCCAGCGAGCGTATGCCCCACTCACGCTCATCGGCCTGCGCCAACCAGGCATGGTCATCGCGACCGGCGCTGTACGGCCTGCACCACAAGAGCTCGTGGCGCCCGAGCGGCGCCAGCAGATGCTCGCTCTTGCTACCCAGCGCGGCGAGCAGACGTGCCTGGCGCGGCAGCGGATCGCCCTCCTCCACCAGACGCAGCAGGCATATCTGCCGCGGCCAGGTGAGCTGCAGCCCCAGGCGTTCGGCCTCGACTTCCAGGCTGCTGAGCCGCTGCTGCGGATCCAGCAGCTGGCGCAGCCAGGCCTCCTGCTGATGCCGCTGCCAGTGCCGCTCGGCCTGCAGCACGCGGTGCTCGACCAGCATTTCGGCAGCCATGCGTACCAGCTCGGCGTAAGGCCTGACGATGTCCGGATCGCCGGTGATCCCCAGCACGCCGATCAGTTGCTCGGCATGCAGCAGCGGCAGATTGACCCCGGGCTTCACGCCACGCAGGCAGGCTGCGGCCTGGGCGTCGATCTCCACCACGCGGCGGTTGGCCAGCACCAGTTGCGCCCCCTCGTGACGGGTATGCAGACGGCTGGGATCACCGCTGCCGATGATCATTCCCTGGGCGTCCATGACGTTGATGTTGTGCGGCAGGATGGCCATGGCACGATCGACGATGTGCTGGGCCAGGGTGGAGTCGAGTTCGAGCATGCAGGCGGCCTCGCGGGTGAGGCCGCCATTGTAGGCTGATCGCTGGCGCGCTACGCCAGCGAAGGCAGGCGTTTCAGGGCGCCAGGCGCTGACGGATCCAGGCCTCGCCCTGCAGGCGGTAATCGAGGCGGTCATGCAAGCGGCTCGGCCGCCCCTGCCAGAACTCGATGCGCTCGGGCAGCAGGCGATAGCCACCCCAGTGGGGTGGGCAGTGCGGGGCCTGATTGAGAAAGCGCTTCTCGGTTTCCGCCAGCAGATTCTCGAGCTCGGCGCGATCCCGGATCACCCGGCTCTGCGGCGAGGCCCAGGCGCCGATGCGGCTGCCCAGCGGGCGCACCTGGAAGTAGCCATCGGACTCGGCCGGCGTGACACGCTCGACCCGCCCTTCGATACGCACCTGACGCTCCAGGCTCGGCCAGAAGAAGGTCATCGCGGCATAGGGGCGCGCCGCCAGCTGGCGACCCTTGGCGCTTTCATAGTTGCTGAAGAAGGTGAAGCCACGCTCGTCGAGTCCCTTGAGCAGCAACACCCGACAGTGCGGGCGCCCGTCCTCGTCGACCGTGGCCAGGGTCATGGCATTGGGCTCGACCGGCAACTGCTCGGTCTTCACCGCATCATCGAACCACTGCCGAAACAGGGTAAAGGGATCCAGCGGGGCCTGGGCTTCGCTCAGGCCGTCGCGGGTGTAGTCGCGGCGCATGTCGGCCAACGTCTGGGTCATGGCAGTTCCTCACAGAGGGGAAATGCCGCCAAGCTTACTCCGACTTGCTCAATTTTCCTTGATCTGCGGCAGCTACCTTGGGACCGTCGATGGCATCGGCCTTGGCCGGCTGGCTGTATTTGGCGATCAGGCCCTGCATGGTGTCGCGCGAGGTCAGCAGAATCTCGACGCGGCGGTTGAGTGCGCGGCCGGCAGCGCTGTCGTTGGCGGCGCGCGGCATGTCCGAACCGAGGCCCATGACCTGCAGGCGGTTCTGCTTGAGGCCGCTGAGGCGGAAGATGGAGGTGACGGCGCGGGCGCGCTGGTCGCTCAGTTCACGGTTGCGGGTGGCATCGCCACTGCTGTCGGCATGGCCGAGCACCACGACGGCCATGTCTTCGTCGCTTTCCAGCAGCTTGGCGACGCGAGTGATGGGGCCGAGGCTGACCGGCAGCAGCATGTGCGGGCGGTCCGGGTTGAACGAGCCCTGCACCGGTGCGGTGACCACCAGCAGGTTCTCGCGGCGCTCGAATTCGAAGTGACTGCCCTTGACCGCTTCACGCAGCTTCGGCTCGTACTCGTCGAGCCAGGCGCGGGTCACCTGGGGCGGCGGCATCACGGCCGCCTTGGCGACTTCCTTCTTTTCCGAGCCGGCGCAGCCCGCAATCAGCAGGCAGCAGGTGAAAGCGAAAATGGTGTTGGCACGCATGAAGCCCCCGAGGTCACACAAGTCTAATGGTCGGATCGTTATGGATGGTATCGATCAGCTGGCGCAAGTTTAGCCGCTTCAATCAGATACAGTCCGCAATCTCTTGCGCAAGTTTCTGCGCTCGGGGGTCCATCAAGACGAACGGTCCTAGATTGTTGGTCACGAAGCCGAACGCCAGGTCCCGATCAGGGTCGGCGAACCCGCTGGAGCCCCCCGCTCCCGGATGACCGAACGCCCGGGGCCCCATGCCGTAGGTGGCATTGGCCACATCGGCCTGATCGAGCATGCAGCCCAGGCCGAAGCGGGTGCGCGTCAGCAGGGTCTTGTCTTCACCGAGACTGTGCTGGCGGGTCATCTCGCCGAGCAGCTCGCTCTCCAGCAGGCTGCCGTCGAGCAGCCCGGCGTAGAACCCCGCCAGGCTGCGCGCATTGCCATGGCCGTTGGCGGCCGGCTGCTGCATGCGCCGCCACTCGGGCTTGTTTGTGCTGGTCATGATCGACGGCGGATTGGTGAACGAGCGGGTGCTCATGGCCGCAGGTTCGCTCATCATCACCCGCAGCAGGCGCTGCGCCGCGGCGTCGCCGAGGTTGCCCTTGCCGCGCGCGATATGGGCGACGCGGTCGAATTCGCTGTCGGCCAGGCCGACATGAAAATCCAGCCCCAATGGCCGGGCGATGCGCGCGGCGATGCTCTCGCCGGGGCCACGCCCTTCCACCCGACGGATCAGCTCGCCGACCAGCCAGCCGTAGGTGATGGGCGCATAACCATGCCCCTCGCCGAGCGGCCACCAGGGCTCTTCGGCGGCCAGCGCGCTGGTCATGGTCTGCCAGTCGTACAGCGCTTCGGCCGGCAGCATCTGGTGCAGCGCCGGCAGCCCGGCCTGATGGCAGAGCAGATGACGCACGCTGATGCGCTCCTTACCGGCAGCGGCGAACTCGGGCCAGTAGCGGGCCACCGGAGCGTCCAGGTCCAGCTTGCCTTCGCCCACCAGCTGCAGGACCACCACGGCGGCGAACGGCTTGGTGCAGGAGAACAGATTGGCGATGGTGTCGCTGTGCCAGGCCTGCCGGCCATCCTTGTCCATCACCCCGGCCCACAGATCGATCACCGTCTCTCCGCCGACCTTGACGCAGAGGGCCGCACCGCGCTCCTGCGGGTCCTCGAACAGGGCGGCGAACGCCTCTTTCACCGCCTCGAAGCGCAAGTCGAAATAGCCCTGAATCTGCACACTGTTCTCCTGTTCGGGTGGCGCGCCAAGCGTGGCGGCAACGAAGGCCGCCTATCATGCAATGTTCTGAAACTTCATAAAATAGCGATCTTCGATTGGTTTTTCCTATGCTGGAAAAAAGCGCGGCCTGATATGACCGGCCCGCCATGCGCCCTTTACCAGGCAGGCTGGAGCCAACCTGAAGTGCGTTCGCGGTCTATCGGCAGCCTTGGCCCCGACGCTTGGCACAGGAGAAATGCGTGCTCTACCTACTGTCCCTGATCGCCCTGGCTGCTGTCTCGGCGCCGGCGCTGACGCGCCTGCTGGGCGCCCGCACCGGCTGGCTGCTGATGCTGGCACCACTGGTGGCGTTCATCTGGTTCGTCCAGCAGATTCCGCTGGTGGCCGGTGGCGAGACCGTGCTGCAGAGCCTGAGCTGGATTCCGGCGCTGGGCATCAACCTGAGCCTGCGCCTGGATGGGCTTTCCCTGTTGTTCGCCCTGCTGATCAGCGGCATCGGCAGCCTGATCGTGCTGTATGCCGGCAGTTACCTGTCCAGCCATGTCCATCTAGGGCGCTTTCATGCCTACCTGCTGGTGTTCATGCTGGCCATGCTCGGCCTGGTGCTGGCCGACGACTTGGTGGCGATGTTCGTGTTCTGGGAGCTGACCAGCATCGCCTCGTTCCTGCTGATCAGCTTTCAGCACGACAAAGCCGTATCGCGCCGCGCTGCGCTGCAGGCCTTGCTGATCACCGGCGGTGGCGGCCTGGCACTGCTGGCCGGGCTGATCCTGCTCGGCGGCGCCACCGGCAACTGGCAGTTCTCCAGCCTCAGCGCCGAGCAGATCGAAGGCCACGCGCTGCTGCCGGCCATCATGCTGCTGGTGCTGCTGGGCTGCTTCACCAAGTCGGCGCAGGTGCCCTTCCACCTGTGGCTGCCCAATGCCATGAACGCACCGACCCCGGTGTCGGCCTATCTGCACTCGGCAACCATGGTCAAGGCCGGCATCTACCTGCTCGCCCGACTCAATCCTGTGCTCGGCGGTTCCATCGGCTGGGGCACCCTGCTGATCACCTTCGGCGCCGCCACCGCGGTACTGGGCGCCTTCCTCGCCTTCCGCCAGACCGACCTCAAGCGCCTGCTGGCCTACACCACGGTGACCGTGCTGGGCCAGCTGACCATGCTGATCGGCACCAACACCAGCTATGGCCTGCAGGCCTTCGTCCTCTATCTGGTGGCGCATTCCCTTTATAAAGGTGCGCTGTTCATGGCCGTCGGCGCCATCGACCACGCCACCGGCACCCGCGAGCTGGCGCGCCTGGGCGGTTTGATCCGTTTCATGCCGCTGACCGGCGCCGCCGTGGCCCTGGCGGCGTTCTCCAACGCCGGCCTGCCGCCGTTCTTCGGCTTCATCGCCAAGGAGTTCAAGTACAGCGGCCTGATCGAGATGGGTCATATCGGCTGGGCGGTGACCCTGGTGATGATCCTCACCAATGCCCTGCTGTTCGCCGCCGCCGGCCTGGTATTCCTGCAAACCTTCCTCGGCAGGCGTGGCGACTACCCGCGCACGCCGCACGAGGTTGGCCTGCCGATGTGGCTGGGCCCCATGCTGCTGGCCATCGGCGGCTTCTTCCTCGGCGCCTGGAACGCCTGGCCGGAGACCTGGCTGGTCAATACGGCCGTGCAGGCGGTGGCGCGCGGCCCGGTGGACGTCAATCTGTACCTCTGGGGCGGCATTACCCCGGCGCTGGTGGCGAGCCTGGTGACGGTCTCGCTGGGGGTGTTTTTCTACCTGCTGCGCGATCGCGTCAGGCAGGTGCTGGATCGCGCCAACGCTGCCTGGAACGTCAGTGGCGACCTGCTCTGGGATCGCCTGCTCAAGCGCGTGTTCTTTTTCGCCGGGCTGCTGGCGGCACGCTTTCAGCACGGTTCGCTGCGCCAGCATCTGGTGCTGCTGGCCCTGGCGGTCGGCGGGCTGCTGGCCGTCGGCCTGCTGCCGGCGCTGCCGCAACTGCTGCAGGGCAGCTACAGCCCCATCTCCCTGCTGGGCGCGGCCGGTTGCCTGGTGGCCCTGGCCGGCGGCGTGGCGGCGGCCTTCCTCCCTGGGCGCCTGACCCTGCTGGCCGCGCTCGGCGCCTGCGGCCTGGGCCTGGCGATGATCTTCGTCTCGGTCAACGCGCCGGACGTGGCCATGACCCAGCTGATGGTGGAAACCCTCAGCCTGATCTTCCTCGCCCTGGTGTTTCGCAAGATGCCCACCGTGCCGCCGAGCGGCGCACGCGCCCCCTGGAAGCGCCGCCTGCATGCCGGCGTGGCCATCCTCTTCGGCCTCAGCGTGACCGGCGCCCTGCTGCTGGCGGTCAGCCTGCCGCTGCCGGGCGAGGTCGCCCAGTGGTACCAGGCCAACAGCCTGCCGGGCGGGCACGGGCACAACGTGGTCAACGTGATTCTGGTGGACTTCCGCGCCTTCGACACCCTGGGCGAGATCCTCGTGGTGGCCCTTTCCGCCCTGGCCGCCGCCAGTCTGCTCGGCAGTGGCCAGCGCATCGGCAACGAGCACGGCGGCGAAGACGCCTTCACCTCGCCGCTGCTGCGCCAGGGCCTGCGCCCGCTGGCCTGGCTGATGATGGCGGCCTCGCTGCTGCTGCTGTGGCGTGGCCACAACCTGCCGGGCGGCGGCTTCATCGGCGGTCTGGTGGCGGCCTGCGGCCTGATCCTGCTGGTGCTGACCTACGGCCACGGGCAGATTCGCCGGGTGCTGCCGCTGCCACCGGCACAGCTGATCGGCATCGGTCTGGGCTGCGCGGCAGGTGCCGGCATTCTCGGCCTGCTCGCCGGTAGCGCCTTTCTCACCGGCCTATGGATCTTCCCCGGCGGACTGCCGCTGGGTACGCCGCTGTTGTTCGATGTCGGCGTATTCCTCACCGTGTTCGGCTCCGCCCTGCACATGATCGACAAGCTGACGGGAGTACGCCACTGATGGAATGGCTCGCCGCAATCACTACCGGAGGCCTGGCCGGGCTGGGTCTGTGGATGCTTCTGGACCGCAACCTCAAGCGCGTGGTGCTGGGGGTGGTGGTACTGGGCAACGCGATAAACCTCGGCGTACTCACTGCCGGACGCTTCTTCGGCGAACGTCCGGCCTTCGTCGACGCCGGCAACGGCGCCAGTACCGCCAATGCGCTGCCGCAGGCACTGGTGCTGACCGCCATCGTCATCGGCTTCAGCCTGTTCGTCTTCGCCCTGGCACTGCTCAAGCGCACCCGCGAACTGCACGGCGACAAGACCACCGACTCGGTCAGCTCGATCACCGAGCAGCCGGCGCCGGACTGGCATGCCGGCGAACATGAAAGCGATGGCAACGGCGCAGAGGCACGTCGATGAACCAGGCTTTGCTCGTTGCACCGATTCTGATCCCGCTGTGCAGCCTGCTGCTGGCCACCGTGCTGCGGCGCCATCTGCTGGCGGTGCGCGCGCTCAGCCTGGGCGGCACCGGCCTGCTGCTGGCGGCGGGCCTGGCGCTGGTCTGGCAGGCGGCTCATGGCGTGGTGCTCAGCGGCCAGGTCGGTGGCTGGCAGGCGCCGTTCGGCATCAGCCTGGTGATCGATCGCCTGTCGGCGGTGATGATCGCCATCAGCGCACTGATCGCCCTGGTCACCCTGCTCTACGGCATAGCCAAGGACAACGACACGCGCATCGGCCGCGATTTCCACCTGTTCGTCCAGGGCCTGCTGACCGGCATCTGCGGCGCCTTCATCACCGCCGACATCTTCAACCTCTACGTCTGGTTCGAGGTGCTGCTGATCGCCTCCTTCGCCCTGATGGCCCTGGGCGGTGGCAGCCGCCGGCTGGCCGGCAGCATGACCTACGTGGCGCTGAACCTGTTCGCCACACTGATCTTCCTGCTCGCCGCCGGCCTGGTCTACGGCGCCAGCGGCACGCTGAACATGGGCGAGCTGGCGATGATCATGCGCAGCGGCGAAGCGCCGCCCGGCGTCACCCCGGCGCTGCTGCTGATGCTGTTGTCGTTCGCCATCAAGGCCGCGTTGTTCCCGGTGTTCGGCTGGCTGCCGGCCACCTACCACGTGGCGCTGACGGCGGTCTCGGCGATGTTCGCAGGCCTGCTGACCAAGGTCGGGGTGTACGCGCTGATTCGTCTGGTGACCCTGCTCTGGCCGGAATACGGTCTGCCGCACCAGCTGCTGCTGTGGGTCGCCTGCGCCACCATGCTGGTGGGCGTGCTGGGCGCGGCGGCGCAGACCGAGGTGCGTCGCATCCTGTCATTCCATATCGTCAGCCAGGTCGGCTACATGATCCTCGGCCTCGCCCTGGCCACCCCGCTGGCCCTGGCCGGCGCGGTGTTCTACCTGATCCACCACATCATCGTGAAGGCCAACCTGTTCTTCATCGGCGGGCTGGCCGCGCGCATCTGCGGCTCCGAACGCCTGGTGGCCATGGGCGGCCTGTACCGGCGCATGCCCTGGCTGGCGTTGCTGTTTGCCATCCCCGCCCTGTCGCTGGCCGGCATACCGCCGCTGTCCGGTTTCTGGGCCAAGTTCCTGCTGGTCAAGGCCAGCCTGGATGCCGCCGCCTGGTGGGCTGCCGGCATCGCCCTGCTGACCGGGGTGTTCACCCTGCTGTCGATGAACAAGATCTGGAACGAGGCCTTTCTCAAACCCCATCCGCAGGGCGAGGAGGCGCTGCAGCCGGTGCCTGGCATGCGCGCGGCCTGGCTGGGCATGGCCGGCCTGGCCCTGCTCACGGTATTGATCGGCCTGGGCGCCGGCCCCCTGATCGACTACGCGGTGGCCGCCGCGGCGCAACTGGCCGATCCGCAGGCCTATCTGCAGCCCTTCGCAGCAGTGGGAGGTAACTGATGCCATTTCTCGTCCATCTGCTGGCCAGCGCGGGCCTGGCCTGGAGCCTCGGCAGCGCTCATCTGGGCGGCGGCCTGCTGGCCTTCGCGGCGCTCTATCTGCTCGCCCGCCTGCTGGGCCTGGCCGTGGCGCGTCTGCGCCGTTATGCGCAAAGCCTGGAACATGGCATCAGCTTCTGTCTGTGGTTCATCGCCCAGGTGTTCCTCGCCACCTACCACGTCGCCACCCTGGTGCTGGCACGGCGGGTGGAGGTGGAGCCGGCAGTGCTGGCCTACCCGGTCACCCGCCGCGAGGTGGACAAGGTCACCCTGCTCGGCACCCTGTTGACCCTCACCCCCGGCACCCTGGCCCTGGAATACGACGAGGAGCGCGGCCTTCTCTACATCCACGCCCTCGACGCCCGGCGCAGCGAGGACGTGACGCACATTCTGACCGAGCTGGAACGCCGCCTGCTGGCCTGGCTCGATGCCGGCAAACGCGAAGGAGTAAGCCCATGACCCTGCATCTGGCTGGTGCCGCCTGGGTCCTGCCCCTGGCCGCCGCCCTGCTCGCGCTGAGCGGGCTGATCGTGCTCTACCGTCTGCTGCGCGGGCCGAGCCGCCCGGACCGTGCGGTGGCCATCGACGCCCTGACCCTGCTGGCGGTGGCCGCCATGGCGCTGCTCTGCCTGATGCGCGGCGAGGCGCTGTTCGTCGATGTCGCCGTGCTGCTGGCACTGGTGTCGTTCCTCGGCACCGCGGCCTTCGCCTTCCTGTTCGATGACGCCCACAGCCAGCTTCCGGGCAAACGCGAGGAACGACCATGAACGAAGTACAGGCCTGGCTGGCATCGCTGCTGGTGCTTGCCGGCGCACTGATTTCCCTGCTCGGCGCGATTGGCGTGCTGCGCCTGCCGGACAGCTACAGCCGCATGCACGCGGCGAGCAAGGCCGGAGTACTCGGCGCGGTGCTGCTGCTGGGCGCCGTGGCGCTGGCCAGCAGTGGCGAACTGGCCCTGGAGGCTCTGCTCGGCCTGCTCATCCTGCTGGCCAGCGCGCCCCTGGCCGCCCATGCCGTGGCCCGCGCCGCCCACCGCGCCGGTATCAGGCCGACACTGGGACGCCTGGGCGACGATCTGGAGCGCAGTCACCAGAAAGGCGAGTGACTCAGTCGATCTGCCGACGAAACGGCGGCAACGCGTTGAGAATGGCCTTGCCGTAGCGCTGGGTGACCACGCGCCGGTCCAGCAGGGTGATGGTGCCGCGGTCGGCCTCGGTACGCAGCAGGCGGCCGCAGGCCTGCACCAGGCGCAGCGAGGCGTCCGGCACGGCGATTTCCATGAACGGATTGCCGCCGCGCGCCTCGATCCATTCGGCCAGCGCCGCCTCCACCGGGTCGTCCGGCACGGCGAAGGGAATCTTGGCGATCACCACGTGCTCGCAGTAGGCGCCAGGCAGGTCGACGCCCTCGGCGAAGCTGGCCAGGCCGAACAGCACGCTCTCCTCGCCCGAGTCGACACGCGCCTTGTGCTTGTTCAGGGTCTCCTGCTTGGACAGGTTGCCCTGGATGAACACGCGCTTGCGCCAGTCGCGGTCGAGGCCGTCGAACACATCCTGCATCTGCCTGCGCGAGGAGAACAGCACCAGCGTGCCGCGGCTGCCGGCCACCAGTTCCGGCAACTCGCGCACGATGGCGGCGGTGTGCAGCGCCGCCTCGCGCGGGTCGGCCTTCAGATCCGGCACGCGCAGCAGCCCGGCATCGGCGTGGTGGAAGGGGCTCGGCACGATGGCGGTGACCGCCACCTTGGGCAGCCCGGCGCGCATGCGGTAACGGTCGAAGGTGCCCAGCGCGGTAAGGGTGGCCGAGGTCACCAGAGCGCCGTGGGCGACGTTCCACAGGTTGCGGCGCAGGGTTTCGGCGGCCAGGATCGGGCTGGCGTTGACCTCGATGTCGAACAGCGCGCCGCTCTCGGCCAGGGTCAGCCAGCGCGCCATGGGCGGGCTTTCCTCGGGGTCTTCGGCGGTGAAGGCCAGCCACAGCTCCCAGTTGCCCTTGGCCCGCGCCATCAGGCTGCCGAACAGCGGGTACCACTCCTCGGCCTGATGGCTGGCGATGCCCACCGCGCCCTCGCCGTCCATGGCTTCCTTGAGCAGCTCGGTGACGCCGGTGAACAGGTCGTTGAGCTTGGAGAAACCCTTCTTCAGCTCCAGTCCCAGCTCGGTCAGGTGCTCCGGCACCACGCCGCCGACGAAGCGGTGACGCGGGCGCTCGCGCCCCTCCATGTCCTCGCCGGCCTTGAAGTCGGCGATCTGCTCGCAGGCACTGAACATGAACTGCTGCTGGGTCTTGAGCTCGCGGGCCAGCTCCGGCACCTGTTCGATCAGGCGGCCGAGATCGCCCGGCAGCGGGTTCTGCGCCAGCAGCTTGGTCAGGTTCTTGTCGATCTGGGTCAGCCAGTCGGCGGTCGAGCGCAGGCGGGTGAAATGGGCGAAATGGCCGATGGCCTTGTCCGGCAGGTGGTGCCCTTCGTCGAAGACATAAATGGTCTCGCGCGGGTCGGGCAGCACCGCGCCGCCGCCCAGGGCCAGGTCCGCCAGCACCATGTCGTGGTTGGTGACGATCACGTCGACCTTGCCCATGCCCTCGCGTGCCTTGTAGAAGGCGCACTGCTGGAAGTTCGGGCAGTGGCGGTTGGTGCACTGGCTGTGGTCGGTGGTCAGCTGCGCCCAGCGGCTGTCTTCCAGCTCCTCCGGCCAGCTGTCGCGGTCGCCGTCCCACTTGTTGCCGGCCAGTTTCTCGATCATCGCGGTGAACAGCTTCTGCCCCTGCTCGTCGACGTCGATGCGAAAGCCTTCTTCCTCGAACAGCTGGGCAGTGGCGCTCTGCGCGGCGCCGTCCTGCAGCAGGTGATCGAGCTTGGACAGGCACAGGTAACGGCCACGGCCCTTGGCCAGGGCGAAGCTGAAATTCAGCCCGCTGTTACGCAGCAGATCCGGCAGGTCCTTGTGCACGATCTGCTCCTGCAGGGCGACCGTCGCGGTGGCGATCACCAGGCGCTTGCCGGCGGCCTTGGCGGTGGGAATGGTGGCCAGGCTGTAGGCCACCGTCTTGCCGGTACCGGTGCCCGCCTCCACCGCGACCACGGCCGGCTCGCCCAGGCGCTTGCCCTCGTCGTCGGTCTTGATGGTGCCCAGCACCTTGGCGATCTCGGCGATCATCAGACGCTGGCCATAGCGCGGCTTCAGCGACTTGGCTTCGAGAAAGCGCGAGTAGGCGCCCTGGATCTGGGACTTGAGTTCGGTACTGAGCATGAGTTCTGGAACGAAAAAGGCTGGATAAATTTTCAGTATTCGCGGATCGGCCGCTATCATAGCGCGCCAATCGCTTCGGCGCAGACTCACGTGCCCTCGAGTTTCGCCAGAGGCCTGCCCACTCGTCCGGAGACCGCGCATGACCCCTTACGCCCCGCTCTACGCCCTGCATCTGCTGGCCGCCGTCATCTGGGTCGGCGGCATGTTCTTCGCCTGGATGATCCTGCGCCCTGTTGCCGTGCAGGCGCTGGAAGCGCCGGCGCGCCTGCGTCTGTGGCTGGGCGTGTTCGAGAAGTTCTTCGTCTGGGTCTGGGTGGCGGTGGTGACGCTGCCGCTGAGCGGTTTCGCCATGCTGCATCTGAGCCATGGCGGCCTCGATGGCGCACCGCGCTACGTGCAGATCATGATCGGTCTGTATCTGGTGATGCTCGCCCTGTTCCTGCGCATCCAGGCGCTGCGGCTGCCGGAGCTGCGCCGCGCGGTGGCCAGCGAGAACTGGCCTGCCGGCGGCGAGGTACTGGGCAAGATTCGCAAGCTGGTGGGCAGCAACCTGCTGATCGGCCTGTCGCTGATGGCGCTGGTGGCGATGCGTCCGTCCTTCTGAGGACGCTGCCCGCCTCGATCAGAAACGCAGCACCTGCAACGCGCCATCGGGCCCTGCCGGACCTTCGCGCCCGGCTTGCCCGGGCTTGCCATCCGGGGCGCCATCGACTCCGTAGAGCAGGCAACCCTTGGCCTTGCCACCGCGACCGGCACGCCCCGCGGCCCCGGCTTCGCCGCCTGCACCGCCATCGAGCAGCACGCGCAGACGCTCCACCTCGACGTGCTGCGCGGCTTCCAGCGTCACCTTGCCGCCTGCGGCGCCCGCCAGACCGTCGCTGCCGTCCTGACCGTCATGGCCGGCACTGGCCTGCCCCCAGGTGCAACCGCCCGGCTGGCCATGGGCGCCGTCCAGGCCCGCATAGCCAGGCGTGCCGCGCCCGCCACGTACGTCCAGAGTGAGATCGTCGAAGGTCAGCCGGTGCAGCTTCAGATGGATTTCACGTCCTGCTGTCGCGGGTCGCTGATAGCTGCCCGCGGCGCCCCTGGCGCTGATCCAGGCGCCCGGGGCGATCTCGCCGTCCAGCACTTCCAGGCGCAGCGCCTGCTCGCTGGGCGCCACACCGATACGTGCTTCGCGCCCCATCAGCAGTTGGCCGATGCGCAGCTCCGTGAGCGTAGCCGGGATGAGCAACGTGGCATGATCCGCCACTTCCAGACGCTCCAGCTGCAACGCGCTGCCGGCATTGGGCAGGCGCATCAGGGCGTGGGAAGGTACCGTGATCTGCGTATCGGCTGCCGCCGTGGCGGCGCCGAGCCACAGCACCAGCAGCAGATTACGCATGCGCCGCCTCCTCGGCTGCGGCCGATGCCTCGGCGGCAGCCGCCACCGTCGGCTTCAGCGGGTAGAGGTGGAAGATGCCGAACAGCAGTACCTGCAACCGGTCGAGCCAGGGATTGCTGCGCCCGGTCAAGGTGTCGGCGAACAGCCAGAGCTGCACCCCATGCAGAACCAGGAGGAATGCCGCCAGCAGGTGGATCAGTTGTTCGAAGGGGGGCCCCACCCATTTGACCAGGGCCGCGCCGAATACCAGCCAGAACGACAAGGTCAGCGCCTTGCCAGCAATCAACAGTGCTTTCATCCCGCCCTCTCGCTCGGTTTTCCAGTAGCGCAGCACGTTAACCGCTCGCGGCCCGGACCACCAGTCTGGAGGGCGTTTTTGCATGACTTCGTCTAGCGCCTGGCGACAAGGCGGCGAGCCTCAGACCCTCCCCGGTCCGAGGCACGCTCGTTGCTCAACGGGAAACGTACAGCTCTACCCTGCGGTTCTGCGCACGCCCGGCATCACTGCCGTTGTCCGCCACCGGCTGGCTCTCGCCGCGTCCTTCGGTGCTGAGCTTGCCGGCCGGCACGCCCTGGGCGACGAGGAAATCCGCCACGCTACGCGCACGGCGCTCGGACAGACCCTGGTTGTAGGCGTCCGAGCCGACGCTGTCGGTATGGCCGACGACCTTCACCGAGACCAGGCTGGCGCCGGTCAACCGTGCGCTGACATCGGTGAGCAGGCGCCGCGCCTCGGCGGTCAGTTCCGCGGAGTCGAAGGCGAACAGCACGTTGCCCAGGTCGCTCAGGACGATGACTTCGTCCTGCGCTACCGGCTCCATGGCAGGCGCAACAGGGGCGCTGGCGGGGTACTGCGGCAACGGGCAGCCGTTATGGCTCACGGCGGTACCGGCAGGCGTGCCGGGGCAGCGGTCGCGGCGGTCGAACACGCCGTCACCGTCCTCGTCGCCATCCTGCGCGTAACAGATGATGGTGCCGAGCAGCGCACCGGCGACAGCGCCGCCTGCTGCCCAGGTGGAACTCTCGATGGCACCCAGGCCGCCACCGGCCAGGGCTCCGATCGCACTGCACAGGGGCCAGTTCCCCTGGTTGAGCGGCGCGTCTCCCGTACTGGAAGTCGTGGCACAACCGGAGAGAACACTGCTGACCAAGAGAAAAGGTAAAACCCTCGAAAGGTGGGCTCTCATGGCGGTGTCTCCTGTGTTACCGACTGAATGCCGGTAACACAGGAGTAAAGACGCCGCTTCGCTTGAGCACAAGAACAGCAGAGCCCGCGCGGCTTGTGGCCGGGCGGGCTCTGCTCAGGCATTACCCCGGCTTAGGGCTGAGCCTCGACCTCGGCTTCTACGCGACGGTTGATGGCACGGCCTTCGGCGGTGGCGTTGTCGGCAACCGGGCGGCTTTCGCCATAACCCACTGCCTGGACGCGATTGGACTCGACGCCGTACTGGTTGACCAGTACCTCGCGCACCGCATTGGCGCGGCGCTCGGACAGGCCCTGGTTGTACGCGTCACTGCCCACCGAGTCGGTGTGCCCTTCGACCACGGTGCTGGTCTGCGGGTATTGCTTCATGAAGTCGGCCAGCGCTTTGATGTCGCCGTAGCTTTCCTGCTTGACCTGAGACTTGTCGAAGTCGAACTTGACGTCCAGCTCGACCCGCACCGCCTCGGCCCGAGGTTCGGCGACCACGACTTCTTCGACGACGACTTCCTCGGCCACGGCAACCTGCTGCGCATCGGCGCCATGCACCCAGCAGTAGGCAGCCGCCATGCCGGCACCAAGCACGGCGCCGCCACCCGCCCAGGTGGAGCTTTCGATCGCACCCAGCGCAGCACCGCCGACACCGCCCACCGCCGCACAGGTGGGCCAGTCGGATTTCTGCAAGCCGGCGCAACCGGTCAACAGGGTACTGGCCAGAATCAGGGGTACAGCGTTCCTTGTGATGCTCATACTTTAGGTCTCCAATGTTCATCGGCCCATAACCGATTCAATGGTAGTAAAGACAGGAGTTGTGCAATCCGCCAGCTATAGGAGGTATTGCGCATAATTTCCTCGGACTCTAGGCCTGTTCCCGGCGTCACGTTAGTCTTTGTCGAGTTTTCGAGGATGTTCCATGACCGCCAGCCCAAGTTCCCGTACCCCGCAGCAGGCCCTGGCCGCGCTGCTCGACCGTTACAGCCCGGCGAAGCTCCTGCTGCTCGGCGCCAGCGAGCTGCCCGCACTCAGCGCCTTCCAGAGCGTGCATCCGGACTGCAGCGTGAGCCTGGCGCCGGCCGCCGCGCTGACGCCAGAACTGGCCGCACAGCGCTTCGACCTGGCCCTGCTGGTCGATTGCCTCGAGCACATGCCCAAGCGCGAAGGCCTGCAGTTGCTGGGCGGCATTCGTAATCTCAATGCCAGCCGGGTCGCCGTGCTGGTGGATCTGCAGGCGAGCGATTGGCGCGAAACCGATTTCTTCGCCCTCGCCATGCAGGCCAGCGAGCAGTTCCAGCGCGAGGGACAGACCCTGCATCTGTTTACCTACGATCTGCTCGACTACAAGCAGGTCCCCGACTGGCTCAACGCCAAGTTCTGGGCCAACCCGGAAAACTTCGGCAAATACTGGTGGTGAGGCGATGAGCCAGCTCGATCCAAGCTGCCCCTGCGGCAGCGGCAAACTACTCGGCCAATGCTGCGGTCCCTACCATGCCGGCAGCCACGCCCCCAGTGCCGAGCTGCTCATGCGCTCGCGCTACAGCGCGTATGTGCTGGGCCTGGTGGACTATCTGGTCGCCACCACCCTGCCCGTGCAGCAGAGCGCCCTGGACCGCGAAGCCATGGCCGCCTGGAGCGCCCAGGCCACCTGGCTGGGCCTAGAAGTCGAAGGCAGCGAGGTATTCGGCGGCCAACCCGAGCATGCGCAGGTCACCTTCACCGCGCGCTGGCATGACGAGAACGGCGAGCACTGCCATCGCGAATGCTCGGCCTTCGTCCAGGTTCAGGGGCGCTGGTACTTCCTCGACCCGACTGCGCCCTTGAAAGCCGGGCGCAACGACCCCTGCCCCTGCCAGGGCGGGCAGAAATTCAATAAGTGCTGCGCCCCCTATCTCGGCACCTGACTGGCACTCGCACCGCTTTCTGCTTGAGTTGAAGCGTCCGCAGGGACATTCAACAAGGAGAAGGCCATGCACAAGAAGAGTGGTATCGCGTTCATCCTGGCCAGCCTGCTTATGGGCTGCGCCGGACAGCCCAATGGGCCGACAGGGGACTACACGGATCTGGGCGACAGCCAGCGCGTCAGCCGGCTGTTCGCCTATCCGAACAACTGCAGCGTGATCTGCTACCGCGACTGGACGCTGGAACAGACCGTCGAGCATTACCTGAAACAGAGCCTGGCACGCGACGGTTACGACCAGGCCAGCGTACGCGTGCTGCGCAACGGGGAGCGCATTCAGGCGTATTTTTCAGGCACGCCGCAGGGCTACGGGCGCTCCCTGCAGCAGCTGCTCGATTCCGGCGACCTCGCCTACCAAGGCGCCAGCCAGCTGAACCGCGACGGCAAGTGGCAGTACAACTGGTACTTCTTCCTGCCGCTGGGTATGGCGCTGGAGAACCGCAAGAGCGTCGAGCTGCTGCATTTCCCACCCGATTACTCGCTGACCCAGGCTCAGGACTACCTGCGCTCCAGCACCACCGACCGCTGGGCCGCGCTGCTCAGCTACAACGGCATTCCCCAGGCCCAGACACCGGCCTATCAGACCATCGTCGATATCGCCCCCATCGCCGCACCGGCCAGCGCCGGCAGCGCCCTGGAGGGCGTCTACGGCTACTTCAACAGCTACCAGCAGCGCATGGTCAGCGAACTCAGCGCCGGCAAGGGCGACGGTACGCTGCCGATGGTTGCCTTCGGCAGCCCGGTGCGCAACTGGATCAAGCAGCAGTACGGCGTGAACCTGCCCGTGCTCGGCCTCGGGCAGATCAGCGCGGCACCCGGCCAGCTGGTTTCCGTGCTGGGTGCCAACCATCCCAGCTATATCTGGTACGCAGCCGATCCGGCCAACAACCAGGGCAGCGAAGACAAGGCCAACGCCACCGGAATCCGGGTGATGGGGCAGGATCTGAGCGCCGCCTGCTGGCAGGCCGGCATGGGTCAGCAGCCTGCGGGCAACCCGCAGCAGACCCTCGCCGCCTGTACCCAGAAGTGGCAGGTGACGGACAAGATGCAGACCTGTGAGCTGTTCTTCGTCACGGTACGCAATCTCAAACCGGAAGAGGCCGAAGCCAAATGCAAGAACCAGGCAGGCTGACCGATCTGCCCGCCCTGCAGGCAGGCCGCTAAGCGGAGCGAATGCCGCGGCCGACGTCGCGGCGTTCCTTCAAGCCAGTGCGGCCGGCCCCAGCGCGCAGAATGCCGCTCACTCCTGCAGTTTCAGATGCGAGGTATCCGGCGGTGGCGCGGCGGCCTCGGCCTTGGCCTGGCCCATGTCGCTGCCCACCGGGGCCAGACTGAACTGCGAGAGGTCGACGCGAGGCGCCTGGGCATCGGGCTTGGCGTCCTGCAGATCGGCACCTACCGGGGCGATGCCGAAGTCGGGCGCATCCACTTCGCTGAATGCCGCCATGTACTCGTCGCGCGGAGCCACCTGCAGGCGTCCCGGCCTGGGCGCTGCGGCCGGCACCACCGGTGCGCCGGCCGTTTCGAGCGGAGGCGGAGGCGCCAGCTCGACCTCCTCAATCGGCATGTCCATGTCGACCACTTCCACCCGCGCACCGGCGCGCTCCAGCGTCGCCCGGTACTTCTCCGCCCCGGCCGCATCGAGATTGTTCTTGATCACGATGCGACGGCCGGAAAACAGCTGAGCGATGCGCTGGGCGTCAGCCTGGAACAGCTTGGCCATGTTGGCCTTGACCAGCTCCGGTTGGGCGCCAGGCACCAGTTGCCCGGAGAAGGCGATCTCATAGCGACTCATGGTCACACTCCTGTCCTATTCAGGTTGCAGTATGGCGCAGGTTTTTTTGCGCTAATACTGCAGGCGTCTCATCCATGTTGTTTCGAACCGTCCAGACCGTGAAGAGCAACCGTATCGTATTGAAAATAATGGCTCTTGCCCGGTTGCAGCCGAGCGCTTGCTTGTTACACTGGGGCGCAACGGGGGTATGAAATGCTTTCTCAGGCGCAAATGATAAGAATTATCAGCCTATTGATGTTTTTCGGCCTGCTTTCTGGCCTCACAGGATGCTCTACCTGGATGACAGGTAGTTTCAAGGACCCGGATGTCCAACTCATCAAAGTTGATGTGGTCAAGGCCAGGCTGCTCGAACAGGAGTTCCGCCTGCGCTTTCGTATCGATAATCCCAACGGCGTGAACCTGCCGGTGCGCGGGCTGGACTACAACGTCCACCTCAACGGCATGCTGCTGGCCGAAGGGCATTCCAACGAGTGGTTCACCGTGCCTGCGCATGGCCATCACGTGTTCGAGGTACCGGTGCGTACCAACCTCTGGCGCCACGTGCGACAGATCGTCAAGGCGCTGGAAAAACCCGACGTGCCGATCCGCTACAGCCTCAAGGGCGAGGTAAAAACCGGCATGTTGTTCGGACGCCGCGTGCACATGGCGCGCAATGGCGAGATAATTCCGGGCGATTTCATCCCGGAGTAACCGCAATGAGCAACCAACCCCACGTCCACGGCCCCGACTGCAACCATGATCACCAGCATGACCATGGTCACGTTCACGGGCCGCATTGCAATCACGGCCATCAGGAGCCGGTGCGCAACGCCCTGAAGGATGTCGGCCGCAACGACCCCTGCCCCTGCGGCAGTCAGAAGAAATTCAAGAAGTGCCACGGCGCCTGAGGCTCGGATGAGCACGATAACGCTCACGCTCGTGCTGGCCGGTCTGCTGCTGATCGCTGCGCTGGCGGCGTATGCCTGGCACCTGTGGCGCCGCGTCTGGGCGCAGCAGGAAAGCCAGGCCGCCGCCGAGCAGGAACGCCGGCAGCGGCTCGGCGGTGACCTGAACATCCTCGCCAGCAGCCTGCTGGACGAGCAGCTGCCGCTGATCGAAGGTGCCATCCGCATCAAGGTGCTGCTCGACAACTACGACAGCGCCCTGAGCAACGATGCCCGCTGCCAGGTCTTTCACCAGCTGTTCGAAGCCACCGCCGACGTGCCCACCCACGCCGCCTGGAAGGCGCTGGACAAGCCCGCACGCCGACGCTTCGAGAAGCGCTTCACCGAGCTGGAGCTGCAACACAAGGCCGCCGCCCGCACGGCAGCGCGCTGGCTGCTCGACGAAGGGCTCGCCAGCCGGCCGGACAGGGCCTGAGCACGTCCCCAGCAGCGGCGCACGCCTGCGGCGATGAGCAGGCAGCTGGCCGCCCCCTTGTCAGGCCAGACCAGCCTCTTTACCTTGGCGACTTTGGCGCCGGTCGCAGCCCGACCGGCGCTTCGCGCACCCTTGTCGCCCTTCTGAACGCTCGCACTCCAAGGACAACCGCCATGCGTACGCTGGCCTACCTGACTCTTGCCGCCTCGCTGACCGGCCTCGCCGGCTGCCAATCCTTTCTCAACAGCCGCTATGCCGACAGCGTGCCGCCCACCCGTGGCGTGGAGCGTGTGCAGGGCATTGCCGAAAGCGCATCGGTACGGCGCAACGCCCTCGGCATGCCGCTGATCGAGTCGGGTACCTTCCACGACGCGCTGTTCACCCTGGGTTACGTGCACGCCGGCGACCGCCTCAGCCAGATGGTCGGCATGCGCCTGCTGGCCCAGGGCCGCCTGGCGGAAATAGCCGGCCCCGGCGTGCTGGAGATGGACCGCTTCATGCGCGCGGTGAACCTGAAGAAAAGCGCGGAGATCCTCTACGCCGACGCCTCACCGCGCCTGAAACGCTTCTTCGAGGTCTATGCGCGGGGCGTCAACGCCTACATGTTCCGCTACCGCGATAGCCTGCCGATGGACCTGGCCGAAGCCGGCTACCGTCCCGAGTACTGGAAGCCCGAGGACTCGGTGCTGCTGTTCTGCCTGCTCAACTTCGGCCTGTCGGTGAACCTGCAGGAAGAGGTCGCCGCGCTGACCCTGGCGCAGCGTGTGGGCGCCGACAAGCTGCCCTGGCTGCTGCCCATCTACCCGGACGAGCCGCTACCCTTCGCCGAAGCGGAAAAGCTCGCCGGCCTCGACCTGAAAGGCCAGCTGCCGGGTCTGCAGGCGATTTCCCGCACCGCCGCGCAGATCGCCGAACAGCACATGCTCGGCGTCGCCGCCTCGAACAACTGGGCCATCGCGCCGCAGCGAACCCGTGGCGGCAAGAGCCTGCTGGCCAACGACACGCACCTGCCGCTGGCGATGCCTTCGCTGTGGAATTTCGTGCAGATCCGCTCGCCCAAGTACCAGGCCGCCGGCGTCTCGCTGGCCGGCGTGCCGGCGGTGGTCGCCGGCTACAACGGCAAGCTGGCCTGGGGCATGACCATGGTCATGGGCGACAATCAGGACCTCTATCTCGAGCGCATCCGCCGCGAAGGCAGCCGCCTGATGTACGAGGCCGACGGCAAATGGCTGCCGGTCACCGAGCGCCAGGAAACCTTCTTCATCAAGGGTCAGCGACCGATCCGCGAAACGCTCTTCGAAACGCGCAACGGCCCGCTGCTCAATTCGGTGCTGGGCGAACGCAAGCATCCGCTGCAGCCGCTACCCGTGCAGAGCGGCTACGGCCTGGCGCTCAAGACCACGCAGTTCGAGCGCGACCAGAGCCTCGATGCCTTCTTCGACCTGTCCCGCGCGCAGTCGGTGGACGCGGCCTTCGAGGTCGCTCGCGAGATTCGCGCGATGCCGCTGAACATCGTCTTCGCCGATGCCCAGCACATCGGCTGGCAGGTCACCGGACGCTACCCGAACCGCCGCGACGGCCGTGGCCTGCTGCCCTCCCCCGGCTGGGACGAGCGCTACACCTGGGACGGCTTCGCCGACCCGATGCTGCATCCTTACGATCAGGACCCACCGCAAGGCTGGCTGGGCACCGCCAACGAGCGCAGCGTACCGCCGGGCTACGGCATGCAGCTGTCCAGCTCCTGGTACTACCCGGAGCGCGCCGAGCGCATCGCCGAACTGGCCGGCCGGGGCAGCCACGACGGTCGCAGCATGATCGCCATGCAGTACGACCAGACCTCGCCCTTCGTCGCCAAGCTGCAGGCCATGTTCAACGACCCGGCCATGCACGACCCGCTGCGCCAGGCCATCGCGGCGCTGCCGGCCGGCCAGCGCGAACGTGCCGACGAAGCCCTGAAACGCCTCCTGGCGTTCGACGGCAAACTGGCTGCCAGCTCGGCCGATGCCGCCATCTACGGCGCCTTCCTCCACGAAAGCGCGCGGCAGATCTTCCTCGACGAGCTCGGCCCGGAAGACGGCCCGGCCTGGAACGCACTGGTGCAAACCGCCAACGCCTCCTACTCGGCACAAGCCGACCACCTGCTCGGCCGCGCCGACAGCCCGTTCTGGAACGACGTCCGCACGCCCGAGCAGGAAGACAAGCCGACCATCCTGGCGCGCAGCCTGGCGGCCAGCATCACCCTGCTCGAGAGCCGCCTGGGCGCTGAGCGGCGCAACTGGCAATGGGGCAAGCTGCACACCTACGAATGGGTGACCGACACCACCCGCCTGGCGCCCTACATGAGCGCCGGCCAGCGCAGCAGCATCAATGCCCTGAAAGGTTATCTGGACCGCGGCCCCTACCCGGCCGGCGGCGACCACAGCACCCTCAACGTCGCCGCCTATGCCTGGGGCCAAAACTTCGATACCTGGCTGGTTCCGGCCATGCGCATCGTGGTGGACTTCGCCGCCGACGAGCCGCTGATCGGCGTCAACAGCTCCGGCCAGTCGGGCAACCCGGCCAGCCCGCACTACGCCGACGGCATAGACGCCTGGCTCAAGGCCGGTTACATGAGCTTCCCGTTCAAATCGGAGAATCTGGATAAGGTCTACGGCAACCAGCGTCTGCTGCTGATGCCGGGCAAATGATGACCGTTCGTCGGGTGCGCTGAACCTTTTCCTCAGCGCACCACTCTGAATATTCGACTTACTCCATAGATCATCGTTTAAGGCGCTTCTGGCGCCTTTTCTTTTGCCTGTAGAAAAGCCGGCGCGAAAAGATGGCCTTTTCCCATCACCGGAATTGAACTTAACCAAACGTTCAGGCTCATAAGCCATGCATCGTGTTGCAAAGCTCCTGGCGCCTCTGGCGCCTATTTTTTTGCCCGCAGCTTTGCGCTCGGTCCCTCAGGCCAGCAGGCTGCGGTCGAATATGAACACGCCTGCCGCCGGCCGCCGCTCCAGCAGCACCTGGGGTCGTCCCATCTTCGGGTAGTTCTTCTCTCCGGTATCGACTATCCAGCCCTGCGTCTTCATGCGCTCCAGCCTGCCGCGCAGCGTGGTGTGCTGCACCGGCTCGCCGAGGCAGGCCTGAAAGGCAGCGAGCGCCTCCGTCACGGTAAAGCGTGGTGCCAGCAGATAGAGCGGCAACGAGCTGTAAACCGATTTGCCCTGCAACCGCTCCATCGCCAGGCGCACCAGTTGTCCATGGTCGAACGGCAAGGCCTGTTGGCCTGTGGTTAGCGCCGACAGATCGATGAACTGCAGATGTTCATCCTGCGGCTCAACGTCAGGCGCCAGCAGCGCCAGGTAGCAGGTGCTCAGCGACCAGCCGCGCGGGTCGCGCACGCCATTGCCCACCGTGGCCACCTGCTCCAGGTATTGCGGTTGCAGGCGCGCCTTGTCTGCCAGGGCACGGGCAGCCGCGGCATCCAGGCTGGCATCGGCGCAGCGGCCGTTGACCAGTACTCCCGGCAGCGCCCATTGCCCGGCATAGGGCTCGCGCTGGCGGCGAGCCAGCAGCACCTGCAAAACCCCTTCCCCATTCAGCCTCAGGGCCACGATATCGACCCCGGCGAGAACTTCCGCTGCACTCATAGGCACTCTCACTGCTTCGTTTACTTATTTCATCTTGACCAATAACTCGCGGTCTTTCACCTGTTTCCATGAAAAAACGCTTGACTACATATTTCATCAGATGAAATATGTAGTCATCCAAGCGCAGAGAGGAGCGCACCATGAAGATCGCCAGCTTCGACGTAGACGCCCAGAAAGGCTTCACCCCGCTGTGCCCCGGCGAACTGCCCGTACCCGAAGGCGATGCCATCGTCCCGGCGCTGAATCAGCTGGCCACACGCGCCCAGCTGCGCATCGGCAGCAAGGATGCCCACAGCCCGCGGGCCGCCTGGGTGGTCGACAGCCACGCACAGATGCTGCAGCCCTTGCCCCTGGCCAATGCCGATCTGACCTGGGTCAGCCACTGCGTGCCCGGCACGCCCGGCTTCGAGCTGCTCGAAGGCCTGCCTGCGCCGCTGGATTACGACTACTTCGTATGGAAAGGCGTGGAGCCCGACCTGCACCCCTACGGCGCCTGTTACCACGACCTGGCCGAGAAGCGCAGCACGGGCGTGATCGAATTTCTCCGGCACAATGCAGTCGACCACATACTGGTCGGCGGCCTGGCCCTGGATTACTGCGTGAAAACCACGGCCCTGCAGCTGCGCCGCGCCGGCTTCGCAGTGACCGTCTACCTGCCGGCCTGCCGCGCCATCGCCCGCAACACCGCCGATGCAGCCTGTACCGCCATGCGCGAACAGGGCATCACACTTGCATCCAGCCTGGATGAGCTGGACAGCGCCTTAGCCACGGAGACCCAAGGATGAGCGAGAGTATCTTCGCCGAACGGATCGTGCAGAACCTGCTCGACACCGACTTCTACAAGCTGACCATGATGCAGGCGGTGCTGCACAACTACCCCAACGCCGAGGTGGAATGGGAGTTCCGCTGCCGCAGCAGCGAGGACCTGACGCCCTACCTGGCCGAAATTCGCTACCAGATCGAGCGCCTGAGCGAGCTGAGCATCACCGCGGACCAGCTCGCCTTTCTCGAGCGCATCCCGTTCATCAAGCCCGACTTCATCCGCTTTCTCAGCCTGTTCCGCTTCAACCTGCGCTACGTCCACACGGGCATCGAAGACGGCCAGTTGAGCATTCGCCTGCGCGGCCCCTGGCTGCACGTGATCCTCTTCGAGGTGCCGCTGCTGGCCATCGTCAGCGAAGTGCGCAACCGCTATCGCTACCGCGAGGTACTGCTGGAGCAGGCTGCCGAGCGCCTCTACCAGAAGCTCGACTGGCTGCGCGCCGAGGCCAGCGAGGACGAGCTGGCCGGTTTCCAGCTCGCCGACTTCGGCACCCGCCGGCGCTTTTCCTACCGCGTGCAGGAACAGGCGGTGCACATCCTCAAGCGTGATTTCCCAGGGCGTTTCGTCGGCACCAGCAACGTGCACCTGGCCCGCGAATTCGACCTCAAACCCATCGGCACCATGGCCCACGAATGGCTGATGGCGCACCAGCAACTGGGCCCCAGGCTGATCGACAGCCAGATAGCCGCCCTCGATTGCTGGGTGCGTGAATACCGCGGCCAGCTGGGTATCGCCCTGACCGACTGCATCACCATGGATGCCTTCCTGGCCGACTTCGACTTGTATTTCGCCAAGCTTTTCGACGGCCTGCGCCACGATTCCGGCGACCCGCTGGAGTGGGCGGAAAAGGCCATTGCCCACTACGAGAAACTCGGCATCGACCCGCTGAGCAAGACCCTGGTGTTCTCCGACGGGCTCGATCTGCCCAAGTCGCTACGGCTCTACCGTGCACTTTCCGGACGAATCCACGTAAGCTTCGGGGTCGGCACCAACCTGACCTGCGACATACCCGGCGTCGAGCCGATGAACATCGTGATCAAGATGATCGCCTGCAACGGCCAGCCCGTGGCGAAGATCTCCGACACACCCGGCAAGACCCAGTGCCGCGACGAGAATTTCGTCAGCTACCTGAAACACGTCTTTCGCGTCACCCAGTGAGGACCTAGACATGAGTAACCGCCAAGCCGAAATCGCCGCCGCCCTCGACGTGGTGCCCCCCTTCGCCGACGATGCCGCGCTGGTCGCCGAGATCGAACGGCGCAAGACCTTCATCAAGAACACCCTCAAGCAGTCCGGCCTCAAGGTACTGGTGCTGGGTATCAGCGGCGGCGTGGACTCCACCACGGCCGGACGCCTGGCCCAGCTCTCGGTCGAGGAGCTGCGTGCCGAGACCGGCGACGCCGACTATCGCTTCATCGCCGTGCGTCTGCCGCACAACACCCAGCACGACGAGCACGACGCCCAGGATTCGCTGAAATTCGTCAATGCCGATGAAGAGGCCACGGTCAACATCGCCGCCAGCGTAATCGGCCTCAGCGAGCAGGTCAGCCACCTGCAACAGCTGAGCGACGCCCGTCGCGACTTCGTGATTGGCAACGTCAAGGCACGCATTCGCATGGTCGCCCAGTTCACCATCGCCAACGCCAACAACGGCCTGGTGATCGGCACCGACCACGCCGCCGAGGCGGTGATGGGCTTCTTCACCAAGTTCGGCGACGGCGCCTGTGACCTCGCTCCGCTGTCGGGTCTGGTTAAACACCAGGTGCGCGCCATCGCCGCGCACCTGGGCGCGCCACAACATCTGGTACAGAAGACGCCCACCGCCGACCTGGAGGAACTGCGCCCCGGCAAGCCGGACGAGGAGGCTCACGGCGTGACCTACGCCGAGATCGATGCCTTCCTGCATGGCCAGAACGTCAGCGACGAGGCCTATGCCACCATCGTGCGCACCTATGACGCCACGCGCCACAAGCGCGAGCTGCCGCTGGTGCCCTGATCGCAGGCAACGAAAACCAGGAAGCCGGGCATTGCCCGGCTTCTTCGCATTCGGCACCGTCCGACCAGCAGTTCATGCTGCGTCGGTGGCTGCAATCAGTGACTTTCCCCGGCGATCCGTTCGGCCGGCGGGGCACTGCGCTCGTACACCTGCCGCGGCCGACAACTGGCGACGGGCGCCGGAGGCGGCTGATCCGGCAGCGTCGGCTCACCCGGCTCCTGCGGCGGCACGGGTCTACCTGGCTGATCAGGTACATCAGGGTCGGGCTGGCCGGGAACGCCGCCGGCGTTGAAATCGATAAGAGACATGCAGGGCTCTCCTGAACGTGGGCTGTTGCAGGTTGAGTAGCGTCCCGTGCGGAAGATTCAGCTTTTCCGACCAGCGCCATGAGCCGGATACGAAAAAGCCGGGCAATGCCCGGCTTCTTCCATTTTCCCGCGGTTGTCAGGTTCGCGGCAGAGTCACACCAGTCTGGCCCTGATACTTGCCGCCGCGGTCCTTGTAGGACACTTCGCAGGCCTCGTCGGACTGCAGGAACAGCATCTGCGCCACGCCTTCGTTGGCGTAGATCTTCGCCGGCAGGTTGGTGGTGTTGGAGAACTCCAGGGTCACGTGGCCTTCCCACTCCGGCTCCAGCGGCGTGACGTTGACGATGATGCCGCAGCGCGCATAGGTGCTCTTGCCCAGGCAGATGGTCAGCACGTCGCGCGGGATGCGGAAGTACTCGACCGTGCGGGCCAGGGCGAAGGAGTTCGGCGGGATGATGCAGACGTCGCTCTTGATGTCGACGAAGCTCTTCTCGTCGAAATTCTTCGGGTCGACGATGGCCGAGTGGATATTGGTGAATACCTTGAATTCGTCGGCGCAGCGTACGTCGTAGCCGTAGCTGGACACGCCGTAGGAAATCACTCGACTGGAGTCCGCACCGCGTACCTGGCGCTCTACGAACGGCTCGATCATGCCGTGTTCCTGGGCCATGCGGCGAATCCACTTGTCCGATTTGATGCTCATGGCGAGGTGTCCTGAGTGGGCGGTTACGAAAAAAAGTGAGCGCATCTTACCGATGCAGGCGCCACGCTTCAAAGAGTGCCGCCCGCCCCATCAGTCGTTATTTGCAAAAAAGCTGCATCGACCATTCGCACTCGGCGATAAAAACACGTATGGTGTGCCCACTGTGCTGCATGTGTCACCGCGAATCGCTACTAGATGCCTAGATCTCGATCCAAACATCGTCCGACTCCTAGTACTCGTTGCACTCAGTCCCGGCCTGGGCTTTTCCAGGGCTGTAATTACTTTTGTTAGGAGACATCACATGTCCAATCGTCAGACTGGCACCGTCAAGTGGTTCAACGATGAGAAAGGCTACGGCTTCATCACCCCGCAATCCGGTGACGACCTCTTCGTACACTTCAAAGCCATCCAGAGCGACGGTTTCAAATCCCTGAAGGAAGGCCAGCAGGTTTCCTTCGTGGCTACCCGTGGCCAGAAAGGCATGCAGGCTGAGGAAGTTCAGGTTATCTAACCTGCACTACCCCGCTTGAAAAGAGCCCCGCCTAGTGCGGGGCTTTTTTATGGGGGTCTGGAAGATGCCTGCCTCCCCTCTCCCATGCATTGGAGAGGGGACGGGGGAGAGGGTTCTGCAACCTGCCGCAGTCGCACATCGCTCTCTCCCGCCCTTCGGGCACCCTCGGCTTGGGCATCCTGCGTCGCTCTACCTCCTGCATCCATGCAGTCGTCTCCCATAGATGGGAGAGGGTCATCAGAAGGCCGCTGCGCGGCTGCTGTTAGTCCTCACTGATCTCGATGCTGGGCATGGCCGGCTTGCCCGCCTGGGCGATGCGCGCACCGACCTTGCGCGCCAGGTCCTGATAGATCATGGCGATCTGGCTTTCCGGATCGGCAATGGTGGTCGGCTTGCCGTCATCGGCCTGCATGCGGATGGCCATCGACAGCGGCAGGGAGGCCAGCAGCTCGACGCCGTATTGCGCAGCCAGCTTCTCGCCTCCGCCCTCGCCGAACAGGTGCTCGGCATGGCCGCAGTTCGAGCAGATGTGCACCGCCATGTTCTCCACCACACCCAGCACCGGGATGTGCACCTTGCGGAACATCTCCACGCCTTTCTTGGCATCGAGCAGGGCCAGGTCCTGCGGCGTGGTGACGATCACGCTGCCGGCCACCGGCACCTTCTGCGCCAGGGTCAACTGGATGTCACCGGTACCCGGCGGCATATCCACCACCAGGTAATCGAGGTCGTTCCAGGCGGTTTGGGTGATCAGCTGCAGCAGCGCACCGCTGACCATCGGCCCGCGCCACACCATCGGCGTGTTGTCGTCGGTGAGAAAGGCCATGGACATCACCTGCACGCCATGGGCCTCGAGCGGCACGAACCATTTCTGATCCTTCACCTGCGGCCGCGTACCCTCGGCGATGCCGAACATGATGCCCTGGCTGGGCCCGTAGATATCGGCGTCGAGGATGCCCACGCGCGCGCCCTCGCGGGCCAGCGCCAGCGCCAGGTTGGCCGCGGTGGTGGACTTGCCCACACCGCCCTTGCCCGAAGCCACGGCGATCACGTTCTTTACCCCGGCCAGTGCCGGCACCTGGGCCTGGCCCTGATGCGAGTCGATCACGCAGTCGACCTTTACCTGCGCACTGTCGACGCCATCGAGGTTCTCCAGCGCCATTTGCAGCATCTGCGCCCAACCGTTCTTGAACAGGCCGGCGGCGTAGCCCAGCTCCAGACGTACGGTAACGCGCGCGCCCTGGATGTCGACCTCGCGCAGGCAACCGGCGCTGACCGGGTCCTGATCGAGATGGGGGTCGGTGAACTGACGCAGACAGGCTTCGACCGCTTCGCGGGTGACGGCACTCATGCAAGAACTCCAGAAGACAGGCAGAAAATCAGGCGGGCATCATAGCAGCAGCCTCCCCAAGCAGCGCAGCATGCGCTTTTGCCTGCCGCAGGTAGCTTGAAGCTTGTCGCTTCCCTTATAGTTGCCGACTTCCCTCGTTTTACCAGTGCAGCCGATCACCATGACCGAAGCCCGCAAGATTCTCGTTACCAGCGCCCTCCCCTACGCCAACGGCTCCATCCACCTCGGCCATATGCTCGAGTACGTGCAGACCGACATGTGGGTGCGCTACCAGAAGCTGCGCGGCAATCAGGCGATCTACGTCTGCGCCGACGATGCCCACGGCTCGGCGATCATGCTGCGCGCCGAGAAGGAAGGCATCACCCCCGAGCAGCTCATCGCCAACGTGCAGGCCGAGCACACCGCCGACTTCGCCGACTTCCTGGTGGACTTCGACAACTACCACTCCACCCACTCGCAGGAAAACCGCGAGCTGTCGGCATCCATCTACCTGGCGCTGCGCGACAAGGGCCATATCGCCACCCGCGCGGTGACCCAGTACTTCGACCCCGAAAAGGGCATGTTCCTCGCCGACCGCTTCATCAAGGGCACCTGCCCGAAGTGCGGCGCCGAGGATCAGTACGGCGACAACTGCGAGAAGTGCGGCGCGACCTATACACCGACCGAGCTGAAGAATCCGCGCTCGGCCATCTCCGGCGCGGTGCCGGTACTCAAGGAGTCGCAGCACTTCTTCTTCAAGCTGCCGGACTTCGAGGCCATGCTCAAGCAGTGGACCCGCTCAGGCGCGCTGCAGGAGGCGGTGGCCAACAAGATCGCCGAATGGCTCGACGGCGGCCTGCAGGAGTGGGACATCAGCCGTGATGCGCCCTACTTCGGCTTCGAGATTCCCGGCGAGCCGGGCAAGTACTTCTACGTCTGGCTGGACGCGCCGATCGGCTATATGGCCAGCTTCAAGAACCTCTGCAGCAAACGCCCGGAGCTGGACTTCGATGCGTTCTGGGGCAAGGATTCCACCGCCGAGCTGTACCACTTCATCGGCAAGGACATCGTCAACTTCCACGCCCTGTTCTGGCCGGCCATGCTCGAAGGCGCCGGCTACCGCAAGCCCACTGCGGTCAACGTGCACGGCTATCTGACGGTGAACGGGCAAAAGATGTCCAAGTCGCGCGGCACCTTCATCAAGGCGCGCACCTATCTGGATCACCTGAACCCGGAGTACCTGCGCTACTACTACGCCTCCAAGCTGGGCCGCGGCGTCGACGATCTGGACCTGAACCTCGAGGACTTCGTGCAGAAGGTTAACTCGGATCTGGTCGGCAAGGTGGTCAACATCGCCAGCCGCTGCGCCGGCTTCATCCACAAGGGCAACAATGGCCTGCTGGTCGCCGCCAACCCGGAGCCGGAGCTGTGGGACGCCTTCCAGGCCGCTGCGCCGAGCATCGCCGAGGCCTACGAAGCACGTGATTTCTCCCGCGCCATGCGCGAGATCATGGCCCTGGCCGACCGCGCCAACGCCTGGATCGCCGACAAGGCGCCCTGGGCCCTGAACAAGGTCGAAGGCAAGCAGGCCGAGGTGCAGGAAATCTGCGCGCTGGGCATCAATCTGTTCCGCCAGCTGGTGATCATGTTGAAACCCGTGCTGCCGAAGCTGGCCGCCGATGCCGAAGCCTTCCTCAATGTGAATCCGCAAACCTGGGCCGACCTCACGCTGCCGCTGGCCAACCACCAGCTCAACCCGTTCAACCCGCTGCTGACCCGCATCGAGCCGGCGAAGATCGAAGCCATGGTCGAAGCCTCCAAGGAAGATCTGGCCGCCGAAGCGTCCAAGCCACAGGGCAATGGCGAACTGGCCAAGGACCCGCTGGCCGCCGAGATCAACTTCGATGCCTTCGCCGCCGTCGACCTGCGTATCGCCCTGATCGAGAAGTGCGAGTTCGTCGAAGGCGCCGACAAGCTGCTGCGCCTGTCGCTGGATATCGGTGACGAGAAGCGCAACGTGTTCTCCGGCATCAAGTCCGCCTACCCGGACCCGAGCAAGCTGGAAGGCCGCCTGACCCTGTACGTCGCCAACCTGGCGCCGCGCAAGATGAAGTTCGGTATCAGCGAAGGCATGGTCCTGGCGGCCGGCCCCGGTGGCGAGGAAATCTACCTGCTCAGCCCGGACAGCGGCGCCAAGCCGGGTCAGCGCGTCAAGTAAGCGCCAGCTAGGCTTACTTATAGGCATCGAACAAGCCGGCCAATGCCGGCTTGTTTGCATCTACGCGCTTCCCGATAATAGGCGCCCTTTTCCTACGGCCTTTGCGCACTCGACGGCAACCCGATGACCGAACTCGTCCTGATCATGGTCAGCGCCATCCTGGTCAACAACTTTGTGCTGGTGCAGTTTCTCGGCCTGTGCCCGTTCATGGGCGTGTCGAAGAAGATCGAAACCGCCATCGGCCTGTCGCTGGCCACCACCTTCGTGCTGACCCTGGCCGCCATGTGCAGCTACCTGGTGCAGCAGTACGTGCTCAAGCCGCTGGACCTGGAATTCCTGCGCACCATCAGCTTCATCCTGGTGATCGCGGTGACCGTGCAGTTCACCGAGATGGTGGTGAACAAGACCAGCCCGCTGCTGTATCGCGTGCTGGGCATCTTCCTGCCGCTGATCACCACCAACTGCATCGTCCTGGGCGTGGCCCTGCTCAACGCCAACAAGGCCGAGTTCACCTTCATCACCGCCACCGTCAACGGCTTCGCCGCCGGCCTGGGCTTCTCCCTGGTGCTGGTGCTGTTCGCCGCCATGCGTGAGCGCATCGCCATCGCCGACGTACCGAAGTCCTTCCAGGGCGCGGCCATCGGCATGATCACCGCCGGCCTGATGTCGCTGGCCTTCATGGGCTTTGCCGGGTTGATCAAGCTATGAGCCTGGTTCTCGTCGCCGTACTCGCCCTGCTCGGCCTGTGCCTGATCGCCGGCGCCATCCTAGGTTTCGCCGCGGTGCGCTTCAAGGTCGAGGGCGACCCCATCGCCGAGCAGATCAACGCCCTGCTGCCGCAGACCCAGTGCGGCCAGTGCGGCTACCCCGGCTGCAAGCCCTACGCCGAGGCGATCGCCGGTGGCGACAAGATCAACAAGTGCCCGCCCGGCGGCGAGGCGACCATCCAGGCGCTGGCCGACCTGCTGGACGTCGAACCCGAGCCGCTAGATGCGGTGGAAGGCGAGAAGCCGCAGATGGTCGCGTTCATCCGCGAAGCAGAATGCATTGGCTGCACCAAGTGCATCCAGGCCTGTCCGGTGGACGCCATCGTCGGCGCTGCGCGGCAGATGCACACGGTGATCGTCAGCGAATGCACCGGCTGCGACCTCTGCGTCGAACCCTGCCCGGTGGACTGCATCGACATGATCGAAGTCGGTAGCACCGTGCAAAGCTGGAAATGGGACAAACCGCTGGCGCCCGGCCAGTTGATCGCCAGCGACCGGGAGCAGGCGGCATGAGCGCGCAGGAAAAGATCTGGGATATCCCGGGTGGCATCCACCCTGCCGAGCGCAAGGAGCTGTCCAACCGCACGCCGATCCAGCAGGCGCCGCTGCCCAAGCGCCTGGTGTTGCCGCTCGGCCAGCATATCGGTGCAGTCGCCGAGCCCTGCGTGGTGGTCGGCCAACGGGTGCGCAAGGGCGAGAAGATTGCCGAAGCCAACGGCTTCGTCAGCGCGCCGCTGCATGCCCCGACCTCCGGTACCGTCAGCTTTATCGGCCCGCAGCCCTACCCGCATGTCTCCGGCATGCTGGCGCCGGCCATCGTCATCGACAGCGACGGCCTGGACGAGTGGATCGAACTGAAGCCGCATGCCGACTACCGGCATATGGCATCCGCCGAGCTGCTGGCGCTGATCCGCGAGGCGGGTATCAGCGGCCTGGGCGGCGCCGGCTTCCCCACCGCGGTGAAGCTCACCGCCCGGCCGACGCAGAAGATCCACACCCTGATCATCAACGGCACCGAGTGCGAGCCCTATATCACCGCCGACGACCTGCTGATGCGCGAGCGCGCCGGCGAGCTGGTTTCCGGCATCGATATCCTGGTGCAGCTGATCCAGCCCGATCAGGTGCTGATCGGCATCGAGGACAACAAGCCCGAGGCCATCGCCGCGGTGCGCAGCGCCTGCAGCGAGCGCAGCTACCAGGTGCGGGTCTTCCCCACCAAGTACCCCTCCGGCGGCGAGAAGCAGCTGATCCAGATTCTCACCGGTGTCGAGGTGCCCTCGGGCGGGCTGCCGGCCGATATCGGCATCCTCTGCCAGAACGTCGGCACCTGCACGGCCATTCACGACGCGGTGGTGCTGGGCAAACCGCTGATTTCGCGTATCACCACCCTGACCGGCGAGGCGCTGGCACGCCCGGGCAATGTCGAGGCGCTGCTCGGCACGCCGGTGGGCGAGCTGCTGGAATTCGCCGGGCTGGATACCGGCAAACTCAATCGCCTGATCATGGGCGGACCGATGATGGGCTTTACCCTGCCCAGCCTCGAGGTGCCGCTGATCAAGACCAGCAACTGCCTGCTGGCCAGCACCGCCGCCGAGTTACCACCGCCACCACCGGCCATGCCCTGCATCCGCTGCGGCGAATGCGCCGAGGCCTGCCCGGCCAGCCTGCTGCCGCAGCAACTGCACTTCTTCGCCCTGGGCCAGGAACACGAACAGCTCAAGGCGCACAACCTGTTCGACTGCATCGAGTGTGGTGCCTGCGCCTACGTCTGCCCATCGAGCATTCCGCTGGTGCAGTACTACCGTGCGGCCAAGGCGGAAATCCGCGAGCTGGAACAGAAGCAGCTCAAGGCCGAGCACTCCAAGCAGCGCTTCGAACAGCGCCAAGAACGCCTGCGCCGCGCCGAGGAACAGAAGGAAGCCGAGCGCAAGGCGCGCGCGGAAAAAGCCGCCCGCGCCAAGGCGGCGCAGGCCGAGGCACCTGCGGTAACGGCAGCCGCGCCGGCCGATGACGCGCTGAAGAAACTCAAGATCGAAGCCAGCATGGCCCAGGTCGCGCTGAAGAAGGCGGAAAAACAGCTGGCCGCCCACGACACGCCGGAGCTGCAGACCCAGGTCGCCGAGCTTCGTGCCGCTGCAGAGGCCGCGCAAAAGGCCTTGGCCGACGCACAGGCAGCTGCCCCTGCCCCGGCGCCCAAACCGGCCGGCGACGAAGCGCTGAAGAAGGCCAAGATCGACGCGGCCATGCTCAAGGCCCAGCTGCGCAAGCTGGAAAAGCTCGAAAACCCGGACGACGACCAGCAGGCCGAACTCGCTCGCCTGCGCCAGCAGCTGGAAGCCGCCGAGAAGGCCCTGGCCGATCTGGAAAAGCAGGCGCCTGCCCCCGCTGCCAAACCGGCCGGCGACGAGGCGCTGAAGAAAGCCAAGATCGACGCCGCCATGCTCAAGGCCCAGCTGCGCAAGCTGGAAAAGATCGAGACCCCGGACGACGACCAGCAGGCCGAACTCGCTCGCCTGCGCCAGCAGCTGGAAGCCGCCGAGAAGGTTCTGGCCGATCTGGAAAGCCAGGCGCCCGACCCCGCCGCCAAACCGGCCGGCGACGAAGCGTTGAAGAAGGCCAAGATCGAAGCCGCCATGCTCAAGGCCCAGCTGCGCAAGCTGGAGAAGATCGAAAACCCGGACGACGACCAGCAGACCGAACTCGCCCGTCTGCGTCAGCAACTGGAAGCAGCCGAGAAAGCCCTGGCCGATCTGGAAGGCCGGACACCCGCCCCTGCCGCCAAACCCGCCGGTGACGACGCCTTGAAAAAGGCCAAGGTCGAACTGGCGATGAAACGCGCCGAGCTGAAGAAGGCCGAGAATGCCGGCGCCGACGAAGCCGACCTGCAGCCTCTGCGCGATGCCCTGGCCGCCGCCGAACAGGCTCTGCATGTAGCCGAGGCGGCCTCGGGCAAGCCGGCGCCGGAGCTGGTACGCACCGAACGCCCCGGCGTGGACGAAAAATTCAAGGCGCTAAAGACCGAGGTGGCCTTCGCCCGCGCCGACCTGCGCAAGCTGGAGCGTGAAGAGAGCGCCTCTGGCGAGGCGCTGGAACAGGCGCGTACACGCCTGGCCGAAGCCGAACGCAAGCTGGCCGAATACCAGCCGTAGCGATCGCCCCGGATTACCTCCAGGGCAGGCAGCACAACGATTAAAGCCCCTCTCCCACTTGTGGGAGAGGGGTTGGGGAGAGGGCCAGTACGCCGCACCCTCTCCCCGGCCCTCTCCCGTAAACGGGAGAGGGGGAACGAAAACGCCGGCACGCCGGTACAGCGCCCCGGATTGCATCCGGGCTACAAAAGATATCCGCCGCGTCGGAGCACCCGGGCGGCACAGACAACCGTAGCCCGGATGCAATCCGGGGAATGAACACCACTGCGCTCAATACGAACGCAGTAACAGGAGCGCCGATGGCCCTGCCCCGCATCACATCGCCCCACGCCAAGGGCAGCAACCGTACCCAGCAGGTCATGCTGCAGGTGCTGCTGGCCACCGTGCCGGGCATCCTCGCGCTGACCTGGCTGTTCGGCGCCGGCACCCTGTTCAACCTGCTCTGGGCCAGCCTCTGCGCGCTGGGCTTCGAGGCCGCGCTGCTGGCCGCACGCAAGCGCCCGGTGGCCTTCTTCCTCAAGGACTACAGCGCCCTGGTCACCGCCGTGCTGTTGGCCCTGGCCCTGCCGCCCTACTCGCCCTGGTGGCTGACCCTGATCGCCTGCGGCTTCGCCATCGGCTTCGGCAAGCAGCTCTATGGTGGCCTCGGGCAGAACCCCTTCAACCCGGCCATGCTCGGCTATGTGGTGGTGCTGATCTCCTTCCCGGTGGAGATGACCAGTTGGCCCGCGCCGCACGGCGTCGCTGCGCTGGACGGCATCAAGCACATACTCGGTATCGCCAGCCTGCCCGATGGCTGGGCCCAGGCCACCGCGCTGGACGCGCTGAAAGTGAACAAGAGCCTGACCATCGACGAGCTGCGCGCCGCCAATCCGGCCTTCGGCCATTTCGGCGGTGCCGGCAGCGAGGCGGTCAACCTGGCGTTCCTCGCCGGCGGCCTGTACCTGCTGCACAAACGCCTGATCACCTGGCACGCGCCGGTGGGCATGCTCGCTGCGCTGTTCGTCATGAGCCTGCTGTTCTGGAATGGTAGCGGCTCGGACTCCAACGGCTCGCCGCTGTTCCACCTGCTTACCGGCGCCACCATGCTCGGCGCCTTCTTCATCGTCACCGACCCGGTTTCCGGCGCGACCAGCAATCGCGGGCGTCTGGTGTTCGGCATCGGCGTCGGCGTACTGGTCTACGTGATCCGCGCCTGGGGCGGCTACCCGGACGCGGTGGCCTTCGCCGTGCTGCTGATGAACCTCGCGGCGCCGACCATCGATTACTACACCCGGCCGCGCAGCTACGGCCATCGCAAGCCCAACAGCGGCTTCAAGCTGGGAGAATGAGCATGCTGCCGGAAATCAGCCGCTCGATGCTGAAGAACGCCCTGGTGCTCGGCCTGTTCGCCATTGGCACCGTCGGCAGCGTGGCCCTGCTGCAACAGGGCACCGCCACGCGTATCGCCGCCGCCGAGCGCGAAGCGCAGGTGCGCGCCCTGGCCGAAATCCTGCCGGCAGGCAGCTACGACAACCACCTGCTGGACAACCGCATCGAACTCAATGCCCCCGAGCTGGGCCACCGCAGCCCGCAGTCGGCCTACCTGGCATTGAAGGGCGAGCAGCCCAGCGCGCTGATTCTGCCGGTGACCGCACCGGACGGTTACAGCGGCGCCATCCACCTGCTGGTGGGCATCTTCGCCGACGGCCGTCTGGCCGGCGTGCGTGTGCTTGGCCACCGGGAAACCCCGGGCCTGGGCGACAAGATCGAACTGGCCAAGAGCGACTGGGTGCGCAGCTTCGAGGGCAAGTCCCTGAACAACCCTGGCGAAGACGGCTGGGCGGTGAAGAAGGATCGCGGCGAGTTCGACCAGTTCGCCGGCGCCACCATCACCCCGCGCGCCGTGGTCAAGGCCGTGCACGGCGCCCTGCGCTACTTCGACAAGCACCGCGCCCAGTTGCTGGGCCTGGCGGAGGACGAGCAATGACCAGTTATCGCGAAATCAGCTTCAACGGCCTGTGGAAGAACAACCCGGCGCTGGTGCAGCTGCTCGGCCTGTGCCCGCTGCTGGGGGTGAGCAACTCCACGGTCAACGCCCTCGGCCTGGCCCTGGCCAGCGCGGTGGTGCTGGTGTGCTCCAACACCGCCGTGTCGCTGGTGCGCGGCGTGGTCAACACCGCCGTGCGCCTGCCTGCCTTCGTCATGATCATCGCCGCGCTGACCACCTGCATCGAGCTGCTGATGCAGGCCTTCACCTACGAGCTGTACCAGATCCTCGGCATCTTCATCCCGCTGATCACCACCAACTGCGTGATCCTCGGCCGCGCCGACGGCTTCGCCGCCAAGCACGACCCGGCCCGCGCCGCCTATGACGGTCTGATGATGGGGCTGGGCTTCGGCCTGGTGCTGGTCATGATCGGCGCCATCCGCGAGCTGCTCGGCACCGGCGCCCTGTTCGCCAACATGCACCTGCTGTTCGGCCCGATTGCCGCCGAGTGGAAGCTCACCCTGGTACAGGATTACAAGGGCTTTCTGCTGGCCATCCTGCCGCCGGGCGCCTTTATCGTCCTGGGCCTGCTGATCGCCGGCAAGAACCGCATCGACCAGATCGCCGCGGAACGGGCCAAGGCCACCGCGCCCGAAGCCCCTGCACAAAGCCGTCGGGTTCGAGTGACCGGAGTCATCGAATGAACGCCGCCAAACGCCTGGAAATCTTCCGCCGCCTGCACGAGGACAACCCCGAGCCGAAGACCGAGCTGGCCTACAGCACGCCGTTCGAGCTGCTGGTAGCCGTGACGCTATCGGCCCAGGCCACCGACGTCAGCGTCAACAAGGCCACGGCCAAGCTGTTCCCGGTGGCCAATACGCCGGAGGCCATCTACGCCCTGGGCGTCGAGGGACTTTCCGAGTACATCAAGACCATCGGCCTGTACAACAGCAAGGCGAAGAACGTCATCGAGGCCTGCCGCATCCTCATCGAGAAACACGGCAGTCAGGTGCCGGACAACCGCGAGGACCTCGAAGCCCTGCCCGGCGTCGGCCGCAAGACTGCCAACGTGGTGCTCAATACGGCTTTTCGCCAGCTGGCCATGGCCGTGGACACGCACATCTTCCGCGTCAGCAACCGCACCGGCATCGCGCCGGGCAAGAACGTGGTCGAGGTGGAGAAGAAGCTGCTCAAGTTCGTGCCCAAGGATTATCTGCTCGACGCCCACCACTGGCTGATCCTGCACGGACGCTACGTCTGCACCGCACGCAAACCGCGCTGTGGCGCCTGCCGCATCGAGGATCTGTGCGAGTACAAGGCCAAGACTTCCGACGATTGATCGGTCATAGAAAGCAGCGATGCTCTGATTGAAAAAATCTTTTTTACCCGCTCATTTTTTGCCGCTATAAGGTGCGCAAATGGCCCCGGTAACTGGCCTGGAGTGGAATAGATGAGCACTGACAAAGAAGACCTCGAGCTGGACGAAGACTTTGTCGCGGATGAATCGGACGATGCCGAGCCTGCGGTGGAAGTCGCCAAGACCAACCTGACCAAGCGCCGCATCATCGACAACTTCCTCGAAGAGCGTCGCCTGCACAAGCAGCTGGCCGAATACGATTTCGATATCTGATCGCGCCACGCAAGAAGCCCCGCCAACCGCGGGGCTTTTTCGTTTCAGCTCACCGCGCGCAAGGCACGGCGCGCGCACTTGTTGGCGTACATCGCCGCATCGGCCTGGACCAGCAGGCTGTCGAGCCCCTCGTCGGGATTCAGCGACGACTCGCTGACCCCCATGCTCATCGACAGACGCTGCCCGGCGCCGCCCTCTCTGCCACGCAATGCCTGCTCCAGACGCCGCAGCACCTCTTCGCTGTCGCTGTAGTCGCTGGCCAGCACGACGAATTCGTCGCCGCCCAGCCGGGCGATCACGTCGGTGTTGCGGAACTGCGCCTTGAGCACGTCGGCCGCCGCCTTGAGCAAGCGATCCCCGGCGCCGTGGCCGAAGCGATCATTGACCGGCTTGAGCTCGTCGAGGTCGGCATACAGCAGCAGGCAGCGCCCCTTGCGCCGCCGCGCCGCGCGCAGTTCGCGCTCGGCCAGCAGGCGAAAGCCGCGACGGTTGTACAAACCGGTCAGGTCGTCGATCAGCGACAGCTGGCGCACTGCCTGCTCGGCCAGTTGGCGTTCCCGCACCTCTTCCTGCAAGCGTCGATTGGCTTCGGCCAGCTGCGCCGTGCGCTCTTCGACGCGGCGCTCCAGCTCGGCATAGACCTGGACATTCTCCAGAGCCACCGAGGTGGAATCGGCCAACGCCTGTAGCAGTTGCACCTGCTCGTCGGTGGCGTGGCAGTACTCGGCCCAGTAGGTACCGATGGCGCCGATCGGCTCCAGGGTACGGATCGGCACCATGACCAGGCTCTTGACGAAGGTCGGCCGATACGCCTCATGGGGAATGCGCGGGTCGGCGTAGATGTCGGGAATCACGGTAGCACTGCGGTTGAGCATGGCCCAACCGCTGATGCAGGCACTCAAGGGGAAACGTTGGCCTTTCCACAGGGGCGAGATGGCGTCCTCGTCGCGATAGAAGCATTGCAGCCCATCGCGCAGGACGAAGGTGGCGCCGTCGGCACCGGTCAGCTCGCGGGCCGCGCTTCGGACGATCTCCGCTACGCGGTCCACATCCTTCGCCATAGAAAGCTCCTGAACCACACGAACGAGGCGCAGAGCTTGGGAATCGGTCTTCATGGAGGCACCTCGCCAGTCAGCGAATGGCCACTATTTTTGTAAGCATTTACTTACAAAGACCGATGACTGTCAATCGTTTCGCTTGGGCGAGAGCAACTCGATCTTGTAGCCGTCCGGGTCCTCGACAAAGGCCAGGATGCTGTTGCCATGCTTCATCGGGCCTGGCTCGCGGGTGATCTTGCCGCCGCGCGAACGGATGTCCTCGCAGGCCTTGTAGACGTCTTCCACTTCCAGGGCGATATGGCCGTAGCCGGTGCCCAGCTCGTAGCTGTCAACGCCCCAGTTGTGGGTCAGCTCGATCACGCTGTTGTGCGCCTCGTCGCCATAGCCGACGAATGCGAGGGTGAACTGACCGTCCGGGTAGTCCTTGCGGCGCAGCAGGGTCATGCCCAGCACCTCGGTGTAGAAGGCGATGGACTTGTCCAGATCGCCAACGCGCAGCATGGTATGCAGCAGTCTCATCAGTTTTTCCTCTTCTAAAAGCAGAACCCCGGCTTGTGGCCGGGGTTCGTCTCACAAGGCGCTCAGCTTATCAGATCAGCTTGCGGCCCTTGCCGGCAGCGATGCGCATGCGCAGGGCGTTGAGCTTGATGAAGCCCGCCGCGTCCTGCTGGTTGTAGGCGCCGCCGTCTTCCTCGAAGGTGGCGATGTTGGCGTCGAACAGCGAATCGTCGGACTTGCGCCCGGTGACGATGACGTTGCCCTTGTACAGCTTCAGGCGCACCACACCGTTCACGTTGGCCTGGGAGGCGTCGATCATCTGCTGCAGCATCAGACGCTCCGGGCTCCACCAGAAACCGTTGTAGATCAGGCTGGCGTACTTGGGCATCAGCTCGTCTTTCAGGTGGGCCACTTCGCGGTCGAGGGTGATCGACTCGATGGCGCGGTGGGCCTTGAGCATGATGGTGCCGCCGGGGGTCTCGTAGCAGCCGCGCGACTTCATGCCGACGTAGCGGTTCTCGACGATGTCCAGGCGACCGATGCCGTTCTCACCGCCGATGCGGTTCAGCTCGGCCAGCACCTGGGCCGGGGTCATCGCCTTGCCGTCAATGGCGACGATGTCACCGGCCTGGTAGGTCAGCTCGATGTAGGTCGGGGTGTCCGGCGCCGCTTCCGGCGACTTGGTCCAACGCCACATGTCTTCTTCGTGCTCGGTCCAGGTGTCTTCCAGCACACCGCCCTCGTAGGATATGTGCAGCAGGTTGGCGTCCATGGAGTACGGCGACTTCTTCTTGCCGTGGCGCTCGATCGGGATGGCGTGCTTCTCGGCGTAGTCCATCAGCTTCTCGCGCGACAGCAGGTCCCACTCGCGCCAGGGGGCGATGACCTTGACGCCCGGCTTCAGGGCATAGGCGCCCAGCTCGAAACGCACCTGGTCGTTGCCCTTGCCGGTGGCGCCGTGGGAGATGGCGTCAGCGCCGGTCTCGTTGGCGATCTCGATCAGGCGCTTGGCGATCAGCGGACGGGCGATGGAGGTACCCAGCAGGTACTCGCCTTCGTAGATGGTGTTGGCGCGGAACATCGGGTAGACGAAATCGCGGACGAACTCTTCGCGCAGGTCGTCGATGTAGATTTCCTTGACGCCCAGGGCCTGAGCCTTGGCGCGGGCCGGCTCGACCTCCTCGCCCTGGCCGAGATCGGCGGTGAAGGTCACCACTTCGCAGTTATAGGTATCTTGCAGCCACTTGAGGATCACCGAGGTGTCCAGGCCACCGGAATAGGCCAGAACTACCTTTTTGACGTCCGCCATGCCATCACTCCACGGGTTGTACGGTAAAACCGGTGATTCTACTGACCCCGCGGGCCAATTTACAGTGGCGCGACAGCTTGTGACGATGAAGCGACCAAAGCTGCGCTCCGAAGGGTCAGGACGGCGTGCTGCCAGCCGGGTCGGCCGGCGCGGTCGGGGCAGGGTCTGCGGGAGCGCTGGGCGGCGCGACTTCGGCCGGCGCCGCGCGGTCCAGACGCAGGGTGGCACGGCGGTTCTTGGCGCGGTTGGCCTCGTTGTTGTTGGGCACCAGCGGGTAGCGCTCGCCATGAAAACGGACGGTAATCTGCTCCGTCGGCACACCGCCGGCCACCAGATACTCCTGCACGGCCAATGCGCGGCGGCGGGACAGGTCGCGATTGGTCAGGCGATTGCCGCTGTTGTCGGCGTGACCGTCGATCTGGAAGCTGTTGATGCTGGGGTCGGCCTTGACGAAGTCCAGAATGATGTCGAGCTTGGCCTTGGCCATGGCATCCAGTTCGATCCCGCCGCCGGGAAAGCCGATCTGCGCCTGGCGAATCTGCTCGAAGTTGACCGGCAGCAGCTTGGCGGTGCACGCCTGGTATTCCTCGTAGGCCTTGTGGAACTTCACCGGCAGCAGGCGCACCTCGAGGTTGTCGCCGCCATTGAGGGTGCGGTGACGCACCAGCGGGCTACGCCCTTCCAGCAGACCGGTGAGCAGCCGCGCACCCTGCTCCTGCGAGCTATTGAACGGCACCTCGCCGTTGCCAACACTGACCACGCCGAGATTGATGTCACCACGCCCCGGTTGCCAGGGCGCCGCTGCCGCCAGCAAGGTCGCCGAGCCGGCGCCCATCCAGCGCTCGCGCGCCTTGAGACGGAAGGTCACCTGCTCACCGGCACGGCGCACGAACTCGCCGCTGCCGAAGTTGCTGATCGACTGACTGAGGCGGCACTCGAACTGATCGCCCTCTACCTTCCATTCCACCTGCTCGATCCGCGTCTGGAAACTGATGGCGTGCGCCGACAGGCACAGAGGCATGCTCGCCAGCAGGCTGATGAGAAGAGATTGGGGCGCACGCACGGTCGGCTCCAGGAAAACGTCGTTCGCTTTGCTATCGGTACGAGCGCGGAAAACTGTAGGGGCGAATTCGTTCGGGAAAGCGCAGAACTCAGCGCAGCGCCAAGGCGAACAAATTGCCTGGCGCACCCTCACAGCGCATTTTCCGACGGTTTCCGGTAGCATTCCGCTCACGTTTTACCCGCCTGGAAACCCCCATGTCCGACCGCCTGACTCTCCTGCGTCCCGATGACTGGCACATTCACCTGCGCGATGGTGCGGTGCTGCCACACACCGTCGGCGATGCCGCGCGCACTTTCGGCCGCGCCATCATCATGCCCAACCTGGTTCCGCCGGTACGCAATGCCGCCGAGGCCGACGCCTATCGCCAGCGCATTCTCGCTGCGCGCCCGGCCGGCAGCCGCTTCGAGCCGCTGATGGTGCTCTACCTCACCGACAACACCAGCCCCGAGGACGTCCGCGCGGCCAAGGCCAGCGGCTTCGTGCATGCGGCCAAGCTCTATCCGGCCGGTGCCACCACCAACTCCGACTCGGGCGTCACCAGCATCGACAAGATCTTCCCGGCGCTGGAAGCCATGGCCGAAGTCGGCATGCTGCTGCTGGTGCATGGCGAGGTGACCCGCGCCGAGATCGACGTGTTCGACCGCGAAAAGGCCTTCATCGACGAGCATCTGACCCGCGTGGTCGAGCGCTTCCCCACGCTGAAAGTGGTGTTCGAGCACATCACCACCCGTGACGCGGTGCAGTTCGTCGAGGCGGCCTCGGCCAACGTCGGCGCCACCATCACCGCGCACCACCTGCTGTACAACCGCAACCACATGCTAGTTGGCGGTATTCGCCCGCACTTCTACTGCCTGCCGATCCTCAAGCGCAACGTGCACCAGGAAGCCCTGCTCGACGCGGCCACCAGCGGCAACGTCAAGTTCTTCCTCGGCACCGACTCGGCTCCGCACGCCAAGCACGCCAAGGAAGCCGCCTGCGGCTGCGCCGGCTGCTACACCGCCTTCGCCGCCATCGAGCTGTACGCCGAGGCGTTCGAACAGCGCAAGGCGCTGGACAAGCTGGAAGCCTTTGCCAGCTTCCACGGCCCGGACTTCTACGGCCTGCCGCGCAACAGCGACAGCATCACCCTGGCGCGTGAGGAATGGACCGTGCCGGCCAGCCTGCCGCTGGGCGACAACAGCGTGGTACCGCTGCGTGCCGGCGAAACCCTGCGCTGGAAGCTGCTGGAGGGCCAGGCGTGAGCGAAGACAGCTACGACGACGAGCTCGAACCCAGCCTGCCTGCCGGCCCGCGCACCCCGATGGCCGCGCGCTTTCGCGGCTACCTGCCGGTGGTAGTGGACGTCGAGACCGGTGGCTTCAATTGCGCCACCGACGCCCTGCTGGAAATCGCCGCGACCACCATCGCCATGGACGAGGGCGGCTTTCTCTATCCGGATCACACGCACTTCTTCCGCATCGAGCCCTTCGAGGGCGCCAATATCGAGGCGGCAGCGCTGGAGTTCACCGGCATCAAGCTCGATCACCCGCTGCGCATGGCGGTGAGCGAGGAGCATGCCCTGGGCGAGATCTTCAAGGGCCTGCGCAAGTCGATCAAATCGGCCGGCTGCAAGCGCGCCATCCTGGTGGGCCACAACAGCAGCTTCGATCTGGGCTTTCTCAACGCCGCGGTGGCGCGTTGCGGAATCAAGCGCAACCCCTTCCATCCCTTCTCCAGTTTCGATACCGCCACCCTGGCCGGCCTCGCCTACGGCCAGACCGTGCTTGCCAAGGCCTGCCAGGCCGCCGGCATCGAGTTCGATGGCAAGGAGGCGCACTCGGCGCGCTACGACACCGAAAAGACGGCCGAGCTGTTCTGCGGCATCGTCAACCGCTGGAAGGAAATGGGCGGCTGGGACGAGTTCGATCAGTAGGGGCAACCCGCTCATGAAAAAACCGGCGCACGCCGGTTTTTTCATATCAGGCCTGGGGCCTGCACCGTTCGTCAGGAGATGCGAGCATTCGCAATCGATCTTTGACAAGCATTCTCATTAACATTAGTATCCGACCCATCGAACAGAACTACCAAGACGAGCCTTGCTTATGTACGTCTGCCTCTGTGAAGGTGTCACCGATACGCAAATCCGCGACGCGGTCTATGAAGGCTGCTGCAGCTACCGTGAAGTCCGCGGCACCCTGGGCATCGCCAGCCAGTGCGGCAAGTGCGCCTGCCTGGCCAAGCAGGTGGTACGCGAGACCATCGCCGAAGTGCAGAGCAGCCAGGCCAGCCTGGCCTACCCCGCCGGTTTCGCGGCCGCCTGATAGATGAATGAAACAAAAAACCGGATCGAATGATCCGGTTTTTTTTCGCCCGAACGTTGGTCGCGCGCGAAGGCTACAGGCCGTCGCGCTCCACATGGTCGAGGTTCACCGCCTCGCCCGGCTTGGCGTGCAGCTTGGCGCGGATGTCCTCGAAGATCGCGTCATACTCCTTGTGCGCACGCATGATCGGGCTGTTGTTGGGGTGCAGACCATGCTTGGCCACCAGCCGGGATATCACGCTGGCGAAGTTGAAGGCTGTATCGCGGTGCATCTCGAAGACTTCCTCGAAGGCCTTGCCGTCGATCTCGCCCACCAGGCGCCCATGCAGCATGGGACCCTCCGGGGAGTCCTTGCGGACCTCGTAGTAGAAATCGATGCTGTACGCCGGCTGCCCGCCCAGGCCAGGCGGATTGCTGCGGTGCAGATGGCCAGGTTCGAACATGGTCCCCTCCTTTGAAACTGCGCGTCTGGAACTCCCTGACGGGAGCGTTCGCAGAGTCTAGACCGATCGCCGCTGCGCTGCTGCGCCCTCGTTCAGTGCAGCGTCCCGTCCCCTGCCCTTTCCTGCACCAGCACCCAGGGCGCCACCACCACGGCCCAGAGCTGCGGATCGCGCGTCAGCAGATCTTCGGCACGCGCATCCTCGAGGCGGCCCACCAGCCCCTCGCTCATCCACTGCGCGACACGTGCCTGATCGTTCTCGGCCACGGCCTGCGCGACCGCGACCAGATCCTGATTGCCCTCGACCCAGAGCAACGCGCCACGGGCGAAGAAAGGCTGCAATTCCTGCCAGCGAATCGGCGCGGTTTCGCCAAGCAGCTTGGCATAGAGGGTGCTAGATTGATCCGTCATGGTGTGGCCTGTGTCGATGGCGTGAATGAGGGCGCGCAATGATAGCGTCAGCAGCCCCTCTGGCAACCGCACGACGCTCGCCAACCGACTGAAGCCACGCCGTTTTTCTATACATTCCTTGCAATTACGCGACACCCCCGTGTTTCGCCTCCAGCTACCGGCTTTTCAAGGCGCAAATTCGCGCTCTAAACTGCTCCGGTACAGTTGCCGGAGGCTTTACCGGGATAATGGACCCGGTTCTGCAGCTTCGGCCGCAAGAACTACAACAACGATAAACACAAGAGTGGAGCACTCATGAACAAGGCTACTAAGCAGATTTCCAAGCTGTTCGCGGCAATGGCACTGGCGGGGGCGGCCAGCTATTCGATGGCGGCCGACAACATCAAGATCGGCCTGGCCGGTCCGGTGACCGGTGCCGTCGCTCAGTACGGTGAGATGCAATTCATCGGCGCCAAGATGGCCATCGAGCAGATCAACAAGGCTGGCGGCGTGAACGGCGCCCAGCTCGAAGGCGTGGTCTATGACGACGCTTGCGATCCGAAGCAGGCCGTGGCCGTTGCCAACAAGATCGTCAACGACGGCGTCAAGTTCGTGGTTGGCCACCTGTGCTCCAGCTCCACTCAACCGGCTTCCGACATCTACGAAGATGAAGGCATCCTGATGATCACCGCGGCTTCCACCAGCCCGGACATCACCGCTCGTGGCTACGAGCTGGTGTTCCGCACCATCGGTCTGGACAGCCTGCAGGGCCCGACCGCCGGTAACTTCATCGCCGACCACGTCAAGCCGAAGAACGTTGCCGTCATCCACGACAAGCAGCAGTACGGCGAAGGCATCGCCACCGCGGTCAAGCAGACCCTGGAAGGCAAAGGCGTGAAGGTTTCCCTGTTCGAAGGCATCAACGCCGGCGACAAGGACTTCTCCGCTCTGATCGCCAAGCTGAATCAGGCTGGCGTCGACTTCGTCTACTACGGCGGCTACCACCCGGAACTGGGCCTGCTGCTGCGCCAGACCAAGGAGCGTGGCCTGAACGTCAAGTTCATGGGTCCGGAAGGCGTGGGTAACAAGGAAATCTCCGCCATCGCAGGTCCCGCCTCCGAAGGTCTGCTGGTGACCCTGCCGAAGTCCTTCGACCAGGATCCGAAGAACCAGGCGCTGGTCGAGGCCTTCAAGGCCAAGAACGAAGACCCGAGCGGTCCGTTCGTGTTCCCAGCCTACGCTGCCGTTCAGGTCATCGCTGAAGGCATCGAGAAAGCCGGCGATACCGACACCGCCAAAGTGGCCGCAGCCCTGCGCGCCAACAGCTTCGACACCCCCACCGGCACCCTGGCCTTCGACGAGAAGGGCGATCTGAAGGACTTCAGCTTCGTGGTGTACGAGTGGCACCAGGACGGCACCAAGTCCGAAGCCAAGTAAGCTTCCTGTCTGAGCCAAAGCCCACTGCCTCCAGCAGTGGGCTTTGTTTATTAGAAGAATTCCGGCCTCGCGCTGCGCCACAAGCGCCGCTTTACGCAAGCGCCCAGGAGTTAGGCAATGCCTGATCTTTATCACTACCTGCAACAGCTGCTCAATGGGCTGACCATTGGCAGCACCTATGCCCTGATCGCCATCGGCTACACCATGGTCTACGGCATCATCGGCATGATCAACTTCGCCCATGGCGAGGTTTACATGATTGGCTCGTACGTAGCCTTCACCGTGATCGCCGGCCTCGCCATGTTCGGCCTGGAAGCCGTGCCCTTCGTGATGATCGCGGCGTTCGCCGCCACCATGATCGTCACCAGTGCCTACGGTTACAGCATCGAACGGGTGGCCTACCGCCCACTGCGCGGCGGCAACCGTCTCATCCCGCTGATCTCCGCGATCGGCATGTCGATCTTCCTGCAAAACGCCGTGTTGCTTTCACAGGACTCCAAGGACAAGGCCATCCCCAGCCTGCTGCCTGGCAATTTCATCCTCGGTGAAAGCGCCGCCAACGGCGTGGTGGTGTCCTACATGCAGGTGCTGATCTTCATCGTGACCTTCGTCGCCATGATCGGTCTGACCCTGTTCATCTCCCGTTCGCGCCTGGGCCGCGCCTGCCGCGCCTGCGCCGAAGACCTGAAGATGGCCAACCTGCTCGGCATCAACACCAACAACATCATTGCCCTGACCTTCGTCATCGGCGCGGCGCTGGCCGCCATCGCCTCGGTGCTGCTGGGCATGAACTACGGCGTGATCAACCCGCACCTGGGCTTCCTCGCCGGCATCAAGGCCTTCACCGCCGCGGTACTCGGCGGTATCGGCAGCATTCCGGGCGCGGTGCTCGGCGGCTTGCTGCTGGGTGTGGCCGAAGCCTTCGGCGCCGATATCTTCGGCGATCAATACAAGGACGTGGTGGCGTTCAGCCTGCTGGTGCTGGTGCTGCTGTTCCGTCCCACCGGCATCCTTGGCCGCCCGGAGGTGGAAAAGGTATGAGCCTCACCACCATCAAGAGCCTCAAATCCGCGATTTTCAGCGCCCTGCTGGTGCTGATCATCTCCTACCCGGTCCTGGGCCTGAAGCTGACCACCGTGGGCATCAGCCTGCGCGTGGAAGGCGCCACCGCCTTCGAACTCTGGTGCATCGGCGGCGCCGCCGCGCTGATCTTCCTCTGGCAACTGCTGCGTGACCGCATCACCCCGGCCTGGGCCCAACTGCCCAAGCTGCCCAGCGGCTCCGGCCAGATCGGCAACTTCCTCACCCTGCCCTCCACCCAGCGCTGGATCATCCTGGCGATGGTCATGGTGGCACTGGTGTGGCCGTTCTTCGCCAGCCGCGGCGCGGTGGACATCGCCACGCTGATCCTGATCTACGTGATGCTCGGCCTCGGCCTGAACATCGTCGTGGGCCTGGCCGGTCTGCTCGACCTGGGCTACGTCGGTTTCTACGCCGTCGGCGCCTACAGCTACGCGATCCTGGCGCACTACTTCGGTCTGGGCTTCTGGATCTGCCTGCCGCTGGCCGGCATGATGGCGGCGCTGTTCGGCTTCCTGCTGGGCTTCCCGGTGCTGCGCCTGCGCGGTGACTACCTGGCCATCGTCACCCTCGGTTTCGGCGAGATCATCCGCATCCTGCTGCGCAACATGACCGAGTACACCGGTGGCCCCAACGGTCTGAGCATCGCCAACGAAAACAAGCCGACCCTGTTCGGTCTGTCCTTCGAGCGCCGCGTGCCGGCGGACATGCCGACCTTCCATGGCTTCTTCGAGATCGCCTACAACTCGCAGTACAAGGTGATCTTCCTCTACCTGATCGCCCTGCTGCTGGTGCTGCTGACCCTGTTCCTGGTCAACCGCCTGCTGCGCATGCCGATCGGTCGCGCCTGGGAAGCCCTGCGCGAGGACGAGATCGCCTGCCGTGCACTGGGTCTGAACCCGACCGTGATCAAGCTCTCGGCCTTCACCATCGGCGCCAGCCTGGCAGGTTTCGCCGGCAGCTTCTTCGCCGCGCGTCAGGGCCTAGTGACGCCGGAGTCGTTCACCTTCATCGAGTCGGCGATGATCCTCGCCATCGTGGTACTCGGCGGCATGGGCTCGCAGCTGGGCGTGATCCTCGCTGCCATCGTCATGGTGATGCTGCAGGAAATGCGGGAACTGAGTGAGTACCGCATGCTGTTCTTCGGTCTGGTCATGATCTTCATGATGATCTGGCGCCCGCAAGGGTTGCTGCCGATGCAACGTCCCCACCTGGAGCTGAAGCGATGAGCCGCACGATTCTCGAAGTAAGCGGCCTGACCATGCGTTTCGGCGGCCTGCTGGCCGTCAACGAGGTGGGCCTCAACGTCAAGGAAAAGCAGGTGGTCTCGATGATCGGCCCGAACGGCGCCGGCAAGACCACCGTGTTCAACTGCCTGACCGGCTTCTACCAGCCGACCTCCGGCAGCATCCGCCTGAACGGCGAGTCGATCGAAGGCCTGCCGGGCCACAAGATCGCGCGCAAGGGCGTGGTGCGGACCTTCCAGAACGTGCGTCTGTTCAAGGACATGACCGCGGTGGAAAACCTGCTGGTGGCCCAGCATCGCCACCTCAACACCAGCTACCTGGCCGGCCTGTTCAAGACCCCGGGCTTTCGCCGCAGCGAACGCGAGGCCATGGATTTTGCCGCCTACTGGCTGGAGCAGGTCAACCTGGTGGACTTCGCCAACCGCAGTGCCGGTACCCTGGCCTACGGTCAGCAGCGTCGCCTGGAAATCGCCCGCTGCATGATGACGCGCCCGAGCATCCTGATGCTCGACGAGCCGGCCGCCGGCCTCAACCCGCGCGAGACCGAAGACCTCAAGGCGCTGATCGGCGTGCTGCGTGACGAACACAACGTCACCGTGCTGCTGATCGAGCACGACATGAAGCTGGTGATGAGCATTTCCGACCACATCTACGTGATCAACCAGGGCACTCCCCTGGCCGACGGCACGCCGGACGACATCCGCAACAACCCGGACGTGATCAAAGCCTATCTGGGGGAGGCGTAATCCATGCTGAGCTTCAACAACGTCTCAACCTTCTACGGCAAGATCCAGGCGCTGCACGATGTCAGCATCGAAGTGCAGAAAGGCGAGATCGTCACCCTGATCGGTGCCAACGGCGCCGGCAAGTCGACCCTGCTGATGACCCTGTGCGGCAACCCGCGCGCCACCAGCGGCAGCATCCGTTACCTGGGTGAAGAGCTGGTGGGCATGGATACCCCGGAGATCATGCGCAAGAGCATCGCCATCGTGCCGGAAGGCCGTCGCGTGTTCGCCCGCCTGACCGTCGAGGAAAACCTGGCCATGGGCGGCTTCTTCGGCGACAAGGCGGAGAATCAGGCGCAACTGGACAAGGTCCTGCACCTGTTCCCGCGCCTGAAGGAGCGCTTCGCCCAGCGTGCCGGCACCATGAGCGGTGGCGAGCAGCAGATGCTCGCCATCGGCCGTGCCTTGATGAGCAAGCCCAACCTGCTGCTGCTCGACGAGCCGTCGCTGGGTCTGGCGCCGATCATCATCCAGCAGATCTTCGACATCATCGAGCAACTGCGCAAAGACGGCGTGACCATCTTCCTGGTCGAGCAGAACGCCAACCAGGCGCTGAAGCTGGCCGATCGTGGCTATGTGCTGGAGAACGGCCACATCGTCATGCAAGGTAGCGGCGAAGAGCTGCTCAACGACCCGAAGGTACGCGACGCCTACCTCGGTGGCTGAGCGCAACCTGCGACATGGAAACCGCCCTTCGGGGCGGTTTTTTTATTTTCCGGGATGCATTTGGACGACGCCTGGCTGGTGCGCGGGGCGTAGCCAACGAAACGGCAAAGTCTTAAGCGAATATTTCCGCCCCCTTGCACCCTCCTCCCCGGGGATTAGGCTCAGGGTCTCAAGCCTTGCGAGACCACGCCCATGCGCAAATCCCTGCTCCTGCTACTGGTCCTCAGCCTGCTGCTCGGTGCCTGCAGCCGCATCGACCTGGCCTACCGCAATCTGGACCGGCTGATTCCCTGGAAGCTCGGCGACTACGTGGCCCTGAACAGCGAACAGAAGGCCTGGCTCAAACCGCAGCTGCAGGAGCACCTGAGCTGGCACTGCAGCGTGGAGTTGCCGCGCTATGTGGATTGGCTGGAGCGTAGCCGGCAAGCGCTGAGCAGCCGCGACAGCCAGGCTCTGGCCGGCCAGCTGGAAGCCTTCGACAGCGCCATGCAGCGCATCGCCGTGGAGATCACCCCGAGCGCCACCGAGCTGCTGCGCGGCCTGAGCCCGCGCCAGGTGGAGCAACTGTTCGCCGCCCTCGACGAGCAGAACGCCGAACTGCGCGAAGAGTTTCTCGAACCGCCGCTGGAGCAGCAGATCGCCCGCCGCGCCGAGCGCATGAGCGAGCGCCTGCAGCCCTGGTTCGGCAAGCTCAACGCGGCGCAGCGCCAACGGGTCGACGACTGGGCCGAGGGCCTGGGCGCGCAGAATCGGGTGTGGCTGGACAACCGCCTGGCCTGGCAGCAGGCCCTGCGCGAAGCGCTCGAGGCACGCCGCGGCGATGACTTCGACGCACGCATGGCGGCGCTGCTGCAGGAGCGCGAACGGTTCTACACCGACGCCTACAAGGCCAGCTACCAGGCCAATCGCCAGGCCATGGCCGAGATGATCGTCGACCTCATCGCGCAGGCCGACGACTCGCAGCTCAGACGGGCACAGCAGCGCCTGAGCAGCCTGCAGGCCGACCTGGCCGCGCAGCAGTGCCAAGCGGGCGAGTCGGTAGCCAGCCGTTGAAACGACGGGCGCGCGCAGCCTGCCCCTGAGCCATAGGCTGCAATCGCGGCTATAGCGCCGGCAGACGCCAGTCGATGGGGCTCATGCCGTTCTGTGCGAGGAACTGGTTGCAGCGGCTGAAATGACCGTTGCCGATGAAACCGCGATGGGCGGACAACGGCGATGGATGCGGCGAACGCAGCACCAGATGCTTGGTCGGGTCGATCAGGCGCTGCTTGCTCTGCGCATGGCTGCCCCAGAGCAGGAACACCACCTTGGGCTGATGCTCGCTGACCACCTCGATCACCCGGTCGGTGAACGGCTGCCAGCCCTTGGCCGCGTGCGAGCCGGCATTGCCGCGCTCCACCGTCAGCGAGGTGTTGAGCAGCAGCACGCCCTGATCGGCCCAGCTCTGCAGGTAGCCGTGGGCGGGGATGTCGAGATTGAGGTCGCGCTTGAGTTCCTTGTAGATGTTCACCAGCGACGGCGGCGTCTGCACGCCCGGCTGCACCGAGAAGCACAGCCCGTGCGCCTGACCCGGCCCGTGGTATGGATCCTGGCCGATGATCACCACCTTGACCTGGTCCAGCGGCGTGGAATTGAGGGCGTTGAAGATCAGCGGGCCCGGCGGATAGATCTCCTTGCCGGCGGCCTTCTCCGCCCGCAGGAACTCGCGCAGCTCCTTCATGTAGGGCTTGTCGAACTCCTCGCGCAGCGCGTGTTTCCAGCTGGCTTCGAGCTTGATGCGATCTTCGGTCATGACAGTTCCTGCAGCGACAAAACGAGTGCAGGCACGCTAGAGAAGGGGGGGATGCAAGTCAAGAAAGCGCTTGCCGGCGCCACGCAGGATGCTTTGCTAGCCTTTCCGGCATCGCCTCAACCGATGAACCCAAGCCGATGCCCACCTCTACCGATACCCTGCGCATGGCGTTGCTCAACCGCTTCCTCAAGGGCGAAGCCAGGATTCCGCAGATGCCTGAAGCCGCCGTTCGCATCCGCAAGCTGCTGGATGACCCGCGAACCTCCCTGGAACAGCTGACCCGGGTGATCACCGGCGACCCGCCGCTGGCCGCGTACCTGATGCAGTTTTCCAACACGCCCCTGCTGCGTGGCGACCGCGCCTGCAGCTCGCTGCGCGAACTGCTGAGCCGCCTGGGCACCCGCCAGCTGGCCGATCTGGTGCTGGGCTTCAGCCTGCAGCATCTGTTCACCAGTACCGAACCGGCCCTGCAGCAGGCCTTTCGCACGCGCTGGCGCAGCGCCCGAGAGCGCGCCGCCCACTGCGCGGTCCTGGCCCAGCGCACCGGCCTGTCGCTGGACGACGCCATGCTCGGCGGCCTGCTGCAGGACATCGGCAGCCTGCCGCTGCTCTCGGAGCTGGAGCACTGGCCGAACGTGCCGCGCGAGAGCGATACGCTGCACGAGCTGTGCGACCAGCTGTCCGGTGACCTCGGCGCTCTGATTCTGACGCGCTGGCAGCTGCCCTCGGCAGTGATCGAATCCACGCGCCTCTTTGGCCAATGGCAACGCCAGCATGACGGCGCTGCCGACCTGGCGGATCTGGTACTGCTGGCCAGCGCTCTGCAGAGCAACCGGTCGCTGCCCGAGCCGCTGCCGGCGCAGGCGAAGCTGGGTCTGGAGCAACCGCTCGGCGAACTGAGACAGGAGCTCGCCGACGAGCTGAACCTGTGGAAGCGCCTGCTCGCCTGAAGCCTCTGCTATGCAGCCTCATCAGGCAACTGGATGCAGCTTGCCCATGCCCACGCGGCGGTCGAGACTCTCTCGCACAGCCCGCGCAGGAGGTCACATGAGCGACTCCATCGGCATCAGCCGCGAGCGTCTGGAACAGGCGCTCGCCCACTCCACCTTCGCCCAACTGCTCGGCGCCGAGCTGCTCGACTTCGCGCCGGGCCGGGTCAGCCTGCAGGTACGCAGCCGCCCCGACCTGTGCCAGCACCATGGCTACATGCACGGCGCGGTGGTCGGTTTCATGGTCGACAGCGGTTGCGCCTGGGCCGCGGCGTCGATGGTCGGCGACGTGGTCACCAGCGAATACAAACTCAACCTGCTTGCCCCGGCGCTCGGCGAACGCCTGCTGTGCCGCGCCGAAGTGCTCAAGGCCGGGCAGCGCCAGGCAGTCTGCCGGGCCGATGTGTTCGCCCTGAAAGATGGCCAGGAGAAGCTGGTGGCCACCGGCCTGGCGACCATCGCGCGGGTGTAGCGGACGCGCGACTAGCAGGCCGTTGAAAAACGTAGGCGAGGCAGCCAGTGCAATACCGATGGCGGCCCCGCAAAAACAGCCGAAAAACGACCGGGGTCGCGTCCGACTTTACGTGTTGTAAATGAGCATTTTGATGGGGGCGCCTAGCTCGGACTCGCGCACGAGGCTGTTTTTAACGCAGCAATGGCAACGCAGGTAGTTTTCAACAGCCTGCTAGCCCTGATGCAGCGCCCGGTAATGGCTGGGCGCCATGCCCACCACCTTGCGAAACAGCCGCGAGAAGTAATAGGGGTCCTCGTAACCCAGCTGCTCGGCGACCTGACGCACCTCGATATCGCCACGGTCGAGCAGACGGCAGGCCAGCGCCATCTTCAGCTGGATGAAGTCCTGGATCGGCGCATGGCCGGTCAGCGCGCGGTAGGTCTTGGCGAAGTGAAAGCGCGAGAGCTTGAACTGCGCCGCCAGTTCGTCGAGGTTGAGGTTGCCGTGCAGGTGGGCGCGCATCACCGCCTGCACCGCTTCGATATCCAGCACCCGCCCGGATTTCAGACTGACCCGCGCCGGCAGCACCGCCAGGGAGCTGAGCATCGCCTGCAGGCGGTGCGCAGCATGGATGAAGGGCAAGGCGTTGAGGCCCTGCCGCTGCAGACCCAGCAGCGCCTCGAAGTCGCCGAGCAAACGCGGCTGCACACCGATGCGCCGCAGCGTCTGCGCGCCCAGCAGACGCAGGAAGTCCTCGCTGAGGCTGCCGTCGAAGTGCACCCAATAGATCGTCCAGGGGCTTTGCCCATCGGCGCCATAGGCATGCGGCACGTCCTTGGGCAGCAGCAGCAGATCGCCAGCAGCAACCTCGAATCGTCCATCCGTCGCTTCCAGCCAGCCCCTGCCGGAGCGGCAATAGATCAGTAGGTGATCGTCCGGCTGCAGGCGCCGCATCTGGTGTCCGGCCGCGTCAGGGTAGAAGCCCATGGCCAGGGGATAGCAGCCCGAGCTGAGCGGATGGCGTACCAGCAGGCGGCGCAGGCGCGGCGGCGTGATGAAGCGCTGCCCGCCGAGTGGCAGCGGCCAGTTGGAGGTTTCCACCCGCAGGCCCATGACGATCATTCCTTGCAAACGCTCATGAATGACAAGATCGTCCATCCGCAGGCCAAGATCGTCAATCCACAAGGCGGCGTCGAGTGGCTATAAAGAGACGGTACAAGAACAAAGGAGGCGAGCATGCCCCGTACCCTGCCGCAACTGATCGACGGTCAATGGCGCGCCAGCCAGGCTCACGAACTGATCGAAGTCACTGACCCGGCCACCCAGGAGGTGCTCGCCCTCGCCCCCAAGGCCACCGCCGAGGAAATCGAGGCGGCCGTGGCCAGCGCCCAGCAGGCCTTTCTCGCCTGGCGCGAGGTGCCGGTATCGGAGCGGGCCCGCTTGATGCTGCGCTACCAGCATCTGCTCAAGGAACATCACGACGAGTTGGCGGAGATTCTCGCCGCGGAAACCGGCAAGACCTTCGCCGATGCCAAGGGCGATGTGTGGCGCGGCATCGAAGTGGCCGAGCATGCCGCCAACATCGCCAGCCTGGTGATGGGCGAGACGGTGGAGAACGTCGCTCGCGAGATCGACACCGCCAGCTGGATTCAGCCGCTGGGCGTGTGCGTCGGCATCACCCCGTTCAATTTCCCGGCGATGATCCCGCTGTGGATGTTTCCGCTGGCCATCGCCTGCGGCAATACCTTCATCCTCAAGCCGTCGGAACAGGACCCGATGACGCCCAACCGTCTGGCCGAACTCTTCCTCGAGGCCGGCGCGCCGGCCGGGGTGCTGCAGGTGCTGCATGGCGGTCGCGAGCAGGTCGACGCCCTGCTGGTGCACCCGGCGGTACGCGCGGTGTCCTTCGTCGGCTCGGTAACGGTGGGCCAGCACGTCTACCGCACCGGCACCCAGCACCTGAAACGGGTGCAGGCCTTCGCCGGAGCCAAGAACCATATGGTGATCATGCCGGACGCGCCGAAGGATCAGGTGCTCAGCAACCTGCTCGGCGCCAGTTGCGGCGCCGCCGGGCAGCGCTGCATGGCGATCAGCGTGGCGGTGTTCGTCGGCGAGGCAAAACAGTGGATCGACGAGTTGGCGACGCAGATGGCCGCACTGCGCCCCGGTCACTGGCAGGATGGCGGCGCCGCCTACGGCCCGCTGATCAGCCCGCAGGCACGCCAGCGCGTGCTGCGCCTGATCGATGAAGGCAAGGCCGAGGGCGCCGAGTGCCTGCTCGACGGTTCGCAGTGCACGGTGGAGGGCTACCCGGACGGCAACTGGGTCGGGCCGACCCTGTTCCGCGGCGTGACGTCGAAGATGGGCCTGTACCGCGAGGAGATCTTCGGCCCGGTGCTGGTGTGCATGGAGGTGGACAGCCTGGAAGAGGCCATCGAACTGGTCAACGCCAGCCCCTACGGCAACGGCACCAGCCTGTTCACCCGCTCCGGCGGCGCCGCGCGGCACTTCCAGCACGCGGTGGAGGTCGGCCAGGTCGGCATCAACGTGCCGATTCCGGTGCCGCTGCCGTTCTTTTCCTTCACCGGCTGGAAGGGTTCGTTCTACGGCGACCTGCACGCCTACGGCAAGCAGGCGGTGCGTTTCTACACCGAAACCAAGACGGTCACGACCCGCTGGTTCGACGACAAGCCACTCGGCGAGGGTCCGAACATGACTATCCAGCTGAAATGAGAACTGGGTGATGCTTTCTTAGACTAATAGACGATCACCCGAACTGGACGAGCGGCGTAAAACGGTTCTCTGCAGAACAAAAACAAGGAGAACTGCAATGCGCCAACTCACAGCCATCCTGGCCCTGTGGGCCGGGGTTACCGCCTGCGTGCAAGCTGCCGAGCCGATCACCCTCGGGCTCAACTACCCGCGCACAGGACCATACAAGGAGGAGGGATTGGCGCAGATGCGTGGAGCCCTGCTGGCCATCGACGAGATCAATGCCGCTGGCGGCGTGCTGGGAAGGCCCCTGCGCCTGTCCAGCAAGGACACCGCCTCGCGCCCGGCCAAGGCGGAAAAGAACGTCGACAAGCTGGCCGCCGAAGGCGCGGTGATGCTCTTCGGCGGTGCCTCCAGCGCCGTGGCCATCGCCGCCGGCAAACGCGCCAAGCAGCATGGCCTGCTGTATTTCGGCACCCTCACCTACTCCAACGACACCACCGGCAAGGACGGCCACCGCTACATGTTCCGCGAGTGCAACAACGCCTGGATGAGCGCCAAGGTGCTCGGCCAGTACCTGAGCAAGACCTTGCCGAACAAGCGCTACTTCTACGTCACGGCCGATTACACCTGGGGCCATACCAGCGAGGCTTCGTTGCGCCAGGCCACTTCGAGCGACAACGCCGCCCAGCACGCCGGCGTGCGCGTCCCCTTCCCTGGCGCGCGCCTGGCCGATTATCAGGATGCCCTGACCCAGGCCGCCGCGAGCAAGGCCGACATCCTCGCCCTGGTGCTGTTCGGCGAGGACCTGGTGCGCGCCATGCGCATCGCCAAGGACCTGGGCCTGACCGAGCGCATGCAGATCGTCGCCCCCAACCTCACCCAGAGCATGGTCGAACAAGCCGGCCCGGACCTGATGCAGGGCGTGATCGGCACCGAACCCTGGACCTGGCGCGTGCCGGCGCTGGAGAAGTCCGCGCGTGGCGAAGCCTTCGTCCAGGCCTTCAAGACCCGCTACCAGATGTACCCCTCCAGCTCCGCCGCTTCGGCCTACAGCATCGTCCAGCAGTGGGCCGATGCCGCCAAGCGCGCCAACAGCCTCGATAGCGAAGCGCTGATCAAGGCGCTGGAGGGCCACCGCTACAGCCTGCTGAAGGGCGAGCAGCAATGGCGCGCCTTCGATCACCAGAACCTGCAGACGGTCTACGCGGTGAAAGTGAAGCCGCGCGACGAGGTGCTCAAGGACCCGCTCAAGCAGGACTACTTCGAAATCGTCGACCGCCTCGACGCCAGCACGGCGCTGCCCAGCCTCGCCGACTGGCAGGCCGAGCGCCGGGCCGGCGGCCAACCCCTGACCTTGCAATGAGATGCCATGGACTTCGAACTCAATGACGAGCAACGCCTGCTGACCGACAGTGCCCGCGCCTTTGCCACGCGGGAACTGGCGCCCCATGCCGCGGACTGGGACCGCGACCACCACTTCCCCCTGGAGGTGATCCGCCGCGCCGCCGAGCAGGGCTATCTGGCCCTCTATCTGAAGGAGGAGGATGGCGGGCTGGGGCTGTCACGGCTGTCCAGTTCATTGATCTTCGAACAGCTGGCGGCCGGTTGCGTAGCCACCACCGCCTACCTGACCATCCACAACATGGCCACCTGGATGCTCGCCAGCTTCGCCAGTGCCGAGCTCAAGGACGCCTGGCTACCGGGCCTGGCCTCCGGCCAGTTGCTCGCCTCCTACTGCCTGACCGAGCCGGATGCCGGCTCGGACGCCGCCAACCTGCGCACCCGCGCGCGGCGTGACGGCGACGATTACGTCATCGATGGCAGCAAATGCTTCATCTCCGGCGCGGGTTCGACCGATGTGCTGATCGTCATGGCGCGCACCGGCGAGGACGGCGCCAAGGGCATCTCCTGCTTCCTGGTGCCGGCCGATGCCCCTGGCGTGCGCTACGGACGCAACGAGGACAAGATGGGCTGGAAGGCGCAGCCGACCCGCACCATCACCTTCGACGGCGTGCGCATCCCCGCCAGCCACCGCATCGGCCCCGAGGGCGAAGGCTTCGTCTACGCCATGAAGGGCCTCGACGGCGGGCGTCTGAATATCGCCAGCTGCTCGCTCGGCGCGGCCCAGGCGGCGCTGCAGCAGAGCCTGCGCTACGTCGAGGAACGCAAACAGTTCGGCAAGCCCCTCAGCGAATTCCAGGCGCTGCAGTTCAAGCTCGCCGACATGCTCACCGACCTCACCGCCAGCCGGCAGATGGTGCGCCTGGCCGCGCACAAGCTCGACCGCGGCCATGGCGAGGCCAGCCTCTACTGCGCCATGGCCAAGCGCTTCGCCACCGATCACTGCTTCAGCGTCTGCAACGAAGCCCTGCAACTGCACGGCGGCTACGGCTATCTGAATGACTATCCACTGGAACGCTGGGTACGCGATGCCCGTGTACACCAGATACTGGAAGGCACCAACGAGATCATGCGGGTGATCGTCGCGCGCCGCCTGCTGCAGCAGGGCGGCATGCTCGATCGCCTGCTCTGAACCAGACAGCGCACCCGCAGGCGCCGGTGGCCGGCGATCTCGACGAGGTCGCCAACACCTGGGCTCCTACAATGAAGCCATAACGGGGAATCTCATGACTACCGCACTGGAAACCTACAAATCCGGCATCTTCGACCTGACCCACAAGCTGACCGTGGAAAAGCACGGCCATACCGCGCTGATCACCATCAACCATCCGCCGGCCAACACCTGGGACCGCGACTCGCTGATCGGCCTCAAGCAGGTGGTCGAGCACCTCAACCGTGACGACGAGGTCTACGCCCTGGTGGTGACCGGCCAGGGACCGAAGTTCTTCTCCGCCGGCGCCGACCTGAACATGTTCGCCGACGGCGACAAGGCGCGCGCCCGCGAGATGGCCCGACGCTTCGGCGAAGCCTTCGAGACCCTGCGCGATTTCCGCGGCGTGTCCATCGCCGCGATCAACGGCTACGCCATGGGCGGCGGCCTGGAATGCGCCCTGGCCTGCGACATCCGCATCGCCGAACGCCAGGCGCAGATGGCCCTGCCGGAAGCGGCCGTGGGCCTGCTGCCGTGCGCCGGCGGCACCCAGGCGCTACCCTGGCTGGTGGGTGAAGGCTGGGCCAAGCGCATGATCCTCTGCGGCGAGCGTATCGACGCCGAAACCGCCCTGCGCATCGGCCTGGTCGAGCAGGTGGTGGATACCGGCGAGGCGCGCGGCAGCGCCCTGCTGCTGGCCGCCAAGGTGGCGCGGCAGAGCCCGGTGGCGGTGCGCACCATCAAGCCGCTGATCCAGGGCGCGCGCGAGCGCGGCCCGAACACCTGGCTGCCGGAAGAGCGCGAGCGCTTCGTCGACCTGTTCGACGCCGACGATACCCGCGAGGGCGTCAACGCCTTCCTGGAAAAACGCGACCCGCAGTGGCGCAACAAATGAGTCGCGGCTCCGTAGGGTGCCGCGGGGCCGCCCAGGCCGTGCGCACCACAATCGGCAACCCAATAACCGCACGGTGGATGGATAAAGTGTCATCCGCCCTACGCTGGAAACCCCTATGAACCTGCAATTCGAAGAACGCCCCAGCCTGCATGGCTACCGCATCGGCATCGCCAGCCTGGACGCCGAGAAGAGCCTCAACGCTCTCACCCTGCCGATGATCCAGGCGCTCGATGCGCGCCTGCAAGCCTGGGCCGAAGACCCGACCATCGCCTGCGTGATGCTGCGCGGCAACGGCCCGAAAGCCTTCTGCGCCGGCGGCGACGTGGTGCAGCTGGTGCAGCGGTGCCGCGAACACCCCGGTGAGGTGCCGCCGCTGGCGCGGCGCTTCTTCGCCGACGAATACCGCCTCGACCACCGCATCCACAGCTATCCCAAACCCTTCATCTGCTGGGCCCACGGCCACGTGCTGGGCGGCGGCATGGGCCTGATGCAGGGCGCCGGCGTCCGCATCGTCACGCCGAGCAGCCGACTGGGCATGCCGGAAATCAATATCGGCCTGTATCCGGATGTCGGCGGCAGCTGGTTCCTTGCCCGTCTGCCGGGGCGTCTGGGCCTGTTTCTCGGCCTCACCGCCGCCAGCATCAACGCCCGCGATGCGCTGGACCTGAACCTGGCCGACCGCTTTCTGCGCGACGACCAGCAGGATGCCCTGCTCGAAGGCCTGGTGCAGCTGAACTGGCGCGAGCAGCCGGCCGCGCAACTGCACAGCCTGCTGCGCGCACTGGAGAACGAGGCGCGCGGCGAACTGCCGGCGGCCCAGTGGCTGCCGCGCCGCGAGCGTATCGACGAGCTGCTCGATGTCGCCGACCTGCCGGCGGCGGTTCAGGCCATCAGCGCCCTGCAGCAGGATGACGACGCCCTGCTCGCCCGCGCCGCCAAGACCCTGGCCCATGGCTGCCCGCTGACCGCGCACCTGGTCTGGCAGCAGATCCGCCGCGCGCGGCACCTGTCGCTGGCCGAGGTGTTCCGCATGGAATACGCCATGAGCCTGAATTGCTGCCGCCACCCGGACTTCCCCGAAGGCGTGCGCGCTCGCCTGATCGACAAGGACCAGACGCCGCACTGGCATTGGCCGGACGTGGCCGCGATTCCCGAGGCGGTGATCGAAGCGCACTTCGCGCCGGCCTGGGAGGGTGAACATCCGTTGGCGGATCTGTAGGAACCTGCGCCGACTCGGTGCGCACGGCGCACCCTACATATGCCCCGTAGCCCGAGTGCAATCCGGGGTATCGGTCACGGAGCGAATTCATTCGCGATAGAGCAGACACGACGCCCTCAGAGGAGTACCGGCATGGACGACAAGCAGTTGCAAAAAGCCCTGACCTTCCGGGCCCTGCATCAACGCGACGAGCTGCTGGTACTGCCCAACCCCTGGGATGCCGGCTCGGCGAAGATACTCGCGGCCCTGGGTTTCGAAGCCCTGGCCACCACCAGCGCCGGCCTGGCCTTTGCGCTTGGCCGCCCCGATGGCGAAGGTCTGATCAGCCGCGAGGAAACCCTGGCCAATGCTCGCGCCATCGTGGCCGCCACGCCCTTGCCGGTGGCAGCCGACCTGGAGAACGGCTTCGCCGACGACCCGTCAGGCTGTGCGGACACCCTGCTGCAGGCCGCCGCCTGCGGACTGGTGGGCGGCTCCATCGAAGATGCCAGCGGACGTGTGGATGCGCCCATCTATCCCCTGGAGCTGGCGGTGGAACGCATCCGCGCCTCGGTGGCCGCGGCGCGCAGCCTGCCCTTTCCTTTCACCCTCTGCGCCCGCGCGGAGAACTTCCTGCACGGGCGCCAGGACCTGCGCGACACCCTCAAGCGGCTCGAGGCCTATGCTGAAGCCGGAGCGGACGTGCTCTATGCGCCAGGGCTGACCACGCGCGAGCAGATCGACGCCGTGGTGCGCGCCGTTGCGCCACGGCCGGTCAACGTACTGATGGGCCTGCCCGGGATCGCGCTGACCCTGGATGACCTGAGTGAGCTGGGCGTACGCCGGGTCAGCGTCGGCTCCAGCCTGGCACGCACAGCCCTGGGCGGCTTCCTGCGCGCCGCGCGAGAGCTGCGGCGCGGCAACTGCGACTTCGCCAGGGATGCCACCTCCTTCGCCGAACTCAACGACCTGTTCAAAGCCGGGCAATAGCTGGCAAAAACACGAAAGGAGAACCGAGATGACCCAGATCGCCTTTATCGGCCTCGGCCATATGGGCCTGCCCATGGCCCGAAACCTGCTCAAGGCGGGTTATCCGCTGAAAGTCTTCGACCTGGTGCGCAGCGCCGTCGACACCCTGGCCGGCGAAGGCGCGGTGGCAGCCGAGAGCGCCGCCGAGGCCAGCGATCAGGCACAGGTGGTGATCAGCATGCTGCCGGCCAGCCGCCATGTGGAAGGCCTGTACCTGGGCGAAGACGGCCTGCTCGCGCGGCTGCCCGCCGACACGCTGGTGATCGAGTGCTCGACCATCGCCCCGGAGTCCGCGCGCAAGGTACATGCCGCTGCCCGTGAGCGCGGCGTCGCCCTGCTCGATGCGCCGGTGTCCGGCGGCACGGCTGGCGCTGCCGCCGGCACCCTGACCTTCATGGTCGGCGGCGAGGCCCAGGCGCTGGAGAAAGCCCGGCCGATCCTCGCCACCATGGGCAGAAACATCTTCCATGCCGGCCCGGACGGCGCCGGCCAGGTGGCCAAGGTGTGCAACAACCAGGTGCTCGCCGTGCAGATGATCGCCACTGCCGAAGCCATGGCCATGGGCGTGGCCAATGGCCTGGAGCCGGCGGTGCTGGCCGAGATCATGCGGCAGAGCTCCGGCGGCAACTGGACACTGGAGAAGTACAACCCCTGGCCCGGGGTGATGGAGAACGTCCCGGCGTCCAAGGGCTACAGCGGCGGCTTCATGGCCGAGCTGATGGCCAAGGACCTCGGCCTGGCCCAGGAAACCGCCAGCCACAGCGGCAACAGCACGCCCATGGGCGCTTTGGCGCTGCAGCTGTATCGCCTGCTGCTCAAACAGGGCAAGGGCAAGCAGGATTTCTCGGTGGTGCAGCAGCTGTTCGTGCAATAGCGCCCGTAGGGTGCGCTGCGCGCACCGTAGCGTTTCCCGGTAGAGCTGGTGCGCACGGCGCACCCTACGGAGCCGCCCCCATCGTAGGGTGCGCTGTGCGCACCGGGGCGTTTCCCGGTAGAGCTGGTGCGCATGGCGCACCCTACGGAAGCCGCGCCCTCCTCGTAGGGTGCGCTGCGCGCACCATGGCGTTTCCCGGTAGAGCTGGTGCGCATGGCGCACCCTACGGGAGCCGAGCCCCATCGTAGGGTGCGCTGCGCGCACCATGGCGTTTCCCGGTAGAGCTGGTGCGCATGGCGCACCCTACGGGGCCGCCCCATCGTAGGGTGCGCTGCGCGCACCAGGACCATCGGAGCTCAACGCAGCGTCTGCAAATGCAAAACACCAAACAGCAGCACCTGCAGGCGCTGCCACCACAACAGCGGCAGGCCCCGCAGGCGCGAGCCGAACAGCACCAGCTCGCCCACATGCGCCAGCAGCACCGCCAGGGCGGCCCAGTTGACCCAGCCGCCCAGCGGCGCGGCGAAGGGGTAGAAGAGATTGAGCAGCGCCACCAGCCAGAACATGGCCAGGGCGCCCTTGGCGAAAGACAGCAGGTTCATCGTCAGCCTCCGAATGGATGAACCTGCAGTGTGCCCAGCCGAACGGCAGCACACCGCCCTTCTTTCGACTGGCGCGCCCTAGCGCAGCGTCAATCCGAACGCCTCGTCGGCGAAGTCGAAGCAGGCGAGGAAACGACGAATCTCCAGCAGGTTGCCATCGACTTTCACATCGCCCAGCAGCCCCCCCTTGACCAGGCCGCCCTCGCCGGTCAGCAGGGTTTCCATGAAGCGCTTGTCCATGCTCAGGCGCAGCTCGGTGCCTTCGGGAATACCCTTGTGCAGCTGCGCGACGCCGCGCCGAACCTCCAGCGCCCACTGCTCGTCCACATCGGGAAAGCTGAAGCCCAGGGTCAGTTCCAGATCGCCGGCCTTCTGCGGGTCGATGCGGGTCACCCAGTTCTGCAGGAAGCTCTGCGGGGTGAAGCTGCGCACCATGTCCGGCGAGAGGAACACCTTGCGCATTTCCAGCGAGCGCTGACGGATGGCGTCGCCGTCGAGCTTGCCCTCCAGTTCCATGGCGCTCATCAGGTACCAGTTGCGCCAGTTGATGTTCATGCTGGCGTAACCCAGCTTGCGAAAGCTGCGCGCCTTGATTTCGCGCGCCAGCTTGTCGTCGTGGTCGACGCGGATGGCGTAGCCGGCCAGCTCGGCGGCCCACTGATAGTCGCCCTTCAGATAGGCGTTGCCGGCCTCCAGCAACAGCTTTTCACGACCGCCGGCCAGGGCGATCAGCCGCTCGGCCTGCAGCCGCGGCGGGGTCGGGTCGAGGGCCACCGGGTCGCCCTGGAACCAGCCCAGGTAGCCGTTGTAGATCTGCCGTACGCTGTGCTTCACCGTGCCGTAGTACTCGCGCAGATAAGGCGTGTAGCCGGCCAGGTGCGGCGGCAGCTTGACCTGCTCAACCAGCTCGTCCGGGGTCAGGCCCTTGTTCATCCAGCGCACGGTCTGGTCATGGATGTAGGCGATACCGTCGCGGGTCATGCGTAGCACTTCCTCGACCCTGTCCTGGCCGCTGACCGGGCGACCATGCAGCGGCACCATATGCTCGGCCCGGTAGGCGCGCAGCTTGTCCAGGCTCTCGACCCACTGCACCGGGTCGCGGAACCTGGTGCCGCGCAGCGTATGGATGTTCGGCAGGGTCGGCCCCTGATCGACCTCGGCACTGATCAGCACGCGGTTGTCCGGCAGGTACAGGATGATCTCATCCGGCGCCTCGCTGGGGACGTGCAGAAACTGCACGTCGAGACCGGCGATCCTGGTGTCCAGGCGTTCGCCAAAGGTCACGGTCGGAGCGATGAACGACGACGGCTCGGCCTTGGCCAGCGGACCGATACCGGCGTTCATCCCCTCCTGATCGCTGGCCGGCAGGAACGAGCCGAAGCTGTAGGCCGAGCGCACGCCGAGGATCGGCCCGACCAGCGCGCCCTGCGCCACCACGTTCTGCAGCAGCGTCTCGTGGGCATAGATCTGCACCTCGCCGCGCTCGACCTGCTCGCGGCTGACGAACGCCTGCACGCCGTTGATGTGATCCGGGTGGAAGTGGGTGTAGACCACCGCCTTGATCGGCTTGTCGCTGAGCTTGCGGAACTCGGCCATGATCTTACGCGACTCGCTGACCGACTCGCCGGTGTCGACGATGATCAGCCCCTCGGGCGCCTCGATCATTACCACGTTGCCCAACTGCCAGCCGACCGCCGAATAGACATTGCCCGCGACGCGGTAGATCTGCTGGGCGAAGTGCCTGGTGTGCGCGGCCAGCTCGGCGTGAATGCTCGGCTCGATACGCTCGGCCGGCAGTTCGGCCTGTGCGCCCAGGGGCAAGGCAGCGGCCAGCAGCAGGCCGCCAAAGCGAGAGAAGGTGCTCATGGCGATAGGACGTCTTGTTGTTGAAGTACTGGCAGGTTGGCAAAGGCCAGCTGATAATTCCAATGCATTCGAACCCAAGAACCAATGCAGAGCACGCATGAACGACCTACGCCAGCTTCGTCACTTCGTGGCCCTCGCCGAACACGGTCACTTCGCCCGTGCCGCCGAGGCCGTGCACCTCAGCCAGCCGGCGTTGAGCCGCAGCATCCAGGCCCTGGAGGCGCAGCTCGGCTGCAGCCTGGTGGACCGCCATAGCCGCGGCATCAGCCTGACCGCCCACGGCCAACTGGTGCTGGAACATGCCCGCCGCCTGTTGGCCGGCAGCCTGGCGTTGAGCAATGCGGTCAACCAGCTGGGCAATCTTGAAGCCGGCGAGCTGCGCCTCGGCGCCGGCCCCTACCCGGCCGCGCGGTTGATACCGCAGGCCCTCGGGCAATTGCTGCAGCGGTATCCGCGGGTGCAGGTGAAGCTGGACATCGGCAACTGGCTGGAACTGCGCGACAGCCTGCTGGACTCGGCCATCGAGCTGTTCGTCGCCGATATCCGCGAGCTGCAGGGTGATACGCAGCTGCAGATCGAACCGCTGCGCGTGCATCGGGGCGTGCTGTTCTGCCGCCCGGCGCACCCGTTACTGCAGCGGCGCGATCTGCAACCGCGCGACCTGCTGGACTTTCCCCTGGCCGGCACGCAGTTGCCGCAGGCGGTCGAGCGCAGCCTGGGTCACGCCAGCGGACGCGCGCAACCCTTGAGCGTGCAGTGCGACAACTTTCTCGTGCTCAAGCGCCTGGTGGCCGACAGCGACGTGCTGAGCATGGCGCCTTGGGACGTGATCGCCGAAGAGGTCGCAGCCGGCCAACTGAGCCTGCTGCCGCTGGCCCCGGCGAGCCTGCAGCAGCAGTCGGCCTATGGCCTGGTCAGCCGCGCCGGACACAGCCTGTCGCCGGCGGCGCAGGCCATGGTCGAGGAGATTCGTCAGCTGGATGCAGCGACTCCGCGCGTGGCGGGTTGAGCCTCACCAGCGCCGCTCGCCGCTACGCTGCTGGCGCTCATTGGCGCGTCCGTTGGAAAACTGCAGCTGGGTGCTGCGGCTGGTGCCCCAACTGCGCTGCGTCTGCTGATTGCGATGTTCCTGGCGACGCTGGTCGCGGCGGTAGTCGTGGCGCGGCGGCTGGTGGTACTTGTGGCCGTCGCGATGACGATGATCGTGGCCATAGTGATGACGCGGCGGCGGTGCCGGCACATAACGCTTGGAATCGTGGCGATGACGGTCGTACCGGCGGTCGTCGTAATAGTAGTAACGCGGCGTGACATAGACCGGCGGCGAGTAATCGCGGCGGTAGCCGTCGTAATAGTGGTGCGAGTGATGATGGCCGCGGTAGCCACGGTCGTAGCCGTCACCGTACACGGTGCAGCCACTGAGCGGGATGAACAGCAAGGCAGCGATCAGGGTTCTGTAGGACATGAAAGCCTCCGCAGGGGAAGCGGGGGACGCGCACCGCGCCCCCGAGGGAAGAGGCCGGACCGCCAGGCCCGGGACTGGATCAGCAACGACCTTTCTTGGCCTGCCCCGGCGGACAGTGGGGAGGCCCACCGCCGCCATCGCCGATATCGATGCCAATACCCGGCAGCCTCACACTGCAGCCGGAAAGACCGAAAGCCAGGCTCATCGCCAGCAGCAACATGCCGAAGGTTTTCATCAGCAGCGCCCCTGCATGCGCAGCCCCGGCGGACAGAAGTGACCGCCGCCGTGGTAGCCGCGGCCACCCACGTCGACACGAATCACATCGGGATCGCCGACCCGGGCATGCACGCCCGGGGCACTGAAACTACAACCGCCCAGCAACAACGCCAGCGCCATCACAGTCAAACCACGCATTTGGAATACTCCTCGAATTTCCAGTATCTGCTGGACGCCCGACCACCGCAGCCGGCATGGCTCCATCAGCATGCTCGTTCGACAATCTGCGCTGGATCACGTTCCGTGCAGCCGAGTGACGGCGATCACGGGCTCGTCACGGTCACTGGCACGCTCCTCGCTTGGCAAGGCGCCGCAGCGGGAAGGCGATCAGTGCTGCTAACAGAAATGGCCGACTAGGGTTCCGGCCCACCCGCACGGGTGGGTGACTGGTCCGAGAGTGGGCGACCTCGGAGCGGCGGGAAGCCGCGGGGTTACACGGCGGGATAAAAGCCCGGGAGAACGCGCAGCACGGCTGCCCGCCTTCCCGCTTTCGTCCATAACCCGAGGTTTTCCATGTCCATTCGCTCCCTGCTCACCGCCCTGCTCTGCGCCTGTCTGCTCGGCGCTCCAACGGCCCAGGCCGCGCCCAAGACCTTCAAGCTGTGCTGGTCGATCTTCGCCGGCTGGATGCCCTGGGGCTATGCCGCCGAACAGGGCATCGTGAAGAAGTGGGCAGACAAGTACGGCATCGACATTCAGGTGCAGGAAGTGCCGGATTACGTCGGTTCCATCGAGCGCTACAGCGCCGGCCAGTTCGACGCCTGCACCATGACCAACATGGATGCCCTGACCATTCCCGCCGCCGCCGGCAAGGACAGCACCGCGCTGATCATCGGCGACTTCTCCAACGGCGCCGACGGCCTGCTGCTGCGCGGCAGCGGCCTGCGAATCCAGGACCTCAAGGGCAAGAGCGTGCTGCTGGTGGAGAACTCGGTGTCGCATTACCTGCTCAGCCGCGCGCTGGAGTGGGCCCTGCTCGAGGAGAGCGACGTGACCATCATCAACGTCTCCGACACCGAAATCGCCGAGGCCTTCCTCGCCGGCAAGGGCGACGCGGTGATCACCTGGAACCCGATCCTCTCCGAGATCCGCCGCAAGGCCGAGGTCAGCCAGGTGTTCAGCTCCAATCTGATTCCCGGTGAAATCCTCGACCTCACCGTGGTCGACAGCCAGACCCTGGCGCAGCACCCGGAGTTCGGCCGCGCACTGACCGGCGCCTGGTTCGAGACCCAGCGCCTGCTCGGCCTGCCCACCCCGGCCGGGCGCGAGGCCCGGGCCAGAATGGCGGCCGCTGCCGACACCACCGCAGAAGATTTCGAGGCCCAGTTGGGCACCCTGCGCTCGTTCTACTCGCCGCGCACCGCGCTGAACTTCGCGCGCACCGGCAAGCTGCCGGATCTGATGCAACGGGTGGCGCGCTTCGCCGATGCCCACGGCCTGCTGGGCAAGAGCGGCTTGGGGCTGACCAATCTGGGGATCGCCTTTAGCGGCGAACGGACTTTGGGTAACCCACAGCGCATCCTGCTGCGTTTCAATCACGACTACATGCAGTTGGCCGCCGACGGCGCACTCTGACGCCCCAGCAGGCAGCACGACCCGAGCCCAATGCACCAGCAGAGCGCATCGCATGCCCCGACGCCAGCCGAGCGAGCGCCGCCTGCTGCGCTTCGCGGTGCATGGCACGATGTTCGCTAAGAACAGCCCGTGCAGGAACAACCCGGCTCGCCGGGATCGCGGCACCACAATTTGCCAATAGCCGGCTAGGGTTCCGGCTCGCCACCCGCGAGCGACTGGTCCGAGAGCTGGCGACCTCCAGCGAGGTTACACGGCGGGACAAAAGCCCGGGAGAACGCGCCCCATCCGTGGGGAACCGCCGCGCACTCCTGCCCGCCCCTGTCCAACTGGAGGTTCACCATGGGTATGCCCCACTCGTTTCAGCGGCCATCGGCCACCCATCCCAAAGGCCCGATGCCCGCACGCCCTTGCGCCCGCTAGCGGCGCAGGCATTTCGCTCCAGGCCCGACGAGGACTCCCCATGCGCCTGATCAATCGCCACCCGGATCGCAGCGGCCGCCTGCTGCTGATCCTGCTGCCCTTCGCCCTGCTGCTGTTCGTCTACTTCAGTGCCTCGACCACCCGCCTGGCCGAAAACCCCAACGACAAGCTGCTGCCCAGCGCCAGCCAGATGGTCGATGCCATCGACCGCCTGGCCTTCACCGAGGACAAACGCAGCGGCCAGTACCTGTTCTGGCAGGACACCGCCTCCAGCCTGCAACGCCTGGGCATGGGCCTGGGCATCGCCGCGCTGCTGGGCCTGGTGCTGGGCATCGCCGCCGGCAGCATCCCGCTGTTCGGCGCACCGCTGTCACCGCTGCTCACGGTGCTGTCGATGATTCCGCCACTGGCCATCCTGCCGATCCTGTTCATCGTCTTCGGCCTGGGCGAGCTGTCCAAGGTGATGCTGATCGCCATCGGCATCACCCCCTGCATCGCCCGCGATATCGAACAGCGCGCCCGCGAGATTCCCGGCGAGCTGCTGATCAAGGCGCAGACCCTCGGCGCCAACACCTGGACGCTGATCCTGCGCCTGGTGCTGCCGCAGCTGCTGCCGCGCCTGCTGATCTCGCTGCGCCTGATGCTCGGCTCGGCCTGGCTGTTTCTGATCGCCGCCGAGGCCATCGCCTCGACCGACGGCCTCGGCTATCGCATCTTCCTGGTGCGCCGCTACATGGCCATGGACGTGATCCTGCCCTACGTGGTGTGGATCACCCTGCTGGCCTGGCTGATGGACCTGGGCCTGCGTCAGGTGCTGCGCCTGTGCTTCCCCTGGCATGAAGGAGGCAAGGCATGACCCTGTTCAGCCAACATATCGTCCCGCTGAGGGAACCTGCCATGAGCGAATCCAGCGCTACGGCCGCGAGCCCGGCGACAACCGCCTTTATCGAAGCGCGCAACCTGTGGCAGGAGTACGGCGACCAGGTCGTGCTCGAACGCCTCAACCTCAAGGTGAATGAAGGCGAATTCTGCACCCTGGTCGGCGCCTCCGGCTGTGGCAAGTCCACCTTCCTGCGCATGCTCCTCGGCCAGGAACGCCCGAGCCGCGGCGAACTGCTGCTGCGTGGTCAGGTGCTGCCCAACGAGCCCGATCCGAGCCGGGGTGTGGTGTTCCAGCGTTACTCGGTATTTCCGCATCTGAGCGTGCTGGACAACGTCGCCCTCGGTCTGGAGCTGCCGAAGTCGAAGCTGCTGGGCCGGCTGTTCGGTGCCGCCAAGCGCGAGGCCCGCGAGCGCGCTGCGGAAATCCTCACCAAGGTCGGCCTCGGCCATGCCCTGAACAGATACCCCAGCGCACTCTCCGGTGGCATGCAGCAACGCCTGGCCATCGCCCAGGCGCTGGTGATGCAACCGCGCATGCTGCTGCTCGACGAGCCCTTCGGCGCCCTCGACCCCGGCATCCGCAAGGACATGCACGCACTGCTGCTGGAGCTGTGGCAGGAAACCCGCCTGACCGTGTTCATGGTCACCCACGACCTGTCCGAAGGCTTCAGCCTCGGCACCCGCCTGCTGGTGTTCGACAAGGTACGCCACGACCCGCAGGCGCCCGGTGCATACGGGGCGCGGATCACCTATGACATTCCGCTGAACGCGGCGCGCCGGGCGCAGGTGCAACTGCCCAGCGAGCTGGCCGAGCGTATCGCCGCGCGCAACGAACCGTAGCCCGGATGAAATCCGGGGATAGCCGGCACCTTTTCCCCGGATTGCATCCGGGCTACGGAGCGGCCAGCCTGGTGCGCACAGCGCACCCTACGAAGCGCACACCGCGTTGCAGAACGTAGGGTGCGCCGTGCGCACCACCTGTGCCTCCGGCAAGGAAGCTCCCCTAGCTCAACACCTCGAGATAGCGCGCCAGCGTTTCCCCCTCCGTGGCAAACCAGCGCTGCGCCTCGTCGGTACAGGGCGTGGCGAGATCGGCGCGCCAGTCCGGCTCCAGCGTATCGATAAGGAAGGTGCGCACCACCGCACGGCCGTCCGGCCTTTGCAGGTGCTGGCACACGCGCCCGGCCGCCGGGATCTCGTAGCCTTCCAGCGAAACGCGCTGCCCGACCCGCGCCGGCGGGGTGGACAGCACCACCCGATACCGGCCCGGCTGATCGGCATAGGCCAGCGAGGTTTCGCAGTCGAATAGCGCGGCCAGGGCCTGTCCATCACCCTGCGCCCGCTCCGCTCGCTCGCGCAGCTGCAGCGCTGACTCACCCGGCTCCACCGCCCGCCCGTGCATCCAGCCAAGCCGGTCGCCGCAGAGAATCAGGCCACCGCCGCGCTGCAGCACCTGGCCGGTTTCGGCATCGCACTCCTCCAGCAGACGCAGGCTGATCAACGGCCCGCCGCTGGCCTGCAGGCGCCAGTCCTCGACATAGGCACCACTGGTGCCGAACTCGATCATGCAGTTGCCGATGCGCTGCAACTGCGCCGGCTCCGGCCAGCGGTTGTGCAGTTGCAGGGACACCCCGCCGCGCCAGCTCAAGTAGCCGTTCTCCCAGATACTGTCAGCCACCCAGCCCTCATGATTGGCAAGCTGGCGCAGCTCGGCGGCATCGTAGTCCTGCCAGGCCCGCACCGGCAGCGCGGGTGCGTCCGGCAGGCGCAGGTCGATGGTGAAGCTGCGGCTCTGCAGCCAGTGCACCTGGGTGCGCTCATCGCTGCGGCCATCGGCGAAGCTGATGGTGCGCCGACGAAAGTGCCCGAGCATCCAGTCCGGCACACCGCCCTCGGCGCGCTGCGGGTAACGTGCAGCCAGTTCCAGCAGGTTCATGCCGTCACCTCCCGGCCGCCTTGACCAAAGCTGGACAAACCCGCCGCACCATCCGGCAATTGCAGTGAGCCGTCCTCCAGCCGCTCTCGCAGATAGCGGAAGGTCTGCGCCGTCTGCGCGAACAGGTGGTCGCCACAGCTCACCGGCGCGTACACCCGCTCACCGCGCGGCGGCAGACCGGGGATCGGCGCGATGCGCGTCGGGTAGTCGCAGGCGCAGAACAGTGGGAAGGCGAAGCGCTCCTCGCTGACCTTGCGCACGCGGTGCGAGGTGGCGACGAAATGGCCGTTGCTGAGCACCTCCAGCATGTCGCCGATATTGATCACGAAGGCGTCCTCCACCAGCGGCACGTCGATCCACTGCCCGTCGCCGTTGAGCACCTGCAAACCTTCGGCGGTGGGTAGCAGGATGGTGAAGCATTCGTAGTCGGTGTGCGCGCCGATACCGGGACGGTCGGCCACCGGATCGGGGGCGAGCGGGTAATGGATCATGCGCAGCTGGCTGGTGGGCTGCCGGGTGATGCCGGCGAAGGTGTCCTCGGCCAGCCCCAGCGCCAGGGCGAAGCCGCGAAACAGCGTGTCGCCCAGCGCCAGCGCGGCGCGGTAGTAGGCACTGACCTCGCGCTTGAAGTCCGCCGAGTCCGGCCACTGCGTCGGGCCCAGCAGCGGATAGACCTGAGCCGCCTCGGTGTAGTCGTAATTGACGTCGTAGGCCTCTTTCAGATCCTTGCTGCCGCCGACAAACTGCTCCTCGCCCTCCGGCACGTAGCCGCTGTGGTTGCTCGACTGGCCGATGTAAAAGCGCATCTTCTCCTCCAGCGGGCGTGCGAAGAAGCGGCGCGCCTGGTCGACCAAACCGTCGCGCAGCTCACGCGCAATGCCGTGCCCGGTGATCTGCAGAAAGCCGACCTCGCGCGCGGCACGGCCCAGCTCATCGGCTACGAGCCGGCGCTCGGCAGGATGCTCGCTATACAAGCCCGAGACGTCGATCAGGGGAATCGAGGTGAAATGGGTATGCGCCATGGCAATCTCCCTTGAACAAGTGAGTTACCTGGTCGTCCAGACGAGCAGCGGGTCGGGTCGTCCCGAGGGCGGCAGCAAGGCCGCCCCTGCAACGGGGTCGATAGCGATTTCCATGCCACCGCCATCATGCCGCCAAGGCGCGGTGCTTTGAGCCGAATTGCCCCCGAACGGTGCAATGAACACCGCCCAGGCCCCATCAGGCAGCACGCAAACCGCGAGCAGCATCACCCAAGCGCGCAGTCACGGGCTCCGGCGAGCTGGCACGCTATTCGCTAAAGCTCAGGTGTGCAGGTTACAACCGGGTTTTCCCGGAATCGCGGCACCACAATTTGCGAAATGGATGACTAGGGTTCCGATCCGCGCAGGCGGGTGACTGGTCCGAGAGTCATCGACCTCCAGTGAGGTTACACGGCGGGATAAAAGCCCGGGAGAACGCGCCTTTCGAACCATTCGAAACGTGCCGCGACTCCTGCCCGTACTCAACAAGACTGGAGGTTCCAATGCGCAAGTACCGTCTGCTCTCCTTCGCCGCTGCCGGTCTGGCCGCGCTGCTCAGCTTCAGCGCCCACGCCGAGAAGAAAGACAGCTTCAGTGTCTGCTGGACGCTCTACGCCGGCTGGATGCCCTGGGGCTATGCCAGCACCTCCGGCATCATCGACAAATGGGCGAAGAAGTACGGCATCGACATCGATGTCGTGCAGCTCAACGACTACGTGGAATCCATCAACCAGTACAGCGTCGGCCAGTTCGACGGCTGCACCATGACCAACATGGACGCCCTGACCATTCCCGCCGCCGGCGGCGTGGACAGCACCGCGCTGATCGTCGGCGATTACTCCAACGGCAACGACGGCCTGCTGATCAAGGGCGAAGGCAAGACCCTGGCCGACCTCAAGGGCATGCAGGTCAACCTGGTGGAGCTGTCGGTATCCCACTACTTCCTCGCCCGCGCGCTGGAAAGCGCCGGCATGAGCGAGCGCGACGTGAGCGTGGTGAACACCTCCGACGCCGACATCATCGCCGCCTTCTCCACCCCCAGCGTGCAGGCCGCCGCCACCTGGAACCCGATGCTCGCCGAGATCAAGGCCCAGCCGGGCAGCACCGAGGTGTTCGACTCCTCGAAGATCCCCGGTGAAATCCTCGACATGATGGTGGTCAACACCCAGACGCTGAAGGACAACCCGGACTTCGGCAAAGCCCTGGTCGGCGCCTGGTTCGAGATTCTCGACCTGATGCAGTCCGGCACCCCGCAAGCCACCGAAGCGCTGACCGAAATGGCCAAGGCCTCCGGTACCGACCTGGCCGGATTCCAGGCCCAGCTGGCGACTACCAAGCTGTTCTACACACCCAAGGAAACCCTGGACTTCGTCACCAGCCCGGCCCTGCCGGAGACCATGACCAAGGTCGCCAACTTCAGCTTCGAGCACGGCATCCTCGGTGAAGGCGCGCGCAGCGCTGACGCCATCGGCATGACCTTCGCGGGCGACGTGACTACCGGCGACAGCGCCAACATCAAGCTGCGCTTCGACCCGAGCTACATACAGATGGCCGTCGACGGCAAGCTCTGACCCTCACGCCCCTCACAACGATGATCAGGCGCCACTGCCGGCGCCTGACGATACGGCTTTGATCCCGAGGTACCCATGACAACTGCCCTCACCCTCCGCCCTACCCTCTATGAGGAAACTGTCCCCGGCGGCGGCCACACGTCCTTCGTGCTCAAGCGCGGCCAGTTGCTGCGCATCACCGATATCGAAGGCGGCGCCAACGTCAGCCTGCTGCTGTTCAACGCCCTCGAGAAAAGCGAGCGGCTGAACCTGCCCGATACCTTGAAATGCCAGCACACCGCCAAACTCACCGCCGGCCACTGCCTGTATTCGGACATGGGCCGCGTGCTGGCCGCCATCACCGCGGATACCTGTGGCTGGCACGACAGCTTCGGTGGAGTGCTATCGGCCTCCGAAGTGCTGGAGAAATACGGCCAGGGCCGCTATCAGGAACTGCGCAACGGCTTCTTCCGCAACGGCATGGACAACCTGCTGGTGGAAATGGGCAAGTGGGACCTCAACCTGCAAGACCTGTTGATGAACCTCAACCTGTTCAGCCGCGTGGACGTCGACGCCGATGGCGTATTCCACTTCCAGCCGAACAACTCCAAGGCCGGCGACCATATCGAGCTGTATGCGCCGATGGACACGCTGGTGGTGCTCACCGCCCTGCAGCACCCGATGGACCCCAACCCGCAGTACGCGCCCAAGCCGGTGCAATTGACCTGGAGCAAGGTCGCCAGCGACGGCATCACCCTGCTCTGCCGCACCTTGCGCCCGGAGAACGGCCGCGGCTTTCACAACACCGAACGTCAGTATCTCTGAGGGCGCACACATGAGCCTGACCGCAAGCAACCTGCATCCCGAGACCGCCAGCTTCCGCCACACCATCCCGGCGGGCGAGCCCTACCTGTTCGAGGTCAAGGCCGGGCAGACCCTGCGCCTGCATGACCTGGAAGGCAACCAGGCGATCGACACCCTGTTCTTCGCCGCGAAGAACCCGCGCGAACGCTTCGACCCGCAGCGCACCCTGCGCAAGCAGAACAAGGTTTACCTCACCACCGGCACGGTGCTCTACTCCAACCTCGGCAAACCGCTGCTGACCATAGTCGCCGACACCTGCGGCCGCCACGACACCCTCGGCGGCGCCTGCGCGCAGGAGAGCAACACCGTCAGGTATGCACTCGAGAAGCGCTATATGCACAGCTGCCGCGACAACTTCCTGCGCGCCAGCCTGCACGACGGCCGTCTGAGCAAGCGCGACCTCGGCGCCAATATCAATTTCTTCATGAACGTGCCGGTAACGCCGGAAGGCGGCCTGACCTTCGAGGACGGCCTCTCCGCGCCCGGCAAGTACGTGGAGCTCAAGGCCGAGACCGATGTCATCGTGCTGATCTCCAACTGCCCGCAACTGAACAACCCCTGCAACGGCTGGAACCCGACCCCGGCCGAAGTGCTGGTGTGGAACTGACGCAGGGCGGGTGAAACCCGCCAAGGCCCGGCGGGTTTTCACCGGCCCTGCAAAATTTGTCCCCAGCACGCGCAACACGCATCACCCGGATTTCCACCACGGACGACCGTGGCACATGACGAATGACGGCGGGACGGCCCGCCACGCCCTTCGAGGGTCAATGAAGATGTTCGACAAACTCCTGATCGCCAACCGTGGCGCCATTGCCTGCCGCATCCTGCGCACCCTGCGTCAACTGAACGTCAGCGGCGTAGCCGTGTATGCCGAGGCAGACGCTGCCAGCCTGCATATCCAGCAGGCCGATGAAGCCTTCTGCCTCGGCGACGGCCCCGCCGCGCAGACCTACCTGGTGGTCGACAAGATTCTCGCCGCGGCCAAGGCCTGCGGCGCGCAGGCCATCCATCCCGGCTACGGCTTTCTCTCCGAGAACGCCGCCTTCGCCGAAGCCTGCGAAGCCGCCGGCATAGCCTTCGTCGGCCCCACGCCCGAGCAACTGCGCGTATTCGGCCTCAAGCACACCGCCCGCGCCCTGGCCAAGCAACATGGCGTGCCCATGCTCGAAGGCACCGAATTGCTGGAAAACCTCGACGCCGCGCTCAAGGCCGGCGAACAGGTCGGCTACCCGGTGATGCTGAAAAGCACTGCCGGCGGTGGCGGCATCGGCATGCGCGTCTGCCGCTCGGCCGCCGAACTCAGCGAAGCCTTCGAGGCGGTCAAGCGCCTGGGGCAGAACAACTTCAGCGACAGCGGCGTATTTATCGAGAAGTACATCCAGCGCGCCCGCCACCTGGAAGTGCAGGTATTCGGCGACGGCCAGGGCGAGGTGCTCGCCCTCGGCGTGCGCGACTGCTCGGTACAACGGCGCAACCAGAAGGTGCTGGAAGAAACACCGGCACCGAACCTGCCCGCCGGCATGAATGAGGCGCTGTGCGCGGCGGCGATCAAGCTGGCCAAGGCGGTGAATTACCGTAGCGCCGGCACCGTCGAATTCGTCTACGACAGCGAGGCCGAGCGCTTCTACTTCCTCGAAGTGAACACCCGTCTGCAGGTCGAGCACGGCGTCACCGAACAGGTGTGGGGCGTCGACCTGGTGCGCTGGATGATCGAACTGGCGGCCGGCGATCTACCGCCGCTGAGCGAACTGGCCAAAGGCCTGAAGCCCAACGGCCACGCCATCCAGGCACGCCTGTACGCCGAAGATCCGGGCCGGGATTTTCAGCCCAGCCCCGGCCTGCTGACTGCCGTGACCTTCCCGCCCACTGACGGCGAGGCCCTGCGTATCGACACCTGGGTCGAAGCCGGCTGCGAGATTCCGCCCTACTTCGACCCGATGATCGCCAAGCTGATCACCTGGGCGCAAAGCCGCGAAGAAGCCTCCCATGCGCTGGATCAGGCCCTGGCAGGCACCCTGCTCTACGGCGTGGAATGCAACCGCGACTACCTGCGCCAGATCCTTAGCGATGCGCCTTTCGCCAGCGGCCATCCCTGGACCCGCTGCCTGGAAAACCTCGTCTATCAGGCCAGCACCTTCGAAGTGCTCGGCGCCGGCACCCAAACCAGCGTGCAGGACTATCCCGGCCGCCTCGGCTACTGGGCCGTGGGCGTACCGCCGTCCGGGCCGATGGATGATCGCGCCCTGCGCCTGGGCAACCGCCTGCTGGGCAACGCAGAGGGCGCCGCCGGCCTGGAAATCACCATGAGCGGCCCGACCCTGCGCTTCAATACGGACGCCGTGGTCGCCGTCACCGGCGCCGAGATTCCGCTGAGCATCGATGGCTTAGAACAGCCGATGAACACCGCCCTGCTGATCGAGGCCGGCAGCACCCTGACGCTCGGCACCATCGCAGGCAGCGGCGCGCGCAGCTACCTGAGCGTTCGCGGCGGCATTCAGGTGCCGGATTACCTGGGCAGCAAGAGCACCTTTACCCTCGGCCAGTTCGGCGGCCATGGCGGCCGTGCACTGCGCGCCGGCGACGTGCTGCACCTGCTGCCGCTGGCCGATACCGGCAGCGGCGCGCAACTGCCCGCCGAACTCTGCCCATCCCTGCCGGCCGTACGCGAACTGCGCGTGATCTACGGCCCGCACGGCACGCCGGAATACTTCACACCCGCCTATGTCGACAGCTTCCTCGCCACCGAGTGGGAAGTGCACTTCAACTCCAGCCGCACCGGCGTGCGCCTGATCGGGCCGAAACCGGAATGGGTGCGCGACAGCGGCGGCGAAGCCGGCCTGCACCCGTCCAATATTCACGACAACCCCTACGCCATCGGCGCGGTAGATTTTACCGGCGACATGCCGGTGATCCTCGGCCCGGACGGCCCCAGCCTGGGCGGCTTCGTCTGCCTGGTGACTATCATCGAGGCCGACCTGTGGCAGCTCGGCCAGCTCAAGGCCGGCGACAAGGTACGCTTCGTGCCGGTGGATATCGCCACGGCACGGGAGTTGGCCAAAGCCAGTGCCAGCGAATGCACCAGCCTTTGTGGGAGCGGCTTCAGCCGCGATGCAGGCAACACCGAAATCGCGGATAAATCCGCTCCTACAGACGCGACCGTAGCCCGGATGCAATCCGGGGAAAACGCAGCGCCTGAATCCCGGATTGCATCCGGGCTACAAAGCCCCATCGTCCTCGACATCGGCCAGGCCGACACCCGCCTGGTCGCACGCCTGTCCGGCGACACCCACCTGCTGCTGGAAATTGGCCAGCCGGAACTGGACCTGGTGCTGCGCTTCCGTGGCCACGCGCTGATGCAGGCGCTGGAGGCCAAGCGGCTCGCCGGCGTGATCGACCTCACCCCCGGCATTCGCTCGCTGCAGGTGCACTACCAGCCGGAAACCCTGCCGCTGCAGCGCCTGCTCGACCTAGTCGCCGGCGAGTGGGACGCGGTATGCGCCGCCAAGGATCTGAAGGTGCCGTCGCGCATCGTCCACCTGCCGCTGTCCTGGGACGACCCGGCCTGCCAGCTGGCCATCGAGAAATACATGACCACCGTGCGCAAGGACGCCCCCTGGTGCCCGAGCAACCTGGAGTTCATCCGCCGCATCAACGACCTGCCGAACCTCGACGAGGTGTACCGCACCGTGTTCGACGCCAGCTACCTGGTGATGGGCCTGGGCGACGTCTATCTCGGCGCGCCGGTGGCCACGCCGCTGGACCCGCGCCATCGCCTGGTCACCACCAAGTACAACCCGGCGCGCACCTGGACGGCGGAGAACTCCGTCGGCATCGGCGGCGCCTATATGTGCGTGTACGGCATGGAAGGCCCCGGCGGCTATCAGTTCGTCGGCCGTACCCTGCAGATGTGGAACCGCTACCGCGAGGTCGAGGCCTTCGACGGCAAGCCCTGGCTGCTGCGCTTCTTCGACCAGATCCGCTTCTACCCGGTGAGTGCCGACGAACTGCTGCGCATCCGCCGCGACTTCCCACTGGGCCGCTACCCGCTGCGCATCGAGCACAGCGAACTGGCCCTGGCCGACTACCAGCAGTTTCTCGATGAAGAAGCAGAGGGCATCGCCGCCTTCCGCCAGCAGCAGCGCGCGGCTTTCGATGCCGAGCGCCAGCGATGGATCGAATCGGGTCAGGCGCATTTCGAAGTCGAGGAAGTGGCCGCCGAGCTTGGCGATGATGCGCCGCTGGGGGCCGGTCAGCACGGCATCGACAGCCATATCGCCGGCAACCTCTGGCAGGTGCAGGTGGAAGCCGGCGCACAGGTGCAGGCCGGCGACGTGCTGGTGATTCTCGAATCGATGAAGATGGAGATTCCGCTGACCGCACCGGTGGCCGGCACCGTGCGCGAGGTGCGTGTGCAGCCCGGCTCGCCGGTACGCGCCGGGCAGCGCGTGGTGGTGCTGGAAGAGGCCTGAAGCGTAGGCGACAGGTCAACGGAAAATCAGGGCCGCCGGACCGAACCGGTGGCCCTGAAGTACGCAGAAGAGGGTTAATACCAAAGGCAACGATGACGCGTCGGCGACGGCACGCTAGCATTGGGCCACGCAATCAAGGCTCGGACCTCATGCCACTCAGCACTTCCCGCAAGGCCCAGTTCACCCTTCTGCTACTGCTGGGCACCCTGCTGCTGGGGGGCTTTCTCGCCACCAGCCTGGCCAGTTACCACGCCTCGCGCGAAAGCATTCGCCACAACATCGTCAACACCGAGCTGCCGCTGACCTCGGACAACATCTACTCCGAGATCCAGAAAGACCTGATCCGCCCGACGCAGATCGCCTCGATGATGTCGCGCGATACCTTCCTGCGCGACTGGGCGCTGGCCGGCGAGCTCGATCCCGAGCCCATCACCCGCTACCTGCGTGAAATCCAGGACCACTACGGCACCTTCACCAGTTTCTTCATCTCCGAACGCACCCGCACCTACTATCAGGCCAAGGGCGTGCTCAAGCAGGTCCGCGAGGACGAGCCACGCGACGCCTGGTACTTCCGCGTGCGCCAGATGAGCGAACCTTACGAAATCAGCGTCGACCCGGACATGGCCAATGCGGATCAGCTGACCTTCTTCATCAACTTCAAGGTGTTCGACTATGAGGAACGCTTTATCGGCGTGGCCGGCGTCGGCCTCACCGTGGATGCCGTGGTCAAGCTGGTGGACGACTACCAGCGGCGCTACGACCGCAGCATCTTCTTCACCGACCGCAGCGGCCTGCTGGTACTGACCGGTGCCGATGGCGGCCCAATGGGATCTCGCCGTGGCCAGGCGCTCAATACCATCGACGGCCTGGAGAACCTGCTGTTCGAACTGCCGCGCCCCGAGAGCGGCAACTTCAGCTATCAGGAGCACGGCCGCGGCCATTTCCTCAACGTGCGCTACATCCCCGAACTGGACTGGTACCTGTTCGTTGACAAGCACGAGGAAGGCGCCCTGGCCGGCATCCGCAAGAGCCTCTACCTCAACCTGCTGATCTGCACCCTGATCACCCTGGCCGTGCTGCTTCTGGTCTACCTCGCCACACGCCGCTACCAGCGCCGCATCGCCGCCCTGGCCACCACCGACAGCCTCACCGAACTGCCCAACCGCCGCGGCTTCGACATCCTCGCCGCGCAGGCACTGCAGGAGGCCCAGCGAGACAGCAGCCCGCTGTGCGCGGTGCTGCTGGACCTGGACAACTTCAAGGCCCTTAACGACGCCCATGGCCATCTGGCCGGCGACGACGTGCTGCGCCGCTTCGCCCGCCAGCTGCGCGGCAGCCTGCGCCAGGCGGACATCCTCTGCCGCTGGGGCGGCGAGGAATTCATCCTGCTGCTGAAGAACACCGACCGCAACGCCGCCCATGAGCTGGCCGAGAAACTGCGCCAGCAATGCGCCGAGCAGCGCTACCCGGTTGCAGGCGAGGCCCTGCAGGTCACCGTCAGCCTCGGCCTCAGCCAGTGGCAAGAGGGCGAAACCCTGCACGACCTGCTCGGCCGTACCGATCGCGCGCTGTATCGCGCCAAGCAGGCCGGGCGCGACCGCGTCTGCGTCGATCCCTGATGGATAGCCAACACTGCCCGCTGTGCGGCCGCAGCAACCAGTGCAGCCTGGCCAACGGTCGCCAGGACGAACCCTGCAGGTGCTTCGACGTGCAGATCGATCCGGCCGCGCTGCAGCGCCTGACGCCCGAGCAGCGCAACCAGGCCTGCCTGTGCCCGGCCTGCGCCGGCGCAGTGAAAGCCGCCGAGCGCCGCGAGCAGAACTGAGCCATGCGCCTGGATCGCTTTCTCAGCAACTTCCCCCGTTTCAGCCGGCAGGACAGCCGCCTGCTGATCTGCGCCGGGCGCCTGCGCGTGGATGGCGAGACCGTCCGCGACCCGCGTTTCGACGTGCGCGATTTCCAGCGCGTGGAGCTGGACGACGAACTGCTCCAGGCCGGACGCAGCGCGCGCTACTGGATGCTGCACAAACCGGTCGGCGTGGTCAGCGCCACCGCGCATGACGAACACCGCACCGTGCTCGACCTGCTCGACGAACCGGACAAGCACGACCTGCACCTGGCCGGGCGCCTGGACCTCAACACCAGCGGCCTGCTGCTGATCACCAACGACGGTCGCTGGTCGCGGCGTATCACCCAGCCGCAGCAGCGCAAGCCCAAGGTCTACCACGTCAGCACCGAACAGCCGATCACCGCCGAATACGCCGAAGTGTTCGAGCGCGGCCTGTACTTCGCCTTCGAAGACCTCACCACCCTGCCCGCCCGGCTCGAACTGCTGGGCAGCCACAGCGCCCGCCTGACCCTGTTCGAGGGCCGTTACCATCAGGTCAAGCGCATGTTCGGCCACTTCCGCAATCGCGTGGTCGCGCTGCATCGCGAGAGCATGGGCGAGATCGTCCTCGACCCGCGGCTGGCGCCCGGCCAGTACCGCGCGCTGACCGCCGCAGAAATCGCCAGCGTCTGATCGCACAGGCGCCGAACCTTACAACCCGACCAACGGTATCCAGAAACCGCGATAAAGATGTGACTCGCCCTTGCATGGCTGCAAGGCAACTGCTTGAATCGAATCACAAGTCCTGAGATGACCAATCGGTCACTACCGGACATCTAAGCGTTTCTTCGGTTACTGGCGTTCTGCGCCGACTGGATTCCTGCCTGGTAACACCGCCCCCTCTCCGGCCTCCGAAAAGGCTTGGAGCGCTCGCCTGTTTCGATCCTAACTGTTTGAAAATAAAAGAATTCCAAAAATCTCTCGCCTGACATCAGCTTGTCACGTCCAGGCGTTTTCCTGACTGCCCGAAGCTTGCGAACGGCCACCCGCTCGCCTTGACCCATTTGCGCCAGGAGGAAACGACATGAGGCCAGAAACCGCAGTCGTCGAGATCAACAGGAAGCACAAGGTTCACACGGAGTTCTACGGCAACCCGGCAGCAAGCAAGACCGTAATCCTGGTCAACGGCTCCCTGGCCACAACAGCCTCGTTCACCCAGACCGTCAAATACCTGCAACCGCAGTTCAACGTGGTCGCCTTCGACCTGCCCTACGCCGGCCAGTCGAAACCGTACAACAGCGACTTCACCCCCATCAGCAAGGAAGACGAAGCCGCGATCCTGCTCAAGCTGATCGACCACTACGGCGCCAACTACCTGATGTCCTTCTCCTGGGGCGGCGTCGCCTCCATGCTCGCCCTGGCCCAGCGCCCGGCCACCCTGGAACGGGCGGCGATCTGCTCCTTCTCGCCAATCCTCAACGTGCCGATGCTCGACTACCTGCACAAGGGCCTGCGCTTTCTCAACGCGGTGGATCGCGACAACATCGCCCTGCTGGTCAACAGCACCATCGGCAAGCACCTGCCATCGCTGTTCAAGCGCTTCAACCACAAGCACGTCAGCACCCTGGACGAGCACGAATACCGGCAGATGTACGCGCACATCAAGCAGGTCCTGAGCATGGAAGCGCACTGCGGCAAGGAATGCCTGCAGGCCATCGATATCCCGCTGATATTCGTCAACGGCGACCGCGACGAATACACCTCGGTGGAAGACGCCTGCCTGTTCGCCCAGCATATCGAGCACGCCGAATTCGCCGTAATCAACGACGCCGGCCACTTCCTCGACATGGAACACAAGGCTGCCTGGCTGCAGACCCAGCGCGTGCTGCTGGACTTCTTCAACGCCCCCAGCAAGCGCCTGCAACTGCCGACGCGCGGCGAGCTGCAGGAACTGCAGGCCATGGCAGTATGAGCGGCCTCAAGCGCGGAGCGAATGTACCTGTCGCTCTGCTCCGCGCTTCATTTCCGCCGCAGGTTCCGGTATAAAGGCACCCGCTGCGGGTGTCGTATAATGGTAATACCCTAGCTTCCCAAGCTAGAGCCGTGGGTTCGATTCCCATCACCCGCTCCAGCCAAGCAAAAGCCTCGTCATCACTGACGGGGCTTTTTCGTTTCTGGCGTTTGAAGGGCTTGACCGCAAGGGTTCGGGCCGGGAGGGATGGCGCTTTTTTGCGATCACACAAAAAGGCGCTGGAGAGAAAAATAAATCTGTCCCCTTTTCTCACAAATGAGGCAAGACAAGCCAGCCCATGAGAAAAAACCTATCGAAAGCGCTGTAAGACATCGTCAGAAATACCGCAGCCAACGAGACCATCATACTAACGGTGCTTGTCCGTTTCCCGCGTTTGTATTCGGTAAATAAGGTGGATGTCCTCTGGCTCCAACCGATACAGCTCCTCATCCGGTTTAGCACATAGGCTGCAACCGAGTCTTCGATAGAAATCCACCGTGTTCTGCGACGGCGTAGCCGAAACGTAGAGCGCGCTGGCGCCCAGCAGGCGGGCCTGCGCCGCGGCGCGGCGGAAGAGATGAGCACCGAGGCCGCGGCTGCGGTAAGCATGGCTGATATGGAGAAACTTCAGTTGCAGACAGTCGCCGTCTGGGCCGAGACGACGCGTGTCGAGTACCACCGCGCCTATCAGGCGTCCCTGATCGTAGAGGCCCAAAAACCATCCACCGCGGTCGAAGCAATCGAGCAGGATCGGCGTGTAGTGCTCGGCCTCCCCCTGCGGCCAGCCGCGCATGTCGTAAAACTCCGGGCGCAGCACTAGTTGGCCGGCCTCGACGGAATAAAGCTGTTCGATCACTTCGCTACGGTCTATCTCCCAGAGCTGTGGAATTTCTTCACGGCGCAGCAGGCGCTCTTCGCTCATCGTGGTTTCCTTGCAGGGGTATACCCTCGGTGGTAGCTGGAGCCGGTACGGTCCTACATGACGTCAAAGCCGGCCAGGCCCTGAGCTTCATGGGGAATGCTGCAGGCCCAGGTGAAGAATGACTCAGCACCTCCAACCAAAGCCACTCGTTCCCCGGAACTTCTGCCCACCAACGCCACCAGAAACCTATATGTCCTTTTCTGGAGGCCCCTGGCGATGGAACAGTGGAATATCTGGCTTGACCGCGATCTCTGGCTCAACGTGGCAATCGTGGTAGTGGCCACCGCGCTGATCTACAGCGTGCTGCGCACCCTGGTCAGCACCCTGCACAAGCGATTGATGGCCTGGTCGAAGGAACAGGACGGCAGTTGGCCGCACTTCGTGGCGGTGGTGATCGGCCGTACCAGCCGCCTGTTGCTGCTGGCCTTTTCCCTGTTGCTGGCGTTGCGCCTGCCGGAGCTGCCCGGCAGTTGGCAGAGCGCGTTGAGCCATACCTGGTTCGTCGCCCTGGCCTTGCAGGTGGCGCTGTGGGTGGATACCGGCGTGCGCCTGTGGTCGCGCAGCCTGGTGATGAAGAAAGGCGGCACCTACAACCCGGTGATGACCACCATCATCAGCATCATGATCCTGATCGTGGTGTGGTCGGTGATGCTGCTGTCGATCCTGGCCAACCTGGGGGTGGATATCACCGCGCTGGTGGCCAGCCTGGGTGTTGGCGGTATCGCCGTGGCGCTGGCGGTGCAGACGGTGCTCAGCGACGTGTTCGCCTCGCTGTCGATCGGCGTCGACAAGCCCTTCGAGATCGGCGACTTCGTGGTGTTCGGCGAGGTGGCCGGGACCATCGAGCATATCGGCCTGAAGACCACGCGCATCCGCAGCCTCAGCGGTGAACAGGTGGTGTGCGCCAATGCCGACCTGCTGCGGCAGGTGGTGCGCAACTACAAGCGCATGAATACCCGACGCATCGTCTTCAAGTTCGGCATCAACTACGACACGCCCAGCGACAAGGTGCGTCAGGTGGCCGAGAAGGTCGGCGACATCATCCGCGCCACGCCCAAGGCCAGGTTCGACCGCGCGCACTTTCTCGGCTTCGATGAAAGCCAGCTGACCTTCGAGGTGGTGTATATCGTGCTGACCTCGGACTACAACCAGTACATGGACATCCAGCAGGAGATCAACCTGCAACTGCTCGATGCCCTGCGCGAACTGGATGTGCGCTTCGCCCTGCCGCGTCGCGACCTGCGCCTGGTGGGCGAGAAGATGCCGGTACTCAAGGTCGCCGGCCTGCCGCAGCAGTTGGAAAACGAGGGCAGCGACTCGGATCAGCGCCTGCCGAGGTTCAGCTAGGCGCTGGCCACGGATCTGCTCGATCCGTGCAACAGACCTGCCACCCGGGTGCTGTATATCACCGCGCGAGGCAACCTTAGAGTGGGGCGCCCAGGAGACCCCGACCATGGCGCCCCACTCTTTCGAACTGCAGTATTTCTTCGACCCGCTGTGTGGCTGGTGCTATGCCAGCGCCCCCGCGCTGGCAGGTTTGGCCGAGCGCCATGGCGCCGCGCTGCGCATGATGCCGGTGGGCCTGTTCATGCAACCACGCCCGGTGGCGGCCATCGCCGAGCATGCCTGGCACAACGACCAGCGCATCGTCGCGTTGACCGGGCAGCGCTTTACCGAGGCTTATCGCAGCCGGGTGCTGCTGGCAGCGGATGGCGTGTTCGACTCCACCCCGCTGACCCGCGCGCTGGTGGCACTGGGCGCACTGGACACGGCACTGGAGCCACAGCTGCTGCATGTGGCGCAGCTCGCCCGTTACGTCGACGGGATGGATACCTGCACGGTCGATGCCGTCAGCCGCATTACCGCCGATGTCGCGGCCAGCGCCGGCCACGGGCTCGATGCCGATGAACTGGCCGCTCGCCTGCGCGATGACCGCGTGCTGGCCGAGAATACGGCCCGCCGCGTCGCCGCTGCGCGGCAAGCGATGCCGGCCGGCGGTGTGCCACAGCTGCTGTTGCGGGCTGACGGGGTAAATCAGGTGATCGCTGGGCAGGACCTCTACACAGGCCCGCAACGGCTGCTCGCGCGGATCGTTTCCCTGCTCTGAGCGCCCCGATGGCGCTTCATGCTGGCCCGACCGACCCACCATCGAAACAGCCCATAAGGCCTCTGGCCATCATATAAATTATTGATAAAACTGGACTTTTTACCTTCACAGCGGCGATGACCACGGCTAATCTGCCGCCCCATGATTCGACGTCTACTGCCCCTGCTCTGCTGTTTCACAGCCCTTTCCCTGCACGCCGCACCCGCCACTTTCGCCGAGGCCAAGCGCCTGGCCTGGCCGCTGTACGCCAAGCAGTCCACCGAGTTCTATTGCGGCTGCAAGTACAGCGGCAAGCGGGTCGATCTGCGCTCCTGTGGTTACACACCCCGCAAGAACGCCAATCGCGCCCAGCGCATCGAGTGGGAACATATCGTCCCGGCCTGGGTGATCGGCCATCAGCGCCAGTGCTGGCAGAAAGGCGGCCGCAAGAACTGCGCGGCCAACGATGCGCAGTTCCGCAAGGCCGAGGCCGACCTGCACAACCTGGTGCCGAGCATCGGCGAGGTGAACGGCGACCGCAGCAACTACAGCTTCGCCTGGCTGCCGCAGAAACCGCATCAGTACGGGCAATGCGAGACGGTGGTGGACTTCAAGGCGCGCAAGGTGATGCCGCGTCCGGCCATCCGCGGGATGATCGCGCGCACCTACTTCTACATGTCCGACCGCTACCAACTGCGCCTGTCGAAGCAGGATCGCCAGCTCTACGAAGCCTGGAGCAAGGCCTACCCGGTCAAACCCTGGGAGCAGCAGCGCAACCAGCAGGTGGCCTGCGTGATGGGCTGGGGCAATCCGTACGTGAGCAAGGTGGATATGAGCCGGTGCGCGCGGGGGCGTGGCTAACGCAGGGAGCGCCGTGCGCAGCGCATTTCACCCGATATTCCACGATCGCCACCGAATCGCTGAGAGCAGGTGCCCATGGCGCACCCTACGGCAGCAGGTCCCGATAGCGCGCGAGATCGGCGGGGAAAAGAGGCCCGTAGGGTGCGCCGTGCGCACCGACCAAAACGGCAATTGCAGGAGTTGGCCAGCGATCATGGGTCGCGGCTAGAGCCCCTGCCACAGCCTAGGTGCCGGTAGCGGGAAGGGTGTTCGCCGGCAACCGTGGGTCGGTGCGCGCGGCGCACCCTACGAAGAGCTCGTCAACCGCTGCAGCTCGCGCCGCACCATGTTGGCGAACTCCGGCGGGCTGAGCTGGTACAGCTCCTGCGCCACCCAGGGCAGCCAGCGCTCCTGCAGCTCGGCCCTGCGCGCCAGCAGGCGCTGGGCCTCGGCGTCGGCGCGGGCCTGGTGCTCGCGGTGGTAGTCGGCGCGGCTCGGTTTTTCTGTGCTCACGGTGTTGCCCTTTTCCTCATGCGCGGCGGAGCAGGCATAATCGCCGCCTGTTCGCCCATTTCGACCGTCATCAATGCGCATCCACGTCAGTTTCATCGACCGCGTCGGCATCACCCAGGAAGTCCTGGCGCTGCTTGGCGGGCGCAATCTGAACCTCGATGCGGTGGAGATGGTACCGCCAAACGTCTACATCGACGCACCGACCCTGAGCGCCGCGGTGCTCGAGGAGCTGCGCGGCGCGCTGCTGCAGGTGCATGGCGTGCAGAGCGTGGAGGTGGTGGACATTCTGCCCGGCCAGCGTCGCCGCCTGCAGCTCGATGCCCTGCTCGCGGCCATGCCCGACCCGGTGCTGGCGGTGGATGACCGCGCCACCGTGCTGCTGGCCAACCCGGCGCTGGTGGAGCTGTGCGGTCGCACGCCCGAAGGCCTGAGCATCGCCGCGCTGTTCGCCGATGACGCACTGCAGCAATCGCTGCTCGCCGCCGGTTTCCACCAGCCGCTGCGCGAGGTGCATTTCGCCGGCCAGCCGCTGCTGCTCGATGCCCAGCCGATCACCGAAGACGGACGCCTGACCGGCGGCCTGCTCACCCTGTATGCACCAAGCCGCATGGGTCAGCGCCTGGCCGCCCTGCATCATGATCATGCAGAGGGCTTCGACTCGCTGCTCGGCGAGTCCGCTCCGATTCGTGCGCTCAAGGCCCGCGCCCTGCGCGTGGCGTCGCTCGACGCACCGCTCTTGATCCATGGCGAAACCGGTACCGGCAAGGAGCTGGTGGCACGCGCCTGTCATACCGTCAGCGTGCGCCGCAATGCGCCCTTCCTCGCCCTGAACTGCGCCGCGCTGCCGGAGAACCTGGCCGAGAGCGAACTGTTCGGCTACGCCCCCGGCGCCTTTACCGGCGCCCAGCGCGGCGGCAAGCCGGGGCTGCTGGAGCTGGCCAACCAGGGCACGGTGTTTCTCGACGAAATCGGCGAAATGTCGCCCTATCTGCAGGCCAAGTTGCTGCGCTTTTTGAGCGACGGCAGCTTCCGCCGCGTCGGTGGTGACCGCGAGGTGAAGGTGGACGTGCGTATCCTCAGCGCCACCCACCGCGATCTGGAAAAGATGGTGGCCGAAGGCAGCTTCCGCGAAGACCTGTTCTACCGCCTCAACGTGCTCAATCTGGAAGTGCCGCCGCTGCGCGAGCGCGGCCAGGACATCCTGCTGCTGGCCCAGCACTTCATGGCCCAGGCCTGCGCGCAGATCCAGCGCCTGCCCTGCCGCCTGGCGCCGACCACCTTCCCCGCCCTGCTGGCCGGGCGTTGGCCGGGCAACGTGCGCCAGTTGCAGAACGTGATCTTCCGCGCTGCCGCGATCTGCGACAGCAACTGGGTGGAGATGGACGATCTGGATATCGCCGGCACCGAAGTGGCGCCGAAGGTCGAAGGAGAAGTCGCCAGCCTGGAACAGGCCATGGACGAGTACGAGAAGGCGCTACTGGAAAAGCTCTACGACAGCCACCCCTCCAGCCGCCAGCTGGCCGCACGCCTGGGCACCTCGCATACCGCCATCGCCAAGCGCCTGCGCAAGTACGGGATACCGGGCAAGCATTAAGGCCAGGCTTAACAAGCGGACCACTCGCCCTTGTAGGGTGGGTTAGGCGCCTGTCGCAAATACTTAGGCCCCCGAAGGTCCCGATGCGCCGTAACCCACCATCGGCGCAACGCGGAAGATCGCCCGCTGGGTTACGCGGCGCACCACGACCGCAGTGCCTGAGAACTCACCTATTGGCGCCGCTAACCCACCCTACGGCTTTCGGTGTTGAGTCAGATCGGCGTGGTGCTGGTCGGCACCTTGATCACCCCACAGGCCACACGCGCCCCGCCACCGCCCAGCGGCTGCGGATGATCGGCGTGGTTGTCGCCGCCAGCGTGAATCATCAGCGAACGGTTGTGCAGGTCTTGCAGGCTCTTGAGCCGTGGCGCCAGCACCGGCTGGCTGGCCTTGCCGTCCTCGGTCACCAGCAGTGCGGGCAGGTCGCCCAGGTGGGCATTGTCTTCCCAGGGGAAGCCATGGCGGCCGGCATTCTGCGGGTCCCAGTGGCCACCTGCTGCGCCGGCCGGCGTCAGCTTGCCATCCACCTCCGCGGCGTTGCAGTTGGGCTCGGTGTGCACGTGAAAGCCATGCACGCCAGGTTCCAGCCCCTGCAGATCAGGGGTGAATACCAGCCCGTAGGCCGACTGGCTGATGGTCACGGTGCCGATGGATGCGCCAGTACCTTTCTCCGTGGCCTGCTCCAGCGTCACGGTAACCGTCTCGCTGGCCTGCAGACTGGTGGCGCCAAACAGCGCGAATGCCAGGGGAATCAGGGGTTTCATGTCGATCTATCTCCTTGTCGATGAAGCCTCCCAGTTACCGACCTTCGATCCTCTGAGCGGTTCCAGCCATATGCTGTATCGATATCGATCCACCGTAACGATTTAGCAACAAAGACCTGCAAGCCGCGCCGCGGCTCGTGCGACGCAAACTTTTCCATTTGCGACGCATGGTTTCGTATCGATATCGTTCCAGAGCATTGCTTACCGCCGCTGAAAATATATATAAGCATTTGATTTTATTGGGTTTTTTATCATTGGCACTGGCATTGCAAACGACCGCCCACCTGCCCGCCACCCAAGAAGCGGACATCTTTACCCCTGAGGAGTTGACATGAGCGAGTTGCGTTTCACCGCCGATCACGAATGGCTGCGTCTGGACAACGATGGTCTGGTTACCGTCGGCATCACCCATTACGCTCAGGACGCGCTCGGCGACGTGGTGTACGTACAGCTGCCGGAAGTGAAGGCCTACGCCCAGGGCGAAGAAGTGGCGGTGCTGGAGTCGGTGAAGGCCGCCAGCAACATCGTCATGCCGCTGGACGGCGAGATCGTCGAAATCAACGCCGACCTGGAAGGCAGCCCGGAGCTGGTCAACGAATCGCCGCTGGACAAGGCCTGGTTCTTCCGTATGCGCCTGGCCGACAACGCTGTGCTCGCCGACCTGCTGGACAAGGCCGGCTATGATCGTCTGTTGAACGCCAACGCCGACGCCTGAGTGACCGCCATGACCAAGCTCGATACCCAGAACGAATTCATCGCCCGCCATATCGGCCCGCGCGATGCCGACACCGCCGCCATGCTCGAACTGCTCGGCTACGACTCGGTCGACGCCCTGACCGATGCCGTGATTCCCGAGAGCATCAAGGGCACCAGCATCCTCGGCGCACAACCGGGCCTGTCGGAAGCCGACGCCCTGGCCAAGATCAAGGCCATCGCTGCCAAGAATCAGCAGTTCAAGAGCTTCATCGGCCAGGGTTACTACGGCACGCACACGCCGAGCCCGATCCTGCGCAACCTGCTGGAAAACCCGGCCTGGTACACCGCATACACCCCGTACCAACCGGAGATTTCCCAGGGCCGCCTGGAAGCGCTGCTGAATTTCCAGACCCTGATCAGCGACCTCACCGGTATGCAGATCGCCAACGCATCGCTGCTCGACGAAGCCACCGCTGCCGCCGAGGCCATGACCTTCTGCAAGCGCCTGTCGAAGAACAAGGCCAGCAACACCTTCTTCGCCTCCCAGCATTGCCACCCGCAGACCCTCGACGTGCTGCGCACCCGTGCCGAGCCGCTAGGCATCGAAGTGGAAGTCGGCGACGAAGCCGCCATCACCGACGCCAGCGCCTACTTCGGCGCCCTGCTGCAGTACCCGGCAAGCAATGGTGACATCTTCGATTACCGCGCCCTGGTCGAGCGCTTCCACGCCGCCAACGCTCTGGTGGCCGTAGCCGCCGACCTGCTGGCCCTGACCCTGCTCACCCCGCCGGGCGAGTTCGGCGCCGACGTCGCCCTGGGCAGCACCCAGCGCTTCGGTGTGCCGCTGGGCTTCGGTGGCCCGCATGCCGCCTACTTCGCCACCCGCGACGCGTTCAAGCGCGACATGCCGGGCCGCCTGGTCGGCATGTCGGTGGACCGTTTCGGCAAGCCGGCCCTGCGCCTGGCCATGCAGACCCGCGAGCAGCACATCCGCCGCGAGAAGGCCACCAGTAATATCTGTACCGCCCAGGTGCTGCTGGCCAACATCGCCAGCATGTACGCCATGTACCACGGCCCGAAAGGCCTGACCGCCATCGCGCAGCGCGTACACAGCTTCACCGCCATCCTCGCTCTGGGCCTGACCAAGCTGGGCCACAGCGTCGAGCAGCAGCACTTCTTCGATACCCTGAGCATCAAGACCGGCGCCAAGACCACCGAGCTGCATGCCAAGGCCCGTGCCGCCGGCATCAACCTGCGCGAGATCGACGCCGAGCGTCTGGGTCTGTCGCTGGACGAAACCACCGACCAGGCCGCCGTCGAGGCGCTGCTGAACCTGTTTGCCGCTGACCAAGCCGCACCTGCCGTCGCCGACCTGGCCGCACAGGTCGCCAGCCGCCTGCCGCAAGGCCTGCTGCGCCAGTCGGCGATCCTGCAGCACGAAGTGTTCAACCGCTACCACAGCGAAACCGAGCTGATGCGCTACCTGCGCAAGCTGGCCGACAAGGACCTGGCCCTGGACCGCAGCATGATCCCGCTGGGCTCCTGCACCATGAAGCTCAACGCCGCCAGCGAGATGATCCCGGTGACCTGGCCGGAGTTCGGCAACCTGCACCCCTTCGCTCCGGTCGAGCAGGCTGCGGGTTACACCCAGCTGACCACTGAGCTGGAAGCCATGCTCTGCGCCGCCACCGGCTACGACGCCGTGTCGCTGCAGCCCAACGCCGGCTCCCAGGGCGAGTACGCGGGCCTCTTGGCCATCCGTGCCTATCACCTGAGCCGCGGCGACGATCAGCGCGACATCTGCCTGATCCCGCAATCGGCCCACGGCACCAACCCGGCGACCGCCTCCATGGCCGGCATGCGCGTGGTGGTGACCGCCTGTGACGCGCGCGGCAACGTCGACATCGCCGATCTGAAGGCCAAGGCCGAAGAGCACAAGGATCGTCTGGCCGCGATCATGATCACCTACCCGTCCACCCACGGTGTGTTCGAGGAAGGCATCCGCGAGATCTGCCAGATCATCCACGACAATGGCGGCCAGGTGTACATCGACGGCGCCAACATGAACGCCATGGTCGGCCTCTGCGCCCCAGGCCAGTTCGGCGGCGACGTCTCCCACCTGAACCTGCACAAGACCTTCTGCATCCCGCACGGCGGTGGCGGCCCGGGCGTCGGCCCGATTGGCGTCAAGTCGCACCTGGCGCCGTTCCTGCCGGGTCATGGCCACATGGCCCGCAAGGAAGGCGCAGTGAGCGCCGCGCCGTTCGGCAGCGCCAGCATCCTGCCGATCACCTGGATGTACATCACCATGATGGGCGGCAACGGCCTCAAGCGCGCGTCGCAGATGGCCATTCTCAACGCCAACTACATCGCCCGTCGTCTGGAAGAGCACTACCCGGTGCTGTACTCCGGCGAAGGCGGCCTGGTGGCGCACGAGTGCATCCTCGACATCCGTCCGCTCAAGGACAGCAGCGGCATCAGCGTCGACGACGTGGCCAAGCGCCTGATCGACTTCGGCTTCCATGCCCCGACCATGTCCTTCCCGGTGGCCGGCACCCTGATGATCGAGCCGACCGAGAGCGAATCCAAGGAAGAACTGGATCGCTTCTGCGACGCCATGATCGCCATCCGCGAGGAAATCCGCGCGGTCGAGCAGGGCCGTCTGGACAAGGACGACAACCCGCTGAAGAACGCCCCGCACACCGCCCTGGAACTGGTCGGCGAATGGCACCACGCCTACAGCCGCGAGCAGGCCGTGTACCCGGTGGCGAGCCTGATCGAGGCCAAGTACTGGCCGCCGGTGGGCCGTGTGGACAACGTCTACGGCGACCGCAACCTGGTCTGCGCCTGCCCGTCCATCGAGGCGTATCAGGACGCGTAAGCGCGGTGAACCTCCCCTCTCCCGCTTATGGGGCGAAAGCGGAAAAAGCGAAGCACCGCTTCGCCCGCTTGAGCGCCCTGAGCTCTGCGAAGGGCTGGGGCGCGGAGCGGGGGCCGGGGGAGAGGGCAAGACGGTTCACACCCCCTCTCCCTAACCCTCTCCCCGAGGGGAGAGGGAACCGTTCTTCGCTTCATCCAGTTTCCTTTCGGCTCCCCTCACCGGGGCGGGCCGACTGCATCCCGAGAAAAACGATAAAGAGGGCCTCACCATGTTCAGCAAGCACGACCAACTGCAGGGCTATGACGACGCCCTGCTCGCGGCGATCCAGGCCGAAGAACAGCGCCAGGAAGACCATATCGAGCTGATCGCTTCGGAGAACTACTGCAGCCAGCGCGTGATGCAGGCGCAAGGCAGCGGCCTGACCAACAAGTACGCCGAAGGCTATCCGGGCAAGCGCTACTACGGTGGCTGCGAGCATGTGGACAAGGTCGAGGCGCTGGCCATCGAGCGCGCCAAGCAACTGTTCGGCGCCGACTACGCCAACGTGCAGCCGCACTCGGGGTCCTCGGCCAACAGCGCCGTGTACCTGGCGCTGCTGAGCGCGGGCGACACCATCCTCGGCATGAGCCTGGCCCATGGCGGCCACCTGACTCACGGCGCCAAGGTGTCGTCCTCTGGCAAGCTGTACAACGCCGTGCAGTACGGCATCGACGAGAACGGCCTGATCGATTACGACGAAGTCGAGCGCCTGGCCATCGAGCACAAGCCGAAGATGATCGTCGCCGGTTTCTCGGCCTACTCGCGCGTGCTGGACTTCCCGCGTTTCCGCGCCATCGCCGACAAGGTCGGGGCGCTGCTGTTCGTCGACATGGCCCATGTGGCGGGGCTCGTGGCCGCCGGTCTGTACCCCAACCCGGTGCCGTTCGCCGACGTGGTCACCACCACCACGCACAAGACCCTGCGCGGCCCGCGTGGCGGCCTGATCCTGGCGCGGGGCAACGAAGAGATCGAGAAGAAGCTCAACTCCGCCGTATTCCCAGGCGCCCAGGGCGGCCCGCTGATGCACGTCATCGCGGCCAAGGCGGTGTGCTTCAAGGAGGCGCTGGAGCCGGGCTTCAAGGCCTACCAGCAGCAGGTGATCGACAACGCCCGCGCCATGGCCGAAGTGTTCGTCGAGCGCGGCTATGACGTGGTCTCCGGCGGCACCGACAACCACCTGATGCTGATCAGCCTGGTCAAGCAGGGCCTGACCGGCAAGGCGGCCGACGCGGCGCTGGGCGATGCCCACATCACGGTGAACAAGAACGCCGTGCCCAACGACCCGCAGTCGCCGTTCGTCACCTCCGGCATACGCATCGGTACCCCGGCGGTGACCACCCGCGGCTTCAAGGAAGGCGAATGCCGCACCCTGGCTGGCTGGATCTGCGACATCCTCGACGACCTGGACAACCCGGCCGTGATCGAGCGCGTGCGCAGCCAGGTCGCAGACCTGTGCGCCACCTTCCCGGTCTACGCTGACTGACACCCAACGTACAACGGGCCGCACCGCGGCCCCAACCGGTGCGCGCGGCGCACCCAACAGGAAATCGACATGACCACTGAAACTCTCGCCAAGACTCCGCTGCACGCCCTGCACCTCGAACTCGGCGCGCGCATGGTGCCCTTCGCCGGCTATGACATGCCCGTGCAGTACCCGCTGGGCGTGATGAAGGAGCACCTGCACACCCGCGAGGCCGCCGGCCTGTTCGACGTCTCGCACATGGGCCAGATCCTGCTGCGTGGCGAAAACGCCGGGCGTGCCCTGGAAACCCTGGTGCCGGTGGACATCATCGACCTGCCGGTGGGCCTGCAGCGCTACGCCATGTTCACCGATGCCCAGGGCGGCATCCTCGACGACCTGATGGTCGCCAACCTGGGTGACGACACCCTGTACCTGGTGGTCAACGCCGCCTGCAAGGATCAGGACCTGGCCCACCTGCAGAAGCACATCGGCGAGCAGTGCCAGATCGAGTGCCTGTTCGAGGAGCGCGCCCTGCTCGCCCTGCAAGGCCCGAAAGCGGTCGACGTGCTGGCCCGCCTGGCCCCGGAAGTGAGCAAGATGACCTTCATGCAGGTGGCCCGCGTGCGCCTGCTGGGCAGCGAATGCATCGTCAGCCGCAGCGGCTACACCGGCGAAGACGGTTTCGAGATTTCCGTCGCCGTCGACCAGGCCGAAACCCTGGCGCGCAGCCTGCTGGCCGAAGCGGAAGTCGAGGCCATCGGTCTGGGTGCGCGCGACTCGCTGCGCCTGGAAGCCGGCCTGTGCCTGTACGGCCACGACATGAGCAGCGCCACCACGCCGATCGAAGCCAGCCTGCTGTGGGCCATCTCCAAGGTGCGTCGTGCAGATGGCGAGCGTGCCGGCAACTTCCCGGGCGCCGAGCGCGTATTCGAGCAGCAGCAAAAAGGCGTGGCGCGCAAGCGCGTCGGCCTGCTGCCGCAGGAGCGCGTACCGGTGCGTGAAGGCGCGGAAATCGTCGACGCCGACGGCACCGTGATCGGCCAGGTATGCAGCGGCGGCTTCGGCCCGACCCTCGGCGCACCGGTGGCCATGGGTTACGTCAATGCCAGCCACACCGCCGTCGACAGCGACGTCTGGGCCGTGGTGCGCGGCAAGCGCGTGGCGATGAAAGTGGCCAAGACCCCGTTCGTGCCGCAGCGCTACTACCGCGGCTGATCAGCGCCCGACTCCCCTCTCCCATTTATTGGGGGCACGCCTAGTGGAGAGGGGTTGGGAGAGAGGGCAAAAGTAGGACCGCAGGACCGCAACGTGCGTAGGGCGGGTGAAACCCGCCACATAGCCCTGGCGGGTTGCACCCGCCCTACAGATGACTACTCCGTAGCCCGGATGCAATCCGCGGATGCCCTCAAAAGCTCCCGGCCTGCATCCGGGCTACGTCGTTTCTAACCCCTGATCCGCTCGTAAGGCACCCGCTCGCGCCCGGCGCGCAGCGTCTGCGCCCACCAGTTCAGTTGCACCAGCGTATGCGCCAGCGCCGAGTTGGCGCGTCGCGGCTCGCTCAACCGCCCCTGATCATCGAATTGTTCCCAGGCATTGGTGAAGCTCACCGAGCCGCGCACCGTCATCGCATGCAGCTCCGCCAGCACCTGGCGCAGCTGTTCCACCGCACGCAGCCCGCCGGATACCCCACCATAACTGACGAATCCTACCGGCCGCGCCTCCCAGGATGCCGGCACCTCGTCGATGAATTGCTTGAGCGCCGCCGGATAGCCGTGGTTGTACTCCGGGGTGACGATCAGAAAGGCATCGGCGCGGAGCAGCTGCTGCAGCGACTGATGGCGCTGCTCCGCGATCTCCTGCGGCTCGCCGGGCTGGCGGAACATCACGGCCGGGTCGACCAGGCTCAGCTCGAATTCGCTGCGCTGTTCGATCTGCTCGCGCGCCCAGGCCACCACCTGGTCGCAGAAGCGCTCTTCACGCACGCTGCCGTATATCAGTACCAGTCGAATGCGGTCCTGCATGGAAAAACCCTCGGAGTTGTGTATCAGGGCCTGCGAGGGTAAAACCTCAACTTAACTTAAGGTCAAGAGGGATTTTCCATGTCCATTCACGAACGCCCGCTAAGCGTCGGCCAGGTCGCCGAACGCAGCGGCGTGGCGGTTTCCACACTGCATTTCTACGAAACCAAGGGGCTGATCCACAGCCAGCGCAACGCCGGCAATCAGCGGCGTTACCGGCGCGACGTGCTGCGCCGCGTGGCGATCATCAAGGTGGCGCAGCGCCTGGGCATCCCGCTGGCCGATATCGGCGCGGCGCTGGCCACCCTGCCCTGCGACCACATGCCCACGGCTGCCGACTGGCAACAGCTCTCGGCGCAATGGCAGCGCGATCTGAATGCGCGCATCGAGCAACTGACGCGGCTGCGCGACCAGCTCACCGGCTGTATCGGTTGTGGCTGTCTGTCGATGCAGGACTGCCCGCTGCGCAACCCCCGGGACGAACTCGGCGAACAGGGCGCCGGCGCCCGCCTGCTGGAGACGGATTAATCCTCCTGGCAGTTGCGCCGGTTGCCGAACACCTCACGGCGAATGTCGCGCACGTCCAGGGAGATCGCCGGCACCTGCGGCAGGCGCTGCACCAGCGCCCGCACGATGCGCCGCGACAGCGCGCGCTTGTCGTCATCGCTGCGCCCCGCCAGCAGATAGAAGATCAGGTGCACGAACGGCCCCGCCTCGCCGCCGACGCAGTGGTGCTCGTACAGACTCAGGCGCACCTTGACTTCACCGGGCTGGAACAGGCCAGTGCCTGCCGCCTGATCGTGCACCAACTGCACCAGTGCCTGCGGCGCGATGTACTCGGCCACTTCGCTGGCGGCCTCGATCAAGCAATGCGGCATGGATAGCCCTCGATGTAAGCAAATTTGTCATACGTTATCACACAACAATATCGATACCAGATTAGCTGTCCTACCCTGCACTGCACCTCTTCACAGCGGCCATAGCGCCGTTATACGCGCCATAGCCACTCATACTTTGGTCTAGCCAGGCGTTGACAAGCGCCAAAAAGGCTGTCGATAATCGAGCGAGTTGTATGACGACATATGACATTGATAACAACAATAATCAGGACCAGAGCATGACAATCCTCGCCTCTGCTTCAGCGCAGCCGCTGCGCGCTCGCTCCGCATTCAACGCCACCACAGGCCCTGGAACCGGATTCGCCGGAGGCTGACGCCAGCCACCAGCAATGACCGGTCGCGTTCGGCCGGCCTGCCCCACGGGGCATTCACACCCTCCCGCCATGCAGGCTGCCATCAGGCCAGCAGGGGATGGTTCGTTCAAAAACTGGGAGCACAACAACAATGACCGCACGCAACACCCTTCCCCTGGCCCTGCTCGGCAGCACCGCGCTGGCGCTCGTGATGCCCACCGCCACCCATGCCGCCGGCTTCGTCGAAGACGCCAAGGTCACCCTCGGCCTGCGCAACTACTACTTCAACCGCAACTTCCTCAACCACTCCGGCCCGTCGGTGCAGGGCAGCGATCAGGGCCAGGCGGCCGAGTGGACCCAGAGCTTCATCCTCGATGCCCGCTCCGGTTTCACCCAAGGCACCGTCGGCTTCGGTCTGGACGTACTCGGCCTGTATGCAGTCAAGCTCGATGGCGGCAAGGGCAGCATCAACAGCGGCCTGCTGCCGGTACATGGCACGGGCAATGACCGTCATGCCCCCGATGATTACGGTCGCACCGCCGTTGCCGCCAAGGCCAGGTTGTCCAAGACCGAGCTGAAGGTGGGCGAGTGGTTCGCCGTGCTGCCGATCCTGCGCGCGGACGACGGCCGTGCGCTGCCGCAGACCTTCCAGGGCGCACAGATCACCTCCAGTGAAATCGACGGTCTGAACCTGTACGGCGGCCAGTTCTGGAAGAACAGCCAGCGTAACGACGCCAGCCGCGAGGACATGTCGTTCAACGGTATCGAGGGCGATGACTTCAACTTCGGCGGCGGTGAGTACCGCTTCAACGGCAACAACACCATGGTCGGCGCATGGCATGCGCGCCTGGAGGACGTGTACCAGCAGAGCTTCCTGCAGCTGACCCACAGCCAACCGGTCGGCGACTGGGTGCTGGGCGCCAACCTGGGTTACTTCAATGGCAAGGAAGAAGGCGCAGCCAAGGCCGGCAACCTGGACAACAAGGTCTATCAGGGCAGCCTCTCCGCCAAGACCGGCAACAACACCTTCATGGTGGCCTACCAGCGCCTGAGCGGCGATACCAAGTTCCTGCGCATTGACGGCTCCAGCGGCGGCACCCTGGTCAACGACGGCTTCACCGCCAGCTTCGACGCGCCCGAAGAGCGCTCCTGGCAGGTGCGTCACGACTACAATTTCGCCGGCCTCGGCATCCCCGGCCTGACCCTGATGAACCGCTACACCAGCGGCTCCAACATCCACACCGGCGGCCGTACCGATGCCGAGGAATGGGCGCGCGAATCGGAGCTGGCCTACACCATTCAGGAAGGCGGCCTGAAGAACCTGAGCATTCGCTGGCGTAACTCCAACGTCCGCCGTGACGTTGGTCAGGATGCCCACGAGAACCGACTGATCATCAACTACCCGCTGTCGATCCTGTAATTCCAGGCGCGCTCGCGCGTCCGATTGTCTCCATGTGTTTACGGCACTTTACGCCCGTCCTCGTGACGGGCTTTTTTTGCCCGCCAACTTTGACGCTCCCTGCGCGACGTTAACCCGTAGGGTGCGCCGTGCGCACCAGCTCCAATGCCGAACCCTTGGGTGAATGTCGCTTTTTACATCCACCAGAGCGACGGATCGGTAAAGCCTGTCCACCCTGGGCGCCATACGATGGCTCGCGAGGAGCCCCCGGTGCGCGCGGCGCACCCTACCGCAAGCGCCCTACCATCTGCGCCAGCACCGTCAGCACATCCTGCCCCAGCTTTTTCGAGCGCGCGCCATTCCAGCCGGTGCGCGGCTGCGGGTTGTCATCGTGATCCTTGAACGGCATCTCGATGGTGAACGACAGGCAATCGAAGGCCTCGCCCACCGCGTTGCAGGCCAGGGTCAGGTTGGCCTGGCCGGGCTCGTCGCGCGGGTAGCCGAAACGGGTCTGGAACTCGGCGCCTATGCTCACCAGGCGCTGGCGGAAATCTTCCTCCAGCGCGGCCAGGCGCGGCGTATAGCCGGGGTTACCCTCGCAGCCCGCGGTGAATACGTGGGGGATCTCCTCGTCGCCGTGGATATCGAGGAACAGGTCGACGCCGATGCGCTGCATATGCTGCAACGCGAACAGCACCTCGGGGCTGCGCTCGACACTGGCCGACTGCCAGGCGCGATTGAGGTCCTGCCCCGCCAGGTTGGTACGCAGATGGCCGCGGAAGGCACCGTCCGGATTCATGTTCGGTATCAGGTAGAACTCGGCCTGGCTGAGCAGCGCCTGGACCTCGGCGTCATGCGGGTCCTGCAGGCGTTCGATCAGCCCCTCCATGAACCACTCGGCCATATGCTCGCCGGGATGCTGCTGGGCGATGAGCCACAGCTTGCTCGGCGCGGCAGCCTGAGCGCCAATGCGCAGCAGCTGGATATCGCGGCCTTCCAGACTTCGGCCGCAGGCCACCAGTTCGGCCCCCCGCTCCAGGGCCTGGGCGACGAGGCGCTCGTGGCGCGCTCGCGGATAGGGCTCGAAATAGGCGAACCAGGCCTGCTCGCGCTCGGCAAGCAGCTCGAAGTGCAGTTGACCGTCCTCGAAACGGGTGGGCACGCGGAACCAGTCCTGCTGGTCGTAGCTGGCCACGGCCTGGTAGCCGTCCCAGGCCTTGTTGTAGGCCGACTGCCCGGCGTTGGTCAGGCTGAAGGCATGGCGCTGGCCTGGCTGCAGGCCCTCGACCCGGAAATGAAACCACTGGAAGTGATAGCTGTTGAGATCCGGCCGCATGGCCAGCTGCACCCGCAGCGGGTCGCTGGCATCGATGACCTGGATGTTGCCGCTGTCGAAATCCGCGCTGATCTTCATGGCTGCCTCGAGAACGAAATCAGCGCTCAGGATTGCAGCTCACCGCGGCAGTGGGAAGTCACGAGCGCGACAGACAGATAAGGCCAGGCGAACTAAGGTGAGCTAGGCAAGCCTAATAGCGACTTTGCCTCTTGCCCACGGAGTTCAACGCATGCCCAGCCCGACAGCCCCGTTACACACCACCCTGGCCCTGCTCGCCCTGGCGCTGCTGGCCGGATGCGCCGGCCGCGAGCCCACGACCGCTACTCCCTCGCAGACGCCTACGCCGCAACAGAGCGAACAGCCCGCCATCCAGGATGCGCAGAGCCAGCTGCGCCAGCAGGCCCAGCGCGGCGACCTGGACAGCCAGTTCCAGCTCGGCAGCAGCTACTTCGTCGGCCAGCCGGAGAAGAACCTCAAGCAGGCCGAATACTGGTGGAAGCAGGCCGCCGACAAGGGCCACGCCATGGCGGCGGTGAGCCTGGCCTATCTCTATACCGGGCGCGATGCCCCTGAGTTCGCCAACCAGCGCGACATGCTCAAGTACCTCAATCAGTCGGCCGCTGCAGGCAACCCCATGGCCCAGCATGTGCTGGGCAACCTCTACCGTCGCGGTGAAGGCGGCGTACCACGCGACCCTGACCAGGCCCAGCGCCTGTACCAGAGCGCCTGCCAGCAGCGCTACGAGCCTTCCTGCGCGGCGCTGGGTGGTCAGTAAGTCGAATGCCCGTTCCTAGGGTTGAAGGTCAAACAGCGCCTTGCCGCTTTCCATGTCGCTCGGGGCGGAGAAGTGTTCGTGGAAGATCAGCCAGCGGCCACCCTGGCGGCGCAGGCACTGGGTCACGCGCATCCAGCAGGTCTGCAGCTCGCCCTTCTCATTGCTGCCACCGCAGTGCAACAGGTAATGGGTCACGCCGAGATCGCCGCTGGCGGTGTAGGTCGGCTCGTGGGGCTCGAACATACCTGGGCCGCTGCACATCTCCATGCAGGCCTGCCAATGTGCCTGGTATGCCGGGCGCCCCTGGAAGCGCAAGGGGCCCACGGCATCGTAGGACACCACGTCCTCGGCGTAGTGACTCATGATGCGCGCCACGTCCTTGCTGCGGCAGGCTTCGGTCCAGTCGTTCAGAGCATCTTGCAGTTCGTGCTGACTCATGTCGTTCTCCTTCGCTGAAGTCAGGCCTTGTGGCCGCAGCAGTCGTGGGTGGGCGCGCTCTGTTCGTACTCGTCGTGCAGGCGCGTCCAGTTGAGCCCCTTGCCGTCCAGATCGGGCATGCCGTCCCAACCCTCGCCGCGGCCAAAAGGCGTGAAGTCGAGGAAATGGAAGCTGCTCATCAGCATCTCCAGCCCTCGGCCGTAACAGGAATAGGTGTGGTAGATCCGCCCGCCGTCGCGCAGGAACACGCTGACGCCGGGCTGCTCGCCCTGGATGTGATAGGTCAGGCCCAGGCGCTCGAGCTCGTCCTTATCGCGGTAGTTGTATTCGACCGGCGCGACCTGCTCGTCGGTGGTGGCGTGGTAGTCGTAGTTGAAGCGGCTGCCGTAGGAGCTGTACCAGGGCAGGGTCCAGCCCATGCGCCGCTTGAAGGCTTCGAGGTCGGCCAAGGGCGCGCGCGAGACCAGCACAAGATTGGTGTCGCGGGCATGCAGATGGGCCTGGTGGCCGATGTTGTCCACCAGGCAGGAACAGCCGTCGCAGCCCTCGCCGCGATCCATGTGGTACATGAAGTGGTAGACGATCAGCTGGCGGCGCCCGTGGAACAGCGCCTCCAGACCGACCTCGCCCTGCGGGCCGTCGAAGCGGTAATCCTCTTCCACCAGCACCATGGGCAGGGCACGGCGGGCGCGGTTGATTGCGTCGCGCTGACGGGTCAGCACCTTTTCCTGTTCGAGCAGCGCCTTGCGCGCTGCCAGCCACTGCTCACGCGTGGCGACTTCGGGGATATAGCGGCGATCCATGGCGGTTCTCCCGGTTGATCGAGTCTTGCCGGCTCAGTGCTGGCCGGCCTGCAGCTGCGCCGGCTGGATATCCAGCTCGCGCACCGGGCGCACCTCCACGCAGCCGACACGGGCGGCGGGAATGTGTCCGGCGAGCTGGATGGCCTCGTTGAGGTCGCGCGCCTCCACCAGATAGAAGCCGGCCAGTTGCTCCTTGGTTTCGGCGAAGGGGCCGTCGGTGATCGCCAGCTTGCCGCCGCGCATGCGTACGGTGGTGGCGGTCTGCACCGACTGCAGCGCCTCGGCGGCGAGCATGCGCCCGCTCTCCTGTACTGCATTGGCGTAGGCGAAGCACTCGCTGTCATGCGGGCTGTCGGGGGAGCTGTGCAGCTCCTGTTCGTTGGCGTAGACGAGGCAGAGGTATTTCATAGCGCGCTCCAGTTCCTTGGTGGGTGGGTACTGGATAGTCGAATGCGCCGGGAACGTTTCGACAATGGTCGGAAAAATATCGCAGAAGCCGATAAACGGTAGGGTGCGCCATGCGCACCCGCCTCTCCGTATTCCTTGCGCACTGCCTATTAGAAGTCTGCCGGCAACCTCGGTGCGCGCGGTGCCCCCTACTCGGGGACTTCGACGCTGACGTGAATGGCGTCGTGGCGCCAGAACTCCAGGTCGCAGTCGATGATGCGCCCGTGCTGGTCACGGTTGACCCGGGTGATGCGCAGCGCCGGGCTACCGGGCGCCACCTTGAGGCTGGCCGCAGCTTCGGCATGCAGCGCGGTAGGCACCATGTCGAAGCGCACGCGACCGTAGTGAATGCCGTACTCGCTGGCGTAGAGGTCGGTCAGCGAGCGGGTCAGGTCGAAGTCGAGGATGCCGGGGAAATAGGCCGGGTTGAGATAGTGCTCGACGTACAGCACCAGGCGCCCGTCGATGCGCCGCGCGCGGCATACCTGATAGACGCTCGACAGCGCCGGCAGCTCCAGCACCTGGCAGATTTCCGCACTGGCCGGCATCAGCCTGGCGCTCAGCACTTCGGTAGCCGGTACCCGCCCCTGCTCGGCCACCATGGCGTGGAAGTGGGTGCGAACCAGCGGGTTGTAGGCCACCCGCGTCGGTGAAACGAACCAGCCGCGCCGCTCCTCACGATAGACCAGCCCCTGCGCCTCCAGTTGCCCGAGCGCCTCGCGCAGAGTGATGCGCGTGGTATCGAACAGTTCGCTGAGCCTGCGCTCGGCCGGCAGCTTGCTGCCGGAGGGCAACAGGCCCCGGTCTATCTGCTCCTGCAGGGCGCGGCAGATGATGGTGACGGCCCGCGGCGCTTCTTCGCGCATCAATATCTCCCCTTTTGGACTAGTCCAGCCCCATGACAGGGCAAAAGCCTTCGCTAAGACGGGTTACAAGACTAGGCAGTCTAGATGACTGATAGATGACAACTCTGCTGCAAGCACGCCGCATGCCACCGCCATGCTTACTCACAGCCCAGCAAATCAGCCACTTATCCATGGTCTACGCTTGTGAAGCGCACCGGCCCGCTGCACCTAGACATCTGCCACTGGTGGCCGGACATAAAACTGTCATCGAAGGCGCCTAGATTGGCTCGGGTATTGCTGATCTAGACCAACACTCTCACTGCAAAGGAGTTTCCAATGAAACAACTGCTGCTGGCTTCACTGATGGGCTCGGCCATCGCCCTGGCGACCTCCGCCATGGCCGAAGGCACCGACTTGCAGGCACTGGAAAAGGCCGCACGCGCCGAAGGCGCGGTGAATAGCGTGGGTATGCCCGACAGCTGGGCCAACTGGAAAGACACCTGGGCCGATCTGGCCAAGCTTTACGGCCTCAAGCACCAGGACACCGACATGAGCTCGGCGCAGGAAATCGCCAAGTTCGCCGCCGAGAAGGAAAACGCCACCGCCGATATCGGTGACGTCGGCGCCGCCTTCGGCCCCATCGCCGTGCAGCAGGGCGTGACCCAGCCGTACAAGCCGAGCACCTGGGAGCAGATTCCGGACTGGGCCAAGGACAAGGACGGCCACTGGATGCTGGCCTACACCGGCTCCATCGCCTTCATCGTCAACAAGCAACTGGTCAAGGATATTCCGCGTTCCTGGGCCGACCTGAAAACCGGCACCTACAAGGTCGCCGCCGGTGACGTCAGCACCGCCGCGCAGGCCACCAACGGCGTGCTGGCCGCGGCCATCGCCCTGGGTGGCAACGAGAGCAACATCCAGCCGGCGCTGGACCTGTACGCCGACCTGGCCAAGCAGCGCCGCCTGTCGCTGGCCAACCCGACCATCCAGACCCTGGAGAAGGGTGAAGTGGAAGTCGGCGTGGTCTGGGACTTCAACGGCCTGTCCTACCGCGACCAGATCGACCCCGAGCGCTTCGAGGTGCTGATCCCGTCCGACGGTTCGGTGATCTCCGGCTACAGCACCATCATCAACAAGTGGGCGAAGAACCCCAACGCCGCCAAACTGACCCGCGAATACATCCTCAGCGATGCCGGGCAGATCAATCTGGCCAAGGGCCACGCCCGTCCGATCCGCGCCGAGCACATCGACCTGCCGGCCGAGGTACAGGCCAAGCTGCTGCCGCAAGAGCAGTACGCCAAGGTCCAGCCGATCAAGGATGCCGCCGCCTGGGAAGCCACCTCCAAGGCACTGCCGCGGCTGTGGCAGGAGCACGTGATCATCAATATGAATTGATGCAGCCGCGACACCATTGATCCGTAGCCCGGATGAAATCCGGGGCAATCGCCAAGTACGCCCCCGGATTGCATCCGGGCTACGACCGAACGAGAGAAACCCATGAAGCACAACGTCATCCTGGTGGTACTGGATGGCCTGAGCTATCAGGTGGCCCAGCATGCGCTGGGCCACCTGTTGGCTTACTGCCAGGCCGGGCGCGCTGCGCTGTACAAGCTCGACTGCGCACTGCCGGCACTGTCCCGCCCGCTCTACGAATGCATCCTCACCGGCGTGGCGCCCATCGACAGCGGCATCGTGCACAACGATGTGGTACGCCTGTCGAATCAGCGCAGCATCTTTCACTACGCCCGTGACGCCGGCCTGAGCACCGCCGCCGCGGCCTATCACTGGGTCAGCGAGCTTTACAACCGCGCGCCCTTCCAGGCCGCCCGCGACCGCCACACCAGCGATGAGTCGCTGCCGATCCAGTACGGCCACTTCTATTACGCCGACCATTACCCGGATTCGCACCTGCTGGCCGATGCCGACAGCCTGCGCCAGCTTCACGCGCCGAACCTGCTGCTGGTGCACCCGATGAACATCGACGACGCCGGCCACAAGCACGGCCTCGACAGTTCGCAGTACCGCAACGCCGCGCGCATGGCCGACGTGCTGCTGGCCGAATATATCCAGACCTGGCTCGACGCCGGTTACCAGATTCTGGTGACTGCCGACCACGGCATGAACAACGACCGCAGCCACAACGGCGTGCTGCCGGAAGAGCGCGAAGTGCCGCTGATCGTTCTCGGCAGCGCCTTCAGCCTCGATCCTGCAGCCCGCCCACAACAGACCGAGCTGTGCGGCACCATCTGCCAGCTGCTCGGCGCGGCCCACGACAAACCCTGGTGCAGGGAATTGCTTGCATGAAATCCACCATCTCCAGCAAGGGCTGGGCATTGCTGTGCCTGGTGCCCTTCGCGCTGTTCTTCTTCGCCTTCCAGATCGCACCACTGGCCTGGGTGGCGAGCAACAGCCTGAACACCGCCGACGGCTGGGGCCTGGGCAATTTCCAGCAGGCCTTCTCCTCGGCGTTCTACCGCCAGGCCATGCGCCACAGTCTGGAGGTCGCCTTCTGGTCGAGCCTGTTCGGCATCGTCGTCGCCATCATCGGCAGCTATTCGCTGCGCCAGGTCAGCAGCCGCCTGCGCGATTTCGTCATGGCGTTTTCCAACATGACCAGCAACTTCTCCGGGGTGCCGCTGGCCTTCGCCTTCATCATCCTGCTCGGCTTCAACGGCGCGCTGACCATCCTGCTCAAGCAGATGGGGGTGATCGAGGACTTCAACCTCTACTCCAAGACCGGCCTGATCGTGCTTTACACCTACTTCCAGATCCCCCTCGGCGTGCTGCTGCTCTACCCGGCCTTCGACGCCCTGCGCGAGGACTGGCGCGAGTCGGCCGAACTGCTCGGCGCCAATACCTGGCAGTTCTGGCGGCATATCGGCCTGCCGGTGCTGACCCCGGCGCTGCTCGGTACCTTCGTCATCCTCCTGGCCAATGCCCTGGGCGCCTACGCCACGGTGTACGCGCTGACCACCGGCAACTTCAACATCCTGCCGATCCGTATCGCGTCGATGGTTTCCGGCGACATCTTCCTTGACCCGAACATGGCCAGCGCGCTGGCGATGGTGCTGGTCGGCCTGATGACCCTGATCACCATCGTCCACCAATGGCTGCTGCGCCGGAGCTACCATGTCGCCCGCTGAAAAACGCTCGCCGCTGTTCCACCAACTGGTGGTCTACCTGCTGTTTCTGATCCTGCTGTTGCCGTTGCTCGGCACGCTGGTGTACTCACTGTCCACAAGTTGGTCGGCGACCATCCTGCCCAGCGGCTTCACCTTCAAGTGGTACGTGGCGCTGTGGAGCGATGCGCGCTTTCTCGCCGCCTTCGGCCGCTCGCTGCTGGTGTGCTTCGGCGCCCTGGCGTTGTCGCTGCTGCTGATCCTGCCGCTGCTGTTCGTGGTCAACTACCACTTCCCCAAGCTGGACGCGCTGATGAACGTGCTGATCCTGCTGCCGTTCGCCATTCCGCCGGTGGTGTCCTCGGTGGGCCTGATGCAGCTGTTCGCGTCCGGCCCGCTGCCGATCCTCGGCACGCCGTGGATCCTGATCGGCTGCTACTTCACCATCGCCCTGCCCTTTATGTACCGCGCCATCACCAACAACCTGCAGGCGATCAACCTGCGCGACCTGATGGACGCTGCCCACCTGCTCGGCGCCAGCACCTGGCGCGCAGCGTTCCTGGTGGTGCTGCCCAATCTGCGCAAGGGTTTGATGGTTTCGGTGTTCCTGTCCTTCAGCTTCCTGTTCGGCGAGTTCGTCTTCGCCAACCTGCTGGTGGGCAGCCGCTATGAAACGCTGCAGGTGTACCTGTACAACATGCGCAACGACAGCGGCCATTTCACCAGCGCTCTGGTGATCTCCTATTTCATGTTCGTGCTGCTGATGACCTGGGCAGCCAACCGTCTGAACAAGGACAAATCATGAGTTACCTGAATATCCGCGGCCTGCATAAAAGCTACGGTGCAACGCCCATCTTCACCGACATCAACATCGAGATCGGCCAGGGCCAGTTCATCACCCTGCTCGGCCCGTCCGGCTGCGGCAAGTCCACCCTGCTGCGCTGCATCGCCGGCCTGACCGCGGTCGACGGCGGGCAGATCCTGCTGGACGGCGAGGACCTGGTGCCCATGCCGCCGCAAAAACGCGGCATCGGCATGGTGTTCCAGAGCTATGCGCTGTTCCCCAACATGACCGTGCAACAGAACGTCGCCTTCGGCCTGCGTATGCAGAAGGTCCCAGCCGCCGAGGCCAGCAAGCGCGTCGCCGAGGTGCTGGAGCTGGTGGAACTGAGCGACTACGCCAATCGTTACCCGCAACAGCTCTCCGGCGGCCAGTGCCAGCGTGTGGCCCTGGCCCGCTCGCTGGTCACTCGTCCGCGCCTGCTGCTGCTCGACGAACCACTGTCGGCGCTGGATGCGCGCATCCGCAAGCACCTGCGCGAGCAGATCCGCGCGATCCAGCGCGAGCTGGGCCTGACCACCATCTTCGTCACCCACGATCAGGAAGAGGCGCTGGTGTTGTCCGACCGCATCGTGCTGATGAACGGCGGACAGATCGTCCAGAGCGGCGACGCCGAAACCCTCTACACTGCGCCGGCCGATGCCTTCGCCGCCGGTTTTATCGGCAACTACAACCTGCTCGACGCCGAGGCCGCCAGCCGCCTGCTCGGCCAGCCGATCGGCAGCCGCGTGGCGATTCGCCCGGAAGCCATCCACTTCGCCGACGGCGGCATCGAGGCGCAGATTCGCAGCCACAGCCTACTCGGCAACGTGATCCGCTACCGCGTCGAAGCACGCGGCGTGGAATTGCTGGTAGACGTGCTCAACCGCTCCGCCGCCGACCTGCACCACGACGGCCAGAGCGTCAGCCTGGCCATAGGCGCCGATGCGATCCGGGAGGTGGCGTGATGGCCCTGGCAATCTTCGATCTCGACGAAACCCTGATCCACGGCGACTGCGCCAGTCTGTGGGCAGTGGAAATGACCAAGCTGGGCTGGGCCGATGGCGAAGCCTTCATCGCCCGCGAACAGGAGCTGATGCACCTGTATGCGGCGGGCGAGCTGGCCATGGAGGACTACATGGCCTTCACCCTGGCGCCACTGGTGGGGCGCACACCCGAGGAGGTCGCCCATGTGGTCGAGCCCTTCGTCGAGGATGTGATCGAGCCGATCTTCTACAGCGACGCCAGCCGCACCCTGGCCGCGCACCGCGAAGCCGGCGATCGCCTGCTGGTGATCTCCGCCTCGGCGCATTTTCTGGTCAGCGCCATCGCCGAGCGCTTCGGCATCGACGAGGTATTGGCCATCGACCTGGAGCAGCAGCACGGCTTCTACAGCGGCCGCACCCAGGGCGTACTGACCTACCGCGAAGGCAAGGTGACACGGCTACAGGCCTGGCTCGCCGAGCAGAACGAGAACCTGGCCGGCGCCAGCTTCTATTCCGACTCGCGCAACGACCTGCCGCTGCTGCAACTGGTGGACAGGCCATTCGCGGTCAACCCCGACCCGACCCTGCGCGCCCACGCCGAACAGGCCGGCTGGCCGATTCTCAACTGGCGCTGATTCGGCCCGTAGGGTGCGCCGTGCGCACCGGGGTCCTCTGATGCGTGCGGTCCACCATCGCGCCCGCTGTTTCAAGGTGCGCCTGGCGCACCCTACAAGGGTGCGCTAGGCCACCGGGCGTTCAGCGACTCACTCAACGTGCCGAGCTGAGCATCTCGATTTCACGAAGCTCGACATCACGGCGCAGGTAATCCATGCGCCTTTCGTGAAACTCGCGCATGTGCGGCAGCGCCATGTGCTCGGCCAGCGCCTCCCGCGATGCCCATACCTCGTAGAAGATGAACAGGGTCGGGTCCTGCACGTCGCGCAGCATGTGGTATTCGATGCAGCCGGGCTCGGCGCGGCTGGGTTCGACGTAAGCCCGGAACAGCCGCTCGAAGGCTTCGGCCTGTTCGGGTCGGGTGTGGGCGTGGAGGATAAAGGCATACATCGGGAAGGCTCCGGATAAGGAATACCTCCTCACCTTAACGCAGGCTTCAGCTCGCATTTCATGACTTTCAGTCAACAATAATTTGACCGCTGCGGGGTATTTCACGCGCGCAGGGCCCGATAACCTGCCGCCACATTTTCCGGAGACCCCCGATGAAAAAGATCCTCCTGCTCAATGGCGGCAAACAGTTCGCCCATTCCAACGGCCAGTACAACACCACCCTGCACGACGCTGCCGTGGCCTTTCTCGACCGCGCCGGTTTCGATATCAAGACCACCTTCATCGACGGCGGCTACGACGTCGAGGACGAGGTACAGAAATTCCTCTGGGCCGACGTGGTGATCTATCAGATGCCCGGCTGGTGGATGGGCGCCCCCTGGACGGTGAAGAAGTATCTGGACGAGGTGTTCACCACCGGCCACGGCAGCCTCTACGCCAACGACGGCCGCACCCGCTCCGACGCCTCGCAGAAGTACGGTAGCGGCGGGCTGATCCAGGGCAAGCAGTACATGCTGTCGCTGACCTGGAACGCCCCGGTGCAGGCCTTCGAGGACCCGACCGACTTCTTCGAAGGCAAGGGCGTGGACGCGGTGTACTTCCCCTTCCACAAGGCCAACGAATTCCTCGGCATGAGCGCCCTGCCCACCTTCATCTGCAACGACGTGATGAAGGTGCCGAACATCGAGCGCGACGTGGCGCGCTACGAACAGCACCTGGCTCAGGTGTTCGGCGTCGCCTGAGGCAGCTCAGCGTCCGCCGAACAGCGCGGTCCAGTAGATGCCGGCGTCGCTTTGCGGGTCGCTGCCGTAGGCGGCGCCGAGTTCCTCGAACTGTGGGTTCATCAGGTTGGCGCAATGAGCCGGGCTGGCCAGCCAGCCTTCGACCACCTTGTCAGCCGTGTCCAATGCAGCGGCGATGTTCTCGCCAATGCGCCCACCGCCATAGCCGGCCAGCTCCGCACGATCCCCCGGAGTCCGGCCGTCGCGGCCCTGGTGAGCGAAGAAGTTGTCATTGGCCATGGCGCGGCTATGCGACTCGGCTGCCGTGGCCAGCTCCGCGCTCCAGGTCAGCGGTGCGGCTGCGGCGAACTGCTGAGCGCCGCACTGGCGCGCCTGGGCGCGGGCGGCGTTGATGCGCTGCAGCAGGTTCTGTCCTTCGGCCTGCCAGTCGCCGAGGCGGCCACTGAGCAGTGGGCGCGCCAGGACGATGCGCCAGTCGCGGTCCATGCGGCTGACGCCGATGTCGATGAACTGCGGGTCGAGCAGCACCCGGCAGAAGCTCTCCGCCAGCGCCTGCATCGCCGCCTGCGCATCGCGCGGACCGGACAGGCTGATGGCCTGCACATTGACCAGCGGATAGCCCGACGCACTCAGCGCCTGCTGCAGGTCACCGGTGCCGGCCGCCGGCAGCAGCAGACGCGTATCGCTGCTCAACGGCGGCAGTGGCTCGGAAACCTGCACGCCGCAGCGCTGCACCTCGCCGCGGTAGGCATTGATGGCTTCGATCAGCCGCGCCTCGTCCGCTGCCTGCGCCGTGACGGCGAACAGACCCAGCGTCAGAACGACGGCGAAAAAGGGCAAGCGCATAGGACTCTCCTTGCAAACCGACCGTGCAGATGATGCGCGATGGGGCGCCTTTGGCCTAGTGGGTGGTGGGTCAGACCTTCGTTTACTGGGGAAAGTGCTGCACCGACTGCACCAGAGGCGACCGATCATCCAGAAGCCTGCGCAGCCATTCGCGTCTGGCGCCAGGCGGCGTATGGTGAAAGCTCCACTCCATTGAGGAGAAATCGCCATGTTCAAGGTAACCCGCAGCGGCGATCAGCGCATCGACGTGGATTTCACCGGCAAGCTGGACAGCGAGGCCATGCGTGTCGCCCTCGACGAATTGATTCAGGCCGCCGAAGGCATAGAGCACGGCAAGATGTTCTATCGCGTCGGCAGTTTCGAATGGCCAACGCTCGGTGCGGTGGGCGTCGAGCTCAAGCGCATTCCGCAGCTGCTGCGCCTGATTCGCCAGTTCGACCGGGTGGCGGTGGTGGCCGATCAGCAGTGGCTGCGCACCGCCAGCGAGGTGGAGGGCGCACTGATTCCGGGCCTGACCATCAAGGCCTTCGATTCGATCCACGAAGCGCAGGCCGAAGCCTGGTTGCAGCAATGAGGCAAGCGCGCTGCCGAGCGCCTCGGCAGCGCCTCGTTGCGTTGTCGCACATGGGGGACGACGAGCCGGACGCAACCCGACGCCCGCCGGCCCCGTATGCTTGGCGAGTCGATTGCGCTAGGCTCTGCACCTCAATCGAAAGGAGATACTCCCATGGCTCGCGCCACTGCCCGTCACATCCTGGTTGCCAGCGAAGACAAGTGCAACGAACTGAAAGCCGCCATCGAAGGTGGCGCCGACTTTGCCCAGCTGGCGAAGGACAACTCCAGCTGCCCGTCCGGCCGTAACGGCGGCGACCTGGGCTCGTTCGGCCCCGGCCAGATGGTCAAGGAATTCGACACCGTGGTGTTCAGCGCACCGGTCGGCGTGGTCCAGGGCCCGGTCAAGACCCAGTTCGGTTATCACCTGCTGGAAGTCACCAGCCGCCAGGACTGATGATGCCAAGGGCGCGGCCGCCACGGCGGCCCGCCCTCGTTCCCGCCTTTTCACCGCCCCTCCCCCTGGGTTTCAGCCATGAAGCGCGGCATTCGGCTAGCCTCCTTTCTGCTGGTGTTCATCTGCCTGTCTCTGGCCCTGCTGACGGCATGGCAAATCTGGTTCTCCCGCGAGCGCGCAATACGCGAGCTGAACGTGGCCAACCTCAATCTGGTTCAGGCGCTGGACAACTACACCGAGGGCGTGATTCGCCAGTCCGAACTGGTGCTGAACGACCTGAGCGAGCGCGTGCAAGGGGCTGACTTCTCCCCGCAGGAGCAGGAGCGAATCAGGAGACTGCTGCAACAGCAGACCCAGGTACTCGGCCTGGCCAACGCCATCGTCATTTACGATACCCAGGGCGACCGGCTGCTGGCCTCCAGCAGCGCCCCCCAGTCCGGCCTCAACGCGGCCGACCGCGCCTTCTTCATTCATCACCGCGACGATCCCTCGACGGATATTTTCATCGGCCCCACCATCAAGAGCCGCATTACCGGCGACTGGGTCTTCACCGTCAGCCGCCGGCTTAACGATGCCGATGGCGGCTTCGCCGGAGCGGTGGCCGTCACCCTGGGTGTCGAGCATTTCCTGCATTTCTATGGCGGTCTCGACCTCGGCGAACATGGCTCGATGAGCCTGTCGAGCAGCGCCGGCCTGCTGCTGTTTCGCCAACCCTTTCGTGAGCAGGATGTAGGCCTCGACTGGTCCGACTCGCCGGTGCTGCAAATCCTGCGCGAGAAGCACGAAGGCACCTCCATCCAGACGTCGCGCATCGACGGCATCGAGCGCCTCTATGCGTTTCGCCGCAATGAGCGCCTGCCGCTGATCACCGTGATCGCGGTCGGCCGTGCCGAGGCCCTGGCGGCCTGGCGCCGCGATGCCGAGCTGTTCGCCGCGCTGATTCTGCTTCTGCTGCTGGCCATCGGCGTCATCGGCCAACGCCTGATTCTCGATATCCGCCGCCGCTCGCGCATGGAGCAGCAATTGCTGAGCGCGAGGGAGGAGCTGCTCGATGCCAATGCCCGGCTGGAGGTGCTGGCGTCGCAGGATGCCCTGACCGGCCTGGCCAACCGACGCAGCTTCGACCAGACCCTCGAGGTGGAGATTCGCCGCGCCCAGCGTCGTGGTTCGCCGCTGTCGCTGATGCTGCTGGATATCGACCTGTTCAAGCGCTACAACGACCGCTACGGCCATGTGGCCGGCGATGCCTGCCTGCGCGCAGTGGCCGATGTGCTCAGACAATGCATGCGGCGCCCCGGCGACCTGGCGGCGCGCTACGGTGGCGAGGAACTGGCGGTGATCCTACCCAACGTCGACAGCGAAGGTGCCCAGACCGTGGCCCGAACCTTCCTGCAGGCCCTAGAACAGCGCCACCTCGCCCATCAGGGCAGCCCCTTTCAGCGAGTCACGGTGAGCGCTGGCCTGGCCAGCCTGATCCCCAGCGCCGAGGACAGCAGCGCCCAGGCCGTTGCCCTGATCCGCAGCGCCGACCAGGCCCTGTATCGCGCCAAGAGCAATGGCCGTAACCGCCTGGAGTGCGCCGAAGCACCGAGACGAGACGCCAGCGGCGGCGACTCGGCCAGTCATCCGGGCTGAATGCGGGCCGTCCGAAAAACGCTAGAGCGCCCGCACGGTGCGCTGGCGCCAGCTATCGAGCAGCCGGCCGCCCCAGACGTTGAGCAGCAGCCCGGCCATCACCAGAATGGCGCCGACCACCTGCAGCGAACCCAGGCGTTCGCCCAGCAGCAACGCCGACGAGCTGATGCCCACCACCGGCACCAGCAGGGAGAACGGTGCCACCTGGCTGGCCGGATAGCGCGACAGCAGGCGGCTCCACAGGCCATAACCGAGCAGCGTGGCGCCGAACGCCAGATAGGCCAGCACCGCCAGCGATTGCAGGCCGATGCCGCGCAGCGACGCGCCGATCAGCGCCGGCCCCTCCAGCCACAGCGACAGCGCCAGAAACGGCAGCGGCGGTATCAGACTGCCCCAGACCACTAGCCCCAGCAGATTGACCTTGCCCAGTTTGCGCGTGACCACATTGCCCAGTGCCCACATCGAGGCCGCGGCGATGGTCAGGACGAAACCGGCCAGGGTCATCGCCTGGCCGCTCTGCAGGCCGATCAGCGCCAGGCCGCAAGCGGCCACCAGCAAACCGAACAGGTTGCTGCCGCGCAGGCGCTCGCCGAGAAACAGGGCGGCGAAGAACAGGGTGAAGAACGCCTGCGACTGCAGCACCAGCGAGGCCAGCCCGGCCGGCATGCCGACATGCATGGCGTAGAAAAGAAAGGCGAACTGCCCGACCGAGATGGTCATGCCATAGGCCAGCAGCCAGCGCAGCGGCACCTGCGGCCGACGTACCAACAGAATGGCGGGAAAAGCGGCGAGCATGAAGCGCAGCGCGCCCATCAGCATCGGCGGCATACCCTCGAGCCCGACCTTGATCACCACGAAATTCAGGCCCCAGACGACGATCACCAGCAGAGCCAGCAGCAGATCCTTGGGCGACATGGGACGGTCCTCGGGAAGGGAGCGTCCATTAGAGCAACGCCAGCCACGCCGCGGCAGACACAGTGCCCGACGGAAAACGCCACACAGTGAGCAGATCGTCCAACCTCGGCGAGAACATTCTGTCACCTCGCGCCCTTTGCTACCCTGCGCCCTCCGCCTGACCAGAGCACGCCATGACGCTGCACGACTTCCTTCTATTCGCCCTACCGGCGGTGTTTCTCACCGGGCTGTCCAAAGGTGGTTTTGGCGGCGCGCTGGGCGGCATTGCCGTGCCGCTGCTGGCACTGGCCACCTCGCCGAAACAGGCCGTGGCAGTGATGCTGCCGATTCTCTGTCTGGCCGATATGGTCGGGCTGAAGGCCTACTGGCGCAGGTGGGATACGGCCAACCTCAAGGTCATGCTGCCGGGCGCGGTAATTGGTATCGCCATCGGGTCGCTGACCTTCGGTTTCTTCGACGAACGCGCCATCGGTCTGCTGATCGGGGTCATCGCCGTGAGCTTCGTCGGCCTCGGCCTGCTGCTCGCCAACCAGGCGCCGAGGCCGCTGCACAAGGGCCGTGGCCTGCTGCTGTCGAGCCTGGCCGGCTTCACCAGCTTCGTGGCCCACGCCGGCGGCCCACCGGTGATGATGCACCTGCTGCCGCAGCAGCTGGAAAAACTGCGCTTCGTAGCCACCATCAACCTGTTCTTCCTGCTGACCAACGCGGCCAAGCTATTCCCCTACGCGGCCTTGGGTCAGTTCAGCCGGGACAACCTGCTGCTCAGCCTGATGCTCGCGCCCATCGTGCCGCTGGGGGTATGGAGCGGGTTGTGGCTGCAATCGCGGGTCAACCACCAGTGGTTCTACCGCATCGCCCGGTTGGGCATCCTGCTGGCCGGGCTGCAGCTGATCTGGCGCAATCTTTAGGGTGCGAAATCGACCAGACCGTAGGGGGTGGCTGTATCCATAGAAGCCGGTGCGCATGGCGCACCCTACGCGCAACGGTCCGTAGGGTGCGCCGTGCGCACCAGAGCCCCGCTTGCCCCTCTATTGCTCAGGGCTCGATCACCCGCCACAACTCGGGCCACTCGCCGGGATTGCCCCCCGCGCAGCGGTTCATGAGGCTGAATGAGGCCAACTGGAAGCGCTCGCCATCGAACCGCCAACTGCCCGACTCGCCGCAATCGGCGATGCCGCGCCCCTTGTACAAATAGGCCAGCTCGCCCTTCTCCGGCTGGTAGCTGACCCAGCCGGACAACCCGTCGTGGTCCAACGGCAGCGGATCGAGCCGCATGTCCTGCGCGGCATAGGGTGGCTGACGGCTGACGCGATAAACGGCGAAATCGCAGTTGTAGGCCGCGCACCAGGTGCGGATCAGCACCAGCGCCTCGTGCTCGTTGAGGGCGAAGGCCTCGGCCTCCGGGGTGCTGTCCATCTCCTCCTCGACCCATGCGCTGCGCGTGGCCGCCATCACCGCCTCGGCGATGGCACGGCTCTCCGCCTCGGCCAGCGGCGCAGTGCCAGGATAGGGACGCAGACGCGGCGCCGGCGGCGCGACCGGCACCTCGCTGGCCGGGCGCGTGCCGGGCCGGTACAGCGCCGTGACGCCATCGCCCCGCCCCTGCACCGAGTCCATCAGCAGCAGCGCGGCGGACAGCCCGCGCAGCGACACCACAGCCTCGTCCTCGCCGTCCACCGCCATGCGCAGTTGCTCGCCGTTGCGCAGTTCGGCCAACAGCGCCTGGGCCTCGGCGCCCTCGGCGGTAAGAAGCAGCTCATCGTCGTCCTGCGTGAGCTGCAGGGCATCAGCGACGGCCGATAGCGGCTCGCCGTCGAGCAGCAGCGGGAAATACTCGGTCTGCCCGGCATAGCGCAGGCTCAACTGCAACGGCGCCTGCGCTCCGGCCGCGCGGCGCAGCTCGAGCCGCAGCGGGGTGTGGCCGTAATCCTCGGTGGCACTCAGCGCCTGGCAACCACGAAGGTTGTCGCAGGCCACCACCCAATCCTTGATTTCCCGGTATAGCGGCACCTGCTCGGGCGCCGCCTCGGCCAGCCCGCAAACCAGCAACAGCGCCGCGATCGGCTTGCAACGCGACATGGGCAACTCCTTTTGACGATTGCGCAGAACCGCCATGTTCTGCCGCCGGCTTTCGCCAGGCAAGCCTCTCAGAGCCCGAGCGCCTCGCGCAGCTGCCGCGCCGTCGGCATGCGCGCCGAGACGCCGCTGTTGAAATCGAAGGATTTGGCGCTGGAAAGCGGCCCGACTATCACCGGGTCGAAGCCGGCGTCGCTCACCAGACGCGCCGCCACCTGCAGGGCGGCCTGGTCGTCCGCGGCCAGCGGGATGGCCAGCTTCTCGCCCTGGCGATGGGCCTGGCTGCGCAGGTTGTGCGCGGAGATCGCATTGAACGCGCGCACCAGGCGTACGCCTGGCAGGAACTGCTGCGAGGCCAGCCCGGCGCCCAGTTCGACGGCCTCCTCGGCCATCGGCCCGTCGCGCTCCGGCCTGGGGTTACCGGCATCGAGCAGCACCTTGCCGGCCAGTTCGGCGGCATAGTCGCGGCCGACCTGCGGGGTGGCGGCATAGGGCACCGCCAGCAGGATCACCTCGCCAAAGGCGGCGGCCTCACGCGGCGTGCCGACGCGCGCACGCTCCCCAAGCTCGTCGGCCAACGCCTGCAAACGTTCGGGGTGGCGGGAAGAGATCATCACTTCATGCCCGGCTTCTACCCAAAGCCGGGCCAGTGCGCTACCGATGTTGCCGGTGCCGATGATGCCGATACGCAGGCTTTCCTGCTGCGCCGAGGCCAGGCCGCCCCCCAGCAGCATGAGCAAGGCCAGCGCGGCGCCGGCGAGACGATGAAAAAGGCGGGACATGACGGCCTCCTTGAGCAGCGTGAAAAGGGCAAGCATAGAAAAGCCTGCCGCCACGCCTGCGGCCGATTCGCTACTGCATGTTACCCGTCGCGTTTCCCGCCCGATTCATGGCCAGCAGCTATGCTCAGATGGCAATGCAAGATGACAGCGGGCTCCGGGAGCCGAGGAGGTGAAAGTGCCGAGAACTCTTTTCCCCAATCGATGATGCCTTTACCGGAGATACCGCCATGAGCAAGAGTCTGGATTCGCACAAGGAACACAAGAAAAAGCCGCTGAAGACCGCCCAGGAGAAACGCCTGGCCAAGCGCACCCGAAAGCACGGGCAAACCCTGCTCGGCAGCCACTCACCCGACCTCTGAACCACCCCGCCGGCGCGCCCCTCTGCGCCGGCGCCTTCCCAGCGATCATGCCGGGCGGAAATTGCACGTGCCGCCGGCGCCGCAACGCACTAGAATCCGCAGCCTAACCGATCGTCCGGCCGCCGTTCGCGCGCCGCGACGCCGTCTCACCTATCGGCCAGGAGACCCCAGATGGGCGCCCAGTGGAAAGCCAAACCCAAAGAAGCCGCCGCCAATGCCCGAGGCAAGATCTTCGGCAAGCTGGTGAAGGAAATCATGATCGCCGCGCGCAACGGCGCCGACCCGGACATGAACCCCAAGCTGCGCCTGGCCGTGCACCAGGCCAAGAAGGCTTCGATGCCCAAGGACACCCTGGAGCGCGCCATCAAGAAAGGCGCCGGCCTGTCCGGTGAGGTGATCAACTACGAGCGCACTCTCTACGAAGGCTTCGCCCCGCATCAGGTGCCGCTGATCGTCGAGTGCCTGACCGACAACGTCAACCGCACCGTGGCCGAGATCCGCGTGCTGTTCCGCAAGGGCCAGCTCGGTGCGTCCGGCTCGGTCAGCTGGGACTTCGACCACGTTGGCCTGATCGAAGCCACCACCGAGGATGGCGCCGATCCGGAACTGGCCGCCATCGAGGCCGGCGCACAGGACTTCGTCCCCGATGACGAGGGTGCGACCCTGTTCATCACCGATCCGACCGACCTCGACGCCGTGTGCAAGGCACTGCCGGAGCAGGGCTTCACCGTCAACTCGGCCAAGCTCGGCTACCGCCCGAAGAACCCGGTGACCAGCCTGACCCCGGAGCAGATGGAAGAAGTCGAGGCCTTCCTCGAAGCCATCGACGGTCACGACGACGTGCAGAACGTCTACGTCGGCCTGGCCGGCTGACGCCTGGCGGGCGCCCCGAACGGGGCGCCCGCTGCTCATCCCATGAACACCACCCTGCATATCGCCGCCGCCTGCCTGTTCGACGAACGAGGCCGTCTGCTGCTGGTGCGCAAACGCGATACCCGCTTCTTCATGCTGCCCGGCGGCAAACGCGAGCCAGGGGAAGACGCCCTGTCGGCACTGGAACGCGAACTGCTCGAGGAGCTCAACCTGCAGCTGGACGCCGGCGCGCTGCGACCGCTCGGCCAGTTCCAGGCGCCCGCCGCCAACGAGGCCGACACCTGGGTACAGGCCGACATCTATCGCGCCGCCCTGCCCCACGCCGTGCAGCCAGCCGCCGAGCTGGAGGAACTGCGCTGGCTCGACACCACCCTGCCCCTGCCCGATGACCTGGCACCGCTGCTGCGTGATCAGGTGTTACCCGCTCTGTAGTCGCTTCAGGGTGGCCCGCCTGACGGCCACCTCAAGTAGCGGCAAGAACCGCTCCCGGCGGTTTCTTGATCCACGGCAAGGCCGCAACGCCCCCTTTGACGTTAGGCTGCGCCGATAACCAGAACCCTTCGTTTTGCGTGCAAACCCCACAGGAACCCGAGGTTTGCCATGAGTATCAGCTCCGCCCAGATCTGCCAGGCCGCCGACCAGCTGCAGGGCTTCGTCGGCTTCAACGCCAAGACCGGCCAGCACCTGCTGCGTTTTTCCGAAGACAGCTTCGGCCTCGACGTACCGGCCGAAACCATCACGCCTACCTGCGAATACGTCTGGGCAGTCGACGACGGCGCGCTGATGCGCCTGGATCGCCAGCGCCTGGCCTGGCTGCAGGAACAGCGCATCGACGATCGGGTCAACCTCAGCGAACCGTTGCGCGTCTACCTGCGCCGCAGCGATTTGCCGGAGATCCGCGCCGAGCGCAGGCGTCTGACACCGGCTTGAGAGGTGGCGTGGCTCGGGGCATTCGGTGCGCACAGCGCACCCTACGGCAGAGTCGCGTCGAACGGCGACCACCCGTAGGGTGCGCCATGCGCACCAACCCGCGCGTACACCTCACCCCAACAAGCGCATCGCGACGGCGCCAAGCCCCACGCCGATCAGCAGCAATACGACGCCGCCCAGCCACAGCTTGCCCGCGCTGGCCGCAGGCGGCGCGGCAACGGGGGCAGCCTTGGCCTGGGCCGCAACGCGCAGCGGATTGGCCGCCGCCGGTGCTGCCTTGGTGCTGGTGCGCGCCGCCTGCGGTACCGGGGCGATCTGCGTAGCGCCGCCGCCAGCCGCCTTGGCGGCCAGCGCGGGCGGCAGGTCGCTCACGCGCATGAACTGGGTGGCATCCTCGTCGGGCGCCTCGCTCACGCTCACCTTCGGCCCGATCACCAGCAGCGTCACCGAGCCCATCTTCAGCTGATCGCCCGGTTGCAGCACGGCAGTCCTGACCTTCTGCTGGTTGACCATCACGCCGTTGGCCGAGGCGAGATCCTTGACCTCCAGCACGTCGTCCTTGAGGAAGAACTCGCAATGCCGGCGGGACAATTCCAGATCGCTGAAGCACAGCTCGCACTTGCTCGAGCGGCCGAAGGTCATCGAGCCGTGGACATGGAACTTGCGCCCCTGATGTTCGCCCTGGATCACCTGGAGAAACCAGCGCGGCGCGGCGGCTTCCGGCCTGGCTGCGCTTTTCGCCGGGTCGACCAGCAGCAACTCGACGGCGCCCAGACGCAGGCGATCCCCGTCGCGCAGCTGAAAGCGCGTACCGACGCGCTGGTCATTGACCCAGGTGGCGCCCTGACCGGTGTCGCTGAGGTAGTAGTAGCCGTGATCCTGGCGGATCTCGGCGTGGAAGCTGGCGATCCCGGCATCGCCGAGCACCAGCTGGTTGCGGCTGTCCTGGCCGATGGTCAGGCGCTCGTCGGTCAGCCAGACCGGCGCTTGGCGGTTATCCAGGAACTGCAGTCGGAGCATCGTGGTCGCCTCGGATCAGTCGAATAGGTTGTTCAGCAAGCGCTTGATCGGGTTCTGCTGGGCCGGCTGCGCGCTGCGCGGGCGGTTCGCCGCCTGGCTGTTGCGCACGCGCTGGGCATGGCCGTCATAGAGCGCCAGCAGCCGTTCGTTGTCGGGCTCGGCCTCGAGGCCCTGCTTGATCTGTTCCAGCGCCAGGTTGTATTCGCGCCGGGCATAGGCGGCCTCGCTCTGTTCGATGAAACGCTGCGCCACCCGGTTGATGCCGGCCAGAGCCAGCAGGTTGTCGGGCTCCCAGCCAAGCACCTGGCGGAAATAATGCACCGCGCTGTCGTCCTCGGGCAGGATCAGCAAGCCCTCGTCCAGGCGCTGTTCGGCCAGGTCGAGATACTGCTGGATACGCGCCTGCAGCACGCGCTGCAGGCCGTCGCTGGCCTGGGCATTGCCCTCGTCCAGGGCCAGGGCCTGGCGAAAATAGTAATCGGCGTTGTCCTGCGCCGGGGCGAGCAGGCGCCCCTCGCTCAGGCGCGTTTCCGCCAGCGCGAGCAACCCGCTGATGCGTTGCTGCAGCTGCCAGTAGTAGCCGCCAGCGCTCCCCAGGCCGAGCAACAACACACCGAGTACGGCCCAGGGCAGCCAGCGCCGCCGGGTTGGGCGCGGCGGCAGGCTGACGGCCGGGCTCAGACGGGTCTGGTCCTGATCGGCGTCCTGCAGTTCGTCGAGGCTGGCCAGCAGCACGTGGCAGTCGGCGAAGCGATCTTCCAAGTCCTTGGCCAGCATGCGGTCGAGCAGCCACTGCAGTTCGCCCAGCGGCTCCGGCAGCGGCGGCGCCTGCAGTTGCAGCTGGTTCATCAGGGTCTGGGTGTAGTTGGCGCCGCGGAAGGGGTTATGCCCGGTGAGCATCTCCAGCAGGATCACGCCCAGGCTGTAGATGTCGCTGCGTGCGTCCAGCGCCTGACACTGCGCCTGTTCGGGGCTGCTGTAAGCCGGGCTGCCGACGGCGATGCCGGATTGGGTCAGCTCGCTGTCGAGCTGCAGCTCCTTGGCCACGCCGAAATCGCTGAGCACCGCGGTGCCATCGTCGCGGAACAGGATGTTGCCGGGTTTGATGTCGCGGTGCACCAGCCCTCTGTCGTGCACCAGCGCCAGGGCGCCAGCGATCTGCCGGACGATGCGCAGCGCGCGCGCCGGCTCCAGACTCTGCCCCTTGTACTGGGCCAGATCGCCGCCCGCCAGGTATTCCATGGCAAGAAAATGGCGGCCGTCGTCCAGCTGGTCGATGCGGTAGATGGTGATGATCGAGGGGTGCTGCAGGGAGGCGACGGTATGGCCTTCCTTGATGAAACGCTGGGTGAAGGCTGCGTCCTCGCGATGCAGCAGCACCTTGAGCGCCACCTGGCGCTGCAGCGCCTGCTCGGTAGCCAGATAGACCTCGGCCATGCCGCCTTTGCCCAGGCGATGATGAATGCTGTAACCGGGTACGCTGATGGAGGGCTGACTCATGCGGCTCGACTGGCGCTCAGGGTTGAAGGGATTTGAACAACTTGCGCAGCAGGCCGGGGGCCGGCGCCTCGCGGGGCGAGGCGTTCGGGCCGAGGCCCAGGACGATGCAGCTGATATTGTCTCTGCCGCCATGGCTGTTGGCCAGCCCCACCAGTTGCTCGACCATCGCCTCCAGGGTGGCCGCTTCGGCGCAGCAGCGCTGAATGGCGGCGTCGTCCAGTTCGCCAGTCAGCCCGTCGCTGCACAGCAAGAGCAGTTCGTCCGGTGCCAGCCGGGCGCGCAGCAGGCCCACCTCGGGCGCCTGCCCGGCCTGCCCGAGGCACTGCAGAATGAGGTTACGCCGCGGGTGCTCGCGGGCCTCCTCGGCGCTCATCTGGCCGGCGTCGACCATGGCCTGGACCCAGCTGTGATCGTGACTGAGCTGCTCGATATGCTCGCTGCCGATGCGGTAGGCGCGGCTGTCGCCGACCCAGGCCAGCTCGAACTCGTCGCCGTCCAGGCGCGCGGCAACCAGGGTGCTGCCCATGCCGGCCTCGCCGACGCCGGGCTGCGCCGCTGCCACGATCGCCTCGTGTGCGGCCTGCACCGCGGCCACCAGTTGCGCACCGCTGAGCAACGCCTCGACCAGCACATCCAGCGCCAGGGCACTGGCCACCTCGCCGCGCTCGTGCCCGCCCATGCCATCGGCCAGGGCCCACAGGCCAAGGTCGGGACGGCAGATCAGGGCGTCCTCGTTGTGCGTGCGTACCTGGCCAGCCACGCTTTGCGCGGCGAAGACCACGGAGACAGGGGAAGGCTGGGACACGCGGTAAATCCTTGAGCGAACTGCGAATCGGCTCATGATGCGGCGGCGCGGCCGGGCTGTCACCGCCCGCAAGGCCGCAAATGCGCAGCCGTTAACCAAATGCGGTGGTTTAATGGAGCCCTCTTCCTGCCCCTTAAGCCCATGACCGCCCCGCACTTTCGCCGCCTTCCTCCGCCGCTGCGACCTCTGGCCGACAAGTTCTACCGCAGCCATCGCTCGCCGATGCGCAGCCAGGCGGGCGACGAGCTGTGGGTGGCACAGCGTGGCAGCGAGATCATCGCCGCCCTCAGCCTGCGCCCGGTAGCGGACGGCCAGTGGCTGACCGGCCTGTTCGTCGCACCCGGGCAACGCGGTCAGGGGCTGGCTGCCGGGCTGCTGCGATGCAGCCTGGCCGAGCACCCGGAAAGCGTCTGGCTGTTCTGCCATCCCGATCTGGGCCCGTTCTATCGGCGCCTGGGCTTCGATGACTGCCCGAGCCTGCCCCAGACGCTCGCCGAGCGACTGGCCCGTTACCAGCGCAGCAAGTCGCTGATCGCCCTGCGCGCTCACTGAACGACCCGTCGCAGGGAAAAATACTGGCACTTTGCTCAGGAATGCCCCTTGCCATAAGCGGTCAAAGCTCTGCATGCTTGTTTCATAACAACGAAAAGAAACGCTATGTCCATCCAGACCGCTCGCCTACTCAAGCGCCTGCGCAACGACTTCCAGCTGTCGATCATCACCCTGATGGGTCTGTTCGGCGTCATCGGCATCTCGCCCTATGCCGTTTACCGTCTGCTACATGGCAACTATCTGGTCGGCATTGCCGACACCATCATCGTTCTGTCCACGCTGTTCGCCGTGCTCTATGCCTGGGTCACTCGCGACACGGTCAAACCCGGTATCTACCTGGCCGCCGTGTTCTCTGTCGGTGCCACGCTGATCGCCATCAACCTGGGGGTCAACGGCCTGTTCTGGATCTATCCGCTGATTCTCTTCAACTTCTTCATGGTCACCCCGCGCAAGGCCCTGCTGGCCACCGCCCTGGTGCTGGTCAGCCTGGTCGCGCATGCCCTGCTGGTGCCCGGCAGCGTGTTCGAGAGCGACTACCAGATGGTCTCGTTCCTGGTCACCTGCATGATGGCCAGCGTGCTCAGCTTCATCTTCGCCGTGCGCACCCGCACCCAGCGCGACCAGCTGCAACTGCTGGCGATCCATGACCCGCTCACCGGCGCCCGCAACCGCCGGGCGATGAATGAAGAACTGAAGATCGCCATGGCCAGCCATCGCCGCCACAGCGACAGCTACGGCCTGCTGGTGATGGATCTGGACCATTTCAAACAGATCAATGATCGCTTCGGCCACCATGTCGGCGATCAGGTGCTGGTGGCCTTCGTCGAACTGATCAAGCGCTGCTCGCGCAAGGAGGATCGCCTGTTCCGTTTCGGCGGAGAGGAGTTTCTTCTGCTGCTACCCAATACCGAACTGCCGGGCCTGCAGGCGGCAGCACAGAATCTGCTCGGCCGGGTAGCACAGGAACTGAAAAGCCCGGGCGGCGCGGTGACGGTCTCCATCGGCGGCGCGGTGCTGCACAGCGGCGAGCACTGGGAAAGCTGGCTGCAGCGAGCCGACGAGAGCCTCTATCGCGCCAAGAGCGAGGGACGCAACCGCGCGGTGATCGCCGACGGCGCGACACCGCCGGCGAATGCCGCCAGGCACTGACACTCAGCGGCTGCGCTGCTGCTGATAACTGCCGCTACCCGGCTGGCGCTCTATGATCAGCCCGCCGGGGTACTCGATGGTCTGCCGAATGCCGCCGCGCGTCTCGCTGGAGTGGCTGCCGTAGCGGCTTTCCTGCCGCACGCTGCCCTGCGGCAGGCGCTGCCCGCCGTAGAGGTTGTGCTGCTCGTAACGCTCGTAACCGGAAACGCTGCCGCTGGCCCCGGGGCTGACGTAGCTCTTGGGAATGACGCGAATGGTCTGCGGCTGATCGGCGAACGCGGCAGCGGCGACGGATGCAGCCAGAATCATCAGGATCGAACGGATCAACATAGGCAACTCCCAGAAGGCTCGGCCTGCAGCCAAGCCAAGATGCACATTAGCTTCGACAGCACGGAGTGGGAATGTTGCAACGTCTGAGGACCCCATACGACAAAGGGCTAGCCGAAGCTAACCCTTTGATTTTCATGGTGCCGGAGACAGGAGTCGAACCTGCGACCTTCGCATTACGAATGCGCTGCTCTACCAACTGAGCTACACCGGCGAGAAGACGGCGGCATTATGCGAGCTGCAGCGCCGTGACTCAAGACGGCGGCGCTTCAGTTGTCGAGCAGTTCGATACGGTCGTCGTGAATGTGGATCAGGCCCTGCTTGTAGAGGCCGCCGATGGCCTTCTTGAAGTTGCCCTTGCTGACCCGGAACTGCTCGGCGATCGCCTCCGGCGGGCTCTTGTCGCCCAATGCCAGTACGCCGCCCTGCGCGCGCAGGCGTTCGATGATCTGCTCGGCCAGGCCGCTGGCAGCTTCGCGGCCGATGGGCTGCAGGCTCAGGCTGATCTTGCCGTCGGCGCGTAGCTCCTTGATGTAGCCCTTCTCGCGCATGCCGCTGCGGATGAACTTGAACAGTTCGTTCTTGTGAATCAGGCCCCAGTGCTTGCCGTCGATGATGGCCTTGAAGCCCAGGTCGGTCCGCTCGACCACCAGCAGATCGACTTCCTGGCCGACCTGATAATTGGCCGGCACCTTGTCCAGGTGGCGATCCAGACGCGCGGTGGCGGTAAGGCGGCGGGTGCGCTTGTCCAGGTACAGGTAGACCACGCAATAGTCGCCAATCTGCAGCGGGCGCTTCTCTTCGGAATGCGGCAGCAGCAGGTCCTTGGGCAGGCCCCAGTCGAAGAACAGGCCGACGCGGTTGATATCCACCACCTTGAGGCTGGCGAACTCGCCGAGCTGGATCTTCGGTTTCAGGGTGGTGGCGATCAGCTTGTCTTCACTGTCGAGGTAGATGAACACGTTGAGCCAGTCATCGACCTCGCTCGGCGTGTCCTTGGGGATGTAGCGCTTGGGCAGGAGGATTTCGCCATCCGCGCCACCGTCCAGGTACAGACCGAAGTCGGTGTGCTTGACCACCTGCAAAGAATTCATCCGCCCGATAACGGCCATCGTGTTCCACCTCGCCAAAACAGCCGGCCATTCTACCCGAGTTCAGGAGCCTCCGGGCTGGCAGCATGAGGAATCGACGGCCGGTAACTGGGAGCCGTAAGTGCCTGGAAAACAAGCTAGAAACGGCGATGAGGAACCACCTGCGAGCGGCCTGCGCTCATGTCGCGGGGCAATTGACCAAGCAGGAAGAGGCTCGTTGAGGCATAATGGCCGGCCGCCCATCTGAAAGAGATCAAGGTCATGGCCACCCTGCGCGTGAAGTCGTCCTCCAGCAAAGTCAGCAAGCCCGCCCCTGCCGTGGAAACCCGTGAATCCATCGAAGCTCAGGTAGCGGCCTTCCTGCAGGGCGGTGGCGAGATTCAGCAGATCGCCAAGGGCGTCAGCGGCCAGACCTACGGCGGCACCCGCCAGATCACCATCAGCAAGAAGTGATCGCCCCGGGTGCGGCATGCGCACCCGACACCTCTCCCGTGTTAGGCACCGCCAGACACGACCTGCGTTGCCATCGCTGCGCTAAAACAGAGGCGCGCGTCACTCGCTCGCCAGCCCCAGACGCAGCAACTGCCCCTTCGGCGCATCCGTCAGCACATACAGATAACCGTCCGGCCCCTGCCGCACGTCGCGCACTCGCGCCTTGAGCGGCTGCAGCAGACGCTCCTCATGCACGATCCTGTCGCCATCGAGCTGCAGACGAATCAGCGCCTGGCTGGACAATGCGCCGATGAACAGATTGTTCTGCCAGGCCGGGAAGCGCTCGGCATCGTAGAAGGCCATGCCACTGATCGCCGGGGACTTTTCCCAGACATGATGCGGCGGCTCGGTGCCTGCCACCGTTTTGCCCTTGGCCTCGGGGATGGCCAGCATCGAGTAGTTCACCCCGTGGGTCGCCAGCGGCCAGCCATAGTTCTTGCCCGCCTCGGGAATGTTGATTTCGTCGCCGCCGCGCGGGCCGTGCTCGTGGGTCCACAGGCGGCCGCTCCAAGGATTGAGCGCGGCGCCCTGCTGGTTGCGATGGCCGTAGGACCAGATCTCGTCACGGGCACCGTCACGGCTGACGAAGGGGTTGTCCTCGGGGATGCGCCCGTCCGGGAAGATGCGCACCAGCTTGCCCTGCAGCTTGTCGAGGTCCTGAGCGGTGGGGCGGTCGTTGTTGTCGCCCAGGGCGATGAACAGGTGACCGTCACGGTCGAACACCAGGCGCGAGCCGAAGTGCGTGCCGCTGGAGAGCTTGGGCTGCTGGCGGAAGATCACCTCGAAATCCTCCAGCGCCGTGGCATCGGCCGACAGCTTGCCGCGTCCGACCGCGGTACCGGCAGCGCCGTCACCCGCCTCGGCGTAGGACAGATAGACCAGCCGGTCTTCGGCGAAATCGGGCGACAGCACCACGTCGAGCAAACCGCCCTGGCCCACCGCGAACACCTCCGGCACGCCGCGTAGCGGCTCGGACAGCTGGCCTTCGGCGCTGACCCGGCGCAGTGCGCCAGGGCGCTCGGTCACCAGGTAACCCTGGCCATCCGGGAGGAACGCCACCGCCCAGGGATTGGCCAGCCCCTCGGCGACGGTATGGACCTGTAAGGGCCCCAATTCGGAGGACAATTGCCGGTCTTCGGCGAGGCTGTACTGGCAACCGAACAGGGCGACCATGGCGAAGGCGGCGAGTGGTTTCAGGCGCGGCATCGTGGCGTCTCCATGCGTCAGACAAGCCGGCATAGTGCAACAGCCATCCGGTGCTGACAGCCCCGCAAAAGTTTCCTCAGGTTTCAGTCCGCCAGGTAGCGCTGCTCGATACGCCGATACTCACCGCTCTCCCTGAGCCTGCGCAGGCCCTCGTCGAAGCGCTGGCGCTGCTCCTGGCGCCGGAAGCCGACCCGATACGGCGTAGGCGGGAACAGTTCGAACCAGGTCAGCGGCTGGTTGACGTCGACCTGATCGGCGACCTCACGGTTGAAGTAGCGAATGATCCGCTTGTCCCCCACCACCACCTCGATACGCCCGCTGTACAGCAGGCGGTTGCGATTGATCTGCAGCGCCTCTTCGCGATAACGCGGGTTGTTCATGGCCATGCGTTCGAACTCCGGCCCGAGCAGAACCCGGGCGCGCTGGAAGGCGCTCACGGAATGCCGACCGAGATCGGCGATGCGTTCGATACGGTAGCCGCGCCTGGCCAGGGCCACCGCCGCGTTGTGGTAGTGGATGTAGACGTCCGAGTAGAACGCCTCTACCCCGCTGCGCTCATGGGTGGTGGTGATGGCATCGATCTCGCCGCGCCGCAGCATCAGGTGCAGGCGTTCCATCGGCGCGTAGTAGGCGGTCACCACGAAACCGGCATTGCGCGCCGCGCCGTCCACCAGCTCGTACTCCAGACCACGCGGCTCGCCCTCGAACACGTAAGGTGGCTTGTGCGTGCCGAAGCCGACATGCAGCACCTGCGCGCTCGCCATTGCGGCCCAGCACCACAACAGCGCCACCATCCATCCTTTATACATGCCACCTCCGGCCTGCCCCGTCAGAGCATAGACGGCCGGCAGCCTTAATAACCAGAGTGGATGCCGGCCGATTCATTCCGCTTTGCCCTATCACAGCTAGACTGCCTCCACGCATTTTGCGCCTGCCTTCAGGAGACCAAGCCATGCTCAAAGCCGAATACCAACAACGCGGCCCGGTGCCGCAGGACGTGATCGAAGCGGTGCAGCTGCTACTGCCCGAGCCTGCCGCCGGGCAGGTGCGGGTGAAGGTGCTGGCCGCGCCAATCAACCCGTCCGACGTGCTGACTCTCACCGGTGCCTACGGCATGCTGCCGCCGCTGCCGGCCATCGGCGGCAACGAGGGCGTCGGCAGGGTCGAGGCGCTGGGTGAAGGCGTCGGCAACTTCAAGGTCGGCCAGACCGTGCTGCTGCCGGTAGGTTGCGGCACCTGGGTCACCGCCATGAACGCCCCGGCAGACAAGCTCATCCCGCTGCCGGATGCCGACCCGCTGCAGCTGGCCATGCTCACCGTCAATCCGCCGACCGCCTCGCTCCTGCTCAGCGAATTCGTCGACCTCAAGCCGGGCGACTGGGTGATCCAGAACGCCGCCAACTCGGGCGTCGGCAGCTACCTGATCCAGCTGGCCAAGCTGCGCGGCTTCAAGACCATCAACGTGGTGCGCCGCGAATCGGCCGTGGCCGGTGTCGAGGCCGAAGGCGGTGACCTGGTGCTGGTCGATGGTCCGGACCTGGCCAAGCGCGTGCGCGCGGCCACCGGCGGCGCAGAGGTGCGTCTGGGCATCGACGCCGTGGGTGGCGCCAGCACCGATCACATTGCCGCGACCCTGGCCAACGGCGGCGTGCTGGTGAACTACGGCATGATGAGCGGCGAGGCCTGCCAGGTTTCTCCGGCCTCCTTCGTCTTCCGCGACGTGACGCTGCGCGGCTTCTGGCTGGCCAAGTGGTTCCAGCAGGCCAGCCCGGCGCAGCAGATGAAGGTGTTCGGCGAGCTGGTACAGCTGATCGCCAGCGGCAAGCTGAAGACCCGCGTCGCGGCCACCTACGACCTTGAGCACATCAAGGATGCCGTGGCGGCCGCCGCCAGCGGCGAGCGCGACGGCAAGATCCTGCTGGTGCCCTGAGATGGGTGCGCATGGCGCACCCTACCTGCGCGCCGTCTGTGGCGCCTGCGGATCGTGATGGCGCCAAAACCCTAGGGTGTGCCGAGCGCACCGATCAATGAGCGGCGGTGCGCCTAGGCCCGCCGTGCATAGGGTGCGCACGGCGCACCCTACGGGGACCCAACCGCGCCCGGATATTGCGGACCTTATCCATGCGCTGCGCTGCGCACCGCCCCTCTTATGCCGGCACGGCCTGCGCCAATCCTTCGCGCATACGCAGCGCATCCTCCTGAAAGCAGCGCGCCGCCTGCAGCAGGGCCAGCAGCGTGAGCAGCAGGGCCACCGGAATCAGCAGCATGGCGTCGTGCAGGCCAACGGCCTTGAACGCTTCGCTCATCTCGCTGGCGCCGGCCGCATGCATCGCCGCCTGCGCGTAGTGATCCGACAGCCAGCCCACCGCCAGCGGACCAAGGCCGCCGCCGAGCAGATACAGACCGGCGAAGAACAAGGCCATGGCGGTGGCGCGCAGACGCGGCTCGACCACGTCCTGAATCGCCGTGTAGACGCAGGTGTAGAAGTTGTAGGAGAACAGCCAGCCCAGGCTGAACACGCCGACGAACAGTGCCGTGTCGATGCGCCCGGCGCTCAGCGCCCAGCCGGTGCACAGACAGGCCACCAGCATGCTGAATGCGGCGAACAGCAGCCGGCCATTGCCCCAGCGCTGGTGCACCTTGTCGGCGATCCAGCCGCCCAGGGTCAGACCCACCAGGCCGGTGAGTCCGACGATCACGCCGGTGGCCATCGCCGCGTTCTGCAGGCCCAGGCCGAAGTAGCGCTGCAGCATCGGCACCATGAACGAATTGCAGGCATAGGAGGCGAAGTTGAACGCCAGCCCCGCCAGTACCAGCCACCAGAAGGTGCGGATCGCCAGCACCTTGCGCAGCGGCTTGTCCACCGGCGCGCTGCTTACCCGCGTGCTCTCCGCCGCGCCGCGCGCCGGCTCGCGGATGAAGAACAGGAACAGCGCCAGGATCAGCCCCGGCACCGCCGCGATCAGAAAGGGCGCGCGCCAGCTGTCAAAGGCCTGGACCATGGCGCCGATGGTGAAGAAGGCCAGCAGCAGCCCCAGCGGCAGACCGAGCATGAAGATGCCCATGGCCCGCGCGCGCTTGTGCGCCGGAAACAGGTCGCCGATCAGCGAATTGGCCGCCGGTGCGTAGCTGGCCTCACCGATGCCCACCCCCATGCGAATCAGCAGAAAGCTCCAGAAATTCCACGCCATGCCGTTGAGCGCCGTCAGCCCGCTCCAGGCTGCCAGGCCCCAGCCCATGATCTTGCGCCGCGCGCCGGTATCGGCCATGCGCCCCAGCGGAACGCCGGCCAGGGCGTAGACGATGGTGAAGGCGGTACCGATCAGGCCCAGCTGCAGGTCGCTCAGGCTCCATTCCAGACGGATCGGCTCGATGATGATGGCGGGGATGGTGCGGTCGAAGAAATTGAACAGGTTGGCCAGGAAAAGCAGGAACAGAATGCGCCAGGCATTCGAGGCTTGCTGATTGGGCTGCACGACAAGGTGTCTCCTTTTTGTTGTATGCGTGCGCTCTACCGCAGTGGCGCCTACCTTGGCAGCACCGAGCGCAGGCTGGTTGACGGCAATCTAGAGCCTTTGCCGATGCTTGTCTGCGACCATTCGCTTGGTTTATGCACAGCGATGAGACGTAACAGCCGCAGCGGCTCATATCCGGTAGGAATAACGCGCAAAACATTTTTCCGTGCTAGAACCAATGGGGTTGGTCATTTCATGGCCAATGGCCAATACCCACTGACTCGCCGGACTGTCACCGATGAAAACTAAAAAAGACGCCGTAGCCCCCGCCAAGGAAGCCACCCTGGCCGATATCGCCGACAACCTGCTGGCGCCGCCCGCGCTGCCGGGGCGCAGCGATACCGGCGAGCAGTACCTGTATTTCACCGAGCGCGACATCGAGCGCATCCTCGATAACCTCGACGGCCTGCGCAACCTGGTGTTCCCCCTGGGCGAGCCGCTGGACGAAGGCGAGTCGAGCCGTATCCAGCAGTTTCCCTCGGTGTGCCTGATCGGCCTTGGCCGCTGCGGCTCGAACATCGCCCTGGACGTCGCTTCCCTGGTCTACAACGCCCGCCAGTTCTATCTGGAGGAATTCCACAGCGAGGCCACCGCAGCCATCGAGCAGGCCTCGCGCCCCAGCCGCTGGATTCGCAGCAACCTGCTGCGCGCCCCGCACAAGAGCAGCAAGCCGGTGTTCCTGATCGAGCCGCTGGTGATGCTCGGCGACCTGGACAAGGACATCGCCGGACGCATCCGCTTCTCGCGCAAGGGCGAAATGAGCGGCTTTCTCGACGACTACAGCAAGATGAAGATCATGGACCTGTCCGAGGTGCATGCCGGTGGCGCCGGCAATGCCCCGATCCTCGGCCAGTACCTGGCCAAGATCATCCTCAACAAGGACACCCAGCGCTTTTCCAACGAAGACTGGAAGTTCATCCACAGCTACCTGATCGACTCCTGCGGGATCAAGGCCAATCAGTCGCGGCTGTACTTCTACATCTTCAGCGCCGGTGGCGGCACTGGCTCGGGGATGGCCTCGGAGTTCGGCCTGGCGCAGCAGTTCGCCTACATGAGCAAGACCTTCGACAGCAAGGCGCCGGAAGATGGCGAGGCCGAGCGTGATCGCGGTTTCGTCTTCGAGCCGATCTTCACCAGCGGCATCTGCATCCTGCCGAACATCTCCGACCAGCGCAGCGAGATGTCCGAGGCGCTGCACATCAACGCCGGCCGCCTGCTGTGCAAGTACCTGGCCGAGGAATGGGACTTCTCCTACAACTTCGACAACGAGCAGAGCAGCGCCGAGAGCGTGATGCGCCGCATCCGCCCGTGGAACGCGATGATGCTGATCTCCAACGACATCATGCGCTACGCCGAAGAGAGCGGTGACGGCAGCATCCACAACATCGACGTGACCGCCATGGAGCGCCACGCCAACCAGTACATCTCGCAGCAGATCTTCAACATCCTCACCGCCCAGGCGGTGACCAGCGACTACGACCAGAACTACTTCCGCCGCGCCGGCATCGACATCGGCGAGACCATCCGCCTCGACGCCAACGACCTGTTCATGAGCCTGGCCGGTCCGGTGGCCGTGGCCTACGCCGAATCCGTGGTGCCCGAACAGCATGCCCAGCTATCGGAAAAATTCCGCGTGCTGGACAAGGAGCAGCACCCGCCCCGGCTGAACATCGACGACCTGTTCTTCCGCTCCATCGACCTGCCGCACTTCAACAAGGTCACCCAGGCCATCGAGGGCATCAGCCTGCTGCCGATCGAATCCAAGCGCTATCGCCAGGCCCTGGAGCAGTACAAGGCCAGCGGCTACGACGCCACGCAACTGAGCGACCTGCACTTCTTCAAGAACTGCTCCTCGGTGGTGTCCATCGTCTCCCTGCCCAAGGATTACAAGCTGTCCTACATGGACCTGAACCGACTCAAGACCCACCTCAACAACCTCTTCCCCAACACCACGCTCAAGCGCTACGCGCTGGTGATCGGCGCCTCGGCCAACCTCTCGCTGACCACCCTGATCGTCAAGAGCCCGTGCCTGTCGGACGACTTCCTGACCCTGATCGTCGCCTACATCAAGCGCTGCTTCGCCCGCGACCAGTACCGCTTCGACGACAGCCTGGACGACGCCATGCTCGATTTCATCGTCGCCGAGCGCTTCAACGAGGCGCAGCTCGACGCCATGCTCAACGAGCACGAAGACCCGGCGAAGATCCTCGACACCAACTGGTACGCGATCAAACCGATGTACGAGAAGAAGTACCGCGAGCTGATCCACGACGCGGAGAAATTCGTTTCGATCAACGACATCCGCCTGACCCGCGACAGCGTCAAGCAGGCGATCAAGTACCTGCGCGAGATCTACCGCCACCGCATCGGCAAGACTCGGGTAATCTCCCTCAACGACTACGGCAAGTAGGGGCGGCCGGGCGCGTCCGATCAGGCGCGCCCATCACGGACAGGCGGGGTGGTCATGCAAGGGTTCCCGATCCGTTTTCTCGCAGAACTGCCCGAACAGGGACAGCTACTGCTCGACTGCAGCCATGATCCCTGGCTGGTGCTGCTGTCCTACGCCATTGCCACCGGTGGCAGCCTCTGCACCCTGATCATCACCCAGCATCTGCAACAGGTGCAGCGACGCAGCATGCGCCTGGCCTGGGGCCTGGTCGGCGGCCTGTGTCTGGCTGGCGGCATCTGGTCCATGCACTTCATCGGCATGCTGGCCTTCCAGGCGCCGGTCGCCATCGCCTACGACCTGGCCACCACCCTGCTGTCGCTGCTGGTGGCGCTGGCCGCCGCCCTGCTCGCCCTGTACTGCATGGCCATGCCGAACCCCGGCCTGAGCCGGCAGCTCCTGGCCGCGGTGATCATCGGCCTGGGCATCAGCGCCATGCACTACAGCGGCATGGCGGCGATCCGCTCGCCGGCCGAGGCTTACTACCAGGGCGACCTGTTCGCACTGTCCGTCGGCATCGCCATCAGTGCCAGTTTCGCCGCCTTGCTGCTCAACCGTTACGTGCAGCATGGCGCTCCCCGCCACCAGCACTGGCTCAGGCTCTGTGCAGCGCTGGTGATGGGCGCGGCGATTGCCTCCATGCACTACACCGGCATGGCTTCGCTCAATCTGGTGGTGCCGGAGGGCACGCCGTTGCAACTGCGCAGTGCCGACAATGCCGGACAGCTGGTGCTGATCGTCGCCTCGATCACCCTGCTGATTCTTGGCCTGAGCCTGGCCGCGGCCTGGGCCGGCCGCAAGCTGGACGACAAGGAACGCGACCTGCAGCGGGTCAACAACCTGCTGATGCAACTCGACCAGGCCAAGGCCTCACTGGAGCAGGTAGCGCATTTCGACCCCCTGACCGAGCTGCTCAACCGCCGCGGCTTCAACCGGGTGTTCGCCGCTACCCTGGAAGAGCACGCCATCACCGGGCGCAGCCTGGCGGTGATGTTTCTCGACGTCGACCACTTCAAACGCGTCAACGACACCCTGGGCCACGATGCCGGCGACGAACTGCTGCGCGTGGTGGCGCAGCGCATCCGCGGCTCCCTGCGCGAACGCGACATCATCGCCCGCTTCGGCGGCGACGAGTTCTGCGTGGTCGCCAGCCTGGACAGCAATGCAGCACCACGGGTGCTGGCCCAGCGCATCCTGGAGCAGATGAAGGAGCCGATCAGCCTGACCGGCCGCAGGATCGTGATGACCACCAGCGTCGGCATCAGCCTGTTCCCGCAGGACGGCAACAGCGCGGAGGAACTGCTCAAGCACGCCGACCTGGCGCTGTACCAATCCAAGGGCAGCGGGCGCAACGTGGTGCACTTCTTCAACCCGCATCTCAAGCAGAAGGCTTCGTTCGAACTGCAGCTGGAAGAGGACCTGCGCCAGGCCCTGCAGCAGGACAACTGCCTGATGCTGTTCTATCAGCCGATCATCGACCTGCGCAGCGGCGCGCTGAGCAAGCTCGAAGCCCTGGTGCGCTGGCATCATCCCCTGCACGGCCTGCTCACCCCCGAACGCTTCATCGCCATTGCCGAAGCCAACGGCTTCATCGATCAACTCGACGACTGGGTACTGCGCCGCGCCTGCCACGACCTCAACAGCCTCGAGCACATGGGCTATCCGGGGCTGAAGATCGCGGTCAACTGCTCGGCGCTGAACCTGGCCAACGACCAGTTGCCGGGTCGCATCGAACAGCACCTGCAGGCCACCCGCTGCCCCGCCCAGTGCCTGGAGCTGGAAGTCACCGAAAGCGCGCTGTTGAGCAACATCAACCGCGCCATCGGTCTGCTCGAGCGCATACGGGCCCTGGGCGTATGCCTGTCCATCGACGACTTCGGCACCGGCTACTCCTCGCTCGCCTACCTGCGCCGGCTGCCGCTGGATACCCTGAAGATCGACCGTTCCTTCATCCAGGATCTGGCCAATTCGAACCAGGACCGCGAGATCGTCCACGCCATCATCGCCATGGCCCACGCCCTGCACCTGAAGGTAGTGGCCGAGGGCGTGGAAACCGGCGAACAACTGGCGTTCCTGCAGGATCGAGGTTGCGACCAGGTGCAGGGCTACCTGTTCAGCAAGCCGCTGCCGCTGGAAGAAATCGTCAGCCGCTTCCCGCCGCATATCCGACCGCTGGAACGGGTGGGCATGAGGCTCTAGCCCGGCGCTCCGGATTTCTCGGTGCGCACGGCGCACCCTACCTAGCCGACTCAACCCGGCACGGAGCACCGCCCGTAGGGCGCGCCATGCGCACCAGCCGCAGCATCAAACACCGGTGCCCGCCGACGCCACGCTAGAACTCCCGGTGCGCGCGGCGCACCCTACCTATCCGGCTCAACCCGGCACGGAGCACCGCCCCGTAGGGTGCGCCATGCGCACCAGCCGCGACATCAACCACCAATGCCTACCGCCGCCGCAGCCGGACTCCCGGTGCGCACGGCGCACCCTACCTAGCCGACTCAACCCGGCACGCAGCACCGCCCGTAGGGTGCGCCATGCGCACCAGCCGCGACTCAACCACCGATGCCCGCCGACGCCACGCCAGAACTCCCGGTGCGCGCGGCGCACCCTACCTAGCCGACGCAACCCGGCACGGAGCACCGCCCCGTAGGGTGCGCCATGCGCACCAGCCGCAGCATCAAACACCGGTGCCTATCGCCACCGCAGCCGGACTCCCGGAGCGCGCAGCGCACCCTACGAGCGTTGCTGCCACTGCGCCAACCAGCCCAGGCTCGCCTGGGTGCCTGCATCGCCGGGCCTGTATTCGGCCCCCAGCCAGCCGTCGTAGCCGCTCTCGCGCAGGGTCTCGAGCAACGGCGCGAAATCCAGCTCACCGCTGCCCGGGGCGCCGCGCCCCGGCACATCGGCGAACTGCACATGACCGATGCGCCCCGCCAGCAGGCGCATGCCGGCGGCCACGTCCAGCCCCTGACGCGCCATATGGTAGAGGTCGTACTGTGCGGCCAGATTCGGGTGATCGACCGCACGCAGCAGCTCATCGAGATGCTCCGGCGTGTTGATCACAAAGCCCGGCATGTCGATGGGGTTGATCGCCTCGACCAGCACGCGAATGCCCAGTGTGGCGAAGGCCTCGGCGCTCCTGCGCAGGTTGGCGACCAGACACGCCAGCGCCTGCTCGCGGCTCACGCCTTCGGCCAGGCGCCCTGGCAGCACGTTGATGCAGGCCGGGCGCACCATGGCGGCGTAGGTCAATGCCTCCTGCAGGGCAGCGTCGAACTCGGCCTGACGCGCCGGCACACTGGCCAGGCCGGGCCCGCCGCTCATCAGGTCGCCCGCCGGCACGTTGATCAGCACCAGCGGCAAACCGCTGAGCTCCAGTGTTTCCTTCAGGGCGATGGCCGGCAGCTCGTAGGGAAACTGGATCTCCACAGCATCGAACCCCGCACGCATCGCCGCCAGCACACGCTCGCGCAGCGGCAGTTCGGTGAACAGCATGGACAGGTTGGCGGCGATCTTCATGGGCATTGCTCGCGCAGCAGTTCCACCAGCGTGGCTGGGTCGCGCTCCAAGTTGCCCTGGCTGCCGTGCAGACGCATCAGCTGCGCGGCCAGGCCGCTCATGGGCGTGGCGCTGCCCTGCTCACGGGATAGTTTGACCGCGGTGTCGAGGTCCTTGAGCAGCGTGCGCACGTGCCACTTGATCGGCTCGAACTGGCTGGCGGCCATCTGCGGGGCGAGAATCTGCAGCGGTTTGGAATCGGCGAAACCTCCGGCCAGCGCCAGTGCAATCAGGCTGGCATCGACGCCGGAGCGCTCGGCCAGCGCCACTACCTCGGCGATCACCAGGGCGTTGCAGGCGACGATCATCTGGTTGCACACCTTGGTCACCTGCCCGGCGCCCACCTCGCCCATGCGCGTCAGACGCTGGCCCAGATGCGCCAGCACCGGACGCACGCGCTCCACGTCTTCGTCCCGGCCGCCGGCCATGATCGCCAGCGTGCCGGCCTCGGCGCCGGGCGTGCCACCGGAGACCGGCGCATCCACCCAGCGCATGCCGGTACGCGCCTCCAGTTCGGCGGCCATTTCACGGGTAGCCGCCGGTTCCAGGCTGGAGAAATCCACCAGCAACTGCCCCGGCCGCGCGCCCTCGACGATGCCACCCGGGCCGAACACCACCTCACGCACCACCTCGGTATTGGCCAGGCAGAGCATCACCACACTGGCATCGCGGCACAGTTCGGCGGGGTTCTCCACGCGATGCGCACCCAGCTCCAGCAGCGGCGCGCACTTGTCCGGCGTGCGGTTCCAGAGGGTCAGCGGATAGCCTGCGGCGAGCAGGCGGCGGGTCATCGGCAGGCCCATCAGACCAATCCCGGCAAAGGCCAGGGCGGGCAGCGTTGCAGTCATCGATCAACTCCAGGCAGTTCGTCTTCAGCGCGCATCTTAACCCCGGAGTCAGCTGTGTGCTGCCGGGGCTGCATCGGCAGCGCCGGGCCACTATACTCCGCGCGCCTTCCCCGCTATTGAACCGGAGAATCCGACATGTTCAAGAACACCCTGGCGCTCGCCGCCGGCATCGCCCTGTCCGTATCTGCTGTATTCGCGCAAGCCGCCGACGTCCTCAAGGTCTCGGCCATCCCCGACGAAGCCCCCACCGAACTGCTGCGCAAATTCAAGCCGCTGGGCGCCTACCTGGAACAGGAACTGGGCATGAAGGTGGAGTTCGTGCCGGTGGCCGACTACGCCGCCGTGGTCGAGGCGCTGGCCGCCGACCGTATCGACATGGCCTGGCTGGGCGGCTTCACCTTCGTCCAGGCACACCTGAAGACCGGTAACGCCGTACCGCTGGTACAGCGTGAACAGGACGCCGAGTTCACCAGCAAATTCATCACCTCCGACCCGGCGGTGAAATCGCTGCAGGACCTCAAGGGCAAGACCTTCGCGTTCGGCTCGGTGTCCTCCACCTCCGGCAGCCTGATGCCGCGCTACTTCATGCTGCAGGACGGCATCAAGCCGGAAGACTTCTTCAGCCGCGTGGCCTACTCCGGCGCCCACGACGCCACCGCGGCCTGGGTGCAGGCCGGCAAGGCCGACGGCGGCGTGCTCAACGCCTCGGTGTGGCAGAAGCTGGTGGACGCCGGCAAGGTCGACACCGACAAGGTCAAGGTCTTCGCCACCACCCCGACCTACTACGACTACAACTGGACCGTGCGCGGCAACCTCGACGCCGATCTGCAGGCGAAGATCAAGAGCGCCTTCCTCGCCCTCGACCCGGCCAAGCCCGAGCACAAGGCGATTCTCGACCTGCAGGCCGCCAGCCGCTTCATCGAGACCAAGCCTGAAAACTATGAAGGCATCGAAGAAGCCGCTCGCGCCGCCGGCCTGCTCAAGTGAGCATCGCCCTGCGTGGCGTGGGCCTGGCCCACGCCAACGGCAAGGTTGCGCTGGAAAACATCGATCTCGAGGTCAGCCCCGGCGAACGAGTGGCCATCATCGGCCCCTCGGGTGCCGGCAAGACCACCCTGCTGCGCCTGCTGGCCACCAGCCTGCAACCCACGCGCGGCGAGCTCGACCTGCTGCAGCACAACCCCTGGCGCCTGGCTGCCCGCCAGCGCCAGCGTCTGCGTGCGCGTATCGGCCTGATCCATCAGGCACCGCCGCTGCCGCCGCGCCAGCGCGTGGTCACCGCCGTGCTGGCCGGCAAGCTTGGCCAGTGGTCAGTGGCCAAAGGCCTGCTCAACCTGCTGCATCCGCTGGATGCCGGCGGTGCCCAGGCCGCCCTGGCGCGCCTGGATATCGCCGACAAGCTCTACCAGCGTTGCGATCAGCTCTCAGGCGGTCAGTTGCAGCGCGTCGGCATCGCCCGCGTGCTGTACCAGGCGCCGGAACTGATCCTCGCCGACGAACCGGTCTCGGCCATGGACCCGGTGCTCGCCGGCCACACCCTGGCCGTGCTCAATCGCGAGGCCGCCGAGCGCGGCATGACCCTGCTGGCCAGCCTGCACGCCGTCGACCTGGCGCTGGCGCACTTTCCCCGCATCGTTGGCATTCGCGATGGGTGTATCGCCTTCGACCTGCCGGCCATTGAGGTGCAGCCCGAGCAGTTGCAGGCGCTGTATGCCAACGAGCAGCTGCAGGCCACGCCCAGCTCGCCCGTACAGCCGCAACCGACGCATATCCCGCGATGCTGACCACCGCCCCACGCGACCCCGCCGCCCTGCCGCGCCTGCTGATTACCGTTCTGGCGCTGCTGCTGTTGTGGCCTGGCCTGAGCCTGAGCGAGCTGGACCTGGCCGTACTGGTCGATGGCGACAACACCCGCGCCATGGGCAACTTCCTCGCCGGTTTCTGGCCGCCGGCGCATGACGCCGAGTTCCTCGCCCTGCTCGGCCGCGCCACCCTGGAAACCCTGGCCATCGCCACCGCCGGCATGAGCCTGGCGCTGCTGATCGCCGTTCCCGCCGCACTGCTGGCCAGTCGCGCGCTGTCGCTGTCGGCCGTGCACCGCGGTGGCCGCCCGGCCTGGTGGGCGAACCTGGCGCGCTGGCCGGTGCGCGGGCTGCTGATCTTCCTGCGCAGCGTGCCGGAGATCGTCTGGGCGCTGCTGTTCGTCCGCGCCGTCGGCCTCGGCCCCACCGCCGGGGTGCTGGCCATCGCCATCACCTACGCCGGCATGCTGGGCAAGGTGTACGCGGAAATCTTCGAATCGGTCGACGCCCGCCCCACCCGCGCATTATTGGGTGCCGGCAGCAGCCGCCTGAGCGCCTTCGCCTACGGCGTGCTGCCCAATGCCGCCGGGGAAATGCTCTCCTACACCGTGTACCGCTGGGAGTGCGCCATCCGCGCCTCGGTGGTGATGGGCTTCGTCGGCGCCGGCGGCCTGGGCCAGCAGATCGACCTGTCGCTGCGCATGTTCGCCGGCGGCGAAGTGGCCAGCATGCTGCTCACCTTCCTGCTGCTGGTACTGCTGGCCGACCAGTTCAGCCGCCTGCTGCGCGCGAGGCTGACATGAGAGCCGGCAATCTGATCCTGTTCGCCGCCCTCCTCGCCGCGGTGATCGCCTCGTTCCTCTATCTGGGCATCGACCTCGGCGCATTGGTAGCCGGCGACAGCCTGGCGCAGATGGGCCAATACGCCAGCGGCTTCCTGCAACCGGACGTCTCCGCCGCGCACCTGCAGGCCATCGGCCGTGGCGCGCTGGAAACCCTGGCCATGTCCGCCATCGGCACATTGCTCGCCGCCCTGCTCGGCCTGGCCCTGGCGCTGCCGGCCGCCGGACGCTTCGGCGGTGTCGCCCTGCACCTCACACGTATGCTGCTCAACGCCCTGCGCGCCATCCCCGAACTGGTCTGGGCAGCACTGATGGTGCTGGCCGCGGGCCTCGGCCCCAACGCCGGCACCCTGGCCCTGGCCCTGCATACTGCCGGCGTGCTCGGCCGCCTGTTCGCCGAAGCGCTGGAAAACACCCCACGCGAGCCTGCCGACGCCATCCGCGAAAGCGGCGGCGGACGCATGCTCGCCTTCTGCTACGGCACCCTGCCCGGCGTCTGGCCGCAACTGGTGGCGTACACGCTATATCGCTGGGAGAACAACATCCGCATGGCCAGCGTGCTCGGCTTCGTCGGCGCCGGCGGTCTCGGGCAGATGCTCTATGTGTCGCTCAGCCTGTTCCAGGAAGCCCAGGCGGCCACGGTGATCCTGGCCATGCTCATGCTGGTGCTGGCGGTGGATGGCCTGAGTGGCTGGGCGCGGCAGCGCTGGGTGAGCTGAGCTGATCAAAGCATCAGGCCCTGCCGGCTAGTCAGCTCGTGAAACGCCGCGGCCCTTACGGCCCCATCGGCATAGTCGGAGCCAGGTTGGCGGTGCCGAGTAAACCGCCGGCAGTTGAAGGCTGCCGCGGCTTTTCTCCTGAGTCTCACCTCAGCGATTGTGAGGCCTCAGCCAGCCTGCAAAGGCACGCGTGGCCATGGGCATGAACAGGTACACCACAAGCAGGACGATGCTCAAGGTGATGAGTGCATCGCTTAGCAGTGAATTGCTGAGCCAGGGAATAAGCTGGAACAGAGGTCGCCAAAGCAGCGGCATCAGCAGGCTCAGTGGCAGAATCACCAGGAAGGTTATGCAGCTTTGTTTCCAGCGCGGCGGGGGTGTCTGGACGGGTTCCGGTACGAACCAGAAATCCTTGCCTTGAGCGATCTCCAATTGGTCGCCATCGCAAAGAAGCGGTACGACCTCGGCTACGAGCTGGCGCCTTTGTTCCGAGCGAATCCAGTTTTGCAGCTGCTCTAAGCTGGTGAAGCGCAGCACGCATGTGAACTGTGCCACGTCGGGTCGCCAGCCACGTATCACGTCCACCCCAAGGTGGCCGGGGCATTGGCTGGCGGTGGTGATGATGCGCCGCAACCAGGTCTCGTAGCGTGGCGCGTGGTGTGGGCGAACCTGATGGCGCACCACCAGGGTTACGGTTTCAGGGTGCGTTTCGCTCATGGTCGACACTCTGCTCAAAGCCTCGGCCCTGTCGCCCCAGCGGCGCGCACGGATGCCCGCCACCGGTCCAGTCAAGGGCCGTTCGGCCGTTGTGGGGCCAGATGCTTCTCGATCTAGCCGTGTAGCTTGGATGCGATCCGCGCCACGTGTTCGCCCTGATGACGCGCGATTTCCAGCTCACGCCCATTGGGCTGTCGAGAGCCATCGCCGCCGGCAAGGGTTGAGGCACCATAAGGCGTACCGCCGCCACCTTCGGAGGTATCGAACAGCGCTGGGGTGGTATAGCCGATCGGCACGATGATCATTCCGTGATGTGCCAACGTGGTCCAGGTGGAGGTAATGGTCATCTCCTGGCCACCGCCCGTTCCGGTTGAGGTAAACACGCTGGCGACCTTTCCTGCCAGAGCACCCTTGGCCCAGAGCCCGCCTGTTCGGTCGAGGAAGTTGCGCATTTGCCCGGACATGTTGCCGAAGCGCGTCGGAGTGCCAAAGATGATGGCATCGAAATCGGCCAGGTCTGACGGCTGCGCCTCAGGCGCACTCTGATTCGTCTTGCCGCCTGCTGCGGCAAAGGCTCCCTGACTCATCGTTTCAGGAACCCGTTTGATCACGACCTCCGATCCCGGAACGCTGCGGGCACCCTCAGCGACCTTGTTCGCCATGGTCTCGATGTGGCCATACATGGAGTGGTAGAGCACTAGAACTTTAGCCATTGCCATTTCCTCTGGATAACGTGCTGTTTATGGATGCAGCGCTGGTTTACACCTGGGCATCCAGGCCCGGGTTGAGCGTGATCGTTCTGATCTCGGTGAAATCCTCGATCGCAGCCACACCATTCAGACGGCCGAGGCCCGACTGCTTGCAACCGCCCTCCTCGGTGTCTTCGCCGAGTGCACCCCACTCATTGATCCAGACCATACCCGCCTCGATCCGAGGCGCGATCCGCAGCGCTCTGGAGAGATCGCGCGTCCAGATGCTCGCTCCCAGGCCATAAATACTGTGGTTGGCCAACGCAACGGCTTCCTGTTCCGTCGCAAACCTCTGCATGGTGACCACCGGCCCGAACGTCTCTTCCTGGACGATCGGCATCATCGGATCGCTCACCTCGAGAAACGCGGGGCGAAAGAATGCGCCTTTCGACAGCGGGCCTTCGACCACCGGACCACCTCGCACAATGGCCTGCGCGCCCTGTGCAATGGCGCGCTCAACCAGGTTATCGACGCGCTCGACGTTCTCGCAGTCGATCATCGGCCCCATGTCGCTGGACAGGTCTGCCGCAGGCCCGACCTTTACCGCGCGCAGGCGTTCGGCAAAACGCTTGCGAAACTCGTCGGCGATCCCTTCCTGCACGATCACCCGCTGCCCCGTCACACAGAACTGGCCCGCAAACACCGTGACTGACTTTTCCAGGATGGGGAGCGCGAGATCGAGATCGGCATCGTCGAACACGATCGATGGCGTCTTGCCACCGAGCTCCAGCCCAACGCGCTTGAAGTGCGGTGCGGCACTGAGCGCGATCGCCTTGCCGGTGCCAGTGCTACCGGTAAAGCTGATGATCGGAACCTCCGGCGAGGCGACGAGATGCTTGGCGCCATCGCCACTCTCGTCGGTAAAGACATTGATCACGCCGCGGGGCAGTGCCGTTACGTTGCTGAAGATCTGGGACAGGGTCGAGGCGATCTGCGCGCTCTTGCCCGGCACCTTGACGATTACCGCACAGCCAGCCGCCAACGCGGGTGCGAGTGATCGTACCGTCAGGATTATCGGGGAATTCCACGGCACGATGATTCCCGCCACGCCCATTGGCTGGCGCATCATCATCGCGATTCTGCCCGGTCTGGAGTCCACCACCCGTCCGGCCTCGGTACGAGCGATACCGGCAAAATATCGCAGCGACGGCGCGCAGAGATCGACTTCGAAGCTGGCCTCGCGTTGAATCTTGCCGTTCTCGGTGCAGAGAATCTTGATCAGCTCGCCCCGATTGCGTTCGAACGCGTCTGCAAGATCGTCGAGCACGCGTGCGCGCAGCTTGCGGTCGTGCACCCAATCGGTCTCGTGCATTGCGCGTTTCGCCGCGGCGATGGCCGCTTCGGCGGTTTCGACACCCCCTTCGGCATAGGTACCTATGACCTCATAGGTGGCAGGGTTGATGGACCCACGGATCGTGTCCGCGCCCATCCACTCGCCACCGACCCAATTCAACGCATGTCGGGAGGTGTGCGGGGTATGAATATTCATGGCTAACTCCTGCGTGTTGCCTGGTGTGAAGTATCGGGCCCTGTCCTGACGCGTAGAGAGGTCGGCAATGATGTGCTCTCTCCTCCGGGCGCCATCTGCCGGCACGCCAGGAGTGCTTTCGCTCTCCGGGATGCCGGCACAAGGCTTGATCCTCGTGATCGAAATCGTTACTCCGCGGCCACCGTAAAGGGGGCTGCGTTCGCAGAGGTCTTCACAGTCCAGGCGCCAGACTGTCGGAAGGAGCTGGCAGATGCGTAGGTATCTTCCATGAACTGGAAATAGGTCATCTTGCCGTCACGCACCTTGGCATGGATGGAGAACGGCGAAGTGAATACCTGGTCGACTGCCACGGACCGATAGGTGAACTTACCGAAAATCGCCACATCCTCTCCGGAGGAGATTTTGGTGCTGATGGTGAAGTCTTCGATTTTCCAGTAATCCTGGACCTGCATGAACAATGAACTAAAGGCCTTCGGCCCCTTGTTTGTGCCCGTCCAAGGCATGATTTTCCTCAACTCCGGGTTATCGAAGTTGAGCGAAACATAAGTGGCGTCGGGCGCCGCCAGCTTCTCGGCAGCGGCCTCAACTTTATCGGGCGCAGTATTGGCCAGGAACTCCATGACTACCGCAAGCGAAGCCGCAGACTGTGCTTCGCTAGTTGACTGCGCTACCACGGGAGTAACAGTCACAATGCACGCAGCGAGCGTGATTGCTGCAAACAGCGACTTGATTTTGGAAATGTTCATGAGCTTCTCCGTTTAACTACCGTTTGTGATGCATGAGACCTAGTACGTCGCCAAGTGCTGGTGAGTACTGGGCAACTGGTAGTACTTGAGCAAAGGCTATGCCATTGCCCAAGATACTGGAGAAAACCCATATTTATCAGCGAGATAGATTTATAAAGGAAGGAATTTCAATCAAGTCTATGGTTTATCGAAGAGGGGCCGAATTTATCATTTGATAAATCACGACGGCGCATTGATTATTTGGTTAATGTCATAAAAACTTCGCAATCGATTTGATCCAGCCGCGAAGGTAAGCGAACTCAATCAGTCGCATCCTCATCAAGGATGCCGCTTTTCTTGAGACGGTAAGCCAGCGCAGGTCGAGTCAACCCGAGGATTCGAGCGGCTTGTGCAACGTTTTGCTGAGCACGGTCCATTGCCCGTCGCATCAGCTGCTCTTCCACCGCTTCCAGGCTTATGTTTCGTTCGAAGATCTGCGCGACCCAATCGGCTGCGCTTTCCGTGTCTTCAGCCTGAACCAGCGCGCCATCGGCATTGAGACGATCACCATGCAGATTGCCTGCCTTTGGAAAGACCGCAAAAAGAGCGTCCTGCCCTATGGTTTCATTGCTGTCAGTGAGGATGACGCCGCGCTCGATCACATTCTCCAGTTCGCGGATGTTTCCCGGCCACGCGTAACTGAGACACAGCTCCAGAGCCTTGTCTGACAGACCTAGCGTGCGCTTGTGATACTGCAGATGAAACTTGCTTAGAAAGTGCTCGACCAGCAGCGGCAGGTCCTCAAGCCGCTCGCGCAGCGGGGGGACCTGAACCGGAAACACATTCAGGCGGTAATAGAGATCCGCGCGAAACCGGCCCGCCTCGACTGCATCGGCGAGGCTTTCATTGGTGGCAGCAATGACTCGCACATCGACCTTGTGGGTCCGAGAGCCGCCCACACGTTCGAGTTCCCCCTCTTGCAGCACCCTTAGCAAGGTCGCCTGCGCTCTGGGGGTCAGCTCTACCACTTCGTCCAGAAAGATGGTCCCGCCGCTGGCGCGCTCGAAGCGCCCCGGGCGGGTCTGATTGGCGCCGGTAAACGCCCCTTTCTCGACGCCGAACAGCTCGGCCTCGATCAAGTCCTGCGGAATGGCGGCGCAGTTCACCGCGATGAAAGGTTGCTCGGCGCGATCGCTGCGAAGATGGACGCTGCGTGCGATTACCTCCTTGCCGACGCCGGTTTCTCCGAGCAACAGGACCGAGATCTTGCCCTTGGCTGCCTTGTCGATCGTCTTGCAGACCGTCATGTAGGCGGGAGAGCGCCCTATGCCGTAGTACTGGCCCTCTTGCTTCTCCAGGCACGTGCGCAACGAGCTGATCTGCGATTGCAGCTCATACAGCTCCTCGATGATCGGATCGGCCTGAAAGTAGCGTCTGAATTCCGCGGCGTTTTCCCACTGCTCGGCGGGTTTGCCAATGATGATGCAGCGCTCGTCGCCACACCCGCGACAGCTGGTTTCCTGGATGATGATTTCGCGTTTCATGAACGAGGAGCTGTACGCACATGCGTAGCCCAGTAAGGACCAACAGACGGGCTCATCCATCAGGCCCACCTCGGTCAGGCAGCTCTCGACCTCAAAGGAATCAATCCACTCAAGCTCGCAGTAGAAATGGCCGGCCTCCTGATCCACTTCCAGCTGAATGGGCTTCGCATTGACCATGCCCTTCAAGGAGTGCAACTGCGGACCAACCAGGAACATTTCCAGCTCCGGACTGTTCGGCCTCAGCTTGCGGGCCATTTCGGCGTCTTTGAGTCCGGATTGGTAGCCAAGTCGCAGGAAGAATCCCTTGGCGCGCTCGATGCCGAGGGTATTGATGAGCTCCCGGCGGAAATTAGCCATCGCCGACACCTGCATCAGCAACATGCGCTGCTCGCCGAACCAGATCTTGCCTTCCGTGCTTTGAAAGCGAATCTGTTCACTCAGGTCCTGAAAGTCCGGATGCTTGATCCCTGAGCTGTAGCTGATAGCCATTGAAGGAGGCCTCGATTATTGTCTTGAGCGGCTCGATTGATCTGTGCCGGCGATTGAGAGGACCGAAACGAGTGATCACAGGATTCAGTCAGTATGGATGCGGACAGCGGGCCTGCTCCGGAGAAGCCGTCAGGGCGGCGCAGGGTTAACGGATAACACCGGAGCCATGATCAAGGCTGATCGACTACGCCGACCACGGCTCAAGTCGATGGATTGAGCGAAAGCCGAGCGCTACACGAACACTATGGAACGTTGGCCCTGATCCTCTCGCGTACAGCGCGCTCACCTGAAAAAAGGATAAGTCGAAGAACCCCTCGCCATAAGCCTGGAAAAATCGAATCGGTGGTTCGCTTTTCTCGAACGACTCACTGCCGGGATTGCGAACTGGTTGCCAGCATCTGGTCCCAGATCGGTGGGCTGCCTATCTGCTCGCTGAGGAAGCTGCTCAGCGCGTGAAGCTTGTGCGAGCCTTTTTGCGACTGGCGATAGACCACAGAAATATTGCCGCCTCGGGGGGCATAAGGCTCCAACACCTCTATCAGCTCACCGTCCACGATGGCCTGCGCGGCCAGAAAGGTGGGCAATATAGCCAGCCCGAGGCCTGCTTTCGCCCCCTCCATGAGTTGATGACCACAGTTGGTGCGCATCCGGCAGCGCACGCGGAATGACTCCAATGCGTCATTCACCGGTAGCGTCCACATGCCATGTGGTTCGCGATTGACGTAGAGCAAGGCGAAATGCTGAGCGAGGTCTTGCGGTAGCTGTGGCGTGCCATGCGCCCCCAGATAATCAGGGCTGGCACAGATGATGTGGCGATTGGGCGTGATGATCTTGGCCATCAGCGTAGAGTCGGGCAACTCGCCAATACGCACCGCCGCATCGAAGCCCTCCTCATGCAGGTTGACGCGCCGGTCGTCGAACTCGACGTCCAGAGACAACTCAGGATATTGCTTGGCAAAAGAGGCCAAAATCGGCGTCAGATATCGCATGCCGAACGCCATCGGAGCAGCGATGCGCAGATTTCCACGAACACTGGACTGGGACGTCAGAACGGCATTCTCGGCATTTTCTATGTCCGCCAGAATTGCGGTGCAATGACGGTAAAAAACCTCACCCGACTCAGTCAGGCGAGTCTGCCGGCCACGCTCCAGCAGGATGCAGCCCAGGCGTTTCTCCAGTTGCTGAATGCGCTGGGAAACCATCGATTTGGCCGTGCCCAAACGACGAGCGGCCTCGGAAATACTCCCGGTGTCCACTACAGCCACGAAAGCATGCATCTCAGATAGTTTATTCATGCTCTGATCCACAGAAATTGACTTGCATGCCTTCAAGCCTGACCGCCCGGGCGCAGCTGGTTCTGCACAATACCAGCAGAGAGCAGATTTATCGGCGGGATCAAGGGCCCCTAAGGGCTGCTCCGCGGAACTGATTCACATCGATTGGATAGAGCACAGCGTACGGGCACCGTCTGGCTCAGTATCGGCACACCTCGCATCAAACGAGTCCCGGTCTGGCGCAACGTGCATGCTGCGAGCAAATCGCTGCAGCATGCAGCGCCGTGCCAACGGAGTTGGCCTGAGCTGATCGTTAATCAGGCGGAAACGAGTCTCTCGTAATCAGAGAAAGGCTTGAGCGCCCAATACTGCACGTGTAGCAGATTCTCTTTGACGTAAGGCAGCGCCTCGATGTAATCACGCGCCTCCTCGAAGGTGGCGGACTCCAGCTCAAACGCTGCACCGGGGCCAGCTGCCAGCCCATGGACTGCGCGAACAATACCGTCGGCGAAGCCTTGCCAAACGTGCAATACCTCCGGCTTCGCCAGTCGCTTGAAGTCCTCTGCCGCTCCATCGGCACGGCGAGTCAGAATCACGAAGGTTTTCATAACGCCCCCTCCGTTTCCAGCTGCGGCCGCTGGGTTGTTTCGCCATCGGCAACGTGCGCCGCTATCCCCGTCTGGCCCACGGCCACATGCGGTTTAAGCTCGTTGCGGGGCGTGTAGTCCCCACCATTTTGGGGCCGGAAGGGGATTGGCGCGTCGGTGAACAAATTCTCGAGACGGACGCGCCAAGCCTCTTTGGCTGCCATGACATCTGCGGCGGTCAAGTTGCCAGTGCCGTATATGGCGAACGTCGGCAGCACATCGAACCCGGGGAAGTAGAGCGAGCCATGCGTGATCGGAAACAGCAATTGCTCGAGTGGTCCGTTGATACCGCGCGGCGAGTAATCCTCTGCGGGGCCGCCGACAGCGACAGACAACATGGCCCGCTTGCCCTTGAAGGCCCCGTCACCATAGCGGTAGGTGTTGCCAGCGCCCTTGTAGCCATGGGCGAGTCCGGCTGCCCAGACGCGGTCTATCCATCCCTTCATGATGGCCGGCATGCCGTACCACCAAAGTGGAAACTGGAAGATGACGGCATCTGCCGCTAGAACCTTGTCTTGCTCTGCCGCCACGTCAGGGCTCTGGCGGCGATGACGATAGGCGTGGGCGGACTCTGCGCCGAACGACAGCCGCTGAGGGTTGGCCCGCTCAGGAAAGTCGTGCTCGTCGAATATCGCTTTCCAGCCCATGGCGTATAGATCGGACTGCAGGACCTCGTGCCCTTGCGCAGTCAAGCATTCAACAGACACATCCACCAGTTGCCGCGTTAGCGAGGAAGGCTCGGGATGGGCATAGATGATCAGTACTCTTTTCGACATGAAGGACGACTCCGCTGTGATGTCGCTGGAGTGTCGCGAGGCTCGGGCCCTCTGTGAAATCGCAAAATTTTCCTGCTAGCATAAGTTCGATGGATACCAGACGCCTTGATCTCAATCTGCTTGTGACGTTGGAGGCCCTTCTCATCGAGCAGAACGTGACCAGGGCGGCCGCCCGTCTGCATTTGAGCCAGCCAGCAGTCAGCGCGCAGTTGAGCCGCCTGCGCGACGTCTTCAACGACCCTCTTCTGATCCCCGCGCAGCGTGGAATGACCCCCACGGTCAAAGCCTTGGAGCTGCTCGTGCCGCTTCGCCAAGCATTGGACCAAGTAAGGGCCACCGTCACTACTCATCTGAATTTCGAACCCGCGACGGCGAGCCTGACGGTATCAATCGCCTGCACGGATTACGTGCAGGCGGCCTTGATCAAGCATCTCGTTGTCGCCATGCGGCGCGAAGCGCCGGGTGTCCGTATCGCACTGCGCATCCTGGACGTACCACAGCTGGAGCTGCAGATGACCCGCGGCGAGGTGGATCTGGCGGTGATCAACATGAACGGAGCTCCGCCCGCGCTGCACTCGCAACACCTCTACGATGAGAGTTACGTGCTGATCGGGCGTCGAGGGCACCCAAGCCTGCGTGCGGGCCTGACGGTGGATGAGTTCGCGCAGCTGGAACATGTCGTGGTGTCACTACGCGGCGGAGGCTTCTCTACCTCGGTGGATAACGCCTTGGTAGCGCGAGGGCTGCGGCGTAACGTAGTTCTGTCAGCGTCGTCATTTCTGCCAGTACCGGAGTTGGTCGCGCAGTCGGATTGTGTGGCCCTGGTTCCACGTCGTCTCGTAGAAGGTCGTGACGAGCAGCTGCTGTGCGTAGCCCCTCCATTGCCGGTGGAAGGTTTTGCGATCGGCATGTTCTGGCATGAGCGCTCGGATGGGCACGCCGGCTTCAGGTGGGTGCGTGAGTTCATCACTCTGGTAGCCGATTCGCGGGCATCCGATTCAACCGAGTCAAACAGTCAGGCCGGGTAGTTAATCGCATTATTCAGATGCGGCCTCGCGTAGCTCGCGGCGTCTCTGTATTTGCGGCAGACATGTTTTGAAGCGGAAATGGTGCTCGCTGCTCTGGCCGATTGCAGCCGGTCAGGACGGGCTCCTGTCGGCCAGGAGCGGACGGTGAGAAGTACCAATATCATGGTCTGCCGCCGATTCCCCCCTCATTTACAGAGGCCAGAACCAACAGAAATGCGACATTAGGAAGTCACTTCGTCAGTGTCACCGTCTACGCCGATATGCCGCAGCGTGATCGCTGCCAGCGCAGCCAGGACAGCGATGCAGATAGCGCTGGTTACCGCTGCCAAGTTGAAACCAGTCATGAACGCGGCCTGGGCCTGTTCCAGCACACCAGCAGGCAGTTCCTGTGAAACCGTTTTGGCACCTGCAAGACTGTCCAGTACTGCCCGTTGAATGTCCTGAGCCAGGAAGGCATTGACCTGATCGGTCATCCTGGTGCGATAGATTGCGGTCGTAAGGCTGCCCAGCGTGGCGATGCCCACAGCCAGGCCAAGCTCCTGAACCGTCTCCGAAATGGCTGAGGCTGATCCCGCTTTTTCACCTGGCGCGGTGCCCACCACCAGATCCGTTCCCAGCGCGGCAATGGTGCCCAAGCCGAGATACACCAGCGAGAATGATGCAGTCGCCAGTCCAATTCCGCGAGGCGTGTGATCGAGCTGGGTCAACATCAGATAGCCCACTACGGATAGCCCCAGCGCGCCCGCAATCACATAGCCCGGCCGAATTTTCCTTGCAAGCAGTGGTGCCGTAATCCCTGCCACCAGCATGGCGAGTGCCGGAGGCCCCATCCACAGCCCGGCCGCCAAAGGTGACAACCCCGCCACCAGTTGCAGGTACTGATTCACCAGCAGCATCGTCCCACCTACGCCGATGAGGCCAACCAGGAGTACCACCAGGGCGACGCTGAATGCCCGGCTGGAGAACAGATCGAGGTCGATCAATGGACTGCTCAATCGGCGTTGTCGTCGGATGAACAGAAGCATGAAGGCAACCCCTGTCACGATAGCCAGCGTGGCATTGGCCACTATTCCGTCCTTGGCCAGTTGCTTGATGCCATAGACGATCGGTAGCAAGGCAAGCAGTGACAGCACAACACTGGACAGATCCAACCGCCCCTGTTGCGGAGCGCGGTACTCCGGCAGGAGAAACGGCGCGGCAACCAGCAATAATCCTACGACCGGTAGCGCCACGAGAAATGCCGCTCCCCACCAGTAATGCGCCAGCAAGATGCCCCCAACCACCGGGCCGGCCGCCATGCCCAGTGCAAACATGGTCGCCCACACCCCGATGGCCAAGGCCCGCTGGTGGGGATGGTTAAACATGTTGCTGATCAGTGCCAGCGTCGATGGCATCAGCGTCGCGCCCGCTACACCCAGCACAGCACGCGCCGCAATCAGTATGGTGGCACTGGTCGAATAGGCCGCCATCAGGGAGGCAACCCCGAAAGCGGCTGCGCCGACCATCAGCAGCTTGCGCCGCCCGATTCGATCCCCCAGCGTTCCCATCGTGATGAGAAAGCCGGCAATCATGAAGCCATAGGCATCAACGATCCAGAGTGCCTGCGCACTGGTCGCGCGCAAATCCACTGACAGCGCAGGCAACGCCAGATGCAGCAGCGTCAGGTCAAGCCCGAGCAGGATGGTCGGCAGTGCAAGCAGTGCCAGCCCGATCCACTCACGGGCCCCCGCGCGTCTTTCGACCGAATCACTGCGCGCCTGGCGAATTTCCGGAACGAGAGGTGAATCGTTAAGTGCTGTCAAAGTGGCCTCCGGGGTTGCTCGGATCGGTTGTGGAAGCCACATCTTCAGGGCAGTATCATACCATTACAATTTAAGCAATTATCCTATTACTAGAGGCAACAGCCATGATTGGGCGAAGCCTGAGCCGCACCAAGAACGAGTTATCGGAGTTTCTGACCCGGCATCGTCGGAAACTAACGCCAGCCGATGTCGGGCTGCCGTCCCACGGGCGGCGCCGAACACCGGGCCTGCGCAGAGAAGAAGTCGCCGCGCTGGCTGGCGTTGGACTCACTTGGTACACCTGGTTCGAACAGGGGCGAGACATCCAAGTATCGGAGAAATTCTTGCTGAACGTGGCCTATGCCCTCAAGCTCGATGACGCCGAATGCAGCCATCTCTTTCTTCTAGCCCACAGGCGGCCACCTCCACCGGAGGCCCATCAATGGATATCGGTCACGCCACTTATCCAACAGTTGATGGACGATCTTGCAACAAGACCGGCTTATGTCCTCAACCTGCGCTGGGATGTCATTGCCTGGAATACCGCAGCCGATGATTTGTTCGGCTTCAGCACCCAGGAACCTGAGATACGTAACATCCTGCGCCTGGTGTTTTCCGATCCCGCCATGCGACGGCGCCTCCCCGCCTGGCGCGACGATGCACCCAAATTACTGGCACAGTTCCGTTATGACTTCGCTGTAGCGCCAGACGACCCGCCCATGCTGACGTTGGTCGAGGATCTGAAGGATCTGTCGGCCGACTTTCGCCGCTGGTGGGAGACACCGGATCGCGAGGAGACCCAGCGCGGAATTGGCTCTGTCATGACAACCGGTACCGAACTGCAGAAATTTCGCCACGAGACGCTGGTAGTGGATGAACACCGGCATCTCAGGATGGTGGTGTATTTCGGCGAGTAGATGAATCACTGAAGCACTTACCGCAATCAACTTTTGCAAAGACAGATTTGAACAAACCGTGCGCTTCCGGCCGGTAGCGGTCCTGTGTGACAGGTAACCGGCCAGAAACGCAAGGTCAGCCCTTATTCGAACAGCGCAGTCGCAAACTCTTCCGGCGTCGGGCTCTCCGGCCATTGGGCCACGCCCGCTGGCAGGGTGATCCAGGACTGCCGGCGCTTGGTCCAGATATGAGCTTGCGGGGTCCACTGCACCGCTCCCTCCAGCACACCAGCTCGGACTATGCGCATGCCCTCGGCAGCGGTCGTCTCGTTAAACAGCCGGGTAAAGCAGACTTCGCATGCGTACTGAGTCGAGACGTGCCCGTGATGTTCATAGCGGTATTCGCGGACAGGGCCAGAAACCTCTACCGCCTGCGCGGCGCACAGCAGATGCAAACCGAATGCACTGCCACTCCATTGCTGACAATTGAGGCAGTGGCAGGCATACAGCGGTGGTCGAACTTCGGCACGCAAACTGATGCGGACTTTTCCGCATCGACACTGGCCTGTGAATTCCATCGGGTCACTCCCTACAATGGCGCGCTTTCTATGTTCAGGGGGTGCATGATCATCCCTTCCCGCGCGGGACTGAAGAGAGCAAGTCGCCCAACCGCTGGTAGAAAATGTATGAACGGAATTGAGTGGGAAAGCCAGCGGGTGTTCCTCGCGGTACTTCGATCGGGAAGCCTGTCCGGTGCCTCGCGGCTCCTGGGCATAGCCCAATCCACGGCCCGCCGGCGACTAGAGAGCCTCGAAGGCTCACTCGGGCTTAGCCTGTTCACTCGTACTTCAACCGGCCTGACGCCTACCGCCTCTGCACGCCGACTCATTCATCACGTGGAGTCGATGGATATCGCGGCACAGGCGTTCAATCGCATGGCCAGCTCGGAGACGGAAGTTTCCCGAGGCACCATCAGAATAACGAGCAGTGACCTGTTGGGGGTCGAGGTGATGCCACGGCTGTTGCGTGACTTCCACCATGACCATCCTGACCTGAACCTCCAGCTGAGCATCAACGATCAGATGGAAGATCTTGCCCGGCAGGAATCGGACATCGCGGTGCGCCTGGTGCGCCCCAACGAAGGTGGCGTTGTCGTCCGTCGAACCGGTGCCTTACGTGTTGGGCTTTATGCCAGCGCCGAGTGCCTGGCGCGCTACGAGCTGCCTGCCAGTCTCGCCGTCTTGAGGCAGGCTCCGCTGATCGGCCCTGATCGACGCACTGCCGATCTGCGTCGACTGGTCGAGCTAGGTTTTTGCGAAGCAGACCAGCGCTTTGCAATCGCCACCGACAACCATCTCGCACAGCTCGCAGCAATCCGTGCCGGTCTGGGCTTTGGCCTGTGCCCGGTCACTATCGCCGAGAACTACCAATTGATCCGGGTTCTGCCGGAAAGCTTCGGCTTCGAGATAGACGTATGGATTGCCATGCATTCCGACCTTCGCAGGATCAGTCGCATTTCGCGAGCCTTCGAGGCTCTCGGCCACGCCTTGCACATGGCGCTGACCAAATAGACGCCGGTGACCTTGCTGAAACCTCGGGCGGATGAAAGCGGCTGGCGCCCGCCCTGCTTCAGCAAGCAACGGCGGTATCGCGCGCCGGCGGCAGGCCGAACAGGCGGCGATATTCGCGGCTGAACTGCGACACGCTTTCATAGCCGACGCTGAATGCCGCGCTGCTGGCAGAGGCTCCTTCGCCGAGCATCAGGCGACGCGCCTCGATCAACCTCAGCTGCTTCTGAAACTGCAGCGGCGTCAGGGAGGTCTGCTTGCGAAAATGCTGATGGAACGAGGAAACGCTCATGCCCGCCACGCCAGCCAGGCGCTCCACCGGCAATGGGCGATGGAATTCGGTACGCAGCACGGTCACCGCCCTGGCAATGCGCTGCGCATGACCGTCAGGCCAGCCCAGGCGGCTGATGGCCGGGCCGTGGCGGCCGGCCAGCAGCCAGTAATGCAGTTCGCGCATGAGCGATGCATGCAGCACGGCAGCCGATGCCGGCCGTCGCAGCAGACGCATCAGACGTAGCACGGCCTCGGCCACCTCGGTATCGGTCGGCTCGATCCTGATCGGTGCGGTGTCGGTGACCGGGGCGGCTTTCATCTCCTCCATCAGCTCGGTCAGCAGGGCCGGATCCAGGTCGATCACCAGAGAGATGTACGGCGCCTCGCCGCTGGCCTCGGTGATCTGGCTGACGGTGGGTACGTCCGCGGTAATCAGCAGGGAATCACCGGCACCGAAGGTGAATATGTCAGTGCCCATGATCACCCGTTTGCGGCCCTGCAGCACCAGGCACACCAGCGGTCGGGTAATGGCGTGGTCCAGCCCGCTGGGCTGCAGCGCGCGGATGATGGTCAGGCCGGCAATGGGTGCGAGCGCCATGCCGTCCGCGGCGGTGCGACTGTCGATATAGCCGCGGACGACATCAAGCAAGGTATCGGTCATGGTGCGCTCCCCAGGCAGCTCGTGGCCATGAGACTCACTGTTGTAGAAATAGGCAAAAAGCGTCGAGGTTTCGGTAAGGACGGTGCCGGTGGGGGATCGGAGAATGAAATCCCACTCACCAGACAGAGGTTTTTACCATGACCAAGATCGCCATCGTAACCGGGTCCAGCCGTGGCCTCGGGCGTAATACCGCGCTGAACATCGCTCGCCAGGGCAGCGACGTCATCGTCACCTACCACAGCCAGGCCGATGCCGCCCTGGCTCTGGTCGCCGAGATCGAGGCGCTGGGGCGCAAGGCCGTGGCGCTGCAGCTCGACGTGGGCGACGTGTCCACCTTCGCCGCCTTCGCCGAGACGCTGCGAGGCGTGCTCGCACAGACCTGGCAGCGCGACCGCTTCGATCACCTCGTCAACAATGCCGGGCATGGCGATATGGCGACCATTGCCGAAACCACCGAAGCCCAGTTCGACGCTCTGGTGAACGTGCACTTCAAGGGTGTGTTCTTCCTCACCCAGGCGCTGCTGCCGCTGATTGCCGACGGCGGCCGGATCGTCAACCTTTCCACGGGTCTGACCCGCTTCGCCTCGCCTGGGTTCTCCGCCTACGCCGCGGCCAAGGGCGCGGTCGAGGTGCTGAGCGTGTACATGGCCAAGGAACTGGGCAGCCGCGGCATTGCCGTGAACACGGTGGCGCCGGGGGCGATCGAGACCGATTTCCTGGGCGGGGCGGTGCGCGACACGCCGGATCTGAATCAGGTTTTCGCGCAGATGACGGCGCTCGGCCGCGTGGGCGTGCCCGACGACATCGGCCCGATGATCGCCGGCCTGCTCGGCGAGCAGAATCGCTGGGTCAACGCTCAGCGTATCGAGGTCTCGGGCGGCCAGGCGATCTGACGCCGAGACGCGCGCCAAAACTGGGACGGGCGCCCGCGTGGCGCCCTGCTCCAGGCCGCGACATGCGCGCCGAGCACGGCACCGCTCGGCATCGAGGTCGAACCATCGCCACTTGGCGACGGTCGACTGATTGAACGAGAGCGTCGGCCACAAGGGCCGAGGGAGGCCAACATGACCATTCGTTGCTTGCTCGCCGGGTGTTGCTGGTCAGACGGCGTGACCATGCTGATGGGCAGGGAAACCTTTTTGTGTCAGTGCTGCAGCCGCTGCGGCAGCCACCGCTACACACCGCAAACCTGAACGGCAGGAGGCGACACACAGCATGCCCCGAGCCATCTGGAAAGGCGCCATCAGCTTCGGCCTGGTGCACATCCCGGTCGCGCTGAACTCGGCCACCCGCTCCCAGGGGGTGGACTTCGACTGGCTGGACAAACGCAGCATGGAGCCGGTGGGCTACAAGCGGGTGAACAAGGTCACCGGCAAGGAAGTCAGCAAGGAGAACATCGTCAAGGGCGTGGCCTACGAGAAGGGCCGCTATGTGGTGCTCAGCGAGGAAGAGATTCGCGCCGCGCACCCGGAATCGACCCAGACCATCGACATCTTCGCCTTCGTCGACAGCGAGCAGATCCCCTTGCAGCACATCGATACGCCCTATTACCTGGCCCCCGATCGCCGCGGCGAGAAGGTCTATGCGCTGCTGCGCGAGGCACTGAGCAGTACCGACAAGGTGGCCCTGGCCCATGTGGTGCTGCACACCCGCCAGCATCTGGCGGCGCTGATGCCGGTGGAGTCGGCGCTGGTGCTGGTGATGCTGCGCTGGCCCAGCGAGGTACGTGGCCTGGATTCGCTGGAGCTGGGGTCGGCGGTGACCCAGCCCAAGCTGGCCAAGAGCGAGCTGGACATGGCCAAGCGCCTGATCAAGGACATGAGCGATGACTGGCGTCCCGAGGACTATCAGGACAGCTTCCAGGAACGCATCCTCGATCTGGTGGCGCGCAAGGCCAAGGCCGGCAAGATCGAGAACGTCGAACGAGCCGAGGGCGAAGAGCAGCGCCGCAGCGCCGATGTCGTCGACCTGACCGAACTGCTCAAGCGCAGCCTCGGCGGCAAGCCGAAACCCTCGGCGAGCAAGGGTTCCAGCACACGCAAGCCGGCCAAGACGGCGCGCAAGTAAGCCAGGAGCACGAGCATGGCCAAGGCGCAGAGCGAATACAGCCGCAAACGCAATTTCGAACGCACCAGCGAGCCGGCCGAGCGCACCGGCAAGCGGCGCAGCAAGGCCGGCGCGCTGCGTTTCGTGGTGCAGAAGCACGACGCCAGGCGCCTGCATTACGACTTTCGCCTGGAGCTGGATGGCACCCTGAAGAGCTGGGCGGTGCCCAAGGGTCCGAGCCTGGACCCGCGCGACAAGCGCCTGGCCGTGCACGTCGAGGATCACCCGCTGGAGTACGCCAGCTTCGAGGGCAGCATTGCCGAGGGCAACTACGGCGCCGGCGACGTCATCGTCTGGGACCAGGGCATCTGGCAGCCCCAGGGCGATCCGGCCGCTGCCTATGCGGCGGGCAAGCTCAAGTTCAGCCTGGTCGGCGAGAAACTGTCCGGCGACTGGACGCTGGTACGCACCCGCCTGCGCGGCAGCGGCGACAAGGAGCAGTGGCTGCTGATCAAGGAGCGCGACGACATCGCCCGCCCCAGCGACGAGTACGACATCGTCGAGGCGCAGCCGCAGAGCGTGATCAGCGGCGCGCTGGTGGGAGGGCCGAGCGCCAAGGCCAAGGGCAAGACGCCGAGCAAGGCCAAGGCGTCGAAGCCGGCCGCCGCCTTTCCCGAGAGCCTGGCGCCACAGCTGGCAACCCTGACCGACCGCCCACCTGAGGGCGATTGGCTGTACGAGGTGAAGTTCGACGGCTACCGCATTCTCGCCCGCATCCGCGACGGCGAGGTGCGCCTGTTCACCCGCAACGGCCACGACTGGACGCAGCGTCTGCCGCTGCAGGCCAAGGCCCTGGCCAAGCTGGGCCTGCACGACAGCTGGCTGGACGGCGAGGTGGTGGCGCTCAACGAACAGGGCCTGCCCGACTTCCAGCAACTGCAGAACGCCTTCGATATCGGCCGCAGCCACGACCTCGTCTACTACCTGTTCGATGCACCGTTCATCAACGGCGAGGACCTGCGCCAGACCCCGCTGGAGCAGCGACGGGCACAGCTCAAGCTGCTGCTGGGCAACACGCGCAACGGCCCGCTGCGCTTCTCTGCCGCATTCACCGCGCACCACCGCGACATCGTGGAAAGCGCCTGCGCCATGTCCCTGGAGGGGGTGATCGGCAAGCGCGCCGGCAGCCTCTACGTGTCGCGCCGCAGTGCCGACTGGATCAAGCTCAAGTGCCGCCTGCGCCAGGAGTTCGTCATCGTTGGCCATACCCAGCCGCAAGGCAGCCGCAGCGGTTTCGGGGCATTGCTGCTGGCGGTCAACGAGGAAGACGGCCTGCGCTACGCCGGACGCGTCGGTACGGGGTTCGGCGAAGCGGCGCTGAAGGCGCTGCATCAGCGTCTGCAAGAGCTGGCACGCGAGGATTCGCCGCTGGCGCACAAGCTGACCGCAGCACAGGCCCGCGGCGTCAGCTGGGTCGAGCCGCAGCTGGTCGGCGAAGTGGAATTCGCCGAATGGACGCGCGAGGGCATCGTGCGCCAGGCCAGCTTCGTCGCCCTGCGCAGCGACAAGCCGGCGGCGCAGATCGTCCGCGAGCGGCCCGGTGCGCCGCAATCGCCGCCACCGCGCAAGCCGGCTGCCAAGGCAGGCGGCAAGCCGGTGGTCGCCGGCGTGGCGATCAGCAATGCGCAGCGGGTGATCGACCCCGACAGTGGCACCAGCAAACTGCAGCTGGCGCAGTTCTACGAAAGCATCGCCGACTGGCTGCTGCCGTACCTGAACAATCGCCCGGTATCGCTGCTGCGCGCACCGGAGGGCATCGGCGGCGAGCAGTTCTTCCAGAAGCATGCCGAGCGCCTGGCCATTCCCAACATCAAGCACCTCGACCCCGAGCTCGACCCCGGCCATGCCCGGCTGATGGAGATCGACAGCGTCGCCGCGCTGGTGGGCGCGGCGCAGATGGGCTGCATCGAACTGCACACCTGGGGCGCCACCAGCGACCGCATCGAAACGCCGGACCTGTTCGTGCTCGACCTCGACCCGGACCCCGCGCTGCCCTGGCGCAGCATGCTCGAGGCCACCCGCCTGACCCTGACGGTGCTCGACGAACTGGGCCTGCAGGCCTTTCTCAAGACCAGCGGCGGCAAGGGCATCCATATCATCGTGCCGCTGGCACGACGCGCCGGTTGGGACGAGGTCAAGGCCTTCGCCAAGGCCATCGCCCAGTTCATGACCAGCCAGTTGCCGGAGCGCTTCACCGCCACCTCCGGGCCGAAGAACCGGGTCGGCAAGATCTTCATCGACTACCTGCGCAACAGCCGCGGCGCCAGCACCGTGGCCGCCTATTCGGTCCGTGCGCGGCCGGGGCTGCCGGTGTCGGTGCCGATCAGCCGCGACGAGCTGGATGGCCTGCGCAGCGCCCAGCAATGGACGGTCGGCAATCTGCAGCAGCGTCTGGATGGGCTGAAACAGGATCCCTGGCAGGGCTACAGCAACCGCCAGCGCCTGACACGCGCCATGTGGGACAGGCTCGGCGCCAAGCCCCACTCGTAGGGTGCGCCATGCGCACCGGATCTTAGGGCGGCGATGCACAGCGCTCTGGTGCGCGCGGCGCACCCTACACGAGCCGACCGCAGGGTGCGCCATACACGCCGATCTTCCAGGCGGCGGTGCGCATCGCCCCGATGCGCGCGGCGCTCCCTACGGGCCGCGCTCACTGCGGGTGGAACGGACCGGCCGCCGTTACAGACGAAAGCGCGAGATATTCTCCCGTAGCGCCTCGCTGGTGCGCGCCAGGCTTTCGCTTTCCTGCTGCGCGCTCTGAAAGGCGCAAGCGGATTGCTCGGTGCTGTCGCGCACCGAGACGATGCCCCGGCTGATCTGCTCGGCCACTGCGCTCTGTTGCTCCGAAGCGGTGGCGATCTGCTGGTTCATGCCGTTGATGCGCTCGATCATGGCGACGATGCGCGCCACCGCCTCTCCGGCCTCGGACACGCCGGATACCGACTGGGCACTGGAGCTCTGGCAGCGCTGCATGTAGGCCGAGGTTTCGTCGGCGATCTTCTGCAGGCTGGCGATCAGCCCCTCGATTTCGGTCGTGGCCTCCTGGGTCCGCCGCGCCAGGCTGCGCACCTCGTCCGCCACCACGGCGAACCCACGCCCGGCCTCGCCGGCCCGCGCCGCTTCGATGGCCGCATTGAGCGCCAGCAGGTTGGTCTGATCGGCCACCGACTTGATGACGTCGAGCACGCTGCCGATGTTGCTGCTCTCGGTCTTCAAGCGCCCCATGGCTTCGCTGGAGTTGTCGATCACCTCGGCCAGCTCGCCGATCAGGCTCACCGCATGGCCGGCCTTGCGCTGGCTGTGCAGGGCAGCCTCATCCGCTTCGCTGGCGGCCTGCGCGGCGGACTCCGCACTGCGTGCCACGTCCTGCACCGTCGCCGCCATCTCGTGCACGGCGGTAACGATCTGCTCCACCTCCCGCTGGGCGTTGGCGACGCTGGCAGCGTTACGCAGGCTCGACTCGCTCAGCTCCTGACTGGAGTGCGCCACGGTGCGCGACGAATTGTCGATATCCTGGGTGACCTGGCGCAGGTTCTGCTGCATGCGCTGCAGTGCAGCGAGCACACTGTTCTCGGCGATGTCCACGGCCTTTTCCATGGTGCGCAGATCGCCTTCGGCGACGCGCTGGGCGATGCGGTTGAGGTCGCTCGGCTCGGCGCCCAGGGCCTTGAGCAGATGGCGGCTGATCAGGTGCCCCAGCACGGCAGCCAGTGCGAACGTGAGCACGGTGATCATCACCAGCACGTTGCGCTGGCGGTGGTACTGGGTCTCGTTGTCGATGACGCGCTGGTCGGCCACGTCAGTGGTGTGTACCAGGTACTCGTTGATCACTCGCGTCAACTCCTCGAGCAGTGGCGTGCACTGCTCGCTGACCATGCGCATGGCTTGCGCATCCTCGCCCTTGAACAGGTGCTCGGCGATGGTGCCGGCCACCGGGCTGTAACGCGCCTCGACCTGTTCGATACGGGCGAGCATCTCGCGTCCCGTCGCCGAAACGTCCTTGTGGGTGAGCATCGCCTCGCGCAGCCTGGCGAGGCTGTCCACCACGTTCTTTTCATGTGCGGCGATGGACGCTCGATACTGCCCTCGCGCTGCCGGCTCGGCGTTTAGCGCCAGATTGCGCAGGGCGATCGCCCTGTCCTTGACGGCCTCGCTGACCTGGCTGGCCAGACGCGCGCGCGCCTCCACACCGTTGATGTAGTCGGAAAACTCCCGATCGGCTGCCGCCAGGTTGTACAGGGAGACGCCGGCGATCAGCAGCATCAGGGCCAGCAGACAGGCATAGCTGGCGTAGAGCACCGCACGGGTGGAGAAGCGAGGGCTACGAGATTGCATAAATGGCTCCTGCCGAATAACGGGACGACGTGAAAGAACCTGTCAGTGAGGCATGGCTGGCGGGGCGCTGACCCGTTTCCCTGTCCGCCTGACAATCGAGCCCCCAACCGGGTCGGTCGCCAGCAAACTGCCTGGCCGACGACCACCCTGCCCGGTACCTGCCCCGCGCCGGACAGGTACCGGTCAATCCGCTACCGCAGCGGTGGCCTGGTCTGCCTGCCTGGTGCAGGCGCCGGGCTTCTGTCGACGCCCTGTGGCGTCGCGCTGCGTACCTTGTCTGTCCGAGCTTAGGTCAGATCACTGCCATGCGCCTCGCTGCGTTGCCCGCTAGTCGTCGGAGCGTCGCCGCCGACGGCCAGCCGAGCCTGCGTTGGCCGGAGCTGCAGGTTGACGTTAAGCTGCACCCCTTCCCCGGCAAAGGCGCGACATGGTGATGAAGATCGGCGAACTGGCGCAGCGCACGGGCCTTGCGGCCTCGCGCATCCGCTTCTACGAGAGCATCGGTCTGCTCAAGCTGGTGCAGCGTCAGGCCAATGGTTATCGCAGCTATCCGGAGGAAGCGGTGCTGGTGCTTAACCTGATCACCGCCGCGCAGCAGGCCGGTTTCAGCCTGGACGAACTGCGCACGCTGCTGCCGCAGGACCTGACGCAATGGCAGCACGGCAAGCTGCTCGATACCCTGCATGCCAAGGTGCGCGACATCGAGGCGCTGGAGCAGCGCCTGGCGCAGAGCAAGGGCCACCTGCTGGCGCTGATCGACGAGATCGAGAGCAAACCGGACGACCTCGACTGCGCCGCCAACGCCAAGCGTGTGTTGTCGAAGATGAACCTGGGCGAGACGAGCGAGGCGCCCAGGCGCGCGAAGAAATAAGCAAGTGCTCGCCCCCGCTGTAGGAGCCGGCTTGCTGGCGATCCGCTTGAACGCGCAACGCATCGCCAGCGAGCCGGCTCTTAAGCCCAATTTCTCGTTGACATTAAAGTGAACTTTAAAGTTAAGGTCGGCGCATCTTCAGTCGAGGAAGCGCCCATGACCCTGTTCGATCCCCTTGTCCTGCCCAACGGCTCGATCATCCCCAACCGCATCGCCAAGGCGGCGATGGAGGAGAATATGGCGGATGGCGAACATGCGCCGTCCGAGCACCTGATGCGCCTCTATCAGGCCTGGGCCGAGGGCGGTGCCGGCCTGCTGATCTCCGGCAACGTGATGGTCGACAGCCGTGCCATGACCGGTCCCGGTGGGGTGGTGCTGGAAGACGCCGCGCAGCTGGCCCGGTTCCAGCGCTGGGCCCGTATCGGCCGCGCCCAGGGCGCGCAGTTCTGGTTGCAGATCAACCATCCCGGCCGGCAGATGCAGGCCAACCTGGGCCAGCCGACCTGGGCGCCCTCGGCGGTGGCGCTGGAGCTGGGCAACCTGTCCAAGCGTTTCGCCACGCCGCAGGCGATGACCCCGGCGATGATCGAAGAGGTGATCGAGCGCTTCACCCAGACCGCTCGCCTGGGTGAACAGGCCGGTTTCAGCGGCGTGCAGATCCACGCTGCCCATGGCTACCTGCTCAGCCAGTTCCTCTCGCCGCTGACCAACCAGCGCAGCGACCAGTGGGGCGGCTCGCTGGAAAACCGCGCGCGCCTGCTGCTGGAGATCGTCAAGGCGGTGCGTGCCGCCGTGGCGCCAGGCTTCGCCGTGGCAGTCAAGCTGAACTCGGCGGATTTCCAGCGCGGCGGTTTCAGCGCCGACGACGCCCAGCAGGTGGTGCGCCTGCTGAGCGGGCTGAAGGTCGATCTGGTCGAGCTGTCCGGTGGCAGCTACGAGGCGCCGGCTATGCAAGGCCAGGCGCGCGACGGCCGGACCCTGGCGCGCGAGGCCTACTTCCTGGAGTTCGCCCGCGAGATTCGCGCGGTGGCGAGCATGCCGCTGATGGTCACCGGCGGCATCCGCCGTGCGCCCGTTGCCGAGCAGGTGCTGGCCAGCGGCATCGAGATGGTCGGCATCGGCACGGCCCTGTCCATCGAGCCGAACCTGCCGCGCGACTGGCAGCGCGGCCAGAACAGCGCCCCGCAACTGCCGCCGATCACCTGGGGCAACAAGGTGCTGGCTTCGCTGGCCAACATGGCGGTGGTGAAGTATCAGCTGCGCAAGCTGAGCCAGGGCCGGCAAACCCGGCCCGCGGTATCGCCGCTCTGGGCGCTGCTGCGCCAGCAGCTGAGCGACGCCCTGCGCACCCGCCAGTACCGACGCCGGATGGCGCGGCGCGCGCTGCAGTAGCCAGGCGCCTCGTCACGCGCCTGACAATCGGCAAGCCGTTTCGCTCGTTGCATTGGCGCAACAGTCCTTTGCCGAACCGGCGGTTAATTAGCTTGCTAACGAGGCGTATAAACGAAATGCGACCTTTCGCCGCACCCGCATTTCGAGGAGACAAGCATGAACGTGATCGTGCATGAGCGTGACAACGAACATCTTTCCCGTGAAGCCCGCGCCATGGGCACAGTGGTTTGGGACGTGATCCAGAATGGCGAGCTGGTCGGCATCTTCCCGACCCAGGGCGAAGCCGACGCTTACCGCAAGGAGCTGGAGGAGACACAAGCGCAAGGATAAGCCGAGGCTGTTGCCGTTTCGACCGAAACGGCAACAGCTTCACAGCGCCCACCGCGGCCCCGCCCAAGCATCGCTCTCGCCTGCACGACAACCTCATCTGCGCAGTTGCCAAGCCAACGCCAAAGCCCACCGCCGCCCGAACCTCCCACCGGCACCTCACGCCCTGGCAGCAGCTGCGTCGCCAGATAGCCCGATTCGACTTCCGCCTGCAGGTAAACATCACAGACAACGCGATCATGGCTCGATTCGGCATCAGGCCAGGCGTTATGGATAAAGAGTTGAACGCTCATTGCCCAGCCCTCTCACAGATCCAGCACCAGGGGTTGTACGCCTTCTTCGCCTTGTGCCGGCACCGCGCAGCAGATCAGCACGCCGCCATCATCCGGCAGCTCGGCCGGCGGATTGGGGTAGTGCACCTGGCCGCTGACCAGGCGCGTCTTGCAGGTGCCGCAGGAACCGCCGCGGCAACTGAACTCGGGCGTCAGGCCACGGCTTTCCGCCAGTTCCAGCAGGCTGCCGCTGTCCGGCGTCCAGCGCGCCTCCTTGCTCGAAGCGCTGAAGTACACCGGCACCGGTTCGCTCGCGGCGGGCGGCTGCACGAGGGTCGTCACCTGGCCATCGGTACGGCGCGTGAGCGTCGAGGGGCCGAACGCCTCGGCGTGGATGCGCTCATCGGCGACATTGAGGTCGCGCAGGCCATCGTAGATCGCCTGGGTAAAGGCGGCCGGGCCACACAGGTAGAAGTCGTAATCATCGAACGACAGCGCCGCCTTGATCTGCGCCAGGTCGATACGCCCCTGCTGCTCGTAGTCGCGACCCACTACAGCGTCCGCCTCCGGCGCGCTGAGGGCGCGGTGCACCTGCAGCAGACCGCCCGCGCGCTGCACCAGCTCATGCAGCTCGGACTGAAACGGCAGGTCGCTCAGCGTCCGCGCGCCCTGGAAGAAATGCATGCGCCTGCCCTGCCCCAACGCTACCTGCTCGCGCAGCATCGACAGCAAAGGCGTGATGCCGACGCCGGCACCAATCAGCACCAGCGGCCGGCGGCTTTCGCTGTTCAGGGTGAAGCTGCCCAGCGGCGCACGCACCTCCAGCACATCGCCCACCCGAACCTGCCCGTGCAGATGCCGCGACACCACGCCCTGCGCCTTGACGCTGATACGCAGGAAATCATCCGACGGCGCGCTGGACAGGCTGTAGGTGCGCAGCAGGGTTTCACCGCTGGCGGTGGCGATGCGAATCGGCAGGTGCTGACCGGCAGCGAAACCCGGTGCGGCACCCTGCTCCGGCGCCAGCACGAAGGAGCGGATATCGCTGCTTTCCTGCTGCACACTCTGCACACGCCAGCGCTGCCACTGGTTGCGCTGCTCACGCTCGCGCAGGCGCGCATCGGTTTCTGCCCAGGTGCCGGTCATCAGGCTGGTCGGTGCATATTCTTCGAAGGCCCAGCGCAGCGAAGCCGCCGCCGGGCGCAGCACCACCTGCTCGACGTCGAAGGTCCACAGCCGCTCGGCGCCTTCAAAGGCCTGAATCAGCGGGCTGTCGAGGATGATCTCGGCGCGGCCGGCCAGCTGCAGCACGTCGCCCGTGGCGAAGTCGACGAACAGCAGCCCGGCCCGCGGATTGACGCTGAGGTTGCCCAGGGTATTGAAGTGCAGGTTGCCGGCGTAGTCGGGAATGGTCAGGCGATTGCCCTGCACCCGTACGAAACCGGCACGCCCGCCACGGTGCGAGACGTCCACCGAACGACGGCCATCGTCGTGCTCGACGTAGCTGGCGACGAAAAAGGTATCGGCGCTGCCGATCATCTCGGCGCTGCGCGCATCCAGCTCGGTCGCGTCCAGGCGCTCGACGCCACGCTGGTGCACACGGCGGTACTGGCGCAGCTGGATGTACTGCGGGCAGTTGCCGAAGGAATGCTCCACATCGATGTCCAGGCGCTGCGCCGAGGCCTGGCGGATATGCCCGTTGATGCGATTGCGCCGCCGCGTGTGCAGCTCGATGCCGAGCAGGCCGATGGCATCGCCCGCATGCAGTCCACTGGTGGCCGGGTCGAGCGGATCGAGCGCCATGGCGGCCAGATCGAACGACAACTGACGCGGGTCGGGCGAGGTGACGAAGCCCTCCTCGCCTTCGATCAGGGTGGCCCAGGGCTGGCCGGCAGCATCCACGGCGCCGGCGATCATGAAGGGCAGTTGCCGGTAGAAGTCGCGATGCTGATCCGGCATGTAGTCGCGGATCACCTTCTGTCCGAGCACTTCCATGCGTTCGGCGACGCCGACCTTTTCCTGCAGTTGCTTTTCACCGGCATGCCAGGGCGAGTGCCGATGGCTGGGAAGCTGTTGCATGTTCTGCCCTCCATGAAAGCGGCCGCCGGGCGATCCCGGCGGCGGTCAGCGACTCAGGCCTGCAGACCGGCGGCGGTACGCGGCATCGGCACGAAACCCGGCAGCGCCTCGATGCGAGCCAGCCAGGCGCGGATGTTCGGATAGGGCTCCAGCGACACGTTGCCCTCCGGCGCATGGGCGATGTACGAGTAGTTGGCGACGTCGGCGATGCTCGGCTTGTCGCCGGTCAGGAACGGGGTTTCGCTCAGCTCGCCCTCCATCACGGTGAACAGGGCGTGGGCGCGGTTGATCACTTCTTCGGTGTTGAACGAGTAGCCGAACACGGTAACCAGGCGCGCGGCGGCGGGGCCGAAGGCCACCGGACCGGCCGCCACGGACAACCAGCGCTGCACACGGGCGGCAGCGGCCGGCTCCTGCGGCAGCCAGTCGCCATTGCCGTAGCGCTTGGCCAGGTAGACGAGGATGGCGTTGGAGTCGGCGACGACGGTGCCGCCGTCATCGATCACCGGTACCTGGCCGAAGGGGTTGAGTGCGAGGAACTCCGGCGTCTTGTGCGCGCCCTTGGCCAGATCGACGAAGATCAGCTCGGTGGGCAGCTGCAGCAGCGACAGCATCAGCTCGGCGCGGTGGGCATGGCCGGAACGGGGAAAGTTGTACAGCTTGATGGCGGGACGGGACATGGCGATGACTCCTTCGAGGTGGGCTTAGATCTCCGCGAAACGACTTGCCTTCGCGACGATGGGGCCAGTTTCGCCCCATCCAACCTGGAGAAGAATCCCCACTCAAGGCAATCCACTATTTCACTTTCTGCAATGACCTCAGACCTTAAAGGCCGGGTGGGCGCGCAGCCGCGGCACGGCAAAGTCGAGGAAGCTGCGTACCCGCGCGGCCGCCCGGCGCCCTTCGCGGTAATACAACTGCACCGGCAAGGGCGGCGCGGCGAAATCCTCAAGCACGGCCAGCAATTGCCCCGCCTGCAACTCATGATGGGCTTCGTAACTCAGGCAGCGGGTCAGCCCGAAGCCGGCGAGCGCCGCGCGAATGGACGCCTGCGGCGTGCTGCAGGTCAGCTGTGGCGCAAGCTTCACCACCCTGTCGGCAAAGCGCCATTCCCCGGCATGGCCGGTCGAGGAGGTAGCGATGGTGCGGTGCGCCGCCAAGGCGTCCGGGCTGGCCGGTCGGCCCCAACGCTGTAGATAGGCCGGTGCCGCACAGATCAGCGGGCGCACCTGCCCCAGCGGTACGGCGAAACCGGACGAACTGGGCAGGTGACCGACCACCAGCGCCAGGTCGATGCCCTCCTCCAGCAGCCTCGGCAGCTCCTCGCGCGCCAGGGTAGCCAGGCTCACCTCGGGAAAGGCCGCCAGGTAGTCGACGGCGATGGGCCCCAGCACCTGATGCGTCATCAACAGCGGCAGGGCCAGGGTCAACTGCCCGGCCGGGCTGGCATGCAGCCCCGTCACCGACTGCTCGGCCTCGTCCAGCCGTTGCAGGATGCGCTGGCAGCTGTCGGCGAAACGCGCCCCAGCCGGGCTCAGGCTCACACCGCGAGGCCCGCGCAGCAGCAGGGTGCAGTCCAGACGCTGCTCCAGGCTGGCGACGATGCGCATCACCGTGGCCTGCGACAGCTGCAGCGTCCTGGCAGCCGCCGCCAGGCTGCGCGCCTGTGCCACGGCGAGGAACACCTGCATTTCGCGGTGCTGGCTCATGGCGCGGACGGTGCGCCAGCCGCGCGCAGCGCCGGGTCGGCACGAAAGCTCGCGGCGCAGTGATCGACGAAGGTACGCACCTTGGCCGAAACCTGGCGACCGCCCTGATGAATGATATGCACCGGCAACGCCGGCGGTTCGAACGCCTCGAGCACCAGCTCGAGCTCGCCGCGCGCCACTGCGGCAGCCACCTGGTAGGACAGCACGCGGGTATAGCCCCAGCCCAGGCGCGCGGCGCCGATTGCCGCCTGGTTGGAGCTGACGGTGAAGCGCGGCGTGGGGGTGAAGCCGAACACGCCGTCGGCGCCGACGAACTGCCAATGGCTGAGCAGGCCGCTGGCGCTGGACATGACGATGGGCGCATCGCGCACTTCATGCGGATGCTGTGGCCGCCCGACGCGGTCGAGGAAGGCCGGCGCCGCGCAGACCACCGGGCGAATCTGCCCGACCTGCAACGCCTGGTGATCACCTTCGGGCAGCGAACCGATGCGCACGGCAACGTCGATGCCCTCCTCCATCATGTTCACCACGCGGTCGACCAGCAGCGCATTGATCTCCACGTCCGGGTAGCTGTCGAGGTACTGGGTGATGCGCGGAATCAGGAACAGCTCGCCGAACATCACCGGCGCGGTCACGGTGAGCCGGCCACGCGGGCGCACGCTGCCACCGGCAGCCAGCTCCTCGGCTTCCTCCAGCTCCAGCAGAATGCGCCGGCAGTCCTCGACATAACGCTGGCCGGCTTCGGTCAGGCGCAGGCTGCGGGTATTGCGCGCCAGCAGCAGCGTGCCGAGGCGCGCCTCCAGCGCCGCGACGGCGCGGGTCACGCTGGGCGGCGAGATGCCCAGCAGCTTGGCGCCACCGGCGAAGCTCTCGGCCTCGGTCACGGCCAGCAGCACCTTCATTTCCTGAAACCGATCCATCGTCACCGCCCGTTTCGTTGCCGCGAGGGCACAAGATAACGCCTCAGCGCCTGCTCAATGCCAGGCGCGCGGCGAACAGCAGGAAGATCAGCCCCGTGCTGCGATCCATCCACCTGATCACCGCCTCGCGCCGCAACCAGCGACCGAGCGGCTGGGTGGCGCCGATCAGCAGCGCCGCCCAGACCAGGCTGAGCGCCACGTGGATGCCCACCAGGCCGAAGGTCCAGGCGATCAGCGGCTGCCCCTGCGGGATGAACTGCGGCAGAAAGGACAGGTAGAAAATGCCCACCTTGGGGTTGAGCACGTTGCCCAGCAGGCCGCGCAGGAACCAGTTGGCGCCGGGCTGGCCGCCGGCCTGCGCCGGCGCCAGGGAGTTGCGCGGGCGCAGCAGCATGTTCAGCCCGAGCCAGGCCAGATAAGCCGCGCCGCAGTACTTGAGCAGGTTGTAGCCGAACTCGGACACCGCCAGCAGCGCGCCCAGGCCGAAGGCCACCGCCGCGCCCCAGAGCAGGCAGCCGGCATTGATGCCCAGCGCGGCGCGAAACGCCTGTCGCCGGCCTTCGACCGCCGCGGTGCGCAATACCAGCGCGGTATCGATGCCCGGGGTAAGGGTCAGCAAGGTGGCCGCCAGGGTGAAGGCGATGAGGTTTTCGGCAAAGGGCATCGGCGCAGGCTCCGTCTGAGCAGGCGCCGATTATAGACAGGGCATTGCTGGCCGTCGTCCCGTAGGGTGCGCCGTGCGCACCGCGGTTCGTTCATGCGATGCGTGTTGCCGGTGGTGCGCGGCGCACCCTACGTCGTTTAGCCGCGATAGGCCTCGAACAACCCCGTGGCGCCCATGCCGCCGCCGACGCACATGGTGACGATGCCGTAACGCAGCTCGCGGCGCTGCAGTTCGCGCACCAGATGGCCGACCTGACGCGAGCCGGTCATGCCGAACGGGTGGCCGATGGAGATGGAGCCGCCGTTGACGTTGTATTTCTCGTTGTCGATCTCGAGCTTGTCGCGGCAGTACAGGCACTGCGAGGCGAAGGCCTCGTTGAGCTCCCACAGGTCGATATCGTCGACCGACAGCCCCTTGGCCTTGAGCAGCTTGGGTACCGAGAACACCGGGCCGATGCCCATTTCGTCCGGCTCGCAGCCGGCCACGGTGAAGCCGCGGAAATAGGCCTTGGGTTTGAGGCCCAGCTCCAGCGCCTTCTCCAGGCTCATCACCAGGGTCATGGAGGCGCCGTCGGACAGCTGCGAGGCGTTGCCGGCGGTGACGCTACCGGCCGGGTCGAACGCCGGCTGCAGCTTGGCCAGGGATTCGAGGGTGGTATCCGGGCGGTTGCAGTCGTCGGCCTCGACCACGCCGTCGAGAATCTTCTTCTCGCCGGTGGCCTTGTCTTCCACCTGGTACTTCACCGCCATCGGCACGATCTCGTCGGCGAACAGGCCTTCGGCCTGAGCCCGCGCGGTGCGCTGCTGGCTCTGCAGGGCGTAGGCGTCCTGGGCCTCGCGGCTGATGCCGTAGCGGTTGGCGACGATTTCGGCAGTCTTGCCCATGGGGTAGTAGATGCCGGGGTTGTCCTGCTGCAGCAGCGGGTTGAACAGGTTGTCCATGTTCATGCTTTTCAGGGTCATGGTGATGGACTCGACGCCGCCGGCGACGATGATGTCGCTGCAGCCGGATGCCACCTGGTTGGCGGCGATGGCGATGGCCTGCAGGCCCGAGGAGCAGAAGCGGTTGAGGGTCATGCCCGCCACCGGGTTGCCCAGGCGCGACAGCACGGCGACGTTGCGGCCGATGTTCATGCCCTGCGCGCCCTCGTTGGAACCGGCGCCGACGATGCAGTCGTCGACCAGCGCCGGATCGATGCCATTGCGCACCAGCAGCGCATCGACGCAGTGGGCGGCCATGTCGTCCGGCCGGGTCAGATTGAACTTGCCGCGGAAGGACTTGGCCAGGCCAGTCCGCACGCTGTCGACGATCACCACTTCACGCATGACGCACCTCGTTGTTATTGGATGGCGAATGGCGGGAAGATAAATCCAGCCCATGCCTGGGCGCGACCATCATTGATCTGGCGTATACGGGTCGATGCAGGGCGTAGCCCGGATGCAATCCGGGGCTGGCGATGCATTGCACTGCGCCTCGCCAGCAAGCTGGCTCCTACCTACCGCGCCGGCCTCAATCCCTGGCGAACGCCGCCTCGATGGCCTGGTTGATGGTGCGCAGCACCTTGACCCGGGCGAAGCGCTTGTCGTTGGCCTCCACCAGCGTCCAGGGCGCGATTTCGGTGCTGGTGCGATCGACCATATCGCCCACCGCATCGGCGTAATCGTTCCACTTGTCGCGGTTGCGCCAGTCTTCCTCGGTGATCTTGAAGCGCTTGAAGGGGATCTTTTCCCGCTCCTGGAAACGCTCCAGTTGCGTCTGCTGATCGATGGCCAGCCAGAACTTCACCAGGATCACCCCGGCGTTGGTCAGTTGCTCCTCGAAGTCGTTGATTTCGCCGTAGGCACGCAGCCAGTCGGCCTCGCTGCAGAAGCCCTCGACCCGCTCCACCAGCACGCGGCCGTACCAGCTGCGGTCGAAGATGGTGAACTTGCCGCGCGCCGGAATGTGTCGCCAGAAGCGCCACAGATAAGGTTGCGCGCGCTCTTCCTCGGTCGGCGCCGCCACCGGCACGATGCGGTACTGGCGCGGGTCCAGCGCACCGGTGACGCGGCGAATGGCCCCGCCCTTGCCGGCCGCGTCGTTGCCTTCGAACACCGCGAGCAGCGCGTGCTTGCGCATGCGCTTGTCGCGCATCAGGCCGGACAGGCGCGCCTGCTCCAACGCCAGTTGCTCCTTGTAATCCTCCTTGCCCAGGACCTGGGTCATGTCCAGGCTGTCGAGCAGGCCGCGGTTGTCCAGGCTCGACACCAGCGGTGCGGCGTGGGGCTGCAGCTGCACGCGCGGCTTGCTCTCGGCCAGCGCCGCCTGCAGGCCTTCGAGCAGGATGCGGCCGACGGTGAGGCTGCGGTAGTAGTGATCGACGCCCTCGACCACGTACCAGGGCGCATAGTCGCGGCTGGTGCGGCGCAGCACGCGCTCGCCGTAGTGGACGAACTTGTCGTAGGTCTTCGACTGCTGCCAGTCCAGCGGGCTGATGCGCCAGCTGTGCAGCGGATCGTCCTTGAGCGCTTCGAGCCGCGCCTTCATGTGCTTCTTGGACAGGTGGAACCAGAACTTGAAGATCAGCGCGCCCTCGTCGCAGAGCATGCGCTCCAGGCGCTCGGCGCCGTCGATGGCCTGGTCCAGCACGGCGTCCTTGAAACGGCCGTGCACGCGCCCCTGCAACATCTGGCTGTACCAGTTGCCGAAGAACACGCCGATGCGTCCCTTCGGCGGCAGCTGGCGCCAGTAGCGCCAGGCCGGTGGCCGCGCCAGCTCCTCGTCGGTCTGCACATCGAAGGTGCTGACCTGAATCAGCCGCGGGTCCATCCACTCGTTGAGCAGCTTGACCGTCTCGCCCTTGCCGGCGCCTTCGATGCCGTTGATCAACACGATCACCGGAAAGCGCGCCTGCTGCCTGAGCTCGTACTGCGCCTCCAACAGCGCCTCGCGCAGCGCCGGCTCTTCGGCCTCGAAGGTGGCCTTGTCGAGACTGCGACCGATTTCGGCGGATTCGAACATGCAGAAAACCTCCCTGGAATGATCGTTAAAGCGTAATGGATCGGCCGCGACTTTGCCTGGCAGCGGCTCGCCACGGATTGACCTGCGCCGGGTAAAGCGCGTGCGCAGCGGTTAGAATCGCCGCCTGTTTTACCCGGAACTCCACCATGTCCGATGCCCACAACGCCCAGCTCGACTGGGACGAACACGGCCAGCCGCTGTCGCGCAGCTATGGCGACGTGTACTTCTCCCGCGCCAACGGCCTAGAAGAAACCCGTCACGTCTTCCTCGCTCACAACCAGATCATCGAGCGCTGCCAGGCCCTGCCGGCCGGCGGGCGCCTGGTGATCGGCGAAACCGGCTTCGGCACCGGGCTCAATTTTCTCTGCGCCTGGCAAGCCTTCGCCGAACACGCCCCGCGCGATGCGCGGCTGCACTTCGTCAGCGTGGAGAAATTCCCCCTGACCCAGACGGACCTGCAGCGCGCCCTGGCCCTGTGGCCGGAGCTGGCGCCCTACGCCGAGCAATTGCTGGCGCAGTACCGCGCCATCCATCCCGGCTTTCAGCGCCTGCTGCTCGACGGCGGCCGCGTGGTGCTGACGCTGATGATCGGTGACGTGCTCGAGTGCCTGCCGCAGCTGGACGCCAAGGTCGATGCCTGGTTCCTCGACGGTTTCGCCCCGGCGAAGAACCCGGAGATGTGGACGGACAGTCTGTTCACCGAACTGGCCAGGCTGTCGGCGCCCGGCGCCACGCTGGCCACCTTCACCAGTGCGGGTTTCGTCCGCCGCGGGCTGATCGCCGCCGGCTTCGCCGTGCAGCGGGTCAAGGGCTTCGGCCACAAGCGCGAGATGCTGGCCGGCCCCTTCCAGGCTGAACCGGCACCGCGCTCTGCTCCCTGGTTCGCCCGCCCGACGCTGGCGGCCGGCGCACGCCAGGCCGTGGTGATCGGCGCCGGCCTGGCCGGTTGCGCCACCGCCGCCAGCCTGGCCGCACGTGGCTGGCGCGTGACCCTGCTGGATCGCCATGACGACGTCGCCCGCGAAGCGTCGGGCAACCCCCAGGGCGTGCTCTACCTGAAGCTGTCGGCCCATGGTACGGCGCTGTCGCGGCTGATCGTCGCCGGCTTCGGCCATACCCGCCGCCTGCTCGAACGCCTACAGCGCGGCAGCGACTGGGATGCCTGCGGCGTGCTGCAACTGGCCTTCGATGCCAAGGAAGCCGAGCGCCAGAACAAGCTGGCCGCGGCCTTCCCCAGCGACCTGCTGCACGCATTGCCCCAGACCGAAGCCGAGGCGCGCGCCGGCATCGGTCTGCCAGCCGGCGGCCTGTTCTACCCGGATGCCGGCTGGGTGCACCCGCCAGCCCTGTGCCGGCAACTGGTGCAGCACCCGCTGATCGAATTGCGCCCCTATCAGGAGGCGCTGAGCCTCAGTCGTCAGCAAGAGCGCTGGTGCGTCGAAGGACAGAACGGCGTGCTGGCCGAAGCGCCGGTGCTGATCCTGGCCTGCGCCGCGGAGATCGGCCGCCTGCTGCCGGAGGCGAATCTGCCGCTCAAGCGCATTCGCGGGCAGATCAGCCGCCTGCCGGCCAATGAATCCAGCAGTGCGCTGCGCACCGTGGTCTGCGCCGAAGGCTACGTCGCCCCCGCGCGCGACGACGAACACACCCTGGGCGCCAGCTTCGATTTCCACAGCGACGATCTGACGCCCAGCGTGGCCGAGCACGCCGGCAACCTCGAGCTGCTACGGGAGATTTCTCAGGACCTGGCCGAGCGCCTGGATACACAGACGCTCGATCCGGCGACGCTGCAAGGCCGCGCCGCGTTTCGCTGCACCAGCCCGGACTACCTGCCGCTGGTAGGCCCTCTGGCCGCTGGCCAAGCCTTCAACCAGGCCTACGCCGTGCTGGCCAAGGACGCCCGCCAAGTGCCGGAAACGCCCTGCCCCTGGCTGGATGGCCTGTATATCAACAGCGGCCATGGCTCACGCGGGCTGATCACCGCGCCGCTGGCGGGCGAGCTGATCGCCGCCTGGCTGGAGGACGAACCGCTGCCGCTGCCGCGTGAGGTGGCCGAAGCCTGCCACCCCAATCGTTTCATGCTGCGCCAGCTGATTCGCGGCACCGGCTCGCCCACTTGAGGCTGGGCGAGCCGGCCCGGGTCAGAAGCTCAGGCTGGTCTGCACGTACAAGGTGCGCGGTTGGCCCAGGTACTTGCCGCGGTTGGTATCGGTGGAACGCGTGTAGTACTGGCGATCGAGCAGGTTCTTGACCCCGGCGGCCAGCGTCAGGCCGTTGCCGAAATCGTACTGGCCGCGAGCGTTCCAGCTGGCATAGCCCGGGATCTCGCCAAGCGCGCCGTCGGCACTTTCCTCGCGGGTGTTGGCCGAGTCGGCGAACTGGCGGGTCTGCGCGTAGCCGTCCAGGTTCCACACCCAGGGGCCGCTGGCATAACGCAAGCCCAGCGTGGCGACCTGGCGCGAGTAGAACGGCACGTCGTTGCCCTGGTTGGGCCCGTCTTCCTCCCGCGTGGCCTTGGTCAGCACCAGCGAGGCGTAGGCGGAAAGCCCGGCCAGACGCGGATCCAGCGCGGCGAAGTCGACACCACCGGCCAGCTCGACACCGCGGTGGCGGGTCTCGCCGGCATTGCGCCAGACCGCATCGACCAGTTCCAGCTGATCGTCGAAGTCGATCCGGAACAGCGTCAGTTCACCATTCAACAGGCCATCGTCGTAGCGCGTACCCAGCTCATAGGTGTAGGCCTTCTCGCCCTGCAGGTCGCTGTCCTGCGACAGCTGGAAGTACTGGATGCTGCCGAACGAGGTGTTGGCGTTGGCGAACAGCTTCCAGGCATCGGACAGGTGGTACATCAGGTTCAGCGATGGCAGCGGCTCGCTGTAGCGCTGCTCCTGATCGACGCCGCTGAGGCGGTTGCGCGAGGTCACCCGCACCTGTTCGTAACGCACGCCGGGGGTCAGGGTCCAGCGGCCGATGTCGATGCGATCGTCGATGTACAGGGCGTGCGCTTCGGTACTGGCGCTGGTCGAAGTGGCCAGGCGGCGCGGTACGCTGTAAGGGTTGCCGCCGGTGCCGAAGTTGACGCGGTCGTAACGCTTCTCGGAGGAATCCTCTTCGGTGTAGCGATAGCCGATGCCCACTTCGTGGCTGCTGTCACCGACGAACAGCACCTGCGAATAGCGCGGCTCGATGCCGAACACCTCGTAATGACGGGGAAACTCACGCAGCCAGGTCAGGCGATCGGCGCCATTGTTGGCCAGCACCGCGCCCCGGTAGCTGGTGTTGTAGAAGCTGGTGATCTCGAAACTGCTCAACGCATCCGGGCTGCGCTTGTACTTGAGCACCGCCTGCTTGCGATCCCCTTCGAAATTGTCATACGGACGGTTGCTGGCGTAGGGGTCCTGCTCGAATTCGGCGGCGGTGAGGCCACCCGGCATATCGGCGTCGGCGCGGTAGTACTGCAGGCTGCCGGACAGCTCGTCGATCTCGCTCAGGGCATAACGGTACTTGAGCATCACGTCGTCGATGCGCGTGCCGCTCTGCTCGCGGAAGGTATCGCCGCGCACGCCCGAATACAGCAGGGCCATGCCCAGACCGTTGTCGGCGGTGCCGCCGAGGAAGGCACTGCTGCGGTTGAGGAAACCGCCCTGCGCCGGCGCCGATTCGCTCTGGAAGCTGACCTCGCGCGCCATCTCCTCGGGAATCCCGCGGGTAACGAAGTTGATGATGCCGCCGACGTTCTGCGGGCCATAACGCACCGCACCACCGCCACGCACCACGTCGATGGACTCGATGTTGCCCAGGCTGGTGGGGGCCAGCGACAGCTGCGGCTGACCATAGGGCGCCACCGCCAGGGGCACGCCGTCCTGCAGGATGGTGGCGCGCGGCGACAGTCGCGAAGTCAGACCGCGCGTGCCGACATTGAGGGAGATGTCACTGCCGCCGGTGCCGTTGCTGTCCTGCACCTGCAGACCGGGAACCCGACGCAAGACTTCGCGCACGCTGCTCGCGCCGCTTTCCTGAATCTGCTGGCGGCGCAGCACGCTGCGCGCACCGGCATGGTTGAGTACGTCCTGCTCGCTCGCCTCACCCAGCCAGTCGCCCACCACCTCGGTGCCTTCCAGCTCTACACGCTCGGCCAGGGCGGGTAGATGGGTAAAGGCCAGGGCTACGCCCAGCGCCAGGTAACTGCGTCTGACGACAAACATTGTGAATCGCTCCCCCAGTGAACGGCCGTAGCCCAAAAAAGGAGCGAACTCTAGAACGTTGTAAATAAAATGTAAATAACAACGATTATCAGATGTTAAAAAAATCCATTATGGACACCGACATCCACCCTCACTTCGGAATGGCCAGCGCAGCGGGCACCGGCAAGACGCGCGGCTTGCGAAACACCAGCACATTGCCCGCCATCACCAGGGCCAGACCGAGCAGCGCGGGAGCCGTCCACTGATAGCCCTCGGCGAACACCGAGATGTTCAGCGCCACCACCGGGAACAGCACCGTGCAGTAGGCGGCGCGCTCCGGCCCCATGCGCCCGACCAGGGTCAGGTAGGCGGTAAACCCTATGACCGAACCGGGAATCGCCAGGTACAGCAGCGAGCCGACGTAGCGCGCGTTCCACTCGAAGGCGAACGGCGTGCCGCTGACCAGGCAGATGCCCACCAGCATCAGCGCGCCATAGAGCATGCCCCAGGCGTTGGTGGTCAGCGGCTTGAGCCCGGCCTTCTGCTGCAGGCTGGAGAGCATGTTGCCGGCGGAGAAGCACAGCGTGCCGCACAGCGCCAGGCCGATGCCCAGCAGGCTTTCGCGGCTGGCCTCGTGCCCGGCCAGTTCCGGCCAGAACAGCAGCCCCAGGCCGGCCAGCCCCAGGCCGCCGCCGAGCAGCACGTTGGCGGCGATGCGCTGCTTGAAGAACAGCCGCGCATTGATCGCGTTCCACAAGGTGGCGGTGGAGAAGATCACCGCGATCAGGCCGCTGGGGATCCACTGGCTGGCGGTGTAGAAGCACAGGAAGTTGAGGCAGAACAGACACAGGCCCTGCACCAGGCAGATGCCCTGGCCGCGACGATCCAGCGGCTGCAGGCGCCCGCTGAACCAGAGCATGGCGAACAGCACCGCCGAGGCCAATGCGAAGCGATAGGCGATGGAGGCGGCCACGGCCACCTCGCCCATCTGCAATTTGATGGCGATCCAGGTGGTGCCCCAGATCAGCACGGTAAGCAGGTATAGCGACAGGTTCATCGAAGGTTCTCCAAGACTGCCCCCAGTCTGGAACCGCCGCGCGGGCGCCGCTTGCACAAAGTTGCGCATTTCTCCATGCGCCATCACTGCCTGCCATCGCCTCGCAGGCTTTATCATGCGGGTTTTGTCAGCCAGGCCACTCTCACCGCATGCTTTCTGCCGTCGCGCGCTACAAACAACTGCTATCCGGCGCCCTCGCCCGCTATTTCCCCCGCACCACCGCCTACCTGCGCGCCGAGCGCGAAGCCGCGCAGCCACGCAAAACCGCGCGCAAGCAGAGCAAGAAGAAGGCCAGCGGCAGCAGGAAGACCGGCAGCCGCAAGGATGCCGGCGGCAAACCCGGCCCCGCCGGCATCTACCCCGCAACCCGGCTGAAGGTCGAAGACGCCCAGGTGCAGGCCATGCGCGAGCGCGTGGCCCAGGCGGTGAGCGCCGGACTGATCGGTGCGCCGTCGGACGAGCAGTGGGCAATGATTCTCTGCCGCGCCCCGCTGGCGCGCATCTTCGCCGGCGCCGGCTCGGGCAAATCGAGCACCCTGGTGCTGCGCGTGGTGTTCCTGCTCTGCCACCTGGAAGTCGACCCCAAGCGCCTGACGGTGATCTCCTTCACCAACGCCTCCTGCGCCGAGTTGCGCGAGCGCCTGCAGCGCCTGCTGGGCTTCTGGCACTACCCGCACGATGCGCACCAGTGCGTGCGCACCTTTCACGCCGCCATGGCCACGCTGGCCAAGGAGTGCCTGGGCAACCCGCGCTGGTTCGAGCAACTGGACGACCCCGCAGAAGAACCGGACAACCCGCTCACCGGCGCTCGCCTGCGCCCGGCGCAGCAGCGCCTGCTCAGGCAGGCCTACCAGAACGCCTACGCCGAGGACGCGCGCTTTCGCGTCCTGACCCATCGCCTGCTCAAACTGCCGGCTCCCGAGGAGCCGCCAAAGGGCAAGGCCAAGGCGCCGCTGGATGCCTGCAAGCTGCTCGGCGAATTCGCCGCCCTGCCCCTGTTCGAGCTGCTGCATGGGCAGATCGATTTTGCCGAAAGCCTCGGCATTCGCCTCGACCGTCTGGACCTGAAGACGCTGGCCTGCGGCCCCCGCGAGCGCGATTTCATCGAGACCATGCAGCGCTTCCACCAGCACTTCACCGCCCTGCTGCACAGCCAGGGGCTGATCAGCTTCAACGGCGCCTTCGCGCAATTGAGCGAGCGCCTGCAAGGCGCCGGCGACAAACCCGGTCCGGCACTGCTCGCCCTGAGCCACCTGCTGATCGACGAATTCCAGGACATCTCGCCGCAGATCGTGCTGTGGCTGCAGGCCGTGCACCGGCGACTGCACCAGGCAGGCGAGCGCATCAGCCTGATGGCCATCGGCGACGACTGGCAATCGATCTACGGCTGGCGTGGCAACTCGCCGGAGCTGTTCATCGACTTCGACCGGCACTTCCCCAGCCGCGGACGCGGCAAGAGCACCACCCTGCTGCTGAACACCAACTACCGCAGCATCGAACCGGTGATCCGCGATGGCGAGAAGGTGCTGGCCGAGGTCCAGAACAAGCAGGCCAAGACCTGCGTCGCGGCCCGGGCGATGCAGCCGGGCGATCATGGCGTCAGGTTGATCCAGCGCTTCGACCTGGCCGGCGGCCTGCCGCGGCTGCTCGAAGAGATTCGCGCGCAATGCGCCCATGTCGCCAGCCGCCCCGGCGCCGACCGCACCGCCGTGCTGCTGCTCAGCCGGCGCAACGAGCCGTTGCAGCAGGTACGCGCGCAGCTGGACAAGGCGTTGCCGGTCAAGGCCCTGACCATCCACCGCGCCAAGGGCCTGCAGGCCGAGGTGGCGATCATCCTCGACGACTGCCTGCCGGTGGAAAAGCACCCGCTGCGCAACGCGCTCTACGCCCAGTGCGGCTTCTTCGCCGGCAGCTACGACCAGGCCATGCAGGACGAAACCCGGCGCCTGGCCTATGTGGCCATCACCCGCGGCGTGAGCCGGGTGCTGTGGTACACGCGCAAGGCCCAGGGCGCGACCCAATGCCTGGCGCGCTAGATGGCGGCGCACCGGCGACGGCACTTTTTCGCAGGCAACAAAAAACCCGCCTAAGCGGGTTTCTTCCCAACCATCCGACATCCTGTCGGTAGCCATCGTGGCCTGGTCATCTTCCTTGATCCTCAGCGCTCCGTCGCTGCAGGGGATGTGTGTAGAGTAGAGATCGATTCGCGCTGGCAACAGTGGAGGTTGCCGTCCAAGCGTGTAAGCCTTTTGCCATAGCCGCTCGAATCAGCGACCTATCATCCGCGCCAGCACATCCTCGCCACCCTGGCGGCGGTGGAACAGCGCCATGGCCACGTGGCCGATCACCAGAAGCAGCAGCAACCAGCCGAGGTTGCCGTGCAGGAGGCTGGCCGGGGCGATCATCCAGTCGATCTTGGGATCACTGAAACCGGGCATGACGGTCATGCCGAAGGCGACGAACTCCCGGCCGGAACCGTACTGGCGCAGCAGGGCGATAAAGGGAATCACGAACAGCAGGCCGTACAGCGTCAGGTGGCCGAGCCGCGCCAGGGTGCTGACCGACGCCGGCCGACGGTTGCGGCTGTACAGCGCCCAGCACAGGCGGATGACCACCAGCACCATCAGCAGCAGGCCAGTGGCCTTGTGCGTGCCCCAGGCGAACTTGTCCAGGGCGCTGTCTTCCAGCAGCACATGAACGATGACGGTGACGAATTGCCAAGCGAGCAATACCGCCATGCTCCAGTGCAGCGCACGGCTCACGCTGCCGTAGCGCTGCGCGCAATCATGCAGTTGCGACATCCCGGTTCTCTCCAATGTCATGAGGTGAATCGCTGAGCGGACGCACCGGCGCGTCCGAACATCCGTGGCAAAGACCCGTTGCAGACGCAATGGTGCCCTGCCCCCGGAATACCGGGAGCAACGCAGATGTTAACGGTTATGTCACCAAGGCATCACGGCACGCCGCTGCAAGCGCAGCAGCGTGCCGGACGATCAGGCGTCGCGCAGCGCCTCGCGCCAGGCGCGATGCTGCGGCTCCTGCCAGATGCGCGCATGTAGCCGCGCCATGCCGTCAGGGTCATTGAGCAGGCGCCAGCGGGTGGCTTCGACGCGACCCTGCGGCCCGGCGGCGAGGATCTCGCCGATACGCTCGTCGCGCAGCGCCTCGGCAGCCGGCACCACCTTGGCATGGCGTGCGCGCGCCATGGCGCAGACCAGCGCGTTGTACAGCGGATCGACCACGGCGCGAAGAAAGCCCTGGTGCAACGCACGCGAACTGTTCAGACGCTCGTACTCGGCGGTATTGCTCAGCTCGCGCGGCACCTGGTGCTCCTCGGGAATCAGGAACAGCTTGCTGCGCCGCGCCGCCAGGCCGGGCGCGGTACGGCTGGTCAGCACCGACACCACCGGCGAAAGCACCAGGGATACGACGATGGGCGCCAGCCACCAGAGGAAGTCCGGGTTCAGCCAGCCGACCAGCGCCGTCCAGCCGATCCCCAGCAGCACCTGCGAGCCATGGCGGCGCCAGGCCTCGCTCCAGGGCGTGGCGTCATCCACCCGCTGCGGCGAATTCCACTGCACCGACCAGCCGAGGAAGGCTGCGGTGACGAACAGGCTGTGAAACAGCATGCGCACCGGTGCCAGCAGCACCGAGCATAAGGTTTCCAGCAGCATCGACAGCAGCACGCGCAGGCGCCCGCCATAGGCTTCCGCGCCCTGGATCCAGATCAGCAGCACGCTGAGCAGCTTGGGCAGGAACAACAGGGTCATGGTCGCGGAGAACAGCGCCACGGCCTCCATCGGCTGCCAGCGCGGCCACAGCGGATAGAGCTGGTTGGGCTGCAGGAAGTACTCCGGCACCATCAGCGTATGGATCGCCAGCAGGCCGGTGGACAGCAGCAGGAACAGCAGCCACAGCGGCGCCGACAGGTAGGACATGACGCCGGTGAGAAATACCACCCGGTGCACCGCGTGCATGCCGCGCACCAGGAACAGACGGAAGTTCATCAGGTTGCCGTGGCACCAGCGACGGTCACGCTTGAGCTCGTCGAGCAGGTTCGGCGGCAGCTCCTCGTAGCTGCCCGGCAGGTCGTAGGCGATCCATACGCCCCAGCCGGCGCGGCGCATCAGCGCGGCCTCGACGAAATCGTGGGAAAGGATCGCGCCGGCGAAGGCGCCGGTACCCGGCAGCGGAGCCAGGGCGCAGTGCTCGATGAAGGGTTTGACCCGGATGATCGCGTTGTGGCCCCAGTAATGCGATTCACCAAGCTGCCAGAAGTTGAGGCCGGCGGTGAACAGCGGGCCGTAGACGCTGGTGGCGAACTGCTGCAGGCGCGCATAGAGGGTGTCCATGCCCGAGGCCTTGGGCGCGGTCTGGATGATGCCGGCGCCGGGGTTGGCTTCCATCAGCCGCACCAGACGGGTCAGGCATTCGCCGCTCATCACGCTGTCGGCGTCGAGCACCACCATGTAGCGGTAGTTGCTGCCCCAGCGCCGGCAAAAGTCGTCGATGTTGCCGCTCTTGCGCTTCACCCGCCGCCGGCGGCGGCGGTAGAAGATGTGGCCGAAGCCGTCCACCTCGCGGCACAGCTCCAGCCAGGCCTTCTGCTCGGCGACGCAGATGTCGGGGTCGTTGCTGTCGCTGAGGACGAACAGGTCGAAGTGTTCCAGCTGACCGGTTTCGCGCAGCGATTCGTAGGTGGCGCGCAGGCCGGCGAACACTCGCGGCACGTGCTCGTTGGCGATGGGCATCACAAGCGCGGTGCGGGCCTGTGGCGAGATCGGCTCGTCGCCGCAACTGCTGGCCGAGATGCTGTAGCGGTCACGCCCCTTGAGCAGCTGGAAGAAGCCCATCAGGGCGGTCCAGAAGCCCATCGACACCCAGCAGAACAGCAAGGCGAACAGCGCCAGGATGCTGGTCTGCACCACATAGGGCAGGATCTGCCGTGCCGACTCCTGCCAGGGCTGCTCGAACACCAGGCCGAGGTCGACCAGCGACCAGCCCTGATAGGGCAGCACGGACTTCATGTACCAGGTGGCGACCACGGTCTGGGTCACCATCAACAGCAACAGCGCCGTACGCCGTATGGCGGCGACGTGGCGCCAGCGCGCTTCGGCGAAGTCCTCGGTTTCCCGGGTGCGTGGGCGCGGCGCCGGCTTCTTGCCCTTCAGGCGGCGCCAGCCGCGCTGCAGGATGTTGGTCTGCCAGGGCTCGGGCACCATGCGCGTGCGCTTGATCGGCGGCGCCGACTCGATGGTCGGCCGTCCCTGATGGTCCTGCACGATACGGCAGCCGTGCTCGAGCGCATCCGGCCAGCCGAGGGCCAGGCGCGCCGGCACCGAGTCGAGCAGTTCGCGGGTTTCCTCCTGCGGCTGCGCCATGGCCGCGCCCTGCTCCTGCAGGGCGCGGTGCAGCGTGGCGAGGTCGCCGCCCTGCTCCAGGCGTCGGGCCAGGTCCTGCTGCCGCTGCTGATCGAGCGGCAGCTCGCCGATATAGTCCTGAATCAGCGTAGCGTCGAGGGAGTTATTCATGGGCAGGCAACTGGTAGCTCCAGGTTTCCGACAGGGGTTTGCCATCCTCGACCAGGGCTGCACGCATCTCCACCGGGCGCGCCTGATCCTTGACCTTGACCCGCAGCATCAGGCGCCAGCCCTTGCTCACCGGGTTGTAGCGCAGGCTGTCTTCTACCAGCTCGCCGTTGTCGTCGACGCTGACCTGCACCTGCGGCGCGGAATCCGCCGGGCGCTTGGCCAATTCCTCGCCGACGAAGTCCACCACCAGGGCGGTGCTGCCATCGGCCTGACGGATCAGGTTGGCCTGTTTGATGTCGCCCTCGGACAGGCGGGTCTGGCTGACCATGGCCAGCTTCGGGTCGTGCAGCCCGGCGTCGTCACGGCTGAAGTGTAGGCGATAGGCCACATCCAGCGCCTCGCCCGGCGCCGGCAGCTTCTCGGGGCGCCACAGGGCGACGATGTTGTCGTTGGTTTCGTCGGGGGTGGGAATCTCCACCAGCTCGACGTGGCCCGCGCCCCAGTCGCCGACGGTTTCCACCCAGCCGCTGGGGCGCAGCTCGTAGCGGTCGTCGAGGTCCTGATACTGGTTGAAGTCGCGGCCGCGCTGCATCAGGCCGAAGCCGCGCGGGTTGTCGATGCGGTAGCTGCTCACGTTGAGGCGCTGCGGGTTGTTCAAGGGACGCCAGATCCATTCGCCGTTGCCGGCGGCAATGGCCAGGCCGTCGGAGTCGTGCAGCTGCGGGCGGTAGTTGGGGCGCGGCCAGGGCTGGTTGGCACCGAACAGGTACATGCTGGTCAGCGGCGCGATACCCAGCTTCTCGACGTTTTCGCGCAGGTACACCTTGGCCTGCACATCCAGCACGCTGTCGCGGCCGGGCTTGATTTCCATGCGGTAGGCGCCGGTGGCGCGCGGCGAGTCGAGCAACGCGTAGATCACCAGGCTGCGGCGGTCGGGCTGCGGCTTCTCGATCCAGAACTCGGTGAAGCGCGGGAACTCCTCGCCGGACGGCAACGCGGTGTCGATCGCCAGGCCGCGCGCGGAAAGACCGAACACCTGGCCCTTGCCGACGATGCGGAAGTAGCTGGCGCCGAGCACGCTCATCAGTTCGTCATGCTTGCCCACATCGTTGAGCTGATGGATCACCTTGAAGCCGGCGAAGCCCAGGTCCTTGAGTTCGTCGCGATTGATCTGCAGGTCGGAGAAATCGAACATCGCCGGGTCGTACTTGATTTCACGGGTGCCCTTGGCGGTCACCTCGTTGATCTTCACCGGCAGATCGAAATGCATGCCCTGATGGAAGAAGTACAGCTGGAACGGGGTCTTGCCGTCGCGCCAGTGGGCCTTGTCCTCGAGGAAGCGCACTTTCTGGTAGCCGGCGAAAGGCAGCTCGCGCAGGGCATCCGGCAGGCGGCTCTGCGGCTGGTTGTAACTCTCGGCAGCGAGGGCCTGGGCCTGGATGGCCACATCGTTCAGATCGAATGCCCAGCTCTGGGCCGCGAACAACAGGGGAAGCACACCGAGGGCCAGCTTGCCGGCCCTGCCCATACGAACTCCACAATCACGACTCATCGACACACAGCCTCCAGGGCGACACGTATTGACAGGCAGCGACCAACCCACGGCTGGCCGCTACTCGAATTTGAAATCAGGCGAATGATGCAAAGACAGCGCGAGCAGAATGCGAGTGGCCAACCGGACGGAGACCTTCGCGCATCTACGAATTGTTTCTGCGCATTATTACCAGATCGTGATCTCCGGCACAGGTGCTCGCCAAGGTAAATTTTCGCCTCCTAGAGCCGCCACCTCAGGGGCGCGGCAGCAGTTCGAAACGGGCCTCCTGCACCGCCTGCGAGTCCAGCCCGAGCTGAACCCGGAAGGCACCCGGCTCGCTGACGTGTTGCAGGCTGGCATCGAAGAAACGCAGCATGCTTTCGTCGATCTCGAAGCTCAGCTCGCGCGCCTCGCCCGCTTCAAGCTTGACCCTGCGAAACGCCTTGAGTTCCTTCTCCGGACGGATCACCGAAGCGGCCTCGTCATGCAGGTAGAGCTGCACCACGGTGGCCCCGGGACGTGGTCCGGCGTTCTTCAGCGTGACGCTGACGCGGATGCGCTGGTCCGGGTGCATGCGCTCGGCGGACAGCTTCGGCGCCGACAGCTGGAAGTCGCTGTAGCTCAGCCCGTAGCCGAAGGGATAGAGCGGGCCGGTGGCCTCCTCGAAGTATTGCGAGGTGTAGTTGCCGGGCGTGCCCGGTGTGTAGGGGCGGCCCAGGCGCAGGTGGTTGTAATAGGTGGGAATCTGCCCGACCGAACGCGGGAAGCTGATCGGCAGCTTGCCCGAAGGGTTGTGCTCGCCGAACAGCACATCGGCGATGGCGTGGCCGCCCTCGATGCCGCTGTACCAGGTTTCCAGGATCGCATCGGCGTTGTCCTTCTCCCAGCCCAGCGCCAGCGGGCGGCCATTCATCAGTACCAGTACCAGCGGTTTGCCGGTCGCCTTGAGGGCGCGCAGCAGGGCCTGCTGGCTATCGGGCAGATCCAGGCGGGTGCGGCTGGAGGATTCGTGGGACATGCCGCGCGCCTCGCCCACCGCGGCGACAATCACGTCGGCCTGGGCGGCCAGGGCAACGGCTTCGTCCAGCATCGCCTGCGGCGTGCGCTTGTCCGGCACCACTTCCGGGCGGTCCCAGTTGAGCTGGTTGAGGTAATCGATGACCCGGGCATCGTCGGTGACGTTGGCGCCCACGGCATGGAGCAGCTTGCCCTGCCCGGCGAGCGCCGCCTCCATGCCCTGGCGCAGCGTCACCGCCTGCTCGGCCACCCCGACCGCCGACCAGCTGCCGAGCATGTCCACCTGCGAGTCGGCCAGCGGGCCGATCAGCGCCACGGTGGCGTTCTTGCGCAGCGGCAGGGTGTCGCCACGGTTCTCCAGCAGCACCAGCGAATCGCGCGCCATGGCCCGCGCGTCGGCACGGTGCAGACGGCTCTCGGCGTTGACGTCCGCCGGATCGTCCTCGGCGCGGCCGATGCGGCGGAACGGGTCGTGGAACAAGCCGAGGTCGTACTTGGTGTTCAGCACATGGGTGACCGCTTCATCCAGCACGCTCTGCGCGACCGCGCCGCTACGTACCAGCGCCGGCAGTTCCTGATCGTAGAGCGTGTCGGCCATGCTCATGCCGACACCGGCGCTGATCGCCAGGCGTGCGGCCTCGCGACCATCGGCCGCCACGCCATGACGCAGCAGCTCGGTGATAGCGCCGTGATCGCTGAGCACCACCCCCTTGAAGCCCCACTGCCGGCGCAGCAGGTCATCCAGCAGCCATTTGTTGGCCGAGGCCGGCACGCCGTTGACCGCATTCAGGGCCACCATCACCCCGCCGGCACCGGCGTCGATGGCGGCGCGATAGGGCGGCAGATAATCCTGGTACATGCGCAGCGGGCTCATGTCGACCACGTTGTAATCGCGCCCGCCCTCCACCGCGCCGTACAGGGCGAAGTGCTTGACGCTGGCCATGATGCGCTGTGGGTCGCTGGGGTCCTTGCCCTGGAAGCCGCGCACCATGGCGGCAGCGATGCGCGACACCAGGTAGGGGTCCTCGCCGAAGCCTTCGGAGGTGCGCCCCCAGCGCGGATCGCGGGAGATGTCCACGGTCGGCGCGAAGGTCATGTCCAGGCCGTCGGCACTGGCCTCCAGGGCGGCGATGCGCGCGCTGTTCTCGATGGCCTCGATGTCCCAGCTCGAGGCCAGGCCCAGGCCGATGGGAAAGGTGGTGCGGTGACCGTGGATGATGTCGTAGGCGAAGAACACCGGGATGCCCAGGCGACTGCGCAACGCCGCCTCCTGCATCGGCCGGTTGTCCGGGCGCACCACCGAATTGAAGGTGGCGCCGATGCGGCCGGCCGCCATCTCCTCGACGATGCGTTCGCGCGGCATGTCGCCGCCGATGCTGATCAGGCGCAGCTGCCCGACCTTTTCCTCCAGGGTCATGCGCCCCAGCAGATCGGCGATGAAGGCCGAACGGTCATCGATCGAGGGCGCGGCGGCGAGCAGAGCGGGAGAGACGAACAGGGCGGCAAGAGCGAACTGACGCAGGCATTTCATCGAGAGCGGCATCCAGGCTGCGAAGCGTTGTTGGAATGGCCGCCAAGATACTCCGAGTCCCGACGGTGCGCCTCTGGGGCAGTGCAAAAAAACCGGAGCACGACCCAGCGGCGCTCCAGCTATTGAGACCCCGGTTTTGCGCAAACTTGCGCTTTTTTTTCGCCGCCTCTGGCATTGCCCCCGTGCAGGCGTAGCATGAGCGCATCCCGGAGGATGCGATGGCGCAATTCGAACACCTGCAGGTTTTCCAGAGCATGAGCCGCTCGCCCCACGCGCGGCTGCACGCCCATGCCGAGCTGGGCGATGGCCTGGCCGTGGCGCGCTGGAGCAATGCCCACGATGCCCGTGACTACCTCGCCCCCAGCCATCACACGCTGTCCTGCTACCTGGCCGGCGGCACCGGCACCTTTCGCCGCGAACGGCCGGGCGACAAGGGCGCCCCGGACAAGCTGTGCATTCTGCCGGCCGAGCACCAGTCGGCCTGGATCATCAATGGCGAGATCCAGCTGGCCCACCTCTATATCGAACAGGAGCAGTTCGCCCTCGGCGCGGTCGCCCTGCTCGACCGCGAGCCGCGCAGCCTGCAGCTGCAGGAGGCGACCTTTGTCGAAGACGCCGAGCAGGCCGTGCGCTTTCGCCGCCTGTGCGCGCTCGACTGGCGGGAACCGGGCGAGCGCCTGCTGGCCAGCAGCCTGGCCCACGAGCTGCTCGATCACGCCCTGCTCAATCAGGTCGGTCTGCGCCAGGGCCTGCGTCTGAAGGGTGGCCTGGCTCCGCTGCAGCGCAGACGCGTGCGCGACTTCATCGAACAGCACCTGAGCGAGCCGCTGCCCCTGAGCCAACTGGCCGCGCTCTGCGCCTTGTCGGAATACCACTTCGCGCGCATGTTCCAGGCCAGCTTCGGCCTGCCGCCGCACCGCTACGTCCTGGCGCGGCGCCTGGCCCACGCCTGCCGACTGCTGCGTCAGTCCGCGCTGCCGCTGGGCGAAATCGCCCTGGACAGCGGTTTCGCCAGCGCCAGCCATTTCAGCAACCGTTTCCGCCAGGCGCTGGGGGCGACGCCGGGACAGTACCGCGCGGCCTTCCGCTAAGCCGCGCCGGCGGGTATCACCCGCCCTACCGTCGGCAATCTCGCCGTGGCGCCTGCTAATCGCCACGCGGCTATGCGAAAATCTGTGGCTTTGCATTGCCGCGACCGATTTCATGCGCCAGACACTTTCGCCCACGGGGCTTCGCTGATGCCCCTGGATATCCATCAGTTGCGTCAGGAGGACTGGCGCTCCGAATTCGGCGCCGGCGACCTGCGTCGCGGCCTCGCCTATGCCGAGGAAAAACGCAGCAAACTGCTCAGCCTCAAGGACAACAGCCTGCTGGCCAACTGCCGCGGCTCCGGCCTGCAGACCTACCAGCAGCGCATCACCCTGCACCCCTACGGCCGCAAGTGGAGCGTCACCGGCCACTGCAACTGCCCGGTGGGCTTCAACTGCAAGCACGTGGTCGCCGCCCTGCTCACCCTGGAGGCGCAGCAGCGTGCCGGCAGCGATCTTTCCGAAATCATGGTGCCGACCCGGGAGCTGGCCGAGCAGCGCCTCGAAGGCATCGCCCCCACCGCGGTCCTGAGCCTCGGCAGCCAGGTACGGGTGCACTTCGATGCGCGCAAGGGGCGCATGCAGGAGCAGACCCAACACCGCGCCGCGCTGGCCTTCGACTATGCCGGGCATCGCGTCTTCGGCAAGCCGGCCAAGGACCTGGTCAAGCGCCTGGACGCCGACACCAACCTGCGCCTGATCCGTGACGCAGCGGCAGAAGCCGCGCTGCGCAAACGCCTGGAAAGCCTGGGCCTGCAGGTGGCGCTACGGCAGAGCGAGGCGCTGCCGGCCGAAGCTGGCGAGCCGTTCGAGCTGGAACGCGAGCGCGACTGGCTGGACTTCGTCCAGCAGCAGTTGCCACAGCTGCGCGCCGAGGGCTGGCAGATCCACATGCGTCCGGACTTTCAGTACAACCTGGCCGAGGTGGACGACTGGTATGCCGAGGTCGAGGAAGACCCGCAGCAGAACTGGTTCGACCTCGAGCTGGGCATCGAAGTCGAAGGTCAGCGCCTGAGCCTGCTGCCGATCCTGCTCCAGGCCATTCGCCGCACGCCCTGGTTGCTGGCGCCCGAGGCGCTGGCCCAGCGCACCGACGAGGATCGTCTGCTGGTCAGCCTGCCGCAGGGCGGCAAGCGCATCGCCCTGCCCTTCGCCCGCTTGAAGCCCCTGCTGGCCACCCTCGGCGAGCTGTATTTCCGCGATCCCGGCGAGGACCACCTGCCACTGCGCCTGGGCCGGGCCGATGCCGCGCGCCTGGCCGAGCTGGCCAGCGGCCCGGCCCTGAGCTGGCAGGGTGGCGACGAGCTGCGCGGTTTCGCCCAGCGCCTGCAGCAGCTGTCGGTCAGAGAGGTTGCGCCACCCCAGGGACTGCGCGCCGAGCTACGGCCCTATCAGCTGCAGGGCCTGACCTGGATGCAGACCCTGGCCGAGCTGCGCGTCGGCGGCGTGCTGGCCGACGACATGGGCCTGGGCAAGACCCTGCAGACCCTGGCGCATATCCTCTGCGAAAAGCAGGCCGGGCGCCTGCAGCAACCGGCGCTGATCGTCATGCCTACCAGCCTGATTCCCAACTGGCAGGACGAGGCCGCGCGCTTCACCCCGCAGCTGCGGGTGCTGGCCCTGCATGGCGCCAAACGCAAGGCCGCATTTGAGGACATCGCCGCGCACGACCTGATCCTCACCACCTATGCCCTGCTGCCACGCGACCTCAAGGCCCTGAATCGGCATGCCTATCGGCTGCTGATCCTCGACGAGGCGCAGAACATCAAGAACCCGCGCAGCAAGGCCGCCACCGCCGCTGCCCAGGTGCGCGCCGATCTGCGCCTGTGCCTGACCGGTACGCCGCTGGAGAATCACCTGGGCGAGCTGTGGTCGCTGTTCCATTTCCTCATGCCCGGCTGGCTGGGCGATGCCAAGGCCTTCACCCGCGACTACCGCACGCCCATCGAGAAACGCGGCGACGCCCAGCGCCTGGCTCACCTCAATGGGCGCATCCGTCCCTTCCTGCTGCGCCGCAACAAGGAACAGGTGGCCAGCGAACTGCCGCCGAAGACCGAGATCACCCAGTGGGTCGAGCTGACCCAACTGCAACGCGACCGCTACGAGACCCTGCGCCTGGCCATGGACCAGAAGGTGCGCGACGAGATCGCCCGCCAGGGCCTGGCACGCAGCCATATCGTCATCCTCGAAGCCCTGCTGCGCCTGCGCCAGAGCTGCTGCGACCTGCGCCTGCTGGGCGATGCCGGCAGCCAGCTGACGGCCGCCGATTCGGGCAAGCTCAGCGCCCTGCTGGACATGCTCGAAGAGCTGGTGGACGAAGGCCGCCGCGTGCTGCTGTTCTCCCAGTTCACCTCGATGCTGGCGCTGATCGAGGCGGAGCTGCAGGCGCGCAAGATCGCCTACGCCAAGCTCACCGGCAGCACCCAGGACCGGCGCACACCGGTCGCGCGCTTCCAGGCCGGTGAATTCCCGGTATTCCTGATCAGCCTCAAGGCCGGCGGCAGCGGCCTGAACCTGACCGCGGCCGACACCGTGATCCACTTCGACCCCTGGTGGAACCCGGCCGCCGAAGCCCAGGCCAGCGACCGCGCCTATCGCATCGGCCAGGACAAGCCGGTGTTCGTCTACAAGCTGATCACCCGCGGCAGCGTCGAGGAAAAGATCCAGCAGCTGCAGCAGGCCAAGGCCAGCCTGGCCAGGGGCGTGCTGGAAGGCGGCAGCCAGGGCCAGTGGCAGCTGGACGAGGCCGACCTGGCGGCGCTGTTCGCGCCGCTCGACTGAGGCCACGCCGCACGATTACGGTGCGCAGCGCGCACCGGTTTCCTCAATCCGCGGCGTCGTCGCGCTCGGCTTCGGCATCGGCGCGGTTGCGCGCCCTGCCGCGCGTGTCAGGGCCGGCCACCGCCGGATAGCGCGCCGAAGCGTAGCGCACGATCAGAATCGCCAGCGCCAGCAGCAGGATGGCGCCAGAAACCATCACCACGCCCCAGTCCGGCTTGTGGTTGTGCGAAATATCCGAGATCAGCAGACGGGTCAGCGCGGTGATCGCCACGTAGATCATGAAGCGGATCGGCATATGGTTGGTCTTGAAGTAGATGCCCACCATCGCCGCCAATTCCAGGTAGATGAACAGCAGCAGGATGTCATCGACCGTGATATGGCCCTTGTCCAGCATGCCGATGAAGGTCATCACCCCCGCCCACGCCGTGATCGCCCCGATGGCGAACAGCGCCAGGTAGTGAAAGGCCTCCATCAGCAGATTACCCAAGGATTCCGCCAGGCCATGCATGCCCGTACGCAGACGTTCCGCCCAATTCATCCTGTACTACTCCCCCAGAAGGGCACGACGCCCCGAGCGCCCGAAATGGGCGTTCATCAAGAGGCCGATCATGCCGGAAAAACCATCCCCTCAGAATGATGCAAGGATGTGACCAAAAGCCACAGCGCGGCCGGTTTTCGCAAGCACGCCATGGAATGCCAGGTCGCCCGATTCGGCTGGGCAGGTGCAATACTGGCCAAATGGCGCAGAGTTCTTTATGCTGCGCAGCACTGTACAAACAACCAGTTATTTCAATCGACACGCATGAAGGCAGACGAGGTGATGAATGGCCGTCGAAGTGGTGTACCGCAGCAGCCGCGACCCGGAGCGCTTGTTTATGGATAAGGCCGAAGCCGATCGTTACGACAAGATGCTGGAGTTGGCCGAACGCCTGAGTGAGGTGCTGCACAAGGCGGTGCCGTCGCTCAGCGAGGAACAGGGCGAAGAGCTGGGCATCTTCATGGCCAAGAACCGCGAGATCTTCGCCAAGGCGTTCAAGAGCCAGCCCGATGCCCTCGACGAGCTGGAAAACGAAACCGCCGACGCCTGAACCAATCCCCTTGGCCCCGCCGTTCGCCCGGACGCGGGGCTTTTTTAATAGCGCGCCCTAGGGTATGCCGTGCGCACCGGGAAAACCTCGCTCCCTCGTGATACCGCTGACTTATGCGCAACCGAGCCGGCATTGCCCAGCGGTGCGCGCAGCCTGGTCGTCCCGCCCGCCTATGACGACTTACCGGCTCGCTCGCGATATTGCGCCGCCGCGCGCTCCAGCCAATCAGGCAGATCGCGCCGGCGCACGCCCTCGCGCTGCGCACGGGCCAGCTGCTCGAGCATGTACTGGCGCATCGGCTCGTCGCCTGCGGCCAGTGACAGCGCCAGGTCGCGATCGCTCCACTGACGGATGCGGCGAAACAGCCACCAGTGGAAGTACAGCCCGGCGGCCGTGGTGACGACGATGATGAAGTAGTCCATGGCATGTCTCCTCGTTCGCCACGCTAATCCAGCCCCCTGCTGGCGCCAAGTGCGGCATTGCCGCAGGGCCGTGGACTAGCGGGCCGTTGAAAAACGTAGGCGACGACTGCATGGATGCAGGAGGTAGAGCGAAGCAGGAGCCCGAGCCGAGACAGCCAGTGCAATACCGATGGCGGCCCCGCAAAAACAGGCGAGGACGCGCAGTTTACGAGTTGTAAATGAGCAGCCCGACCCTGTTTTTAACGCAGCAATGGCAGCGCAGGTAGTTTTTCAACGCCTGCTAGGCTCTGTGCGAGGAGGAGCAAGATGATCCAGTGCAAGCGGGTGTATCTCGACGCCGCCGCGGACGACGGTCGCCGCGTGCTGGTCGACCGACTATGGCCGCGCGGCCTGGCCAAGGACCGGCTGCCACTCGATGCCTGGCTGCCACAAGTAGCGCCCTCCGCCGCGCTGCGCAAGGCCTTCGCTCATCGACCGGAGGCTTTCGAGGACTTCTGCAGCGCCTACCGGCGGGAACTGGCCGGCCATCCCGAACACTGGCAACCGCTGCTGCACTGGGCCGCCAGTGGCCGCCTTACCCTGCTGTATGCCGCCCGCGACGAGACGCACAACAACGCGCGGGTGCTGGCCGAGTTTCTCGAAGACGAGTGGGAGCGCAAAGGCTCGCCCAGTTCGCCGGTCTGTTACCAGGGCGAGTTCGGCGGCGGTTGACCGACGCCCGGTGCCGAGCTAGCCTGCAGCCTTTCCCGTCATACCGAAGCCTTATTCGATGACTTCCCTTACGCGCAGTCTCCACGCCGCCAACGCCGCCTCGCGCAGCGCTGTGGCCCTGCTTTGCGCGCCTCCACCTGTCTGCCGCGCCGGCACCCCTCCTCCCCCGCCGGCCAGCGTCTAAGCGGGCCACCCCCGCGACCATTCCGCTCCGTTTGTCATCGGTCTGACCGAGGCGCGTCTGCGCGCACGGAGCTCATGCGGATTTTTCGACAGGTGCTTCACCATGCGTTTCGATACCACCTCACTGGCCGCTTGCGGCTCGACGGCACTGTTCGTGCTGCTCTGGTCCGGCGGCGCGATCTTCGCTCGCCTGGGTCTTGATCACGCCTCGCCCTTCGCCTTTCTCATCCTGCGCTTCGCCCTCGCCTGCCTGGCGCTGGCACTGATCGCCGCGTATTCGGGCACCTGGCTGCCCGAACGCGGCCTGCGCTGGCCCACGGCCAGGGCCGGGCTGCTGATGATCGGCGGCTACAGCCTGTGCTACCTGCTGGCGCTGGACAGCGGCATCACCCCCGGTGTGCTCGCCACCCTGCTCGGCGTGCAGCCGATCCTCACCCTGATGCTGCTGGAGCGGCGCGCCTCGCCGTTGCGCCTGGCCGGCCTGCTGCTGGCCCTGCTCGGCCTGGCGCTGATCGTCGGCGACAGCCTGCTGCACGCCTCGCTGCCGCTGACCGGCGTGCTGCTGGCGCTCGCCGCGCTGGTCTGCATCACGCTCGGCGCCATCGCGCAGAAGGGTCTGAACCAGACGCCCATGCGCGCCCTGCCGCTGCAGTACGGCCTGTGCCTGCTGGCCAGCCTGGCGCTGCTGCCGACCCAGGAGTGGCGGGTGCAGTTCAATGTCGGCCTGCTCCTGCCGCTGCTGTGGATGGGCCTGGTGATCTCGGTGGGCGCACAGCTGTTGCTGTACCGGCTGATCCGCGCCGGCAACCTGGTCAACGTCACCAGCCTGTTCTACCTGGTGCCGCTGGTCACCGCCCTGCTCGACTACCTGCTGCTGGGCAACCTGCTGTCGCCCAGCGCCATGGCCGGCATGGCGGCGATCCTGCTGGGCCTGGCACTGGTGTTTCGCTTCGCCCCGCAAGGCCGATAAGTCCCGGCCCGGCGTCACGCCGGGCCATCACTCCGGCTGCTGCAGCGCCTCGACCAGCGCCTTGAGAAAGCGCGCGGCCTCGCCGCCGGTGACGGCGCGGTGGTCGAAGGTCAGCGACAGCGGCAGGATCGGGTGCACCACCACCTGGCCATCGACCGCCACCGGCTCGTCGCGGATGCCGCCGGCGCCGATGATCGCCACCTGCGGCGGCACCACCACCGGGTTGGCGTAGCGGCCGAACAGGGTGCCGAAGTTGGACAGGGTCAGGGTCGCGCCCATCATCTCCTGCGGCGGGATGGAACGTGCGCGCACGTCGGCGCGCAGGCGTGCCACGCCCTCTTTCAGATCCTCGGCGCTGCGCGCGCCGACGTTGCGCAGCACGGGCACGAACAGGCCGTCCGGCGTATCCACGGCGATGCCCAGATCGAGCTGGGCATGGCGCTTGATCGACAGGTTCTTGCCATCGAACCAGCTGTTGAGCACCGGCTCCGCCTCGCAGGCCACGGCGATGGCCTGGGCGATGCGTACCAGCGGGTCGCGCGCCTCGCGCCAGCGGTGCAGATCGGCGTCGCCGACTATCACCACCGGCACCACCTCGGCATGCGCGCGGGACATGTTCAGCGCCATGCTGCGGCGTACGCCGCGCAATTTCTCGCCGCCGAAGCGCTCGCGCTCGCCCTGGCTGGCGCCCTCGACATCGGCGCGGGTGATCAGGCCGTCGGCGCCACTGCCCTGCACGGCAGCCAGGTCGACGCCGAGCTGACGCGCCAGCTGCCGTACCGCCGGCGTCGCCCGCGGCGCCAGGTGTTCGCGGGTGCTCGGCGCAGCGCCGACGAAGAAATTGTCCGCGCCAGCCTCGCCACCACCCTCCAGGCGCCCGACCACGGTGCCGGCGTCGGCTTCGCCCTCGTAGGCGGCCAGCGGTTCGCCGACATGCAGAATGTCGCCTTCCTTGCCGAAGGTCTTCACCAGCACCCCGTCATAGGGCGCGGGAATGTCGACTATGGCCTTGGCGGTTTCCACCGACACCAGCAACTGGTCGGCCTTGACCGTGTCGCCGGCCTTGACGTGCCACTCGACGATCTCGGCTTCCTGCAGGCCCTCGCCCAGATCGGGCAGTTTGAAATATTTCATCGTGCGTTCTCCCGTCGATTCTGCCGGTGCGCACGGCGCACCCTACGCGACGCCGCGCGTATCACTGATTCAGGCGTACTCCAGCACCGTCTCGCAGGCGGCGAGGATGTCCTCGACACCGGGGATGTACAGCTGCTCCAGGCGATACAGCGGCGGCGGAATGTCCGGCGCGGTGACCCGCTGGATCGGCGCCTGCAGGTCGAGCAGCGCACGCTCGTACAGGCTGGCGGCGATTTCCGCGCCGACCGCGCAGCTCTTAGGCGCCTCGTGGACGATCACGCAGCGCCCGGTCTTGCGCACCGAGGCCTCCAGGGTGTCGACGTCCAGCGGCTTGACGCAGGCGACGTCGATCACCTCGGCGGCGATGCCGCGTTCGGCCAGCCGGTCGGCGGCCTGCAGCGTCTCGTGGATGCTCGCGCCCCAGCTGACCAGGGTCAGGTCGCGGCCCTCGCGCAGGGTGAAGCAGCTGTCCAGTGGCAGGCGCCTGCCGTCGTCGGCCAGCGGCTGCGGGTTCATGCGGTATAGCCGGGTGGGTTCGAGAAACACCACCGGGTCCGGGTCGTCGATGGCCGCCAGCAGCAGGCCGTAGGCGCGCGCCGGCGACGAGGGGATGACCACGCGCAGGCCGGGGATATGCGCCAGCAGCGCCTCGGTGCTCTCGCTGTGATGCTCGGGGGCGCGAATCCCGGCGCCCATCGGCGTGCGCAGCACCATGGGGCAGCTGAGGCGGCCGCGGGTGCGATTGCGCAGGCGGCTGGCGTGGCAGATCAGGTGATCCAGGGCCGGGTAGATGAAGCCCATGAACTGGATCTCCATCACCGGCTTGAGCCCCTGCGCCGCCATGCCGACGCTGAGCCCGGCGATCATGGTTTCGGCCAGCGGGGTGTCGATCACCCGCTTGAAGCCGAATGCATCGCGCAACCCGGCAGTGGCGCGGAACACCCCGCCGTTGACGCCGATGTCCTCGCCCAGCACCACGACGTTCTCATCCTCGGCCATGGCCCGGTGCAGGGCCAGGTTGACCGCCTCCAGCAGGCTGACCTTCTTTTCGCTCGGGGCTGGCTTCTCACTCATGGTCCACCTCCCGCCGCGCGGCACGTTCGCGCAGCCATTCGCGCTGCTCGGCCAGGGCCTGCGGCCATTTGCCGTAGACATGCTCCAGCGCATCCTCGACTGGCGCCGGCGTGGTCGCCTCGAAGGCCTCCACCGCGCGCTGCACCTCGGCCTGGCATTCGCCGACCAGGGCCTGCTCGCGCTGCGCATTCCATACGCCCTGGCGCACCAGGAAAGCCTGCAGGCGCGCCACCGGCTCCTCCTGCCAGGCCTGCTTGACCTCCTCGGCCGGGCGATAGCGCGTCGCGTCGTCGGCGGTGGTGTGATCGCCCAGGCGGTAGCTCAGGCATTCGATCAAGGTCGGCCCCTTGCCCTGGCGCGCACGTTCGAGCGCCACCTGCATGCGGTCGTAGACTGCCAGCACATCGTTGCCATCGACCTGCTCACCGGCAAAGCCGGCGCCGAGCGCCTTCTGCGCCAGGGTCGGCGCACCGCACTGGATGCGCCGCGGCACCGAGATGGCCCACTGGTTGTTGTTGACCACGAACACCACCGGCAATTGCCAGGCGCCGGCGACGTTGAGCGCCTCGAGAAAGTCGCCCTTGCTGGTGGCGCCGTCGCCGCAGGTGGTCACCGCCACGCGGTGCTGACCGCGGATCTTGAACGCGCTGGCCACGCCACAGGCATGCAGGGCCTGGGTGGCGATGGGCACGCAGAGCGGGAAGTCCTCGGCCACCGCCGGGTCGACATAGGCGCTGCCGCGCTCGTCGCCGCCCCAATAGAGCAGGATCTCCTCCATGCGCACGCCGCGCATCACCTGCACCGCGGTGTCGCGGTAATAAGGCACCAGCACGTCGTCGGCCTGCATGGTCGCGCCGATGGCCACACCGATGGCCTCCTGGCCGATGGTCGGCGCGTAGGTACCAATGCGCCCGGTGCGCTGCAGCGCCACCGCCTTCTGGTCGAACAGGCGGGTCAGCAGCATCTGCCGGTACAGACGGATGAGCAGGTCGAAGTCGTCGCTCCAGGCCGGCAGCTCGGCACAGGGCGCACCGTCGGGCGCCAGATAACGGGTATGGGGTAACTTCAGCTTGTCGGGCATGGCAATCTCCTCGGCATCTTGTGGACACCTTGTTGACCCCGGGCTCGTGACCTGGGGAATGCGCGCCGTCCTGCGGGTAGGCCGGACGAACGCCCGGGCCTCAGGGCCCGTAAAGCAGACGCTCGGCCAGGCTGTCGGCGACTCGCGCCGGCGAGCGCTTGTCGGCCTGGGCGTGGGCGTAGATTTCCGTCAGACGCAGGCTGATCTGCGCCAGGTGGGCGGTGATCGCCGCCAGTTCCTCGCCGCGATGACGCAGCGCCACGTAGATCAGCCCTCCGGCGTTGAGCACGTAGTCCGGCGCATAGAGAATGCCGCGCGCCTCCAGCTCGTCGGCGATCTCCGGGCTGGCCAGCTGGTTGTTGGCCGCCCCGGCCACCGCGGCGCAGCGCAGCTGGCCGACGGTCTGTGCGTTGAGCACGCCGCCCAGACCGCAGGGCGCGAGGATGTCGCAGGGCGTGGTGAGCAGCGCCTCGCTGGCGATCGGGTGAGCGCCGAGCTGCTCCACCGCCAGCTGCACCCGGCCGGGGTCGAGGTCGCTGACCAGCAGCTCGGCACCGGCCGCGTGCAGCTCCTCGGCCAGGGCGTAACCGACGTTGCCAAGGCCCTGGATGGCGATGCGCAGCCCCTCCAGGTCATCGCTGCCGAGGCGCGCCTGGGCGGTGGCCCGTATGCCGGCGAACACCCCCAGCGCGGTATGCGGCGACGGGTCGCCCTCACTGGTGGTGCTGGTGGCGTGGCGGGTGTGCTGGGCGATGCAGTCCATGTCGAGGCTGGAGGTGCCGCTGTCCATGGCGGTGATGTAGTGACCGCCCAGCGTCTCGATGAAGCGCCCGAAGGCCTCGAACAGCGCCGCACGATTGGCGACATGCGGCGGGCGGATGATCACCGCCTTGCCGCCGCCGTGATCGATGCCGGCCAGGGCGGCCTTGTAGCTCATGCCCTGGGCCAGGCGCGCGGCATCGCGGATGGCACTCTGCTCGTCGGGGTAGGCCAGATAACGGCAGCCGCCGAGAGCCGGCCCGAGTCGGGTGTTGTGAATGGCGATGACGGCCTTGAGGCCGGTGGCCGGATCCTGGGCCAGGTGCAGGGCCTCGAGGCGGGCGGCTTCCATCATGCTGAACATGGGCTCGCTCCCGGTCTGAGTTCAGGACTGAGTATAGGTGACCTGCACTGGACGGGAGCGACGCGTCGGACTACAAGAGCACAAGCCAATGGAGGAAGCCATGAGCCCACGCCAAGCCTGCCTGCAGTGCCTGCAACGCGATCCGCCCGCCCTGTTCGAAGCGGCGTTGTGGATCGCTGCGGAACATGATGCCCAGTTGCAACCGGCCAGGGTGCTCGACGAGCTGCAGGGGTTGCAGCTGCAGGTCAGCGCCGGCCTGCCCGCGCTGCCCGCCCGCGAGCTGGCCCAGCCGCTGCTGCGCCGCCTCGCCGAGCTGGACTATCAGGAAGATGACGAAGGCATGACGCGGCCGCAGCATGCCCTGCTGCACAAGGTGCTGCGCAACCGCCGCGGGCAACCGCTGGTACTGGCGCTGATCGCCCTGGAACTGGCGCGACGGCTGGATATTCCCCTGCAGGGGGTGAACTTCCCCGGCCACTTCCTGCTGCGCGTACCCGGCGCCGACCATCTGCTCGATCCCTGTGGCGGGCGCCGCCTGTACACCCGCGACTGTCGGGACCTGCTCCACCGCCAGCTCGGCCCGAATATCGAGCTGAGCGCAGCGCACCTGCAGACCGCCGACGCCCCTGCCATGCTGCAACGCCTGTCGCGCAATCTGCGCCTGCTGCACCTGCAGCACGATGATGCCCTGGCTGCGCTCAAGGATGCCGAGCGTGTCCTGCAGCTTGGCCCGCCAACCCTGGTCGATCACCTGGCTCGCGCCGATGTCTATCAGCAGCTGGAGTGCCCGCAGGGCGAACGCTACGACCTCGAACGCGCGCTGCTGTTCTGCGAAGACGAAGGCCTGCGCCTGCAATTGCAGCAGCGTTTGCGCGGTCTGGAAAGCGCAGCGGCATTGCACTGAAAAGCCTCTGCCCCGGGGGCTTCAGCAGGCATGCGAGATTTTCTCAGCCATCCCTTGAATTGCTTTTTCTTCAACTACACTGCGAAGAATTCGGCGCTCTGCCAGTACCTGGGTGCTGCCGATCAGGCACTGTTCTCATTCTGTGTGGGGATGAAGATGCGAAAGCTCCTTGGTATGTCGTTATTGGCGGCACTCATCGGGACTGCCGCATGTTCCAACACGCTGGTGGCGCCCGAGCAGTACTCGGGTTTCCTGCAAGATTACAGTCGTCTCAGCGAACAGCAGTCACCCTCCGGGGCAAAGGTGGCACGCTGGGTCGATCCGGATCTGCAGGTCGGTCGTTACAACCAGTTGTTGCTCGAGCCCAGTCAGTTCTACCCAACGCCCCAACCAAGTCCACGACTGTCGCAGGATACGCTGCAAGACATCACCCAGTATTTCGATGCGGCTCTGCGCCGCGAGCTGGGCAAGGTCATGCCGCTTACCGACACGCCTTCCGCCGGCACCCTGGTGCTGCGCCCGGCCATCACAGCCGTCTCGGCGTCCACTGAAGGCCTGCAACCCTACGAAGTCATTCCCATTGCCCTGATGGTGGCTGCCGCGAGCACGGCGGCCGGGACACGCGACCAACAGGTGGAGATCGCTACCGAGGCGGCGGTGATCGACGCGCAGAACAGCCGCGTCGTCGCACAGGTCGTGCGCAAGGGTACGGGCCTTAATCTGGAGAACGATCACCAGGTACTCAGCGTCGAGAACGTCAAGCCAGTGATTGATGGCTGGGCCAGCGATATGCGCCAGTCCATCGAGCAGCTCAGGGCGAAACGTTAGGACCAACTGCTCGGTACCGCCGCAAACCAGCCGAGCGGCACCGCCCAGACTGTCTTCTGAACGAATGATTCGGGGGCCGTATGCTGGACTACTTCGCCTTGGGTGTACTGATATTCGCCGCCGTGGTTCTGTTCTACGGCGTCATCGCGATTCATGACATTCCCTATGAGATCGCGGTGCATCGCAACCATCCGCAGCAGGATGCCATCCACGTGGCGGGCTGGATCAGCCTGTTCACCCTGCATGCGATTTGGCCGTTCCTGTGGATCTGGGCGACCCTCTACCGGGAGGATCGCGGCTGGGGCTTCGCCACCACGCCCAAGGTGGATCAGACGCGCCTGCAGCAGCTCGAACAACAGGTGGCCGAGCTCACCGCCCGCCTGGATGCACTGGAACGACCGGCCGCCGAAGCACCGTTCGAGGCGAGGGACTAAGCCATGGACCTGCTGCTGATACTGACCTACACCGCCATCTGCGTTGCCATCTTCAAGATATTCAGGATTCCGTTGAACAAGTGGACGGTGCCCACTGCAGTACTCGGCGGTATCGTGCTGATCGGCACGCTGATCTTCCTGATGAACTACAACCACCCCTATTCCGAGGTCACGCGCAGCTACTTCGCCAGCACCCCGATAGTGCCGGCCGTGAGTGGCCAGGTGATCGAGGTACCGGTACTCGGTAACCACATGCTGGAAAAGGGCGACGTGATCTTTCGCATCGACCCCACCCCCTTCGAAAATCGCGTGCGGTCTATCAAGGCCCAGTTGGTGTCGGCCAGGGGTGACCAGTTCCGCGCCAGTGAACTGGTCAAGCGCAATCTGGGCAACCGGCGCGACCTGGACATCACCACCGCTCGCGTGGACGACCTGCAGGCGCAGCTCAATATCGCCCAGTTCGAGTTGGACAACACGGTGGTGCGGGCACCATCGCGCGGCTATGTGACGCAGGTGGTGCTGCGCCCGGGTATCTACGCAACGAAGATGCCGCTGCGTCCTTCGGCGATCTTCGTGCCCCATGAGGACTACGCTTACGTTGCCTGGATGCGCCAGAACAGCCAGCTGCGTCTGACACCGGGCGACTCGGCTGAGATCGCTCTGGACGGCTTACCCGGCAAGGTTTTCCAGGCACGCGTCAAGCAGGTGCAACCCGTGATCGCCGAGGGGCAGGTGCAGCCGGGCGGCCATCTGATCGGCGTCACCGGCGCCATGCCGGCCGGACGCGTGCCGGTGGTGCTGGAGATTACCGACCCGGCCTTCGAACCCTTCAAGGACCTGATACCGGGCGGTGCCTATGGCCAAGCTGCACTCTACTCCGAGCACTTTCCCCACGTGGCGATTCTGCGCAAGGTGCTCCTGCGGATGGCTGCCTGGATGAATTACATATTCCCCTTCCACTGATGAGATTCGCCGGCGCCCCGATTGAGAGCGTGACGCCGCGCAACACAGACAGGAGCCCAACATGTTCGAGCCAGGCCATCTCAACCGCAAGAAGCAACCGGGGATACCCGGCGTCCCCGACTTCGATATCGACGTCTACTACGACGTACGTCATGACCCCAAAGAGGGTGTCCTGCTGCATTTCCGGATGACCGGCCAGGTTAACGGCCGAAGCTTCACCGACGAGTTTGAAATGCACCGCGATACCGCTTTCAACTTCGCCAGTCGCATAGCCAAGGCAGCGGTGAAACAGGGGCTGCCGGTGAATGCCAGCCCGATCATGCGCAGCCACAGCGAATACGACGCGATGTTCGCGGATATCCGCAGGAAGCTGGAGATCCGGACCGGTGAACCGGTGAACTTCGATAACCTGGAAAAAGACGGCTTCTAACGTCTCGTTCTGTGCCCACAGCCATCTATCTCAAGCGTGAGGAACGGATCATGGCCGAGACAGGCAGGAAGATGGGCCTTGTGGGCCTGACCACCCTGGTAGCGGTTAACATGATGGGCTCGGGCATCATCATGTTGCCTTCGAGCATGGCTCAGCTGGGCGCGGTTTCGTTGCTGTCGTGGCTAGTCACTGCGATCGGCTCGATGGCCATTGCCTACGGCTTCGCACAATGCGGCATCTATTGTCCGCGACCCGGCGGCATGTCTGCCTACAGCGAGGAGGCCCACGGCAAGTCCGCGTTCTTTCTGTGCTCCTATCTGTACTTTCTTTCCTTGGTGATCGGCAACGTGGCCATCGGCATTTCCGCCGTCGGCTACCTGACGCCCTTCTTTCCCTGGCTGGGCAGCGGAGCCGTGGCCGTGGTAGCCGGCACCATCGCTCTCATCTGGCTGACCATACTGGCCAATCTCGGCGGCCCCAGCCTCACCGGGCGCCTCGGTGCAGTGACCGTATGGGGGGTCATCATTCCCGTGGCGGGCCTGGGCCTGATCGGTTGGTTCTGGTTCGAGCCAAGCCTGTTCAGAGAAGCCTGGAACCCCAACGGTCTGCGCACCAGCGATGCCATCGCGCAAAGCATTCCGCTCACTCTGTGGGCGTTTCTCGGCATGGAGTCAGCGGCGCAGAACTCCGATGCAGTGGAAGATCCCAAGCGCAACGTGCCGCTCGCCTGCCTGTTCGGCACGCTCGGGGCCGCCGTGGTCTATGTGCTGTCAACCAGCGTGATTCAGGGCATCGTTCCCAACCCGGAACTGGCCAACTCCAGCGCGCCCTTCGCTCTGGTCTATGCACAGATGTTCAACGACAGCGTGGGCAACATCATCATGGCCCTGGCGGTGATGGCCTGTCTGGGCTCACTGCTGGGCTGGCAGTTCACCCTGGCACAGACGGCCAAGGTCACCGCGGAACAAGGCATGTTCCCTAAGCTGTTCACCCGGGTCAGCGCCCGCAACGCGCCCCTACTCGGCCTGCTTTTCTGCGGCGTCCTGCAGACCCTGATCGCGTTGTCGACCATCTCGCCCAATGCGAGCGCACAGTTCAACAAGCTCGTCGGCCTGGCTGCAGTGACCAACATCATCCCCTACATCACCTCCCTGACCGGCCTGTTGGTGATCATGTACAAGGCCCAGGTCGAGCCGCGCATCTTCCGCCGCAACGGAGCGATTCTGCTGGTGGCCATGCTGTACTGCTTTTATGCCCTGTATGCCTCGGGCCTGGAGGCGGTGTTCGGTGCGGCACTGGTGATGGTGGTCGGGTATCTGCTGTTCGGCAGTATCGCCAAACGCTTCGTCGGCACCCTGGACAACCTTGGCCGGCCATAGGAGCAGCCAGCATGCCTATTCCATATCTGGCGCGATTACTGTTTCTTTGCGCATGGCTGCCGGTCGCGGCGAACGCCACCACCCTGGAACGTATCCGTGAGGAGGGTCAGTTCGTGCTGGGCTTCGTGCCCGGCAACCTGCCCTTCTCCGATGGCGATGCCGCGCAGGCAAGCGGCTATTCCATCGATCTATGCCGTCATGTCGCCAGCCTGGTGAAGCAACAGTTGGCCCTCCCGGAGCTGCCTGTACGCTATCGGCCCCTCACGCCCCTGGATATGCTCGATGCGGTAACGGACGGAAAGGTCGACATTCTCTGCGCCCCCGTGGTGGAGAGTCTGGAGCGCCGTCGCCGGGTCAGCTTCTCCCTGCCGATCTTCACCGCCGGCCTGGGCATCCTGGTCCGCCAGGATGCGCCCGCGTCCCTGATGCTTCCCCTCAAGGGCGAGCCGGCTCACAGTGGCCCTACCTGGCGCGCCACCATCAACCGTGGCCTGAACCGCCATCGCTTCGCCGTGCTCAAGGGTACGGTCAGCGTGGACTGGGCGCGCACGCGCATTCGCCAACTCGGCCTGCAATCCGAACTGGTCGAGGTGGACAGCAATCGGGAGGGAGTCGAGCAGGTCGTCACCCGGCAGGTCGACGCGTTCTTCGCCGATAGCCTGGTTCTGCTCAACTATCAGGCGCAACATCCCCAGGGCGCACAGTTATGGGTTCCGGAGCGGTTGTTCGCTGTGGAATCGGTGGCCATGCCGCTTGCCCGTGATGACGAGGACTTCCGCCTGCTGGTGGATACCGCGCTCAGCAGACTGAACCGCTCCGAGGAAGGCGAAGCGCTCTATCGCAGTTATTTCGGTGAGCTCAGCGAGCAGAGTCGGCTGATGTTGCGGCTCAATTCGCGCCCCTGAACGAAGGCTCAGGCCGAGGCCGCCATGCTGTGGAAGCTGAAGTAGTAGCGCAGGGCATCGACCATTTCCACGTAGTCGGCCGGCGGCGCCACCAGGGCGAAGCCGGAGTCGTAGCTGCCGGGGGTGACATCTTCGCGGCACCACTGGCAGGTGGCGGAAAAGTCGATGAAATGCATGCCCTGCTGACCGGGAATCTTCAGGCGCATGTCGAAGCGCGCCCCCACCAGGAGCGGCAGCTGACTGATGAGCATCAGGCCGTCCAGGGAGACATTGCCGATGGAGCCCATCGGTTTGTCGGTGATGCGGTTGAACACCTTCAGGTAGTAGGGCAACTGATGGCGTTCGATTCGACGTTGACTAGGCATGCTGGCGAATCGCTACAAGGGGTCTTGAGTATGGCGCGCCTGCGGCCGCTTAACCAGCCTCAGCTACAACGCTCGGCGATGCGCGCCCGTAACTGGCGACGAGCGGCGTCGGTCTCTTCATCACTGAAATAAATACGCTCGCCATTGCTGCCCTCGCGGTAATAGCGATTGCCCTCCGGCATCTGCGCCAGGCGCGTGCGCAACTCGCGGCATTCGCTGGCGCGCGCCTCGCGCTGCGATGCCGCGGCGGCAGCGGCCTGCTGCTGCTCCTCGCGACGCGCCTCGTAGAAGCGCTGGCTGCGCGCCTCACGCTCACGCGTGTGCGAATCGCGCTTGATCACCTGGGGCTTCACCTCGACCGGCTCGGCCCCGGCCACCGGGCGCTGGCCGAAATGCACCCGGCCCTGCTCGTCGGTCCAGCGATAGATTTCCGCGGCTGCCAGCGTCGGCAGCATCCAGGCGATCAGCAACAGGCCACGCATGTTCATCCTCCGTGAGAGACAGCGTCAGCTTATACCGCGGCGCAGGCCCGGGAAACGGCCCTGACCGGTGGCTTACAAGGCGGCGGGGCTGGCCTTGGCCGGCTCGATCGGACGATGATGGCCAAGCTGCTCCAGCGTCTGCAGACGGGCACGGGCGCGGTAGGCGTATTCGCTGGCCGGGTAACGGCTGATGATGAACTGATAGGTCTGCGCCGCGTCGACGAACAGGCTCTCGCGCTCCAGGCACTGGCCGCGCAGCAGCGAGATTTCCGGTTGCAGATAGCTGCGCGAGCGGCTCTTGCGCTCGGCCTGCGACAGCTCCAGGGCGACGCGCGCGCAGTCGCCGTCTTCATAGGCGCGATAGGCATTGTTCAGATGATGGTCGAGCGACCAACGGGTACAACCCGTGGCAACCAGTGCCACGGCCAGGATGATCAGGGTTCGCATGGGCAGTTCCTCCGCTGAGCAGTGTATCGACAGCCAGGTGAAAAACTGAACAGCGACAAACCTCCGTTGGGTTTTGCCCGTTGCGCCTTGGCGCGGTCCCGCTGCGCTGACTAGACTGCGCGGCACCGGCCCGTTCCGGCCAAGGAGCCCGCATGCCGTTCGCCCGCCTGCTTCCCCTCGTCATCGGCGCCAGCCTGCTAGGCGCCTGCGCACCGACCACCCCGCTGTTCATCGCCCAGGTCACCACCAACGAGCTGGTGGAATACAAGGCGTTGAAAACCAAGCGCATGACGGCCGCCATCGAGGACGAAGGCGACCTGCTCACCTACAGCGCCATGGCCATCCGCGACGCCCATAGCGACAAGGCCGAGATGCTGTACCTGGAGGGCTACCGCGACCGCCAGCTGAGCGGCGAAGTGCGCGCCATCGCCCTGTACCAGATCGGCCTGATCTACATGAACCGCTTCAACGAGCAGCGCGACGACGCCAAGGCGCTCAACTACTTCTACCAGGTGCTCAACGAGTTTCCGGCCACCCAGGCGGCCAGCCGCTCCGAAGCGCGCATCGAGCTGATCCGTCAGCGCGGCGACGAGCCCATCCACAAGACCTCGCGCGAGCTGCTGGCGCACTGGCAGCCGAGTGACAACCTCGACCTGTACAAGCCCAGCCTCGACCCGGACATGACCCTGCTGTCGCGCCGCGCCGTGCTCAAGGGCCGGGTCGAAGAAGCCGAGCAGCTCTACCTGCTGGGCCTGGCCGATCCGCACGTACCCGCCGACATCAAGGAGAAGGCGCTGTATCAGCTGGCCCTGATGCACATGGCGGCGGACAACCCCAGGGCCGATCGCGACAAGGCCATCGCCTACCTGCGCCGCCTGCTGGTGCAGTACCCCAACGGCGAGCTCAACGCCAAGGCCGCCCGCCATCTGGATCTGGCCCTGAACCCGACGCAGCGCTGATCCACATCAATGCCGATGGCCGCGTCCTGGTCTGTAATTCAAAAACACCCCCAGGCGAGGCCACTGCCATGAAACTCGAACGACTGCTGGTCGTCATCGACGCCGAGCATGACCGCCAACCCGCCCTGCAGCGCGCCGCCGAGCTGGCCGGCAGAACCGGCGCGAAGCTGCACCTGCTGCAGGTCGAATACCACCCCAGCCTCGAAGGCGGCCTGCTGGACAGCCACCTGCTCGCCCGCGCACGCGATGCCATGCGCGAGGAGCGCCACGCTGAGCTGACCGCCAGGGTCGCCGATCTGCGCGAGGCCGGCCTCGATATCGAAGTGGAAGTACGCTGGGGCAAGCGCCGCCATGAGGAAGTGCTCGCCCGCATCGCCGTGCTGCAGCCCGACGTGGTGTTCAAGTCGACCCATCCCAGCAGCGCCCTGCGCCGCCTGCTGCTGAGCGATACCAGCTGGCAGCTGATCCGCCGCTGTCCGGTGCCGCTGTGGCTGGTGCACGAGGGCCCGTGGCGTGGCCGGCGTCTGTGTGCGGCGCTCGACCCGCTGCACAGCGCGGACAAGCCGGCGGCGCTGGACCACCAGCTGATCGGCGTCAGCCTGGAGCTGCAGCGCCAGCTGGGCCTGCAGCCCCACTACCTGCACAGCCTGGCGCCACTGCCGCGCTCGCTGCTGTTCGATGCCGAGGTAGCCCAGGAGTACGACAACTACGTGGCCCAGTGCGCCCGCGAGCACCGCGATGCGTTCGACAAGCTCATCGCCCAGTACCCCATCGCCCCGGCGCAGACCCATCTGCTGGAAGGCTTCGCCGAAGAGGTGATCCCGCGCTTCGTGCAGGAGCAGGCCATCGACCTGCTGCTGATGGGCGCCATCGCCCGCGGTCATCTGGACAGCCTGCTCATCGGCCATACCGCGGAGCGCGTGCTGGAACGCATCGAGTGCGATCTGCTGGTGATCAAACCCAACGGCAAAGGGTAGTGCACGGGAACAATGACTACAGCGAAAGGCCGTAGTAGCCTCCCCGGCAATCGTTGACTAGGGAGTTCGTGCATGACCTTTCGCCGCACCAAAATCGTCGCCACCCTGGGCCCGGCCAGCAGTTCGCCGGAAGTGCTGGAACAACTGATCCTCGCCGGCCTGGACGTGGCCCGCCTGAACTTCTCCCACGGCACCCCCGATGACCACAAGGCGCGCGCCGCCCTGGTCCGCGAGCTGGCCGCCAAGCACGGCCGCCACGTCGCGCTGCTCGGTGACCTGCAGGGCCCGAAGATCCGCATCGCCAAGTTCGAGAACAAGCGCATCGAGCTCAAGGAAGGCGACATGTTCCGCCTCTCCTCCAGCCACTCGCGCGCGGCGGGCAACCAGGAGGTGGTGGGTATCGACTACCCGGCGCTGATTCAGGACTGCGATGTCGGTGACGAGCTGCTGCTGGACGATGGTCGCGTGGTCATGCGCGTCGAACTCAAGGGCGCGGACGAGCTGCACTGCCGCGTCGTGATCGGCGGCCCGCTGTCGGACAACAAGGGCATCAACCGCCGCGGCGGCGGCCTGACCGCACCGGCGCTGACCGACAAGGACAAGGCCGACATCAAGGTCGCCGCGGAAATGGAGCTGGACTACCTGGCCGTGTCCTTCCCGCGCGATGCGGCCGACATGGAATACGCCCGCCGACTGCTCACCGAAGCCGGCGGCACTGCCTGGCTGGTGGCCAAGATCGAACGCGCCGAAGCGGTGGCCGACGACGAGGCCCTTGACGGCCTGATCCGCGCCAGCGATGCGGTGATGGTGGCTCGTGGCGACCTGGCCGTGGAAATCGGCGACGCCGAACTGGTCGGCATTCAGAAAAAGATCATTGCCCACGCTCGCCGCCTGAACAAAGCGGTGATCACCGCCACGCAGATGATGGAGTCGATGATCCACAGCCCGATGCCGACCCGCGCCGAGGTGTCCGACGTAGCCAACGCCGCGCTGGACTACACCGATGCGGTGATGCTGTCGGCCGAAAGCGCCGCCGGCGAATACCCGGTGGAAGCGGTCGAGGCCATGGCCCGCGTGTGCCTGGGCGCGGAGAAACACCCGACCAGCAAGCAGTCCAGCCATCGCCTGGGTCGCACCTTCGAGCGCTGCGACGAAAGCATCGCCCTGGCGACCATGTACACCGCCAACCACTTCCCCGGGGTCAAGGCCATCATCAGCCTGACCGAGAGTGGCTACAGCCCGCTGATCATGTCGCGCATCCGCTCGTCGATCCCGATCTTCGCCTTCACCCCGCACCGCGAGGCGCAGGCGCGCGTGGCGCTGTTCCGCGGCGTCTACACCGTGCCCTTCGATCCGGCCTCGCTGCCGGCCAACAAGGTCAGCCAGGCCGCGGTGGACGAGCTGCTCAAGCGTGGCGTGGTCGAGCCGGGCGACTGGGTCATCCTGACCAAGGGCGACAGCTACCACGGTACCGGCGGCACCAACACCATGAAGATCCTGCACGTCGGCGATCCGATGGTGTAAGTGATCTGCACATGCAAAAGGCCGCTCGATAAGCGGCCTTTTCTTTTTTCTAGCCGGCAGTGCGCGCGGCCTAGGGGCCCCGCGACACCCTACGCAACCTGCGCCATCCCGCAGGGTGCGCCATGCGCACCAGCGCTTTTGCAGCACGCTACGTTCGAGCCCGAACCGCCGTTGACGCCGCACGTTCCCGACGAACAGCCGGTGCACACGGCCTAGGGGCCAGCGACACCCTACGCGAAGCTGGAGAAATCCGGCTTTCTGCGCTGCATGAATGCCGTCAGTGCCTCGACGGCCTCCGGCGAGCGCAGGCGTTGGCCGAACAGTGCGCCCTCCTCCTCGATCACCTTGCGCAGCTCCTCGCGCCCCGGCGCGCGCATCAGGCGCTTGCTGTCGACCACTGCCGAGGGCGCCAGGTCGAGAAAGCGCAGGGCCATCTCGCGTGCCTTGGCCAGCGTCGCCGCACCGTCGTCCAGCGCCTGATTGGCGATGCCCCAGGCCGCCGCCTGTTCGCCACTGAACGCCTGGCCGAGCAGCAGCAACTCAGCCGCTCGCGCATGCCCCAGCAGACGCGGCAGGATCAGGCTGGAGCCGTACTCCGGGCACAAGCCGAGGTTGACGAACGGCATCTTCAGCTGCGCATCACGGCTGACGTAGACCAGATCGCAGTGCAGCAGCAGCGTGGTGCCGATACCCACGGCCGAGCCGGCCACCGCCGCCACCACGGGTTTGGGGAATTCGAACAGCGCGCGCATGAACTGGAACACTTCGCTGTTCAGCCCGGTCGGCGGCGCCTGGAGGAAGTCGGCGACGTCGTTGCCGCTGGTAAAGCATTGCTCGCTGCCGGTCAGCAGGACGACGCGTACGCTCGGGTCCTGAGCCGCCTGGTCCAGCACCTCGGCCATACCGGCGTACATGGCGCGGGTCAGCGCGTTCTTCTTGTCAGGTCGTTGCATGCGCAGGGTCAGCAGACCGCCGTCGCGTTCGATATGCAGGTGTTCGCTCATACAAGGCTCCAAAACCGTAGGGTACGCTGTGCGCACCAGAAGCCCGATGCCATCGGATCTGGTATGCACAGCCGAGGCGGCCCCGGGCACCCTAGGTACGGGTTAGAAAGACGTCGGCGAACATCTGGCTGCGCGGCAAACCCGCCATGTAGAGACGCCGCGCGAAGCCGTCGACCGTCTCCGGATGGCCGCAGAGTAAGGCGAGGGTCTGCCGCGAGACAAGTCGTAGTTCGGCCAAAGCAGCCGGCAACTGCGCCGCCGTCACCAGCTCCACCTGCAGGTTCGCATGCTGCGCCGCCAAGGCGCGAAGCTCGCTGGCCAGGTAGTGCTCGGTCGGCTCGTGGGCCACGTGCAACAGGCGAATGGCGCCCTGGTGGTCCTGCCGCAATGCCTCACGCAACACGCCGTACAGAGGCGCCAGGCCGGTACCGGCGGCCAGCAGCCAGAGTGGCCGCGCCTGCCAGTCGGCGTCGTAATGCAGCGCGCCACCGCGCAGCTCGCCCAGACGCAGGCCATCACCGAGCTGCAGACGACGCGCAGCGTCGCAGAAGGCGCCAGGCAGGCGGCAATCGAGGTGAAATTCCAGCCAGGGGTCCTCGCTGGGCAGGCTGGCCAGCGAATAGGGTCGCGCTATGTTGTCGGCAATCCACAGCACCAGGTGCTGGCCGGCCTGGTAGCGCAGTGCGCGCGCGGGCTGCAGACGCAGGCGCAACACCTGCGGGCTGGGCCAGTCGAGCCCCACCACCTGGGCGGCAATCCCGTCGCGCTGCGGGTCGAAGGGTTCGACATCCAGATCGCCGACCACCTGGCACTGGCAGGCCAGACGCCAGCCCTCGGCGCGCTTGTCAGATGCCAGCGCCTCGGGCAGACGATCCAGCGGCTCGCCGGCTACGCAGCGCACCAGACAGGCGTGGCAACTGCCGGCGCGACAGCTGTAGGGCACGGCGACCCCACCGGCCAGCAGCGCATCGAGCAGATTGCTCTGGCTGGCGACCTGCAGTTGCCGAGCGCCGACGCGCAGCTCAGGCACCGGCGCGCTCCCAACTGGCATCGCAACGGTTGCGACCGCCGCGCTTGGCCTGGTACAGCGCCTGGTCGGCACGTTGCAGCGCCTCGTCCAGCTGATCGCCGGCGGTGAGCAGCGTCATGCCGGCGGACAGGCTGAGGTTGTCGATTTTCACCCCCACCGGCTCGGCCCGGGCGAACGCCTCGCGCAGCCGCTCGCAACAGGTGGTGAACTGATCGGCATCGGTATTGGGCAGCAGCAGCACGAATTCCTCACCGCCGTAGCGGGCAATGATGTCGCCGTCACGCAGACAGGCACGGGCTACCGCGGCGAAGGTCTGCAGCACCCGATCGCCAGCGGCATGGCCATGAGCATCGTTGATTCGCTTGAAATGGTCCAGGTCGATCAAGGCCAGACCGTGCTGGCGCCCGTGCCCGAGATGCTCCAGCTCGCGACTGGCCAGACGCAGGAAATGGCGGCGGTTGAACAGCCCGGTCAGCTCGTCGGTGGCCACCAGATCCTCGAGCTGGCGCATCATCCCGCGCAGGGTGTCCTGGTGTGCCTGCAGGGCGAAACGGCGCTGGCGCATGCGCTTGCGCATGGCCTGCACGTAACTGGAGAACAGGCACAGCCAGACCAGCAGGACGAATAGCACCCAGACCTGCAGCCAGGCCATGCTCGGGTCCACCAACTGCATGCGATAGGCCTCCACCAGCACCATCGCGGTGAAGCCGAAGAAGGCAAAGGCGGCGCAACGTGCGAACACCTTGGGCGGCAGCTGGAACACGCCGAACAGCAGGATCAGCACGTAGAACACCATCATGCTGCCGCGGGCGGTGTCGAAGAAGGCCATTACCAGTGGCTGCCAGGCCAGCGCGACCAGTACCTGGGCCTCGGTCAGGCTGGGATCGTCGAAGCGCAGGTTGCGCCCGCTGAGGAAGATCCAGAGAAACACCAGCTGGCTGCCGAACACGCCCAGCGTGAGCCAGACAGCGGCGCTGACGGGACCGAGGAACAGATCGTTGAGTACGGCGAACCAGCAGACGAGCGCCATCATCGCGTAGGTAGCGAATGCCATGGCGAAGCGTTTGAGCAGAAGACTCTGCAGGCTGCGTTGCGTGCCTCGGCGGCTGGTTGAGCTCATGGGCTCCATCCCATACTGGCATCTGGCCGTTACTCTACCCCCGTGATCACAAATTGCCTAGCGCGCCGAGAGCGCCCACGGCTAGCACCATCGACCTTTGGCGGCTGTGCCCTGTGCGACCGTCGCGCTATACTGCCGCGCCTTTTTTGTTGCCTGCCGTCCCTGGCGCGCTGCAGAAGGCCGTCGCGGGCGAGGTGAAATCGTTCCCGACCATTTTTCGCCGTTGCGCCGGGTTCTGATTCGGCGCTTCCTTATAGATGTTCCCTGATAGAGGAGCGCCCCAATGACCGTGATCAAGCAGGACGACCTGATTCAGAGCGTCGCCGACGCCCTGCAGTTCATCTCCTATTACCACCCCGTCGACTTCATCCAGGCCATGCACGAGGCCTACCTGAAGGAAGAGTCCCCGGCGGCCAAGGACTCCATGGCGCAGATCCTGATCAACTCGCGCATGTGCGCCACCGGCCACCGCCCGATCTGCCAGGACACCGGCATCGTCACCGTGTTCATCAAGGTCGGCATGGACGTGCGCTGGGACGGCGCCACCATGAGCGTCGACGACATGATCAACGAGGGCGTGCGTCGCGCCTACAACCTGCCGGAGAACGTCCTGCGCGCCTCGATCCTGGCCGACCCGGCCGGTGCCCGCAAGAACACCAAGGACAACACCCCGGCGGTGATCCACTACTCCATCGTCCCCGGCGACAAGGTGGAAGTGGACGTCGCGGCCAAGGGCGGCGGCTCCGAGAACAAGTCGAAGATGGCCATGCTCAACCCGTCCGACTCCATCGTCGACTGGGTGCTGAAGACCGTGCCGACCATGGGCGCCGGCTGGTGCCCGCCGGGCATGCTCGGCATCGGCATCGGCGGCACCGCCGAGAAGGCCGCGGTGATGGCCAAGGAAGTGCTGATGGAGCACATCGACATTCACGAGCTGCAGGCCCGCGGCCCGCAGAACCGCATCGAGGAGCTGCGTCTGGAGCTGTTCGAGAAGGTCAACCAGCTGGGCATCGGCGCCCAGGGTCTGGGCGGCCTGACCACCGTGCTCGACGTGAAGATCATGGATTACCCGACCCATGCAGCAAGCCTGCCGGTGTGCATGATCCCCAACTGCGCCGCCACTCGTCACGCCCACTTCGTGCTCGACGGCTCGGGCCCGGCCGTTCTGGAAGCGCCGGATCTGGACGCCTACCCGGAAATCGTCTGGGAAGCCGGCCCGAGCGCACGCCGCGTCAACCTCGATACCCTGACCCCGGAAGAGGTGCAGAGCTGGAAGCCGGGCGAGACCGTGCTGCTCAACGGCAAGATGCTCACCGGCCGCGACGCCGCGCACAAGCGCATGGTCGACATGCTGAACAAGGGCGAGCAACTGCCGGTGGATCTCAAGGGCCGCTTCATCTATTACGTCGGCCCGGTCGATCCGGTCGGTGACGAAGTGGTCGGCCCGGCTGGCCCGACTACCGCCACCCGTATGGACAAGTTCACCCGCCAGATCCTCGAGCAGACCGGTCTGCTGGGCATGATCGGCAAGTCCGAGCGCGGCCCCATCGCCATCGACGCGATCAAGGACAACAAGGCCGTGTACCTGATGGCCGTCGGCGGCGCCGCCTACCTGGTGGCCCAGGCGATCAAGAAGTCCAAGGTGCTGGCCTTCGAAGAACTGGGTATGGAAGCCATCTATGAGTTCGAAGTCAAAGACATGCCGGTGACCGTCGCGGTCGACACCAAGGGCGAGTCGGTGCACATCACCGGCCCTGCGATCTGGAACAAGAAGATCGCCGAAAGCCTGGCGGTGGAAGTGAAGTAAGCGTCAACGCTGCAAAGCAGAAGCCCGGCCATGTGCCGGGCTTCTGCGTTTTCAGGCGCCCTGCAACAGCTGCCGCCCCCGCGCCAGGTAACTGTCCATCTCCGCCTGCGGCACCATGCTGCCGCCGGTCGCCCAGACCAGATGGGTAGCCCGCGCCATGCGCTGCGGCGTCAGGCCCAGGCGCTGGCGATAGCCCTGCCGCTCGCCCAGCACGCGCAATACACCCGGCATCCCGGCCAGGGCCGAAGGCTCCAGACGCTGGCCCTCGGCCTGTTCCATGAGCGCCAGGTAACGGAACATCTGCTCGTCGCTGACCGTGTAATAGCCGTCGATCAGGCGCTGCATGGCGCGACCGACGAACCCCGATGGTCGGCCGACCGCCAGGCCATCGGCTGCGGTGCGGTTGTCGATGCCGAAATCCTGCACCGCCAGTTCTTCGTGTCGCCCGGTGTGGACGCCGAGCAGCATGCATGGCGAATGCGTGGGTTCGGCGAACAGGCAGTGCACCGCGTCACCGAACGCCAGCTTCAGCCCGAAGGCCACGCCACCCGGCCCGCCACCGACGCCACAGGGCAGGTAGACGAACAGCGGATGCTCGGCATCGACCACGACGTTTGCCGCCGCGAGTTGCTGCCTGAGGCGTTCGCCAGCCACCGCGTAGCCGAGAAACAGGTGCCTGGAGTTCTCGTCGTCGACGAAGTGGCAACGCGGATCGGCCTCGGCCTGGCGGCGCCCCTGCTCCACCGCAACGCTGTAATCGCTGGCGTACTCGACCACGGTCACGCCATGGGCACGCAGCTTGTCCTTCTTCCACTGGCGGGCATCGGCGGACATATGCACGGTGGCCTGGAAGCCCAGACGTGCACTGATGATGCCGATGGACAGGCCGAGATTGCCGGTGGAGCCGACCGCCACCTGATAGCCGCCGAAGAAGGCGCGCAGCGCGTCGCTGTCGAGGCAGGCGTAATCGTCGTCGAGACCGAGCAGGCCGGCCGCCAGCGCCAGGTCCTCGGCATGCTTGAGCACCTCGTAGATGCCGCCGCGGGCCTTGATCGAACCGGAGATGGGCAGATGGCTGTCGCGCTTGAGCCACAGCGCGCCGATCTCGCCTTTGGCCTCTTCACGCAGCAGCGCCTGCATCTGCGGCAGGGGCACTACGTCCGACTCGATGATGCCGCCGCTGCCGGCCGTCTGCGGAAACACCCGGGCCAGGTAGGGCGCGAAGCGCTCGAGACGCGCGCGGGCGTCGGCCACATCGGCGGCGCTCAAACCGACATCGGCCAGTGCTTCGGCAGCAGGCGCCACGGCGGGGTTGAACCAGCTGGTTTCGCGCAGGGCGATCAGCTCGTGGAGCAGCGGATATTGCGCGCGCCATTGGGCAAGCGGCTGGCCAAGAATCATGCGGCGGTCCTCATAGCGGGCAGTGAACTGCGCGCATTAGACGACGCCTGCTGCCCGCTGGCAAAGGCCGCACACTCCGCGCCAGCGGAACGATACTCGCCCACCCATGGCCTAAGCTGAAAATCGCCCAGGAGTCGTCATGACCTTTTCCATCATCGCCCGCTGTCCGCGCAGCGGTCAGTTCGGTGTCGCAGCAGCCACTGCGATGCCTGCCGTGGGCAAGCTGCTCAGCCACGCGGCGGCCGGCGTCGGCGCGGTGGCGACCCAGGCCCAGGTCAACCCCTATCTCGGCCTGGATGGCCTGGCGCTGCTGCGCCAGGGGCTCTCGGCGAAAACGGCGCTGGAGCGACTCAAAGGCACCGATCCCTGCATGGAACTACGCCAATGCGCGCTGATCGACGCCCAGGGCGACAGCGTCTGCTGGACCGGGGAAAAATGCATTCCCTGGGCCGGCTCGCTAACCGGCGAGCAGTTCTCCGTACAGGGTAACCGCCTGGTTGGCCCGCAGGTGCTGGAAGCGGTGGCCGAGGCCTTTCGCCGCGGCGACGAGCGCCCGCTGATCGAGCGCCTGATCGAAGCGCTGGCGGCCGGTGACCAGTGCGGCGGCGACCGCCATGGTGAATCCTCGGCGGTGATCTATGTGGTCGACCGGGAGCAGTACCCCCTATGGGACATCCGCGTCGACCACCACCTCGACCCGGTGGCCGAACTGCGCCGCCTGCACGACGTATTCGCCCGCGAAGTGCTGCCTGAAATTCTCGCCATGCCGACGCGCGACAACCCGGCAGGCAAGGCAGCGGAAGACGCCGTTTAAGGCAACACTGCCGATAAGTGGTGGACGATAACACCACAGGCTGGAGGCCCTTGGGCGAGACGCCAGTGTGGCGACAGCGTGGGCCCGATAGGCTGCCAAACCCGTCGTTCGACGGCCTGGCAACGCCAAGTGACAACTCCAAACGTCAATCTTCTGGCTTAGCAAAACGCCATCAAACCGTCAGTCGCGTTATCGCTGCCCTCCATCACCAAGCCCGGTACAGCCAGGTTTGCAGCCGATGGGCCGGTCTTAAGCTGCTATTCCGAGTCACTCTCGCAAGGGAGAGCAGCCATGTTCCGTATCCCCTCCTTCCGCCTGCGTCGCGCCCTGGGCGCGGGCCTGTTGTCTCTGTCACTGGGCCTCGGTCTGAGCGCCCAGGCCGCCCCCTCGAATTCGATGAAGGCGCCGCGCCCGGTGGTCTGGTCGGACTTCCTGGGCCTCAACGTACAACTGCAGTGGTTTCCCGAGCAGACCTATCGACAGCAGATCGCCAAGTTGAAGGCGCTCGATCTGCGGTGGATTCGCCTGGGCCTGCACTGGGAGCGCCTGGAGCCCGCCCCGGGACAATGGCAATGGACGGACCTTGATCGCCTGATGCAGGTGATCGAGCAGGAACAACTCAAGCCCCTGGTGTACCTGGTCGGTTCGGCCCCCTTCGCCACGTCCGCACCGACCGGCGTGAGCAACCCCGACCAGTACCCGCCAACCAACCCGCAACTGTTCGCCAACAGCTTCGCCACACTGGCCAGCCGCTATACCCATGTCGGTGCCTGGCAGGTCTGGAACGAGCAGAACATTCCGCCCTTCTGGCAGCCGGCCGAAGATCCGGTCCAGTACCGGCAGTTGCTGGAAAGCAGCCTCGGCGCACTGACCGCCGCCCGCCCGGACGCCACCCATGTGATTGGCGGCCACGCCTACTACAGCCAGATGCCCGTGCGTGGCGGCCTGATGCTGCAGGCCATGACCCAGCTCGGCAGCGTGAGGCCGGATCGAGTGACGGCCTATCACCCTTACAGTCACGAGCCTGAGGGCGACGTGCCCGGCGTCGGCGATTTCATTGCCCACGCCAATACGGTCAACCAGTATCTGCGCCATTCCGGTAGCGGGCCAATCTGGGCCACGGAGTTCGGCTGGTCGAGCTATGCCGGGCCGGTGGAACTGCAACCGATCATCGGCGAACAGGGCCAGGCCGACTACATGCTGCGGCGCCTGGCGCTGATGAGCGCGATGGATTTCGACCGCATCTTTCTCTTCACCCTCAGCGATCTGGATGCGCGCGCCACGCCACGCGACCAGTTCTATGGTCTCCTGCGCCTGAACGGCAGCGAGAAGCCCGCCTACCAGGCACTCAAGCGTTTCCTGCAGATCAGCGGCCCCAGCCTCACGCCACTGGACCCGCCGGCCTTCGCCAGTGCGCCGGCCGGCATGTTCAGCATCGCCTGGCAGCGCGCCGATGGGCGCTGGCTGTGGATGTTCTGGGCACAGGAGAACGGCACCGTGCGCCTGCAACGCAGTGGCAGCGGCACCCTCTACAACCCGCTGCGTGGCACCAGCCAGAGCGTGCGCTCGAACGGCGGCAGCATCAACGTCACGGTCGGCCGCGAGCTGCAGATGCTGATCCTATGAGCGGCCGAAGCGCTCCAGCTGCATCTCGCGCAGACGGCTCAGCGTGCGGCGAAAGGCAAAGTCGAGGTAGCCCTGGGTGTACAGCTCGTCCAGCGCCACCTCGGCTTCGATATACAGCGGCACGCGGCGGTCGTAGCACTCGTCGACCAGGGCGATGAAGCGGCGTACCGCATCGTCGTTGCGCGACAGCGCCGGCAGTTTCCGGTCACCGGCATCGACCCGCTCGGCACCGTCCTCGGTGCCACGGGCGATGCGTCCCTCGCGCTGCTCACCGCCCAGGCGCGGCACTTCGCCAAGCAGGATCGCCGGGAAGCGCTCGCAGAGTTCGATGAAATCCGGTGCGGCCAGCGGCTGCTCGCACAGATCCCGGAAGCGGCACCAGAGCGCCGCTGGGCCATGGCCGAGGTTTTCGATACGGCGATGGCTGAGTTCTACCGGCTCGCGGCTGATGGTTTGTCCCTCGCTCAGACGAGCGAAAAGCTGACCCAGCGCCTGTGGCTGCTGCACCCAGTAGCGTTGCACCTCGCTACCGGGATGCAGGCGATGATCCTGCTCGCCGTCCACGGCGACCACCTGCATGTGCGCCTCAAGCGCGGCGATGGCCGGCAGGAAACGCTCGCGGTTGTAGCCATCGGCGTAGAGCTGATCCGGCGGCTGGTTGGAGGTCGCCACCAGCACCACGCCCTGCTCCACCACCAGGCTGAGCAGGCGACCGAGCAGCATGGCGTCGCCGATGTCACTGACGAACAGCTCGTCGAAACACAGCACGCGCAGCTCGCGCCCCAGTTCCTTGGCCAGCAGGCGCAACGGATCGGCATTGCCGGTGAGCTGGAACTGGCGGCGATGCACCCACTGCATGAAGTGGTGAAAATGCTGCCGCCGCGCCGGCACGCGCAGCGTGCTGTAGAAGCTGTCCATCAGCCAGGTCTTGCCACGACCGACCGGTCTCCAGAGGTACACACCCAGCGGTCGCTCGCCCCGGTGCACGGCCTGGTGACAGCGATGCAGCGCCTCGACCGCACGATGCTGCGCGGCATCGACCACGAAGCCGGTAGCGAGCGCACGCTGGTAGGCGGCCCGCGGCGAGTCGGGCGGCGCCTGCATCGCGGTCAACGCAGCACCAGCCGGCCGTCGTCGAACTGCCGCGGCCAGTCGCGGCGGGTGAATACCTGGCCCTGCTCGCGCACGCGGCGCACTTCGTCCAGGTCCAGCTCGCAGATCAGCCAGTGACTGCGCGAGGGGCACAGCTCCGCGCTCTCGGCGACGATACCGCTGGCCGGCATGCCGTAGTCCGACGGCACGTACAGCGAGGCGCGGCCGTAGCCTTCGTCCAGCGACGGCGACCAGGGTGCCAGGCCCACGGTGGGCGAATGCAGCACGGCGATCTGGTTTTCCAGGGCACGCGCCTGGGCACCGATGCGCACACGATGAAAACCGGCCTCGGTATCGGTGCAGCTGGGCGCCAGGATCAGGTCCACACCCGCCTCGGCCAGGGTGCGCGCCAGCAACGGGAATTCGTTGTCGTAGCAGATCAGGATGCCCAGCTTGCCCAGCGCCGTGTCGAACACCTTGAGCCCACTGCCGGCCGCGATGCGCCACTGCTCCAGCTCGAAGCGCGTCATGATCAGCTTGTCCTGACTGCCCAGGCAGCCGTCCGGGCCGAACAGCCAGGCGCGGTTGCGGTAGACGCCATCGTCATCCAGCACGGCCACCGAGCCGGGTTGCAGATGGACCTTGAGCCGCCGCGCCAGGCTTTCGCACAGTTCCAGCCAGCGCGGCAGCAGTGGCTGGATGCCGGCGATGGAGCCGTGCAGGTCGCTGCGCTCGGCCTCCGGCAACTGCCCGGTCAGCACCAGACCGGCGTACTCCGGTAGCAGCAGCAACTCGGCGCCCTGCCCGGCCGCCTCCTCGCACAGGGTGGTGAGGTGCTCGGCGTAGGCATCCCAGGTGGTGAAAAGATCGATGTGGTACTGGCAGGCGACAACCTTGATCATGGGGTGAGCTCCTTCAGCCAGAACGACATGGGCTTGGCCGACTCCTCGGCCTCGTCCAGATCGCGCCAGTGGTAGCGGGTGTGCAATTCGGGATGATGGCGATAGCCGCGGCGCGCCCAGAAGGCGTCCAGTGGCTGATAGTCGGCGGGCCGCCGCGGATGGTCGGCCGGGCGCTGCACGGCGCAGAAGGCGCACCAGTCGAAATGGCCCAGGCGCCGCGCGTGGGCCTCGCGCTCGGCGAAGAAGCGCACGCCCAGGCCACGTCCGCGCCAGGCCGGCAACACCACCGACTCGGCGCAGTAGAAGATGCGCGCCGGGTCCCAGCCCGCGGCGAGAAAGGGCTGCTGGAACTCCTCGGTTTCGTCAGCCAGTGGCAGCGCCGTGGAGGCGCCGACCACACGGCCCTCGTCACGCACCAGCACGCACAGGCTGCCGACGCTGCGCACATAGGTGCCCAGGTACTCGGCCTCGTAGTCGAAGCTGCCATCGTAGAGGTAGGGAAATTCGCGGAAGACCGTGATTCGTAGCTGCGCCAGGTCCTCTATATGGGGCGCTATCTGCGGCCCCCGGAGCAATTCGATGTCCATGTGAAGTCGTTCGCCAGCAGCAGGGTGACGCCGGCGGCTATGCCGGCTCGAAGGCGCGAACTTATCATGCGCGCCAACCCACCACTAACCATGCTACGAAAGGAACTTAGCCATGACCGCCACCGAACTGGTTCAGGCCTACTACGCCGCCTTCAACGCCGGCGACATGCCCGCCTTCCTCGACCTGCTGGCCGAGGACGTGGTGCACGACATCAACCAGGGCGAACGCCAGATCGGCAAGGCCACCTTCGCCGCCTTCATGGACAAGATGAACCGCTGCTACCGCGAGCGCCTGGCCGACATCGTGGTGATGCAGAACGCCGAAGGCAGCCGCGCCGCCGCCGAGTTCGTGGTGCACGGCGAGTACCTGGCCGACGACGAAGGCCTGCCGCCCGCCAACGGCCAGACCTACGTGCTGCCCGCCGGCGCTTTCTTCGAGATCAAGGACGGCAAGGTGGCGCGCATCAGCAACTACTACAACCTCAACGACTGGATCGCGCAGGTGGGCGGCTGAAAACCGCCTTTAGATAATCGATGCGATAGCCACAATTGAATTCATCAATCCAAGGCGAGACCGGATCATGCGTTCCTGTTCATTCAACACACAGGAGTCTTACCCATGAGCGCCATCAAACGTCTTTTCCAGCACGTTCGCCCCAGCCAGAAACCCGCTGCCGCACCGGAGCAGGAACATCCGAATTTCTGGATGTATCAATGATTCAGACGGCTGTGCCCACCACCCGCAGCGGCACCTGCCGCCCGGCCTTCTGCGCCAGGTAGCGGGTGCAGCTGACGCGCAGGAAAGAGGCGAAGTTGACCACCTCGCCGCGAAAATCCATGACCTCTTCGTAAAGCTTGGCGATCAGCTGATTGGTGGTCATGCCATCGACTTCGGCGATCTCGCGCAGGATGTCCCAGAACTGATTCTCCAGACGCAGGGTCGTCACCACACCGTGGATGCGCAACGAGCGCGAGCGCGACTCGTAGAGAATCGGGTCGGCCTTCACATAGAGTTCGCACATCGGCTTCGTCTCCTCACGAGCGTCGTAGCCCGGATGCCATCCGGGAAATACCGGCAATGATGCACCCCGGACGGTAACCGGGCTACGGGTCGGCTACAGGCGGATCTCGGTGCCCAGCAGCTTGAGGAAACCGGCCAGCCAGGCCGGGTGTGCAGGCCAGGCCGGCGCCGTCGCCAGATTGCCCTGCACATGGGCCTGATCCACCGGGATATCCACATACGTACCACCGGCCAACGCCACTTCCGGCGCACAGGCAGGATAGGCGCTGCATTCACGCCCCTCCAGCACGTCGGCCGCTGCCAGCAGCTGGGCGCCGTGGCAGACCGCAGCGATGGGCTTGTCGGCCTTGGCGAAGGCCTTGACCAGCGCCACGACGTCGCCATTCAGGCGCAGGTACTCCGGCGCGCGCCCGCCGGGGATGACCAGGGCGTCGTAATCTTCGGCACTGACCTTGGCGAAGTCGAAGTTGAGCGCAAAGTTGTGCCCAGGCTTCTCGCTGTAGGTCTGGTCGCCCTCGAAATCGTGAATGGCGGTACGCACCGTCTGCCCGGTGACCTTGTCCGGGCAGACCGCATGCACGGTGTGACCGACCATCTGCAGCGCCTGGAACGGCACCATGGTTTCGTAATCTTCGGCGTAGTCGCCGACCAGCATCAGAATCTTCTTGGCAGCCATGATCGTCTCCTGAAGGTGGGGGGAGCGAAGCCATTATTCGCCCCTAGTTCCTCCGACAGGTAACAGCCCGGTACTACTCCGCAGGGCATGCCGCGCGGCCCCGGGGGCGTCAGATGCCGATCTTGTCCAGTGCCTGGCCGACGGAGCGCCAGAAGCCGCGCTGCGGGCGCTCCGGGTCTTCGACGCTGGCAGCAATCCGGGTCATGGGCTGCACCCGACGCGTGGCGCTCAGCTCGGTATCGGCCAGCGCCGCCGCCACCAGCTGCAGCGGCCCGTCGCCGCTGCCATCCAGCACGCTGCCCTGCGGCGGCGGGCCGTCCTCGTCGTAGCGCAGGTAATAGGTACTGCCCACGGCGGCATCGAGGGTGAAGCTGGCGATCAGGGTGAAGTCCAGCGGCCCGTCGGCCAGCAGTGTCCAGAAGCTGCCGGCCAGAGGCCGGCGCATCTCCAGCTTGTAGCTGGCGGCGTCGAACTCCAGCACCAGATAGCCGTTGCTGGGCAGGCTGCCGATCAAGCGATTGTCGAGAAACAGCGCAGGCGCCTCCAGTTCCTGATCGGCCCAGTCGTTGCGCGGGCGGTACAGGTAGACCAGGGCATGATTTTCGTCGCTGAGGACATGAGGCGCGAAGGCATCGCCGTCCAGGTCGCCGAAGAAGGCGCCGGGGGTCGAGCAACCGACGAGCAGGACGGCGAGCAAGGGCAGGAGCAAACGGCGCATCGAGCATTCCTTGTGAGGGGCATGCATGCAGCTTAGCCGGCCCGCGCACGGGCCACACCCGACAAAAGTGCGGCCTGTTCAGAAGGCGCCGTGGCGCCCCTTGCCGTCGCGAAAGCGTCGCGCACCCGCCACCGTCTCGCCGCTGGCCACCACCGCCAGGCCACCGCGGAATTCGCCGGCCAGCGCCTCGCTCAACGGCAGATCCCACTGTGCATAGACACTGGCGCGGTCGGCCAGCAGGCAGCGCTGGGGGAAGGCGGCGAGCTGCGCCGCCAGCTCCTGCGCCGCCGCCAGCGCCTGACCGGGCGCCACCACGCGATTGACCAGGCCCATCTGTAGCGCCTCGTCCGCCGCCACCGGGCGGCCGGTCAGGATCAGGTCCAGCGCCCGCCCCTGGCCGACGATGCGCGGCAGGCGCACCGTGCCGCCGTCGATCAGCGGCACGCCGAAGCGCCGGCAGAACACCCCGAGCAACGCATCCTGCGCCATCACCCGCAGGTCGGCGAGCAGCGCCAGCTCCAGGCCGCCGGCCACGGCATGCCCCTCGATGGCGGCGATCAACGGCTTGCCAAGTTGCATGCGACTCGGCCCCATCGGCGCATCGCCCTGCTCGTCCAGACGATTGGCGCGCTCGCCGCCCTCGGCCACTGCCGACAGATCGGCACCGGCGCAGAAGGTACCGCCGCTGCCGGTCAGTACCGCCACGCGTGCTTCATCGTCCGCCTCGAAGGCGCGCAGGGCAGCGGCCAGCGCCGCGGCCGTGGGTCGGTCGACGGCGTTGCGTACCTGCGGCCGGTCGATGCTCAGGGTGGTCACCGGGCCGTTCTTCTCGACTGTCACCGACATGAAGCTGCACTCCGCTGGCTGAACGAAAAAGGCCGGCATCACTGCCGGCCTTCGAGCCTAATCCGCCTGCGTCGGCGCGTCAGCCTGGCTGGCCGATCAGAGGGCGTACTTCTGCAGATTCGCCATCATTTCCTTGAGCGCCTCGACGTTGTCCGCCGGGTGCGCGGCGCCCTGGAAATCGCAGATCTGCTGCCACTGCGCGGCGACGTCATCGGGGCTGAAACCGGCCTTGGGATCGAAACCGACGCCCAGGCTGCGCTCCCAGCGCACCTTGCCGACCCAGCCGCCACCGACTTCGAACAGGCCGCCGGTGTCCTGGCAGTTCTGGCTGCCCAGATACACCACCAGCGGGCTGACCAGCTCGGGTTTGAGCTGCTCGAATACCTGCGGCGGGATCAGCCCTTCGGTCATGCGCGTGGCGCCAGTCGGGGCGATGGCGTTGACCAGAATGTTGTTCTTGCGTCCTTCGATGGCCAGGGTACGGGTCAGGCCATAGAGACCGAGCTTGGCCATGCCGTAGTTGCTCTGGCCGAAGTTGCCGTAGATGCCGGAGGTGGACGAGGTGAAGATCACCCGGCCGTAGTTCTGCTCGCGCAAATGCGGCCAGGCAGCGTGAGTGGTCTTGTAGGCGCCTTCGACATGGACCTTGTAGACCAGGTCCCAGTCGGCGTCTTCCATCTTGTGAAAACTCTTGTCGCGCAGGATGCCGGCGTTGTTGACCAGCACGTCGATGCGGCCGAAATGATCTAGCGCAGTCTGCACGATCTTGTCGCCGTCGGTCACCGAATCGTGGTTGGCCACTGCAGTGCCACCGAAGGCGCGAATCTCTTCCACCACCCTGTCGGCAGCCGAAGCGTTGGCCCCTTCACCGTGCGTGCTACCACCCAGATCGTTGACCACTACCCTGGCGCCATGGCGGGCGAACAGCAGCGCATGCGCGCGGCCAAGGCCACCGCCGGCACCGGTGACAATCACCACTTGATCTTCGAAACGGATGGCATCGCTCATCGGCAGGCTCCTCGGGCAGGCTATTGATGCCCGGAGTGTCAGGCAGCACCGCGCGCTTCACAAGAAGGCGCGGGGCGCCTGAATGACGGCCGATAATACGACCTTATACGGCGTCAGTTACCGGAGCCGCTGCCACCAGTGCCGCCGGTGCCGGTGCCGCTGCCGCCGGTACCAGTACCGGTGCCGTTACCACCGGTACCAGTGCCAGCATCGTTACCTGGATTGCCGTCGGTATTCGGACCACCGGCAGGCGGAATGCCGTTACCCTCGTCGCCCGGCGTCATCGGCCCTTCACCGGGTGCGGAAGGCATGGTCGGCCCAGGGGAGGTGGTGCCATCGGAATCGGTCTCGGCAAAGGTAGGCAGCGCCATGGCGCCCAGAATCCCGCTCAGCAGTAGTGCAGATAATGTCTTGTACATGTGTGACCTCTACTTTTTCTGTGAGTGACAGAATTAGTGAGTCACGGCGGCGCCGGTAGGTTCGATAAAAATGATCGCCGGCCCTTCGCCACCAGCCGGGAATGGCGAACGGCGTCGCCCCTCAGGCCGGGCGAATAAGGCTCAGGTGGTTGTACAGGTGCAGCACATGCGCCCGGGCATACTCGCCGTGATCAAGCGCGCCGTAGGCGAAGTGCGGCTGCAACTCACCGCCGTAAGCGGCGAAACGTTCGAAAGCCACCTGCAGCCGCTCGAGGGCCTGGGCCTGGCTGGCCGGTTCGAGCAGTGGCGCCGCACCGGGAATCGCCTCATCCAGCGGATGCCGCATGGCCCCACGGGCGCTGAAAACGGCGAAGGCAGCCGGCCCGAGGCTGTGGCGAAACCAGGCCGGTTTCAGCGCCGGATAACCCTCCATGGAATACTCGATGCTCTGCGCGCAGTGATTGAACACTTCGCTCGGGCTCCAGCCCTTGAGGCTGCGCAGCGTCATCCCCTGCAAGGTGCCGAGCACCGCCAGCGCGCCCTCCAGGCTTACCGCTGCCGGCCGCGGCCCGCCGGGCAGCGCCCAGAAGCCGCCACCGAGCAGCGCCAGGCCGCCTAGCGCGGCACCTTTCACGAGGGTTCTGCGCTGCATGGCATCTCCTGTCGGGCGCGAAACTGCAGGTAGTGCTCGAGCACCTGCGAGGGTGCTTCGAGCTGCGGGTAGTGGCCGATCCCGTCGAGCAGGACGGTATCGGCGCCGGCGATCAGCTCGCGGTAACGCGCCACCATATGCGCACCGGAAATGGGGTCGAAGGCGCCGTCGATCACCCGCATAGGCACGGCCGTGGCCTGCATCGCCGTCACCCAGCGCTCGCGCTGCTGGCGGCGTTCGGGCATGTAGCGAATCAAGCGGTGCATCACCGCCGGGCCGTTGTTGCACTGAATCAGCTGCCAGAGCGCGTCCAGCTCCTCCTCGCTGGCCTGGCTCTGCGGGCCGAAGATGCGGGCGAAACTCTGCGCCAGCTTGCGCCGCGAGAACAGCCGCCCGATCAGCGGTCCAAGCGGGCCGAGCAACAGCTTCTGCACCCGTACCGGGTGGTGCGTCTCGGGGAACAGACCGCCATTGAGGAACACGCAACTGGCCAGTTGCAGCCTCCCCTCCTGATGCCGCGCGATCAGTTCCTGCGCCACGCTGTCGCCATAGTCGTGAGCCAGCACGTGCACCGGGCGCCGCTCGCCGATGTGCGCCAGCAGCGCCTGCTGCAGGTCGGCCTGCTCCAGCAGGCTGTAGGCATGGCCGCGCGGCTTGGCGGAATAGCCGAAGCCGAGCATGTCGCAGGCGATCAGCCGGTAACGCCCGGCCAGCGGCGCCCACAAACGGTGCCAGTCCCAGCTGGCGGTGGGAAAACCGTGGATCAGCAGCAGCGGCTCGGCTTCGGCGTCACCGGCGACCCAGTAGCGGATGGCGTGGCCACCAAAGTCCAGCGCCTGACTTTGCCCGCGCCACGCATCCAGGGCGATGCCCGGCAGCTCGCTCACTGGTCGTAACCCGGCATCTGCTGATCCAGCTTGCGCAGCAATGCCGGCCAGGGCAGCGCACCACCCATGCCCTGCGGCGATTTCATCACCCCGGCGATCATCGCCCGCGCACCATCGAGGATCTGCTGGGGGATGTGGATCAGCTCGCCGCCGCCACTTTGCGCCATGACCTGGATCTCGCAGGCCCGCTGCAGGGTGAACATGCCGAGGAAGGCATCGGCGATGCTGCCGAAGGCGGTCAGCAGCCCATGGTTAGGCAGGATCATGAAGTTCTTCTCGCCCAGGTCGGCCTGCAGTCGCGCCTTCTCGTCATGGTTCAGCGCCACGCCTTCGTAACCGTGGTAGGCCAGGCTGGCGAGGACGAACAGCGACTGCTGCGACAGCGGCAGCAGGCCCTGCTTCTGCGCCGAAACCGCGATGCCGGCCGGGGTGTGGATGTGCAGCACGCAGCCGACGTCGTGACGGACCTCATGCACGGCGCTGTGGATGGTGTAACCGGCCGGGTTGAGGTCGAACGGGCTGTCCATCAGCTTGTTGCCGGCCAGGTCGACCTTGACCAGGCTCGAGGCGGTGATTTCATGGAACATCAGCCCGTATGGGTTGATGAGAAAGTCCTCGGTGCCCGGCACCTTGGCGGAGATATGGGTGAAGATCAGATCGTCCCAGCCATACAGGGCGATCAGTCGGTAGCAGGCCGCCAGGTCGACGCGCGTGCGCCATTCGGCCTCGGACACCTGGTTCTTCACGGCAGGAAGTTTCAGCGGAGCATTCACGGCGGTCACCTCGATCTTCTTGTTGGTCGGTGGTGAGCGCAGTCTAGCCGGGCACATGCCAGGCGCTAGTTGCCCTGGCAGCCATCTTGATGGCTTTGCGGGACAACGCGCCGGGGGACGTGGCGCGATAGCCGAGCATTCGCCATCCTGATCGAGCCAGTGCTTCAGATCAGTTCGGCGTGCTCGCTCAGCAGGCGCGGCCACAGGGCCTGCGCCTGCGCATCGTCGGCGAACAGACGGAAGCCCTCGAACTGAAACTCCGGCGCCACGGTGCAGCCCACCAGGCTGTAGCTGCCCGTGCAGCGCGCAGCCTGCCAGGCATGTGCCGGTACGGCGCGTTGCGGCAGCTGCCCGGCAGCGACCGGACCCAGCAGCTCGCGCCGCAGGCTCTCGGGCGATTCGGCCACCAGCAGCTCCAGGGGATCGCCTTCATGAAAATGCCAGAGTTCGTCGGCATCGACCCGATGCCAGCGGCTGACCGCCCCGGCCGGCAGCAGGAAGAGGATGGCGCTGGACGCCGCCCTGCCCCGCGCGTCGCGCTGCGCGGACACGAACAAGCGCCGGTAGAAGCCGCCCTCGGGATGCGCCTGAAGTTCCAGGCTATCGATCAGCTGGCGGGCGCGTGGGTGCATGTCAGCCCCTCAGCGCCGCGGCGAAGGTCTGCAGCCAGGGCTCGGCATCGCTCTCGGGGGTGACCGTCTCGCTGGAATCCAGACGCAGCATCGGCACCACCTCGCGCAGCCCCAGTTCGGCATACAGCTCGCGAATCAGCTCGCCGCCGCCGCAGAAGGTGTCGTAACTGGAGTCGCCCAGCGCCAGCACCGCTGCCGGCAGCCCGTGCCAGGCCGGCAGACGGTCGCGAATGGCGCAGTACAGCGGCATCAGGTTGTCCGGCAGCTCGCCCATGCCGGTGGTGGAGGTCACGGTGAGGAAGGCATCGGGGGCGAAGGCCAGCAGATCGTCGAGGCTCATGTTCGACTTGTGCCAGGCGTCCAGCCCGGCGGCCTTGAGCTGGCGCCCGGCGTGACGCGCGACTTCTTCGGCCGTGCCGTAGACCGAACCCGAGAGAATGGCGACTTTCATGACAACTCCGGAAACAGGAAAAACGCCGCGCATTATGCCGCAAGTGGACAGCCCGACCCGATGTTTTAGAATGCAGCGCACATCTCTCGCGGAATCGCATCCATGATCAATGCCAAGCTGCTGCAACTGGTAGTCGACGCCTCCAACGACGGAATCGTGGTGGCCGAGCAGGAGGGCGAAGACAACATCCTGATCTACGCCAACGCGGCATTCGAACGCCTGACCGGCTATCCCTGCGACGATATCCTCTATCAGGACTGCCGTTTCCTGCAGGGCAACGATCGTGCGCAGATCGGCCTGCAGGCCATCCGCGACGCGGTCAAGGCGCACAAGCCGTGCCGCCAGATCATCCGCAACTACCGCAAGGACGGCAGCGCCTTCTGGAACGAACTGTCGATCACCCCGGTGCTCAACGAGAGCGACCAGCTGACCTACTACATCGGCATTCAGAAGGACGTCACCGAACAGGTGGAAGCCCAGCAACGCGTGCGCGAGCTGGAAGCCGAAGTGGCGGAGCTGAAAGCCGAGCTGGCACGCCTGAAAAACTGACGAACGTACAAAACTATCGCAGCGGCTGATGGTCTGAAGGGTTTGCACTCCATGCAGTACCCATCATGCAAAGCGACCCGCTGCTGACCCAAGACGAGCTGGACTTCATCCAGCAACTGCTTTCCCAAACAACGCGCCAGCACCACCGCAGCGCTCCTTCGGAGCTGGCCATCGGTGAACGCCTGAGCGAGCTGCTCAGTCGCCTGGGCGATGAAAAGCAGCTGAGCCTGGACACCCACAGCGACGACGAGCACCTGAGCTTCCCGCTACGCCTGATTCAGGACGACCAGCGGCATTCACGCCTGGAGCTGGGCGCCCCGCTCATCTTCGAGAACGGCGTCAACGAACGCCCCTGGCGCCTGACCCTGTCCAGCCCGCTGCCACTGCTCGACAGCGCCGAGCGCCCCAGTGGTTTGCAGGCCGTGGAACTGTCCAACAATGGCATGCTGGTGCAGTACGGCAAATCCGGCAGCCCGGCCAAGGATCAGCTGCTGCAACTGATCCTGCCGCAGCAGCGCCGCGTACAGCTGCGCGCAAGGTTGGTCAGACGCGTGAGTCAGAGCCACTACGCCTACAGCCTGCAGACGTTGCACAGCGAAGACGAGCAGACGCTGCGCCAGTACCTCTTCGACGAGCACAGCAACCGCCAGCGCGAGCCCGAAGCGGTCGGCTGAACGGCTACTTCGCCTTATCAGGTATCGAGATGACCGGCGAGGAACTGCTGCAGACGCCGCTGCATGAGCCGCCCCTCATTGCCCAGGCATGCGATGGGCGAGCCGGCCAGGCTTTCCTCGGCCAGGTCGGCGCTATCCCCCGCCAATAGCAACGGACACTCCAGCGCGAGCGCCAGACGCGACAGCTGACGCGGGAAGTCTTCGGCCGGCGGCTGGTTGCTGAACAGCACCAGCGCCTGCGGCTGCATGCGCTCGCACACCAGCGGCAGATCGCTCAGCGGCACCCCGGGCCCCATCACGCTCACTTCGATGTCCTGAGTGCTCAGCATCAGCGCCGCGACCAGCAGTTCCAGCTCGCGACAGTGTCCGGGCTGGGCCGCCAGCAGCACCCGCTCACCCGACTCGCCCCGCCCCAGCTGCAGGCGCTGCCAGCAGCGGCCGCGCAGAAAACCGTCGAGCAGTACCCATTCGCTGCGCTGGCCGACCTCGTCCTGGCGCAGCAACAGCTCCTGCCAGATCGGCATCAGGATGTCCTGAAACACCACCGGCAGCGGGTAGCAGGAGAATATCTGGCCATACAGCCGCTCCAGACGCGCCTCGTCGAAACTGTCCAGCGCGCGGCGGATCTGCGCCTGCCACTGGCTCCAGTCATCGCTGCTGACCTCGTTGTAGGCCGGGGTGACGGCGCTGCGACTGCTGGCGCTCTTGGCCAGGATCGAGCCCACCTTGCTCACCGCAACACCGCGCTCTATCCAGGCCAGGATGCTGCGCACGGCATCGATGTCGGCCTGCGAATAGAGCCGATGCCCGCTGTCGGTGCGGGTCGGCTGGATCAGCCCGTAACGCCGCTCCCAGGCGCGCAGGGTGACCGGGTTCACGCCCGTTAGACGAGAGACCTCGCGAATGGGGAACAGCTCCTCCTGCTTCAGGGCGCTGGACGCAAGTGATGTAACACCGGCGGGTTCGGACATGGCTTCAGGCATCGCGCAAGAAAATTCAGGAAGGGAGTGTAACTCAGTCGCGATAGGCGCACATGGCGCATCGGGCACCAGCCCCGCCGTCCTGGCCGAATGGCGGCGAGCGAAGGGGGCTCCGTGCACCTCATCCGTCCTTCTCCTGCACCGTCCGGGTGCAGTCCGGCGGCGCAACGATGCGTTGCCTGCCCGTCATCGCGCGGCACTGGCTAATTTGCGCAAAACCGGAATAATCCTTGCTGCATTTTTGTCGGGCACAACACCCCGTGCCCGATCACGCCTGTCGCCACACCCGGCCCAGGGCAATGTTCGAGGAGATACACAATGTCCCCCGTTACTCTCATGGTGGCGCGCCGCGTCGCCAGTGGCCGTTATCACGACTTCATCGCCTGGCTGCGTGAAGGTGAACACCTGGCCACCGACTTCCCCGGCTATCTCGGCTCCGGCGTGCTGGCACCGCCAGCTGGCGATGACGAATTTCAGATCGTCTTCCGCTTCAGCGACGAGCAGACCATGGCCGCCTGGGAGCATTCGGCCTCGCGCAAGGCCTGGCTCGAGCGCGGCGCCGGGCTGTTCGCCCAGCCGCAGGAAAGACGTGCCGTCGGCCTCGACGCCTGGTTCGGCAGCGTTCACAAGCAACCGCCGCGCTGGAAGCAGAGCGTGGCGATCTGGCTGGCGTTCTTCCCGGTCTCGCTGGCCTTCAACCTGTTGTTCGGCCCCTGGCTCACCGACCTGTCGCTGGTCACCCGCGTGCTGCTGTCCACGCTCGCACTGACGCCGCTGATGACCTACCTGTTCATCCCCCTGTCCACTCGCCTGCTCGAGCCGTGGCTGCAGGGCTCTTCGTCCCACCGCCTGGGCAGACGCCCGGCCAGCATCGGCAAATCCTGACCCTGCCGTCTTCCGCAAAGGCCAGCCTCGCGCTGGCCTTTTTAGTTCGCCGCCACTCCATACCTGTACACAACATATGGATCGTACAGCCAAAGTACAAAAATACGTCCAGCAGAGAAATCATGGAAAGTCCTTTGAAGTCAGTGAAATAGCCAATTTCACTCGCCTCTCCTGGAAAACCATATGTTTCCCATGGTTGTACAACCCGCAGCTCTGGTATAGCTTTATCCTCGGTCTGGTGAGTGCCGCCTGCCACTGGTCAGGTATCCCGAGGCGGTACAAGCCAGGCCTTCATTTTCTTTGCACGAGTCGCCCATGAGCGCTGCCAGCTTTCCCGTCCTGATCACCGGCGCCGGCCAGAGGGTCGGCCTGTACTGCGCCGAGCGCCTGCTCGACGAGGGCCAACCGGTGATCGTCAGCTATCGCCAGGAGCGCGACAGCATTGCGCGCCTGCGTGAGCGCGGTGCCATTGCCGTGCAGGCGGACTTCGGCGCCGAGGCTGGCATCCTCGCCTTCATCGACCAGATCAAGGCGCAGTGCAGCGGCCTGCGCGCGATCGTGCACAACGCCTCGCAGTGGCTGGCCGAAACGCCGGGCGAAGAGGCCGAGGCCTTCCGCCAGCTGTTCGCCGTGCACATGCTCGCGCCCTACCTGATCAACCTGCACTGCAGCGACCTGCTGCTGCAGTCGCAGCGCGCCGACATCGTCCACGTCAGCGACGACGTGGTGCGCAAGGGCAGCGCCAATCGTCCGGCCTACTGCGCCAGCAAGGCCGGGCTGGAAAGCCTGACGCTTTCCTTCGCCGCCCGCCTGGCGCCACGCATCAAGGTCAACGCCATCGCTCCAGCGCTGCTGATGTTCAACGCGGGCGATGACGAGGCCTACAGGAGCAAGACCTTGGCCAAGTCGGCGCTGGGCATAGAACCCGGCCCGCAAGCCTTTTACCAGAGTTTGCGCTACCTGCTGGACAACCCCTACGTAACCGGAACGACCCTTACCCTCAACGGCGGCCGCCACCTCAAGTGAGGCGACTGCCCAGGACACTGCCATGAGCCATCCTCTTTCCCAGCATTACCGCGAGATTCTTGTCGGCCTCGGTGAAAACCCCGAGCGTGAAGGCCTGCTCGATACGCCCAAGCGGGCGGCCAAGGCCATGCAGTACCTCTGTCATGGTTATCAGCAGTCGCTGGAGGAAATCGTCGGCGGTGCCCTGTTCGAGTCCGACAACGACGAGATGGTGATCGTCAAGGACATCGAGCTGTATTCGCTGTGCGAGCATCACCTGCTGCCCTTCATCGGCAAGGCGCATGTCGCCTATATCCCGACCGGCAAGGTACTCGGGCTGTCGAAGGTGGCGCGCATCGTCGACATGTACGCGCGGCGCCTGCAGATCCAGGAGAACCTCACCAAGCAGATAGCCGACGCCATCGCCCGCGTCACCAACGCCGCCGGCGTGGCCGTGGTGATCGAGGCCAAGCACATGTGCATGATGATGCGCGGGGTGGAGAAGCAGAACTCGGTGATGAGCAGCTCGGTGATGCTTGGCGCCTTCCGCGAGTCCTGCAACACTCGCCATGAATTCCTGCAATTGATCGGACGGAACAACTAATGCCGCGACTGGAACCCGGAATGGCGCGCATCCGCGTCAAGGACCTGCGCCTGCGCACCTACATCGGCATCAAGGAAGAGGAGATCAACAACAAGCAGGACGTGTTGATCAACCTGACCATTCTCTATCCGGCAGTGGACGCGGTGCAGGTCAACGACATCGACCACGCCCTGAACTATCGCACCATCACCAAGGCGATCATCGCCCACGTCGAGGGCAACCGCTTCGCCCTGCTCGAACGCCTGACCCAGGAAATCCTCGACCTGATCATGGCCCATCAGGCCGTGCGTTACGCCGAGGTGGAGGTGGACAAGCCGCACGCCCTGCGCTTCGCCGAGTCGGTGTCGATCACCCTCGCCGGTCATCGCTGAGGCCATGCTGCGGCGGCTTGCCGCTCTCCGGCGAGGCTCTTATCATCGCCGCCATCCATCCCCGGAGAGCCCAGCATGACCGAGCAAGAACGCCTCGAACTGGAAGCCGCAGCCTTTCGCGCCCTGGTGCAGCACCTGCGCACACGCCCCGACGTGCAGAACATTGACCTGATGAACCTGGCCGGTTTCTGCCGCAACTGCCTGTCCAAATGGTACAAGGCCGCCGCGGACGACCTCGGCGTCGAGGTCAGCGCCGACCAGGCCCGCGAGACCGTGTATGGCATGCCCTATGCCGACTGGAAGGCCAAGTATCAGAAGGAAGCCACGGCCGAGCAGAAGGCCGCATTCGAAAAAGGAAAGCCTGAATGACCGCCCTCGACGAACTGCGCAGCCGTCTGCAGCAGGACGATTACGCCTTCAGCGAAACCCTGGCCTTCGTCGCCGAGCACTACGACTATCAGCCCAGCGCCTTCCGTAACGGTGACGTGGAGAACGCCGCCGGACAGAACGAAGGCTCCTGCAAGACCCTGGGCCTGGCCCTGCTGGAGGGCTTGAGCACGGACGAAGCGCTGCGCGCCTTCGGCGAACACTACCGCAGCGTGTTGGCCACACCGCAGGGCAGCGACCACGGCAATATCCGCGCGCTGATGAGCCATGGCCTGGAAGGCCTGAAATTCGAGCAGGAACCGCTCAAGCGCAAGGCTTGAGCGAATAGCGCAAAAACCTGCGCAACTGTCGGCAAAAGCTGACAGACATCACATTGCAATCACTTTATGCTGCGCGCCATCACAACTGATGGAACACGAGGGACCGTGTTCTGCGCGCAGCCGCCCTTCCCTCCTGTTTCGCGATCGGCATGGAGTCGCCCGATGCAGCAGACCTTGGTATGGAAACCTTGGTACACCCCCGGCGTGGAAACCCTGCGCCTCAGTCAGGATGCCAGTGGCATCCACGCCACCAGCCACCTGATGCAGGTGATCAAGGGCAACAGCATCGTCGCCAACTACCTGATCGACTGCGACGCGCGCTGGCGCTTCCGCCGCCTCTGGCTCAAGGTCGACAACCATGGCCAGCGCAGCCTTTGCCTGCAGCGCGACCTGCGTGGCAACTGGGTGCTCAACGGCCAGCCGCGCAGCGACCTGCAGCAGTGCCAGCACGTCATGCTCTCGGCTTCCCCGTTCACCCACACCCCGCCGCTGCAACGCAGCGCCCTGGAAACCGGGCAAAGCGACGAAATGAAGGTCGCCTACATCGACATGCTCAGCCTCAGGGTCGAGGTACGCAGTCAGCGCTACCACTGCCTGCGCCGACGTCCGGGTGAAAGCCTCTACCGCAGCCAGGCCGAGGATCATGCCAGCGAAGAACTGAGCGTGGACGACCAGGCCCTGCTGCTCAAGGCCAACGAACGGTTTCTGCGCCTGAGCCAGCGCGAGCTGACGGTCAGCGCGCTGGTGTAGCTGCCAGTCTGCCGGTGCGCACGGCGCACCCTACAGGGCAGCCCTACGTAGGGTGTGCCGTGGGCACCAGGCGCAGCAGAACCACGCCTCTCAGATCGGCAGTTGGCCGAACGCCCAGCGCAGCAGGAAGAACACCAGCAACCCGCCACCGATGGTCGCCAGCAGGTGCCGTGTGAACGCGGCGATGGCGATGGCAGCCAGGCCCGCCAGCAGGTAGGCGTTGTTCCAGTTCAGCGCCCAGCTCTGCCCGTCCGGCAGCAACATGCCCGGCACCACGATGGCCGTCAGCACCGCCGTGGGCACGTAGTGCAGCCCTTGCCTGACCAGGGGAGGGAAACGCAGATCGGGAAAGGCGAACAGGCTGTAGCGCGTGGCAAAGGTGATCGCCAGCATGCCGAGAATCAGCAACCAGATATCCATCAGAGCAACTCCTCCTGCAGGACCGGCGTGCGCCGCTCCAGCCAAACGCCGACCACGATGCCGCTGGCGGCCGCGGCCATCAGCCCGAGCTTGTACGGCAGCGCATGGCAAGCCAGCGCCACGGCAGCGGCGACCAGCGCAGCAGCCACCTGCGGCTGGTTGCGCAGCATGGGCACTACGATGCCGATGAAGGTCGCCAGCATGGCAAAGTCCAGCCCCCACTCGCCGATGTTTGGCACCGCCTGGCCGAACAGCACGCCGACCAGGGTGCACAGCAGCCAGTTGCAGTACATCGCCAGCGCCGCGCCGAGAAAGTACCAGTGCCGCAACGGTGCCGAATCGCCCCGCGCGTAGCGCTGCAGCACGACCGCATAGGCCTCGTCGGTCAGCCAGAACGCCAGTGGCACGCGCCAGCGCTTGGGCAGGTGACGCACATGGGGCTGCAGGCTGGCGCTGTACAGGGCATGGCGCAGATTGACCACCAGGGTGGTCAGCAACACCACGGCCACACCGGCACCGCCGGCCAGCAGGCTGATGGCGATGAACTGCGCCGAACCGGCGAACACCAGCGCCGACATCCCCATCGTCTGCACCGGGCTGAGCCCGGCAGCGCCGGCCAGGCTGCCGAAGATGATGCCGAAGGGAATGGCGCCGAGCAGCATCGGCAGCATATCGCGGGCGCCCTGGGTGAATTCGTGATGACGGGACATGGAACCTCCTTGGGCCGACCAGCTTAACCAAGCAGCCCCAGGCAGGTCTTGAACGTTCTTGCGCATATAGCGCGCCACGCGACCATTTGCCCCGCCCGGATAACGCTAATTGATCTTATTTAAATTACGTTAGCCTGCTAATCTTGGCGCCCCGTTTCCTGCCCGCTCGGATAGTTCCACGATGTCGCCGCTTCAGCGCTGCCTGCTGCCGTTTCTGGCATTGACCCTGATCGCTTGCGAGCAGCAACCGCGCTTCACCGCGGCGGAACCGGGCGAAGCGCTGTCGGCCGGCTCCGCCACGGTGCGCAAGTTCGACCAGAATGCCTTTTCCATGCCCTCGGCCAATCTCGCGCCGAGCCGCCGTCTGGATTTCGCGGTGGGCAACAGCTTCTTCCGCAACCCCTGGGTTACGGCGCCGGCCACCACCACCGCGCGCGACGGCCTGGGCCCGTTGTTCAATACCAATGCCTGCCAGAACTGCCACCTCAAGGACGGCCGCGGCCATCCGCCCGAGCCGGGCGCACTCAGCGCCGCCTCCATGCTGGTGCGTCTGTCGCTGCCGGCCAGCCCCGAGCATGCCGAGTTGCTGCAACGCCAGGGCGTGGTCGCCGAGCCCACCTACGGCACCCAGCTGCAGGACATGGCCAACCCCGGCGTAGCCCCCGAGGGCAAGGTCCGCGTCACCTACAGCAGCGTGCCGGTGCGCTTCGCCGACGGCACCCTGGTGGAGCTGCGCAAACCCGAGCTGCAGATCAGCCAGCTGGGCTACGGCGACCTGCATCCGGACACCCTGCTCTCCACTCGCATCGCCCCGCCGATGATCGGCCTTGGTTTGCTCGAGGCCATTGCCGAGCAGGACATCCTCGCCGCTGCCGATCCGGATGATGCCGATGGCGACGGCATTTCCGGGCGCCCCAACATCGTCTGGGATCGACAGCTGCAACGCAGCGTGCTCGGGCGCTTCGGCTGGAAGGCCGGACAACCCAACCTCAACCAGCAGAATGCCGATGCCTTCGCCAACGACATGGGCCTGACCAGTTCGCTGATCCCCCATGACAACTGCACCGCGGCGCAGGCCGACTGTCTGGCCACGCCACACGGCGGCGAACCGGAAGTAAGCGACAACATCCTGGCCAGCGTGCTGTTCTACAGCCGCAATCTCGGCGTACCGGCGCGGCGCGATGTCGACTCCCCCGCGGTGCTCAAGGGCAAGAGCCTGTTCCATCAGGCCGGTTGCCAGAAGTGCCACACCCCCAGTTTCACCACCTCGGCCGATGCCGCCGAGCCGGAACTGGCCAACCAGTTGATTCGTCCCTATACCGACCTGCTGCTGCACGACATGGGCGAGGGGCTGGCCGACGGCCGCGAGGAGTTTCTCGCCAGCGGCCGCGAATGGCGCACGGCGCCGCTGTGGGGCATTGGCCTGACGCACGCGGTGAACGGTCATACCCAGTTCCTCCACGACGGTCGTGCCCGCAACCTGCTGGAGGCCATTCTCTGGCATGGCGGCGAGGCCGAAGCGGCCAAGCAGCGGGTGCTGCGTTTCGATGGCGAAGAGCGCTCCGCCCTGCTCGCCTTCCTCAATTCCCTCTAAGGAGCCTGCGATGTTGCATAGAACCCTGATCGCTTCACTGCTCGGCCTGGCCCTGGTCGGGTGCAACCAGCAGGACCCTCGCGCCAAGGTCAGCGCCGCACTGGTCGACGGCGTTCTGCTGCCGGCCTACAGCAGCTGGCAGGAAGCCGATCGCCAGCTCGCCGGGAGCACCGCCGCGTTCTGCGCGGGCACTGCCGATCTGCCGGCCGCGCGCCAGGCCTTCCTCGGCGCGCAGAATGCCTGGGCCGGGCTGCAGCCCCTGCTGATCGGGCCACTCGCCGAAGGCAATCGCGCCTGGCAGATCCAGTTCTGGCCGGACAAGAAGAACCTGGTACAGCGCCAGGTCGAAGCGCTGCTGAAGAACAAGCCGCAACTGACCCCGGCCGACCTGGCCAGCGCCAGCGTGGTGGTGCAGGGCCTGACCGCTTATGAGTACGTCCTGTTCGATGCCAACCTGGACCTCAACGATGCCGAGCAGAAGGCGCGCTACTGCCCGCTGCTGCAGGCCATCGGCACGCACCAGCAGGCGCTGGCTGCCGATATCGTCGAGCAATGGCAGGCCAAGCCGGGCATGGCCGAGCAGCTGAGAAAATTCCCCAACGAACGTTATGCCGAGGCCAACGAGGCCATCGCCGAGCTGCTGCGCGTGCAGGTCAGTGCGCTTGACGGCCTGAAGAAGAAACTCGGCGCGCCCATGGGCCGCCAGAGCAAGGGCATTCCCCAACCCTACCAGGCCGAGTCCTGGCGCAGCGCCGCCAGCCTGAGCAACCAGGCTGCCGCCCTGGCCAGCGCCGAAAGGCTCTGGCACGGCAGCAACCGCGACGGCATCCAGTCCCTGCTGGACAAGGATCAGGCGCAGCTGGGCCAGCGCATCGACGCCGCCTACCAGGACACCCGTCAGCGCCTGGCCGCCCTGGATCGCCCGCTGGGCGAACTGCTTGCCGACGAAGCCGGCCGCACCAGCCTCAACGAGCTGTACGACAGCCTCAATCGCCTGCATCGCCTGCAGGAAAGCGAACTGGCCAAGGCGCTCGGCGTGCAGATCGGCTTCAACGCCCACGACGGAGACTGAGCATGCAGCGCAGAGCCTTTCTCGGCCTTGGCGCGGCGGCCGCCAGCCTCGCCGCCGCTGGTGCGTTCGGCGGCTGGACGCTGTTCGGCCCGTCAGGCCAGCCGCTGCTACTGTCGGCGCGCGACGATGGCGAAGGCCGTCACTACGCCGTCGGTTATCGCCTCAGCGGCGAGCGCGCCTTCGCCACCCAGGTCAACGAACGCTGCCATGATGTGGTACCGCACCCCAGCCTGCCGCTGGCACTGTTCGTCGGCCGCCGCCCGAGCACCGAAAGCTATCTGATCGATACCCGCGACGGCCGCCTGCTGCAGACCCTGCGCTCAGCGGCCGACCGTCACTTCAATGGGCACGCGGTGTTCCACCATGGCGGCGCCTGGCTGTACGCCACCGAAAATGACACCCGCGAGCCCGGTCGCGGTGTACTGGGCGTCTATCGCCTGGACGGCCAGCAGCTGACGCACGACGGCGAACATGCCACCCATGGTGTCGGCCCGCATCAGCTGCTGTGGATGCCCGACGGCGAAACCCTGGTGGTGGCCAACGGCGGCATCCGTACCGAAGCGGAAAGCCGCGTGGAGATGAATCTCGACGCCATGGAAGCCAGCCTGGTGCTGATGCGCCGCGACGGCAGCCTGATCAGCCAGGAGCAGCTGGCCGAGCAGCGCAACAGCATCCGCCACCTCGCCGTGGCCCGTGACGGCACGGTGGTCAGCGGCCAGCAGTACATGGGCGAGCTGCTCGACCAGGTGCCGCTGCTGGCGATCAAACGCCCCGGCCAGCCGTACCAGCCCTTCCCCCTGGGCGAAGCGCAGCGGGCGGCGATGAACCAGTACACCGCCAGCGTGGCCATTCACGACGAGCTGCGCCTGCTGGCGCTGACCGCACCGCGTGGCAACCGCTTCTTCATCTGGGACCTGGACAGTGCCCAGGTGCGCCTGGACGTGCCCCTGCCGGACTGCGCCGGAGTGGGCGCGGTCGCCGACGGCTTCGTCGTCACCTCGGGCCAGGGCCGCTGCCGACTCTACGACTGCCGCGGTCAGCGGATCGTCGCCAAGGCGCTGGAGTTGCCAGCCGGTCTGTGGGACAACCACTTGCGCCTGGCCTGAATGGCTGGCCCGCTCGATGAACCGGACGTTCAGGCACCGCCGAGAGGCGGCCCCGCGACCCGGCACTGTGGCGGCGCACCACGGTTGATTTACCCCAGCAACCAGTCGAGATACGTTGTCATACAACTTTAGTCAAAAGCCTCAGGGACACGGCCTGGGAATCTCGCCCCGGCCCGCCCGTCACTGCACCAGGCGAAGCCCGCGGAACAGAGCGAGATCTGCGTCATAGAGCGGTCCGACTCCTGCGTTCAGCTGAACGCTGAATACCCCAGGCAGACGCTAGCCCCCACGACCGGGGGCAAGGTACAGCTTGAAATCCACGGCTGCCTGGCGTTGACATCGCCCTGCTTGCTGCAGATAATCGACCCAAGTCATACGACAACGTATGACACCAAATAACAACAAGCGACAAGAGCCCAGGCCCCGCCATGACCACCACTCCCAGCGAGCTTCGCCCCTTCAATCGCCTGCTGCTCACCGGTGCCGCCGGTGGCCTGGGCAAGGTACTGCGCCAGCGCCTACGCCCCTACGCCAATGTCCTGCGTCTGTCCGATATCGGCGAGATGGCGCCGGCCGAAGGCCCACACGAAGAAGTGGTGCACTGCGATCTGGCCGACAAGGCCGGCGTGCAGCAACTGGTCGAAGGCGTCGATGCCATCGTGCATTTCGGCGGCGTCTCGGTCGAGCGCCCGTTCGAGGAAATTCTCGGCGCCAACATCTGCGGCGTGTTCCATATCTACGAAGCGGCCCGCCGCCATGGCGTGAAGCGCGTGGTGTTCGCCAGCTCCAACCATGTGATCGGTTTCTACAAGCAGGACGAGCGCCTCGACGCCCATTCTCCGCGCCGGCCGGACGGCTACTACGGGCTGTCCAAGTCCTACGGCGAGGACATGGCCAGCTTCTATTTCGACCGCTACGGCATCGAGACCGTGAGCATCCGCATCGGCTCCTCCTTCCCCGAGCCGGCCAACCGCCGAATGCTGAGCACCTGGCTGAGCTATGACGATCTCACCCAGCTGATCGAACGCGCCCTCTATACCGCGAATGTCGGCCACACCGTGGTCTACGGCATGTCGGATAACCGCGAGGTGTGGTGGGACAACAGCCAGGCCGCGCACCTGGGCTTCACGCCCAAGGACAGCTCGGACGTGTTCCGCGACAAGGTGGAGGCGCAACCCATGCCGGCCGCCGACGATCCGGCGCGCATCTATCAGGGCGGCGCCTTCGTTGCCGCGGGGCCCTTCGGCGACGATTGAAAGCCCCAGCAGGCCCGACGCGAGAACCCGGAACAACAGCGAGCGACGAACCGCCATGCAAGCCGAACTGATCCTCGATGCCCGCAATGCCACCGGCGAAAGCCCGGTGTGGCACGCCGCCGAACAGGCCCTGTACTGGGTCGACATTCCCGCCGCACGCCTGCATCGCTGGAGCCTGCGCGATGCCAGCAGCCGGAGCTGGCAGGCCGGGGAAATGCTCGCCTGCATCGCCCGCCACCCGGCCGGCGGCTGGCTGGCCGGCATGCAGAGCGGCCTCTTCCATCTGCATCCGCAGGACGATGGCAGCATGCAGGCCTCACGCCTGGCGCAGGTCGAACACGCCCGGCCGCAGATGCGCTTCAACGATGGACGCTGCGACCGCCAGGGGCGTTTCTGGGCCGGCAGCATGCTGCTGGACATGGCTGCCGGTGCCCCCGTCGGCGCCTTGTATCGCTTCGACGGTCAGTTGGAGGAATGCCTCGCCGATCTTATCGTGCCCAACGGCCTGGCCTTCAGCCCCGATGGCCGCACGCTGTACCTCTCCGACTCGCACCCGAGCGTGCAGGCCGTGTGGGCCTTCGATTACGACACCGACAGCGGCACGCCGCATAACCGCCGCCTGTTCATCGACATGCAGCAGCACCCCGGTCGTCCGGACGGCGCCGCCGTGGACGTCGACGGCTGCTACTGGATCTGCGGCAACGACGCCGGACTGATCCACCGCTTCACCCCCGACGGCCGCCTGGATCGTTCCCTCGCCGTGCCGGTGAAGAAGCCGGCGATGTGCGCCTTTGGCGGGGCGAAGCTGGACACCCTGTTCGTCACCTCGATTCGCCCGCATGGCGACCTCGCCGACCAGCCGCTGGCCGGCGGCGTGTTCGCCCTGAACCCCGGCGTGACGGGGATCGAGGAGCCCGCCTACCGCGCCTGAATCCGCTCCACCCGAGGCCGCCCGCGGCACCGGTTTGCTCTGCTGCTTACCAACAACAACAAGACGGAGATTTCCGCATGAACCTCAAACGCAAGCTGCTTCTGGCCACACTTCCGCTAGCCCTCGGCCTGTCTTCCCTGGTGCAGGCCGAGGTGACCCTGAAGATCGCCGAGATCCACCCCGCCGGCTACCCCACCGTGGTGGCCATGGAGAACCTGGGCAAGAAGCTGGAGGCGGCCACCAATGGCGAGATCAAATCGCGCATGTTCGCCGGTGGCGTACTCGGCTCGGAGAAGGAAGTGATCGAGCAGACCCAGATCGGCGCCGTGCAGCTGACCCGCGTCAGCCTCGGCTCGGTGGGCCCGGTGGTGCCGGCCACCAACGTGTTCAACATGCCCTTCGTGTTCCGCGACGTCGATCATATGCGCAAGGTGGTCGATGGCGAGATCGGCCAGGAAATCCTCGACGCCATCACCAACTCCGACTTCAACATGGTCGGCCTGGCCTGGATGGAAGCCGGCAGCCGCAGCCTCTACACCAAGAAGCCGGTGCGCAGCCTGGAAGACCTCAAGGGCATGAAGATCCGCGTGATCGGCAATCCGCTGTTCATCGACACCCTCAACGCCATGGGCGCCAACGGCATCGCCATGGACACCGGCGAGATCTTCAGCGCCCTGCAGAGCGGCGTGATCGACGGCGCCGAGAACAACCCGCCGACCCTGCTCGAGCACAACCACTTCCGTGCCGCCAAGTACTACACCCAGACCCATCACCTGATCCTCCCCGAGCCGCTGCTGATGTCCAAGACCACCTGGAACAAGCTCACCCCCGAGCAGCAGGAACTGGTCAAGAAGCTGGCCAAGGAAGCCCAGCTGGAAGAACGCGACCTGTGGATCGCCAAGGAAAACGCCAGCAACGAGAAGCTCAAGGCCGAAGGCGTCGAGTACATCGAGGTCGACACCAAGCCCTTCTACGACGCCACCGCCCCGGTCCGTGAGAAGTACGGCGCGCAGTTCGCCGAACTCATCCAGCGCATCGAAGCCGTTCAGTAATCCACGCGCAAGCGCGCGGCGCAGGCCATCGGTCTGCGCCGCGCCACCGGTGAAATCCGATGAAAAACCTGGTTCTGGGCGTCAACGACGCCATCTATCGCGCCTGCATCTGGGTCGCCGGCCTGGCGATCGTGATCATGGCGCTGATCATCCCCTGGGGCGTGTTCAGCCGTTACGTGCTCGGCCAGGGCCTGGGCTGGCCCGAGCCCATCGCCATCCTGCTGATGGTGCTGTTCACCTTCGTCGGCGCCGCCGCCAGCTACCGCGCCGGCGCGCACATGGCCGTGCAGGTGTTGAGCGATCGCCTGCCCGACGTGGCTCAGCCCTTTCTCACCCTGTTCGTACGTCTGGCCATGGCCGCCATCGCCCTGTTCATGATGATCTGGGGCTACAAGCTGTGCGTGGCCACCTGGAACCAGTACCTGAGCACCCTGACCTGGCTGCGCGTCGGCCTGAGCTACGCGCCGATTCCGCTGGGAGGGCTGATCACCCTGCTGTTCGTCATCGAGCAACTGCTGTACGGCGACCAGAGCAAGCGCCGCGTCGTCGACTACGAGAACTGCGAAGATTCCAAGGAGTCCGTGTAATGGATGCCGCCATTCTGCTGGGCAGCTTCATTGCCCTGATCCTGCTGCGCGTCCCGGTCGCCTATGCCCTCGGCCTGGCCACCCTGATCGGCGCCTGGTGGATCGAGATTCCCCTGCACGCGGTGATGATCCAGATCGCCGGCGGCGTGAACAAATTCTCCCTGCTGGCCATCCCCTTCTTCGTCCTGGCCGGCGCGATCATGGCCGAAGGCGGCATGGCGCGGCGCCTGGTGGCCTTCGCCGGGGTGCTGGTCGGCTTCGTCCGCGGCGGCCTGTCGCTGGTCAACATCACCGCCTCGACCTTCTTCGGCGCCATCTCCGGCTCGTCGCTGGCCGACACCGCCTCGGTGGGTTCGGTGCTGATTCCAGAGATGGAAAAGAAGGGCTATCCGCGCGAATTCTCCACCGCCGTCACCGTCTCCGGCTCGGTGCAGGCGCTGCTCACCCCGCCCAGTCACAACTCGGTGATCTACTCGCTGGCCGCCGGCGGCACGGTGTCCATCGCCGCACTGTTCGTCGCCGGCATCGGCCCGGGCCTGCTGCTCAGCGCCACCATGGCCACGCTGTGCCTGCTGTTCGCGCGCAAGCGCAACTACCCCAAGGGCGAGGTGATTCCGCTGCGCCAGGCGCTGAAGATCTGCGTCGAGGCGCTGTGGGGCCTGATGACCATGGTGATCATCCTCGGCGGCATCCTCAGCGGCGTGTTCACCGCCACCGAGTCGGCCGCGGTGGCCGTGGTCTGGGCCTTCTTCGTGACCATGTTCATCTACCGCGACTACAAGTGGAGTGAACTGCCGAAGATGCTGCACCGCACGGTGCGCACCCTGTCGATCGTGATGATCCTCATCGCCTTCGCCGCCAGCTTCGGCTACATCATGACCCTGATGCAGATTCCGTCGAAGATCACCACGGCCTTCCTGACCCTGTCGGACAACCGCTACGTGATCCTCATGTGCGTCAACTTCATGCTGCTGGTGCTGGGCACGCTGATGGACATGGCGCCGCTGATCCTGATCCTCACGCCCATTCTGCTACCGGTGGTCACCTCCTTCGGCGTCGACCCGGTACACTTCGGCATGATCATGCTGGTCAACCTGGGTATCGGCCTGATCACGCCGCCGGTGGGCGCGGTGCTGTTCGTCGGTGCCGCCATCGGCAAGGTCAGCATCGAGACCACGGTCAAGGCGCTGTTGCCGTTCTACGCTGCGCTGTTCGCGGTGCTGATGGCGGTCACCTATATCCCGGCCATCTCGCTATGGCTGCCGAGCGTGGTGTTGTAACGGCTTTTCATCACACCGATGCATCTCGAGCCGCCGCCTGGCGGCTCTCGCTTTATAAGGACGTAACACCCCGCCATGCCTGCCACCGCGTTCCCCCGGCATATCGCCGCGCTGATTCTCGCCACCCTGGCCTGCTCCTTCGCCGGCAACCATATCGCCGCACGCATCGCCTTCGATCATGAGGCCGGTCTGCTGCTGGCGATACTCTGCCGCTCCGGGGTGACTTTCCTGGTGCTCATCGTGCTGGTGCTGTGGCAACGCGACTCGCTGCGCCTGAGCCGCCAGACCTGGGGCTGGCAACTGATGCTGGGCCTGCTGATCGCGGTGCAGAGCTTCTGCATCTACTCGGCGGTGGCGCGCATTCCGGTAGGCCTGGCGCTGCTGGTGGTGAACCTCTCGCCGATCCTCCTGGCGCTGCTCACCTGGCTGCTCGGCGGTCCGGCACCGACCCGCCGCGCGGCGCTGATCATGGGCGTGATCCTGTTCGGCCTGGTGCTGGTGCTGGACGTACCAGCGCGCCTGGCCGGACAGGGCGTCAGCGACGAACGCTGGGTCGAAGGCGTGCTGTTCAGCCTGACCGCGGCGGCGGTGTTCGCCGTGGCCCTGTGGATCACCGAGCATCGTCTGTCGGCCATGCCCGGACGGGTGCGCAGCATGCTGACCATGGCGGTGGTGTTCAGCGCCTCGGCCCTGGCTGGCGCCAGCGGCGCCCTGCCCGGCGGCCTCGGCTTGCCCAACGCCCTGGCCGGATGGATCGCCCTGGCGGTGCTGGTGCTGCTCTACGGCACCGCCTTCTCGCTGCTGTTCATCCTCATGCCGCGCCTGGACATCGCGCGCAACGCACCGGTGATGAACATGGAGCCGGTGGCCGGCATGCTGTTCGGCTGGCTGATCCTCGGCCAGTTGCTCGGCGCCCTGCAGGTGGTCGGCGGGGTGATCGTGGTCGGCGGCATCATCGCCCTGGCCTACCGCCGCTAGGTGCGCGGGGGCGCCCAGGTTGTGCGCACCGAGAACTACGCACTCAAGCTGGTGCGCACAGCGCAGCCTACGGACGGCCGCAGCCGTGGCTCAGCCGTGCAGCGCCTCGGCCTCGGCTGCCTCATGCGCCTGACGCAGACGCTCGCGGCTGTTGGTCAGGTGCAGACGCATGGCTGCACGCGCCGCCTCGGCATCCTGGCGGGCGATGGCCTCGAAGATCTGCTCGTGCTCGCGCTCCAGCCGCGCCATGTAGTGGGTCTGATCGTCACGCGCAAGGCTCGCGGAATTGACCCGGGTACGCGGGATGATGCTGGTACCCAGATGGCTGAGGATATCGGTGAAGTACCGGTTGCCGGTCGCCTCGGCGATGCGCAGATGGAACTGGAAGTCCGAGGAGACCGCGTCGCTGGCGTGCGCCGCGCTCTCGTTGATGGCATCCAGCGCCTCGCGGATGGCTTTGAGCTGCGCCTCGCTGCGCCGCTGCGCCGCCATGCCCGCGGACTCCACTTCCAGGCTGATGCGCAGTTCGAGAATCGCCAGGATATCGCGCAGGGTGACGATGGTCGCCGGGTCGATGCGAAAACCGCTGGCACTGGGGGTGTCGAGCACGAAGGTACCGATGCCGTGGCGGGTTTCCACCAGGCCGGCGGCCTGCAGCCGCGACAGCGCCTCGCGCACCACGGTGCGGCTGACGCCCTGCTCTTCCATGATCGCCGACTCGGTCGGCAGCTTTTCACCGCGCTTGATCACCCCATCGCGAATGCGCTGCGACAGCTCGGCCACCAGCTCCTGAGCCAGGCTGCGGTGCTTGCGACGAGCGCGAGGTTGGGTGTTTTGCATTTCCATGGTGGGCGAGTTCTCACATGAAGACTTTCCCGCAATCATAGCCCAGCAGTTGTACGATGACACTATGAATTCCCGACAAATACCGCCCTTGGAGCGGCAGATGCAAACCCAGCTTCTGACCCTGCGTGATTCGCTAACCGAACTGACCCTGGCCCCTGCCCTGGGCGCCAGCCTGGTCAACTGGACCCGCCGCGCCGATGGCCGCCCGCTGTTGCGCCCTAGCGATGCGCACGCGCTGGCCAGCGGCAATCCGCGGCGCCTGGCCTGCTACCCGCTGGTGCCCTGGTCCAACCGTATCGGCGGTGGCGGCTTCGCAACCCCGGACGGCTGGCAACCGCTCGCGGCCAACACTGATCATGAAGCCCTGCCGATACATGGCAGCGCCTGGCAACAGCCCTGGCAGATAGTGGGTGCGACATCCGACAGCGCCATCCTGCAGCTCGACAGCCTGACGCCCTTTGCCTATCGGGCGCGACTGGAAATCACCCTCGACACTGGCCGCCTGAGTCTGCAATTGCAGGCGACCCACAAAGGGCCGCGAGCCAATTGGTATGGGCTCGGCCTGCATCCCTATTTTCCTCGCAGCAGCACTACCCAATTACAGGCGAGTGCCGAGGGCGTATGGCTATGTGGCGATGACAAACTTTCCAGTCAATGGATAGCGCTGCCCGATAGTTGGAACTTCAGCGAGCCCGGCAGATTGCCCGGACAACTGGTCGACAATGCCTTTACTGCCTGGCCGGGCTGCGCACGCATCATTGAACAGGACGCCGGCTATCAAATTAGCTGCCGGGCCAAAGGTACCGATCTGTTTCTGTTGTATTGCCCACCCGAGCAGAACTTCTTCTGTTTCGAGCCCGTCACTCATCCGGTCAATGCTCACCACCTGCCCCAGCGCCCAGGCCTGCACCTGCTGGGCCCCGGGCAAAGCTGCAGGTTGCAGTTCGAGCTGCAGTACCAGGCCCTGGCGAGCTGATTGCTGGACATTCGAGAAGCTTTCGCGATAATACGCGCAAGTTGCCCCCGGCAACTGTTTTCAAAGCCAAGTTACCGAAACATAAGTAACTGAAGATAAAGGGGAAATAAATAAATTACGGAACTTCACCAAGTTTCGTCCCCTCGAAAGAAAAGCAATATTCCGGATCGATTTGGCGACCGCAGCAGTGAAACGGAGCGTTTCACGCGTCGCCGCGATCATCAGACCATATAGGTAAACCCAGTGACGAAAGACGAACTGCGCGCCGAACTCGAGCGCCAGGCGCAGCGTTACAAGGATGTATACGGCGGCGAGGTGATCACCTACGCCGCACAGCCGGACCCTGACCGCAAACCCTGGCGCAAGAAACCCAGCCTGCTCGATCAGGCCTTCGAGAAAGAACTCGAGAAAATCGAAAAAGAGCGTCAGGACAAACGGGACGCGGCCAACGACTAGCGCCGCGAATCATCGACCTCGAGTCAAACGGCCTTGCAGGGTGGGCGGCCACATCCCCACCCGGCATGGCGCCCTCGCCTGCTAGGGTTTGTACGAAAAGTGGTCGAGCGAAGGTCAGGCGAGACAAAAACGGGTGAGGAAGCGGAGTTTACGAGCTGTAAATGAGCATTCCGAACCCGTTTTTAACGAAGCATCACCGAGCGCAGGCACTTTTCGTACAAAGCCTAACGCCTCTTGCCGCCCATCAACGACCCCATCAACCCGCGCACCAGTTGCCGGCCGAGCTGGTTGGCGGCCTGACGCAACGCCGATTTCATCGCACCGCCAAGCAGGTCACCGGCCATCTGGCCCAGGCCCTGCTCCTGCGCCGCGGCCTTCTGCCGCCCACCTGCCTGAGCCGGCGCCTCGGCACTGGCCTGCGCGGCACGTGCAGTAAGCAGCTCATAGGCCGACTCGCGGTCGATGGGCTTGTCGTAGCGCCCGGCCAAGCTCGACTGACGGACCAACGCAGCGCGCTCACTCTCGTTCAACGGGCCGATGCGCGACTGCGGCGGCGCAATGGCCACGCGCTGCACCATGGCCGGCGTGCCCTTTTCCTCCAGGGTGCCGACCAGCGCCTCGCCGATGCCCAGTTCGGTCAGCACACTCAGGCTGTCGAACGCCGGGTTGGGACGAAAACCGTCGGCCACCGCGCGTAGCGCCTTCTGCTCCCTGGCGGTGAAGGCACGCAGGCCATGCTGGATGCGCAGGCCGAGCTGGGCCAGCACGTCGTCCGGCAGGTCGCTCGGCGACTGGGTGACGAAATACACCCCGACGCCCTTGGAACGGATCAGCCGCACCACCTGTTCCAGACGTTCCTGCAGCGCCTTGGGCGTACCCTGGAACAGCAGGTGCGCCTCGTCGAAGAACAGCGCCAGCACCGGCTTGTCAGCGTCGCCGCGCTCGGGCAGTTGTTCGAACAGTTCGGCCAGCAGCCATAGCAGGAAGGTCGCGTAGACCTTAGGCGCCTCGTGCACCAGGCGACTGGCGTCGAGCAGATGAATCCGCCCGCGGCCGTCGCGATCCGGATACAACAGATCTTCCAGTTGCAGCGCCGGCTCACCGAACAGCGCCTCGGCGCCCTGCTGTTCCAGGCCGGCCAGGCGGCGCAGCAGAGCCTGAGCCGAGGTGCTGGTGAACAGCGCACTGTCCTCGCCGAGCACCTGCGGGTTGTCCTTCAGGTAGCCGAGCAGCGCCTTGAGGTCCTTCAGATCGAGCAGTAGCAAGCCCTCTCGATCCGCCACCTTGAACGCGGCGTAGAGCGCAGCCTGCTGGCTGTCGGTCAGCTCCAGCAGCGCGCCGAGCAACAGCGGCCCCATCTCGCTCAAGGTGGTACGCAGCGGATGGCCGCTTTGCCCATGCACGTCCCACAGGGTCAACGGGTAGGCCTGCGGCACATGGCCCAGCCAGGGCATGCTGGCGATGCGTTCGGCCACCTTGCCCTGCGGCGCACCGGCCGCTCCCAAACCGCACAGGTCGCCTTTCACGTCGGCGGCGAACACCGCCACGCCGGCATCACTGAAGGTTTCGATCAGGCGTTGCAGGGTCACCGTCTTGCCGGTGCCGGTGGCCCCCGCGATCAGACCGTGACGATTGGCCAGCCGCAACGGCTGGCCGACGGGCTGGCCATCGCTGCCAGCACCAAGCAGGAACTGTGAATTTTCGGCCATCTTGCCATCCCCTGGGTTAAAGCTTTACTGCTGATATGCCGACTTAAAGGTCAGACCAAAGGCGTATTGCCTTCCATACCCATCCCACGACGTCTCGCCCCTGGCAGGCGCGTGGGCACCAAGACTGGTTCCTGAGCCCACCGGACGCAAGACAACATGACTAAAAACCTGCAGTTCAGCCACAAGATTCTGCTCGCAGCATCGCTGGTGGTGATAGTCGCCTTCTCCCTGTTCACCCTCTACAACGATTACCTGCAACGCAACGCCATCCGCGAGGACCTGGAGAGCTACCTGCAGGAGATGGGCAACGTGACCGCCAGCAATATCCAGAACTGGCTGTCGGGGCGCATCCTGCTGGTGGAAAGCGCGGCGCAGACCATAGTCAATGACAGCAGCCCGGATCGCGTGGTCAAGCTGCTGGAGCAGAAAGCGCTGACCTCCTCCTTCGCCTTCACCTATCTGGGCACCGAAAGTGGCGGCTTCACCATGCGCCCGGACGAGGAAATGCCCGCCGATTACGACCCGCGCGTGCGCCCCTGGTACAAGGACGCCATGGCGGCGGGCGGCACCACGCTCACCGAGCCGTACGTGGATGCGGCCACCGGCGAGCTGATCATCACCATCGCCACGCCGGCCAGACCGGCCGGCGTGGTGGGCGGCGACCTCAGCCTGCAGACGCTGGTGAACATCATCAACGCGCTGGATTTCGACGGCATCGGCTACGCCTTCCTGGTCAGCGCCGACGGCAAGGTTCTGGTGCACCCGGACAAGAACCTGGTGATGAAGAACCTCAAGGACATCTATCCGCAGAACACCCCGCGCATCAGCAGCGAATTCAGCGAAGCGCAGCTCGACGGCGACACCCGCATCCTCACCTTCACCCCGGTCAAGGGTCTGCCCTCGGTCAACTGGCATATCGGCCTGTCGATCGACAAGGACAAGGCCTACGCCATGCTCACCGAGTTCCGCGCCTCGGCCATCATCGCCACGGTGATCGCCGTGGTGCTGATCATCGCCCTGCTCGGCCTGCTGATCCGCGTGCTGATGCAGCCGCTTACCACCATGGGCAAGGCCATGGAGGATATCGCCAAGGGTGAGGGCGACCTGACCAAGCGCCTGGCGATTCAGTCCAACGACGAATTCGGCGCCCTGGCGCGCTCGTTCAACCAGTTCGTCGAACGTATCCACAGCTCGATCCGCGAGGTGTCGTCGGCCACGGTCCAGGTCAACGAAGTGGCCAAGCTGGTGCTGGGCGCCTCCAACTCCTCGATGGCCAACTCCGACGAGCAGGCCAGCCGCACCAACAGCGTCGCCGCGGCGATCAACCAGCTCGGCGCCGCCGCCCAGGAGATCGCGCGCAACGCCGCCGACGCCTCGAACCAGGCCTCCGATGCCCGCCACCAGGCCGAAGACGGCGGCAAGGTGGTACAGCAGGCGATTCACTCCATGAGCGAGCTGTCGCACAAGATCAGCGACGCCTGCGCCAAGATTGAGATGCTCAACAGCAAGACCGTGGACATCGGCCAGATCCTCGAAGTGATCAAGAGCATCTCCCAGCAGACCAACCTGCTCGCGCTCAACGCCGCCATCGAGGCGGCCCGTGCCGGCGAGGCCGGGCGTGGTTTCGCCGTGGTGGCCGACGAAGTGCGCAACCTGGCGCACCGTACCCAGGAGTCGGCGCAGGAAATCGAGAAGATGATCGAGGAACTGCAGATCGGCTCGCGAGAATCGGTCACGACCATGACCGAAAGCCAGCGCTACAGCGAGGAAAGCGTGGAGATCGCCAACCAGGCCGGCGAGCGTCTGGGCACGGTGACTGCCCGTATCGGCGAGATCGACGGGATGAACCAGTCGGTGGCCACTGCCACCGAGGAGCAGACCTCGGTGATCGAGTCGCTGAACATGGACATCATCGAGATCAACACCCTCAACCAGGAGGGAGTGGAAAACCTGCAGGCCACCCTGCGCGCCTGCGGCGATCTGGAACAGCAGGCCGCGCGCCTCAAGCAGCTGGTCGACAGCTTCCGAATCTGAGCCTCCATACAACGAGAAGGGCGCCGCGGCGCCCTTCTTCGTTATCGCTCATGCTCAGGTTTGTCTTCGGCCTGTTCCTGCAACTGGCGCCACAGTTCGGCCGCATCGGCGAAATCGGTCCCGTCCTGTTCGCTCAGCGCATCGGGGTCGTATCGCCGCACGCAGCCCTCGCCCAGAGTCGGCGGCGCCTTGGAAGTGGCCTTGTCCAGTGGATCGGTCATGCCGTGCGCACCTCCATCAGCCTACCTCCAGAGTGCCCTGCTCGTGCTGGGCGAATTCCTTGACGGCGCGCAGCACGTCACAGCGACTGATCTGCCCCACCAGACGACCGTGCTCGATCACCGGCAAACGCCGCCGCCGTCCCCGCAGAAAACGCTCGGACAACTCGATGATGTCGGCCTCCGGCGTCACCGTCTCCACCTCGGTGGTCATGTAGGTGCTGACCGTTCCGCCGGTCGCCTCGTAATAGGCCCCGGAGAGAATGCCTCGCAGACAATCGCCCTCCGACAGCAGACCAATCAGATGGCCCTGGGAATCGACCACCGGCGCACCGGAAATGCGGTGCTCCAGCAGTCGGTTGATGGCGGTGAACAGATCGGTATCCGATCTGAAGGTCACCAGATGGCGAGTCATGTAGTCCCGCACCTTGATGGATTTGAGCATGGGCATTCTCCTCTGACGTGCATCGGATCGGCCCGGGCGGCAAGCTCAGTCGAAGACGACCGTCTTGTTGTCGTGGACCAAAACCCGATCTTCCAAGTGATAGCGTAGCCCACGCGCCAGCACCATCTTCTCCACGTCCTTGCCGAGGCGCACCATTTCCTCGATATCGTCGCGGTGGGTGATGCGCACCACGTCCTGCTCGATGATCGGGCCGGCGTCCAGCTCCTCGGTGACGTAATGCGAGGTGGCACCGATCAGCTTGACCCCGCGCAGCGAGGCCTGGTGATAAGGCTTGGCCCCCACGAACGACGGCAGGAAGCTGTGATGGATGTTGATCACCCGCTGCGCGTATTCGCTGCACAGCGCCGGCGGCAGAATCTGCATGTACCGCGCCAGGACGATTACGTCGGCGCCATGTTCCTTGACCAGGCGTTCCACCTCGGCGAAGGCCGGTGCCTTGTCCTGCGGATTGACCGGCACGTGGAAGTAAGGAATGCCGTGCCACTCGACCATGCTGCGCAGGTCATCGTGGTTGGAAATCACGCAGGGGATGTCGCAATCGAGTTCGTTGCTGTGCCAGCGGTGCAGCAGGTCGGCCAGGCAGTGCGATTCGCGGCTGGCCATCAGCACCACGCGTTTCTTCTGCGCCGAGTCGGTAACGCGCCACTCCATGGAGAACTCGCGAGCGATCGGCGCGAACGCCTGCTTGAAACCTTCCAGGTCGAATGGCAGCGAATCGGCACGAATTTCATGACGCATGAAGAACCAACCGCTTTGCGTATCGGAATGATGGCTCGCTTCGGTAATCCAGCCGTTGTAGGTCGCCAGGAAATTACTGACTTTGGCAACGATGCCGACCCGGTCCGGGCAGGCGATGACCAATCTGAAGGTGCGCATATAAAACTCCAATGACGGCGCAAAAGTCCGCCATTCTAACGACAAGCCTGAGAAACCGCAGTAGTGCAGGCATCTGGAAAGAGCCTGCAGGGCGCAGAAAAAGCCAGGGAGCACAGCGATAGGGAACTTTGCGCAGGATGATATTTGGCAAACTTAACTTGAAATTGCCGACACAAAGCGTTGCACTAGCGCGCCAGCATTTTTTGCTTGAGTGTTTACTTGTTATTTGCGCGTGACTATTATTGCCCCCACTGCTCCTATGAAATTTATTCACGCCAAGGTACTGCCCATGTCGCTGATCAACGAATACCGCGCTACAGAAGAAGCCATCAAGGAACTGCAAGAGCGCCTGAAGAACCTGTCGCAAGACGACAAGCTGAAAAAAGAACTGGAGTTCGAAGGCAAGCTGCGCACCCTGATGGGCGAATATCAGAAGTCGCTGCGCGACATCATTGCCCTGCTCGATCCTGAAGCCAAAACCGGCAAGGGCGCTCGCGCCGCCAAGCCTGCTGCGACCAAGCGCGCACGCAAGGTCAAGCAATACAAGAACCCGCACAGCGGCGAAGTGATCGAAACCAAAGGCGGCAACCACAAGACGCTGAAAGAGTGGAAAGCCAAGTGGGGCGCCGACGTGGTCGAAGGTTGGGCCACCCTGCTGGGCTAATTCCTGCGCAACACCCAAAAACGCCAGCCATGCTGGCGTTTTTTATTGGCTCGCTCTTTTCGAATGCTCAATGCCGCGCAGTTTCAGGCAACTCATCGGCGCACGGCGACCATCGCAAAATTACCTGATCACGCGGACAGCCATACACATCCGGCCGCCGGTAAATAGCGTGGGTTCTGTAGAAAAAGTTCCCAGCCATGGAAACTTTTTCGCCAGCGATTGTTCTTCTGCGCGTTGCCGGAGAGCTGCCCGGGTCTGACCGCCGCGTCATCCGCAGCGATCTTTCCATCAGTGTGAAGCTTTTCTGACTTTATTCGCCGGGCCACTCCAGGCCATAGCGCTGCTGTAGTGTCCGGGCATGCGCCTGCCACTGCTGAAGAAGTTGCAGTTGGCTTGGCGTACAACTAGCGGCGAGTTCATCGAGCGCCGCCCGAAACTGCGCCAGGGTATTGGGCGCGCCGTATTGCGCGTCATTCAGACGCAGACGGCAAAACTCCATCCAGCGCTGCTGCTCGGTCGGCGACAGACTCTCGGGAAAGTTGCGTGCGCGGTAGCGAAACAGCAATTCCGGCAGGCGCGCATCGTCGAACGGCCAGCTCTGCGAGGCCAGAGCCTGCGGCTGGGCATTACGCACCTGCTCGCACAGGCGCCGGTCGCGGTCGCCGATGAATCCGTCATAGAGCTGCTGTTCGGGGTCGGCGCTGGCAGCGAAGGCCTCCTCGCGATAGATGGCCGGCAACTTGTCCTGCCACAGCGTCTGCGCCGCCTTGAGCCTCTCGACGTTGCGCTCGCATACCGACCAGTCCAGCTGCAGACGCTGCCTGTCGGCATCACGCAGCACGGACAGCGGCGCAACTACCGGGCAACGGTTGATATGCAGCAACTTCAGCGGCACCGGCGCCTCGTGTTCGGCCAGATCCTCGCGGCGGGTGTACAGGCGGGCGCGCAAGGTGTCGGCGTCCAGTTCCAGCAGGGGTGCGGGGTCGGCCTGCAGATCGCAGACGATCAGGGCATTGCGATTGCGCGGATGCCAGGCCAGCGGCAGCACCGGCGCCAGATAGTGACGGGCCGCGGAGAAGCGCCCGGATACATGCAGCAGCGGCTGCAGCAGACGGATCTGGTCCATCACCCGCTGCTTGCTGCGCAACTGGTAAAGAAAGTCGTATAGCCGCGGCTGGCGTTCGCGCAACAGGCGCGCCAGACCGATGGTGGCGCGCACATCGGACAATGCATCGTGCGCCTGACCGTGATCGATGCCGTTGGCCTGGGTCAGCCGCTCCAGCTTGAGGCTGACACGCCCCTCCTCCTGCGGCCACTCGATGCCCTCGGGACGCAGCGCGTAGGCAGTGCGCACCAGGTCGATCAGATCCCAGCGGCTGTTGCCGCCCTGCCATTCACGGGCATAGGGGTCGAAGAAGTTGCGGTAGAGGCTGTAGCGCGTCACCTCGTCATCGAAGCGCAGGCTGTTGTAGCCGGCGCCGCAGGTGCCCGGTGCGGACAGCTCGGCGTGCACCCGGGTGACGAACTCGCCTTCGTCCAGCCCCAACTGCTGCAACCGCTGCGGATCGATGCCGGTCACCAGGCAGGCAGCCGGGTGCGGCAGAATATCGTCGCTGGGCCGACAGTAGATGTTCAGCGGCTCGCCGATCTCGTTGAGCGCCTCGTCGGTGCGGATGCCGGCCACCTGCAACGGACGGTCGCAGCGCGGATTGATGCCGGTGGTCTCGTAGTCGTACCAGAAAATGCTGGAAGTCACGCGGTTCCCCTGTGCACGGTGGCCAGGCAGTCTATCATTCAAGTCCGAGCGCTTCGCTGCGGGCAAAGCTTGAACCAGTGCACATCGGCTGCATGCCCCGCGACGCGCCGCTTGTAGGCCAAATGCCAGTAGCACTAGCATGGCCACCCCTCCACTCTATGTACAAGGACGCCGCCATGAGTGACGCAATCACCCCCAATCCCTACGCAGCCCCCGCCAGCAACCTGCAGCAGACCACTGGCGACCAGGTTCCGAGCATCGAAGAAGCGCTGGCACGCGGTTACGACTTCAGCATCGGCGAGCTGATCAGCGAGTCCTGGAACAGGGTAAAAGGCACCAAGGGCATCATCATCGGCGGTTTTCTGGTGTTCTACGTCGTGCTGATGCTGGCCACCCTGATTCTTGGCGGCGTCATCGGCATCTTCGGTGCCCTCAGCGAAAACCTGTTCCTGACGTTCGTCGGCGAGATTGTGATTTCGCTGCTGGCTTCGGCGCTGGCCTATCCCTTCATGGCCGGTATCAACATGGTGGGCATCCGCCGCGCCGCCGACCAACCGATCAGCTTCAACGAGATCTTCAGCCACTTTGGCCGCACCGTGCCGCTGGTCATCACCGCGGTGGTGATGATGCTGCTGATCTACCTGGGCATGTTCCTGCTGCTGATTCCCGGCATCTACCTGGGCGTGGCCTACCTGCTGGCGATCCCCCTGGTGGTCGAGCGCGGCCTGAGCCCCTGGCAGGCGCTGGAAGCCTCGCGCAAGGCCATCACCCAGCACTGGTTCAAGGTCTTCGGCCTGTTCCTGCTGCTCGGCCTGATCGTCATGGTCAGCGCCATTCCCCTGGGTATCGGCCTGGTCTGGACCATTCCGCTGATGGTCATCGCCATGGGTGTGCTCTATCGCACCATCTTCGGCGTACTGCCCGCCGCTCAATAAGCCGACGTTCCGGGCCAGTTCGCTGGCCCGGTTGCGTTCGTGTCCCGCTGCTCGCTAGCATCGGGCTTTCTCTGATGCAGTCCGCCGATGCCCTCACGCTCAAGCGCCAAGCTTTCGCTTAGCCAGCCCCCCTTGGATACGCGCTATCAGGTCGAAACGCCGGAAGGCATCGATCTGCATCTGCGGCCGGCCGGTCTGGTGCCGCGTGCCCTGGCATTCGCCATCGACCTGGCCATCCGCGGCCTGCTTCTGCTGGTGATGTTCATCGTGCTTGGCCTGCTCGGACAGTTCGGCATGGGCCTGGGCACCATCCTGCTGTTTCTGGTCACCTGGTGGTACATGGTGCTGTTCGAGGTACTCAACCAGGGGCGCTCGCCCGGCAAACAGATGCTCGGCCTGCGCGTGGTACATGATGACGGCACGCCAATCGGCTGGGCCGCTTCACTGACCCGCAACCTGCTGCGCTTCGTCGACATCCTGCCGTTCGGTTACACCCTGGGCATTCTCAGCTGCCTGAACCATCCCGCCTTCAAGCGCCTCGGCGATATCGCCGCCGGCACCCTGGTGGTCTATCGCGACGCTCCCCTGACGCGCCCGCAACTGCCGGAGGCCGAACCGCTGCCGACGCCCTTTGCGCTGACCCTCGGCGAACAACGCGCCCTGCTCGGTTTCGCCGAACGCGGCGCGCAATTGTCCGCGGCGCGCCGCGCCGAACTGGCCGCCCTGCTGGCCGAGCCGCTGCAGGTGCCCGCCGAACAGGCGGAAGTGCGCCTGAACGGCATCGCCCGTGGCCTGCTGGGAACGGCGCCATGAAACAGAGCCTGTTCGAAAGCCGTCATCAGGCCGACTGGAACGCCTTCTCCGCACAACTCGAAGCACTCGAGCGGGGCAAGGACAAGAACCAGCAGCAGGCCTGCACCCGCTTCGCCGCCAATTACCGGCAACTCTGCCAGCACCTGGCGCTGGCACAGGCACGTGGCTACAGCAGCCACCTGATCGATCAACTGCAGCAACTGGCGATGCGCGGCCATCAGCAGTTCTACCGCCACCGCAGCCACCTCGGTGCCCAGCTGATTCGCTTTCTGCTCGGCGGCTTTCCGCGTCTGGTACGCGCCGAATGGCGCAGCGTCTGCGTGGCCAGCCTGCTGTTCTTCGGCAGCCTGGCAGCGATGGGCCTGCTGACCTACCTGTATCCCGAACTGATCTACAGCCTGATCGACCCCGACCAGGTCAGCGAAATGGAGCGCATGTACGACCCTGACGCGCGCCGCCTCGGTCGGTTCAGCGAGCGCGGCTCCGGCGAAGACTGGGTGATGTTCGGCTTCTACATCATGAACAACATCGGCATCGCCTTTCAGACCTTCGCCAGCGGCCTGCTGCTGGGTCTCGGCAGCCTGTTCTTCCTGCTGTTCAACGGCCTGATGATCGGCTCGGTAGCCGGCCATCTGACCCGCATCGGCTATGGCGAGCCCTTCTGGTCCTTCGTCATCGGCCACGGCGCCTTCGAACTAACCGCCATCGCCCTGGCCGGCGCCGCCGGCTTCAAGCTCGGCTGGGCCTTGCTGGCACCGGGTCGCCTGCCGCGCGGTGAGGCCCTGCGCCTGGCGGCCGGCAAGGCGATCCAGCTGGTGGCCGGGGTGATCCTGTTCCTGCTGCTGGCCGCCTTCATCGAGGCCTTCTGGTCGTCTACCACCTTCGCCAGCCCGACCGTCAAATATGCAGTCGGCAGCGGGCTGTGGGCACTGGTGCTGAGCTATCTGCTGCTGGCCGGACGGAGGCAGCATGCGCCTGACTGAAGCCAGCGTGGCCATCCGCCCGCGCACCGCCTGGGAAGCCATCGACCTCGGCGTACTGCTCGCCCGGCGTCATGCCGGCCTGCTGATGGCCAGCTGGACGCTGGTCACAGTGCCGCTGTTCGCCCTGCTCTGCGCCCTGCTCTGGCAGTATCCGGGCTGGGCCATCTTCCTGTTCTGGTGGCTCAAGCCGGCTTACGAACGCCTGCCGCTGTATATCCTGTCGCAGGCGCTGTTCGGCAACACCCCCTCGCTGAAGCAGGCCTTGCGCGCCCTGCCGCGCCTGCTCAAACCGCAACTGCTGGCCAGCCTGACCTGGCGCCGTCTGAGCCCGACACGCAGCTTCGATCTGCCGGTGCTGCAACTCGAAGGGCTGGCGGGCCAGGCGCGCAGCCAGCGCCTGATCGTCCTGGGCCAGCGCGATAGCGGCGCCGCCACCTGGCTGACCCTGGTCGGTGTGCACCTGGAAATCGCCCTGTGGCTGGGGCTGGTCGCGCTGTTCTACCTGATGCTGCCGCAGCAGGTGGAACTGGACTGGAGCTGGGAAACCCTGATCGCCGCCAGCAGCGGCCAGTGGCTATGGCTGGAGCACCTGTCCAACCTGCTCTACGTGCTGCTGCTGATCGTCTGGGAGCCGGTCTACGTGGCCTGCGGCTTCACCCTCTACCTCAATCGCCGCACCGCGCTGGAAGCCTGGGACATCGAGCTGATCTTCCGCCGCCTGCGCCAGCGCCTGACCGGCAGCGCCTACGCCGTGCTGCTCGGCGCCGCCCTGCTGCTGACGCAACTACCGAACACCGCCTGGGCCGAGCCGCAGCCTGCGACCAGCGAGCAGGCGGACCCACAGGGCCCGGATGCGCCGCGCCTGCTCAAGCAACCGCTGACCAGCCAGGCCGCACGCGCCAGCATCGAGGCGCTGCTCGACGAGCCGCCGTTCCAGCACCGCGAAACCGTCACCCGCTGGCGCCTGGGCGAAGAGAAGCCTGCCGAGGAACCCAAACCGGAAGATGTCGAAGCCTTCCTCGAGATGATCAAGAACCTGCTCAAGCTCGGCGAATGGTGGAAAAGCCTGGATATCGTCGCGCAGGTCTTCGAGGTCCTGCTGTGGGCCGCACTCGCCGCCCTGCTGGCCTTCGTCCTGTGGCGCTATCGGGAATGGTTGCAGACCTTCGGCGAGCGCCTGGGCCTGCCGAGCCGGCGCAAGCTGGCCGCGCCGGAGCAGCTGTTCGGCCTCGAACTGGCGCCGGAAAGCCTGCCCGAGGATGTCGCCAGCGAAGCCGAACGCCTGTGGCCCGAACAACCGCGGGCTGCGCTCGGCCTGCTCTATCGTGCCCTGCTCAGCCGCCTGCTGCATGAGCATCGCCTGCCGCTGAAGCAGTCGCACACCGAAGGCGAGGTGCTGCATCTGGTCGAAGCCCTGCAGCAGCAGGAGCTGGAAGCTTACAGCCGTCAGCTCACCGGCCACTGGCAGGCCCTGGCTTACGGCCACCGTCTGCCCGCCGAGGCCCTGCGCCAGGGCCTGTGCCAGGGCTGGCGCGAACTGTTCGGCCAGGAGCGCGCAGCATGAGTCGGCGCGCCGGATTCATCCTCAGTCTGGTCCTGCTGCTGATGCTGGGCCTGCTCGCCAGCTACCTGCTGGGCAAGCTGGAGCCCTACGAAGATGTGGTCGAGCACGGCCCCGCCCCCGAGGTCGCCAGCAGCCCCTATCTGGCCGCCGAACATTTTTTGCGCAAGCAGGGCCTCAAGGCCCAGCGCGCCGAGGGCCTCGAGGTGCTGGACGGCCTGCCCAGCCAGGGCCAGACCCTCATGCTGCTGGCCGATCGCAGCAACATGACGCCGCGCCAGGTGGAGCGCGTCCTGCAATGGACGGCCAATGGCGGCCATCTGCTGTTCATCGCCGAGCGCCTGTGGGACGAGGAAGAGGGCAAGAGCGGCGACCTGCTGCTCGATCTGCTCGGCATCCAGCAGTACATGAGCGACGAGCTGGATGAGGAGGATGGCGGCGAAACGGAGGAAGGGCATGAAGAAGGCGAGGCCTATCCCCAGCTGACCAAGCTCTACCTGGAAAACGAAGACGCGCCCGCCTATATCGCCTTCGATACCGACTTCCACCTGTTCGACTCGCAGAACCGCGCCCATGCCTGGGCCAACAGCGACGCCGCCACCCACCTGCTGCAGCTGTACCATGGCGACGGTCTGATCACCGTGCTCAGCGACCCGTGGATCTGGCAGAACCGCAACATCGATGAATACGACCACGCCTGGCTGCTCTGGTATCTCGGCCAGGACAGTGCCGTCACCCTGCTCTACCACGCCGAACGCGACGCCCTGGCTAGCCTGCTGCTGCGCCATTTCCCACTGGCGCTGGTGCTGCTGGCCCTGTTGCTCGTCGCCCTGCTCTGGCACGTCGGCATGCGCCACGGCCCGTTGCAGGCACCGGCCAGCCGCGCGCGCCGGCAACTGGAAGAACACCTGCGCGGCAGCGCCGACTTCCTGCTGCGCCGCAGCGGTCAGCACAGCCTGCTCAAGGGCTTGCAACAGGACATCGCCCGCCGCGCGCGGCGCCGCTATCCCGGCTTCGAGAAGCTCGCGGTGGCCGAACAGTGGCAGGTGCTCGGCCGCCTCACCCGTCTTCCCGCCAAGGACATCAGCCAGGCCATGCGCCCACTGCCGCCGCAGCGCCTATCCGCCAGCGACTTCACCCGCCAGGTCGCCCACCTGCAAACCCTCAGGAACGCCCTATGATGAGCGAACAGACGCCCGATAGCGAAAACACCCCGGTCAGCGACGCCCCGGCGGCGGTGCCCCCAAGCAACCCGCAGGCGCAACAACGTCAGCGCGCCAGCGCCCTGGCCCAGGCCCTGCGGGCCGAGCTGCGCAAGGCGGTGGTCGGTCAGAGCGCGGTCATCGATGACGTGCTGACCGCCCTGATCGCCGGCGGCCATGTGCTGGTCGAGGGCGTGCCGGGCCTCGGCAAGACCCTGCTGGTACGTGCCCTGGCCCGCTGCTTCGGCGGCGAGTTCGCACGCATCCAGTTCACCCCGGACCTGATGCCCAGCGACGTCACCGGCCACGCCGTGTACGACATGCAGAGCGAGCAGTTCAAGCTGCGCAAGGGGCCGGTGTTCACCAACCTGCTGCTGGCCGACGAAATCAACCGTGCCCCGGCCAAGACCCAGGCCGCCCTGCTGGAAGTGATGCAGGAGCGCCAGGTGACCCTGGAAGGTCGCGCTCTGGCCGTGCCGCTGCCCTTCATGGTGCTGGCCACCATGAACCCCATCGAACAGGAAGGCACCTACCCGCTGCCGGAAGCCGAGCTTGACCGCTTCATGCTCAAGCTGCGCATGGACTATCCGGCGCAGGACGAAGAGCTGAGCATGGTGCGCCAGGTGACCCGCTCGGCCAAGGCCGACATGCTCGAAGTCAGCCCGCTGCGCACCCTGCTGCAGGCCAAGGACGTGCTCGCCCTGCAGAAGATCGCCAGCGACCTGGCGCTGGACGACCAGGTGCTCGACTACGCCGTGCGCCTGGCCCGTGCCACCCGCAGCTGGCCGGGCCTGGCCATGGGGGCGGGGCCGCGTGCCTCCATCGCCCTGGTACGCGGCGCCCGCGCTCGCGCCCTGCTGCGCGGCGGCGACTTCGTTCTGCCCGACGACATCAAGGGCTGTGCCCTGGCCGTGCTGCGCCACCGCGTGCGCCTGGCACCGGAGCTGGACATCGAAGGCCTGTCGGTGGATCAGGTACTGCAACAGCTGCTCGATCAGGTGCCGGCTCCGCGTCTATGAAACCCTCGCGCCTGCTCCTCGGGCTGCTGAGCGGCCTGTTCGCCGCCGCCGTACTGCTCGGCGCCCTGCCCCTGCTCGGCGTGCGCCTGGCCGACAGCCTGATGCCGATGGCCTGGGGGCTGTTGCTGGCCGTGCTGCTGGTGGCAACGGTGGATGCCCTGTGGTTGCGCCGCCTGCCCTCGCCACGCCTCGAGCGCACGCTGCCCGGTAACCTGCCGCTGGGCCGCTGGAGCGAGGTGCAGCTGACCGCGCATCACGAATACGCCCAGGCCCTGCATATCGAGGTCTTCGACCATGTGCCGGAAGGCATGGAGTTCGAGCTCCTGCCGCAGCGTATCGCCCTGCGCCCCGGCCAGCAGACGCGCATCACCTATCGCCTCAAGCCACTGGTGCGCGGACATTTTCTCTTCGAGCGCTGCGAACTGCTGCTGCCCAGCCCGCTGCGCCTATGGCAGGCCAGGCGCCTGCTGGAGCTGGCCGACGAGAGCCGCGTATACCCCGATTTCGCCCGTCTCTACGGAGCCCAGCTCAAGGCAGTGGACGACTGGCTCAGCCAGCTGGGCGTACGCCAGCGCCCACGCCGCGGCCTGGGCCTGGAGTTTCATCAGCTGCGCGAATTCCGTGATGGCGACACCCTGCGCCAGATCGACTGGAAGGCCACGGCGCGCAAGCGCACCCCCATCGCCCGCGAATATCAGGACGAACGCGATCAGCAGATCGTCTTCCTGCTCGACTGCGGTCGGCGCATGCGCAGCCAGGACGACGAGCTGTCGCACTTCGACCACGCCCTCAACGCCTGCCTGCTGCTCAGTTACGTCGCGCTGCGCCAGGGCGACGCGGTGGGCCTGGCCACCTTCGCCGGCAACCAGTCGCGCTATCTGGCGCCGGTCAAGGGCCCCGCTCAGCTCAACGTGCTGCTCAATGCCGTCTACGACCTCGAGACAAGCCAGCAACCGGCCGACTTCAGCGCCGCCGCCGACCTGCTGCTGGCCCGTCAGCGCCGCCGTTCGCTGGTGGTGCTGGTGACCAATCTGCGCGACGAAGACGATCAGGATCTGCTCACCGCGGTGCGGCGCCTGTCGCGCCAGCACCGGGTGCTGATCGCCAGCCTGCGCGAGGAAGCGCTGGACCGCCTGCGCCATACGCCGGTGGAGCAGTTCGACCAGGCCCTGGCCTATTGCGGCACGCTGGACTACCTCAATGCCCGCGCCGAACTGCACGAACGCCTTGCCGCGCAGAGCGTTCCGGTACTCGACGCACGCCCCGGCGAGCTGGGGCCGGAGCTGGTCAGCAGCTACCTCGCCTGGAAGAAAGCCGGAGCACTCTGAGGCAACTGGCGCCGCGGCAGGTTGTCGAAGCAACGGAAGCAAAGGCCCTGGCATCGGCTTTCCCACACAGACGTTGCGTGGTTATGGCCGAGGCCGGGTGCTATGATCCGGAACTCGCGGCGCAAAGAGTACAAACTCCACGCCGCCCACAGGCCGCCCGTGATCGGCCTCGCGCATACCGCACACGACCTGAGTAGGAGATAGACCATGGCTTTCGAACTGCCGCCGCTGCCTTACGAAAAGAACGCCCTCGAGCCGCACATTTCCGCCGAGACCCTGGAATACCACCACGACAAGCACCACAACACCTACGTGGTGAACCTGAACAACCTGGTGCCGGGCACCGAGTTCGAAGGCAAGAGCCTGGAAGAAATCGTCAAGACTTCCTCGGGCGGCATCTTCAACAACGCCGCTCAGGTGTGGAACCACACCTTCTACTGGAACTGCCTGTCGCCCAACGGCGGTGGCCAGCCCACCGGCGCCCTGGCTGACGCCATCAACGCAGCCTTCGGCTCCTTCGACAAGTTCAAGGAAGAGTTCAGCAAGGTCTCCATCGGCACCTTCGGCTCCGGCTGGGGCTGGCTGGTGAAGAAGGCCGACGGCTCCCTGGCCCTGGCCAGCACCATCGGTGCCGGCTGCCCGCTGACCTCCGGCGACACCCCGCTGCTGACCTGCGACGTCTGGGAACACGCCTACTACATCGACTACCGCAACCTGCGTCCGAAGTACGTCGAGGCGTTCTGGAACCTGGTCAACTGGGACTTCGTCGCCCAGAACTACGCCGCCTGATTCCAGGCTGCGTAACCCGAGAACCCGGCCCCTGCGGCCGGGTTTTTCGTTTTCGGCCCTTGCCGATCGAGGCACGCGCGCCGGGGCGCCGAACGGTATTCAAGTCCGGCAAGAGCGCACCGATACAGAGCATGGCTTTCGCCAAAATAGATCGATCCGCAACATGAGCGCGTCAATGGCAATGAAAAAGTGCCAGCAACCATGATGGCCCTTTGACGGCTAGAGCGAGATTGCCAATACTCTCGTCTGACTGCCGCTGTAAGCACCGATACAAGGAACTGCCTTTGAAGCTGGAATTGAAAAACAGCTTGTCGCTCAAGTTACTCCGCGTGGTGCTGCTGTCGGCGCTGGTGGTCGGGGTAGTACTGAGCTGCGCACAGATCGTCTTCGATGCCTACAAGACGCGGCAGGCGGTAGCCAACGATGCCCAGCGCATCCTCGGCATGTTCCGCGACCCCTCGACCCAGGCGGTATACAGCCTGGATCGCGAAATGGGCATGCAGGTCATCGAGGGGTTGTTCCAGCACGAGTCGGTGCGCTATGCGGCCATCGGCCATCCCAACGAGCCGATGCTGGCGGAAAAATCGCGCGAACTGGTACAGATCGCGACCCGCTGGCTGACCGATCCGATTCTCGGCCAGGAGCAGCAGTTTTCCACCAAACTGGTTGGCCGTGGTCCCTACAGCGAGTATTACGGCGACCTCAACATCACCCTGGACACCGCGCCCTACGGCGAGAGTTTCGTCACCAACTCGGTGATCATCTTCGTCTCCGGCGTGCTGCGCGCCATGGCCATGGCCCTGGTGCTGTACCTGGTCTACCACTGGCTGCTGACCAAGCCGCTGTCGAAGATCATCGAGCACCTGACCAGCATCAACCCGGACCGCCCCAGCGAACACAAGCTGCCCATGCTCAAGGGCAACGAGAAGAACGAGCTGGGCCTGTGGATCAACACCGCCAACCAGCTTCTCGCCTCCATCGAGCGTAACACCCACCTGCGCCGCGAAGCGGAGAACAGCCTGCTGCGCATGGCCCAGTACGACTTCCTCACCGGCCTGCCCAACCGCCAGCAGCTGCAGCAGCAACTCGACCAGATTCTTGAAGACGCCGGCCGCCTGCAGCGCCGCGTCGCCGTGCTCTGCGTTGGCCTGGACGACTTCAAGGGCATCAACGAACAGTTCAGCTACCAGAGCGGCGATCAGTTGTTGCTGGCGCTGTCCGACCGCCTGCGCAGCCACAGCGGCCGCCTCGGCGCCCTGGCCCGCCTGGGCGGCGACCAGTTCGCCCTGGTCCAGGCCGATATCGAGCAGCCTTACGAAGCGGCCGAACTGGCGCAGAGCGTGCTGGACGATCTGGAGCTGCCGTTCCTGCTCGATCATCAGGAAGTGCGCCTGCGCGCGACCATCGGCATCACCCTGTTCCCCGAGGATGGCGACAGCACCGAAAAGCTGCTGCAGAAAGCCGAACAGACCATGACCCTGGCCAAGAGCCGCTCGCGCAACCGTTACCAGTTCTATATCGCCAGCGTCGACAGCGAGATGCGTCGTCGCCGCGAACTGGAGAAGGACCTGCGCGACGCCCTGGCCCTGAATCAGCTGCATCTGGTCTATCAGCCGCAGGTGGACTACCGCGATCACCGCGTGGTCGGCGTCGAGGCCCTGCTGCGCTGGCAGCACCCGCAGCACGGTTTCGTCGCGCCCGACCTGTTCATCCCGCTGGCGGAACAGAACGGCACCATCATCCCCATCGGCGAGTGGATTCTCGATCAGACCTGCCGCCAGCTGCGCGAATGGCACGATCAGGGATTCACCGACCTGCGCATGGCCATCAACCTGTCCACCGTGCAGCTGCACCACGCCGAGCTGCCGCGGGTGGTCAACAACCTGATGCAGGTCTACCGTCTGCCGCCCAGAAGCCTGGAGCTGGAGGTCACCGAAACCGGCCTGATGGAAGACATCAGCACCGCCGCCCAGCACCTGCTGAGCCTACGCCGCTCCGGGGCCCTGATCGCCATCGATGACTTCGGTACCGGCTACTCGTCGCTGAGCTATCTCAAGAGCCTGCCGCTGGACAAGATCAAGATCGACAAGAGCTTCGTGCAGGACCTGCTGGAGGACGAGGACGATGCCACCATCGTTCGCGCCATCATTCAGCTGGGCAAGAGCCTGGGTATGCAGGTCATCGCCGAAGGCGTGGAGACCGTCGAGCAGGAAGCCTACATCATCGCCCAGGGCTGTCATGAGGGTCAGGGCTACCTGTACAGCAAGCCGCTACCGGCGCGCGAGCTGACCTTGTTCCTCAAGCAGGCCCGCCGCCTCAGTGCCGCGGCCAACCCCGCCACGCTCTGAACGCAAGCCCGCCTGGCGGGCTCGGCGCCGTAGGGTGCGCCGTGCGCACCCACCTCGCAGCCTGGATTGGGTGCAGCGATACCCCGGAAAACAAACCGTCACCGCTGCGCGACAGCCTGCAGGGTGGAAAACCGCGAAGCGTTTTCCACCACGCCCCACTTTCAGAAATGCCGAATCCCGAGTAGCCAGGCAGTGGCCAGCGCGCCGACCAGGCACAACAGCGCAGCGCCTGCCGCCTGCCAGTAGAACCCCCGCGCCAACTCGTCCTCCCCGGCATTGGAAAGAATGAACGGGCGCGACTCCCCCGGTTTGCTCATCTTGTGCTGCGCGGGCTCCGCACTGCTGCGCCGGTGCCGGTGCTCGGCCTCGAGCTGGGCAGCCAGGCGTACACGATTCCATTCCCGATCATCCAGCTCACCGTTGCCGTCGCTGTCGAAACGCCGCAGCAACCCGGCATAGTCGCTTTTCCACTCCCGAATCACCTGACCCTGGGCACTGGGCAGGTCCAGCCCCTGATGACTGCTACCGGAAGTGCGAAAGTCGCCGATGGCATAGAGCGGCTGGCCGACATGAAAGCGCTCCTCGGTGTAGCGATAACGCGTGCTGCTGGTCAGAAAGCTCAGCAGCCCGGTCTTCTCCATACCCAGCGGATGACGCAGAGTGCCCTGCCAGATTTCGCGTATCGCGGGTCGAACCTCCGCGCCGCGCGGGTCGATCAGGCAATCCCCGGTGCCATCGGAGAGGCGCAGCAAGGCATCGCTGCTGCCGCTTTCGATCACCCGCCAGGAGCGCTTCTTGCCGCTGGAGCGGTATTCCTCGATGCGAAAGCGCCACCACACGCAGGGCGTGTTGGTCAGCGGGCCGCGCAAGGAACTGCCAGGGAGTTCTTCGATCATGCCGTAGAGCTCGACATAGCCCTGTGCTGCCGAGCGGATCTTCGAGGTCGGCGTATCCAGCAGGTGGCGCGCCTGCGACCAGCGTCGCAGACACCACCAACCGCCGCCCAGAAATGCGCCGAGGGCGAACGCCAGCGTCAAGAAGAAGCCGATGGGGTCGCTTTGCATCATTTCAGTTGAACAGCGACTTCAGGTCGACATCCGACTTCTCCGCATCGCTGAACACCAGCAGCTCGGCGGCCTGGAAGTTGAACATGCGCGCGAGGATCACATCAGGGAATTGCTCGATGCGCACGTTGTTGAGATTGACCGCCTCGTTGTACAGCTCGCGTCGATCGGCGATGCCGTTCTCCAGGCCGCTGATGCGCTGCTGCAGGTGCTGGAAACTGTCGTTGGCCTTGAGCTCGGGATAGTTCTCGGCCAGCGCGAACAGCTGCCCCAGACCGGCACGCAGACCGCTTTCGGCCTTGCCGAGAGCGCCCACGTCATGCTGCTCACGGGCATTGGCCACGGCGCTGCGGGCGGCGATCACCCTATCCAGCGTGGTGCGCTCATGCTGCATGTACTGCTTGCAGGTCTCCACCAGCTTGGGCAGCTCATCGTGGCGCTGCTTGAGCAGCACGTCGATGTTCGACCAGGCCTTGCTCACGCCGTGCTTGAGGCGCACCAGGCCGTTGTACAGCGACACCGCATAGGCGCCCAGCAGGACGAGGACGACGATGAGAATCACAGCGGTCAGGCTCATGCAGTTTTCTCCATACAGAACTGCGAATCGGGTGCTGGCATTCTAGCGGCAACGAAGCGGCCGGGCAGCGATATCCCGCACAGCGGCGAATAATGGCCTTTACACATAATGCGAAACATTTGCATTATGTCGCGGTTTACCAGGTACACCCGCGTACCACTCATATTCAGTACATGCAAAGGACCCCGCCATGATTCGTATGCCCCTGGCTTCGGCCAGCCTGCTGGCTATTGCCATTTCTCTCGCCGGTTGCGGCGACGACAAAGCTCCCGCCACTCAAGCCGCAGCTCCGGCGGCCAGCAGCGAGAGCACTGCAGCGGCCGGCGCGGCGCAGGTCGACGAGGCAGCGGCCAAGGCGGTGGTCAATCATTACGCCGACCTGGCGCTGGCCGTGTTCAGCGACGCTGCCAGCACCGGCAAGGCCCTGCAGAGCGCGGTCGACGCCCTGCTCGCCGACCCCAGCGAGGCCACTCTGAAGGCCGCCCGCGAAGCCTGGCTGGCTGCTCGCGTGCCTTACATGCAGACCGAAGTGTTCCGTTTCGGCAACCCGGTGGTGGACGAGTGGGAAGGCCAGCTCAACGCCTGGCCGCTGGACGAAGGCCTGATCGACTACGTCGCCGACGACTATCAGCACGCACTGGGCAACCCCGGCGCCCAGGCCAACATCATCGCCAACACCGAGATCCAGGTCGGTGAAGACAAGATCGACGTTGCCGAGATCACCGGCGAGCTGCTGGCCAGCCTCAACGAGCTGGGCGGCTCCGAAGCCAACGTCGCCACCGGTTACCACGCCATCGAGTTCCTGCTCTGGGGCCAGGACCTCAACGGCACCAACCCGGGCGCCGGCGAACGTCCCTACACCGATTACCTGGTTGGCGAAGGCGCCACCGGCGGCCACAACGAGCGCCGTCGCACCTACCTGAAAGTCGCTACCGACCTCTTGGTCAGCGACCTCAACGACATGGTCGAGCAGTGGAAGGATGGCGTCGAAGGCAACTATCGCAGCGAGCTGGTCGCCGACTCGGGCGAGAACGGTCTGCGCAAGATGCTGTTCGGCATGGGCAGCCTGTCCCTCGGCGAGCTGGCCGGCGAGCGCATGAAGGTCGCCCTCGAAGCCAACTCCACGGAAGACGAGCACGACTGCTTCAGCGACAACACCCACAACTCGCACTTCTATAACGGCAAGGGCATTCGCAACGTCTACCTGGGCGAGTACAAGAAGGTCGACGGCAGCACCCTGAGCGGCCCGAGCCTGTCGGAACTGGTGGCCAAGGTCGATGCCCAGGCCGATGCCAGCCTCAAGGCCGATCTGCAAGCGACCGAGGCCAAGCTGCAGGCTCTGGTCGACAGCGCCGAGAAGAACAACGTGCACTTCGACCAGCTGATCGCCGAGGACAACGCCGAAGGCCAGCAACTGGTACGCGACGCCATCGCCGCCCTGGTCAAGCAGACCGGCGCCATCGAGCAGGCCGCGGCCAAGCTGGGCATCAGCGACCTGAACCCGGACACTGCCGATCACGAGTTCTGATCGACGTAGCGGGCTGAAGAAGCCGGCGTCCCGATAAGGAGCGCCGGCTTTTTTGTGCCTCGTGCCTCGGTCCGCTCAGCCTCGCGCCACCGCGCTGCGGTATTCGCCGGGGCTGACGCCATAGGTCTGCTTGAACTGCCGCGACAGATGGCTCTGGTCGGCGAACCCCAGCTGCATGGCGACGCTGAGCGCCGAGCAGCCACTTCTGAGCAGCGTCCGCGCCTGCTCCAGACGACGCTGCCTGAGCCAGGCATGCGGTGGCAGACCGGTGGCCCGGCGGAATACCCGGGCGAAGTGAAAGGGTGAGAGATTGACCGCCGCCGCCAGCTCTTCCAGCGATGGCGGCTCGCTCAGCTGGCTGGCAAGCAGCTCCTTGGCCAAAGCCACCGCCCGCGGTTCCTGGCCGACGCCACGCGGCGCCGGCAGGCGCGCGTAACGCTGCAGCAGCTCGAGCATCGCCTCGCGCCACAGGGTCTGACGTTGCAGCGCCTCGCTGTGCGGATCCTCCAGCAGACGGTGCAGCGCACTCAGCCGCGACGCCAGGAGCGGATCATGGTGCACGCTGTCGTGGAACATGGGCGGTGCAGCCGGTGGCGACTCGAGTTCGGCCAGCAGCGCCTCGAAAGTACCGGGCTGCGGGTAGAACACCCGGTACTGCCAGCCTTGCTCGACCCCTTTGGAACCGGTATGCACCTCGTCCGGATTGAGCAAGGCGATGCTGCCGGCGCCCGCCAGGTGATCGACACCGCGATAGCGATAGCGCTCAGCACCGGCTTCGAGCACGGCGATCACATGACCGTCGTGCACGTGCGGGGCGAAACGATGTTCGACAAAGCGTGCGGACAACAGCTCCAAGCCGTGCAGATCGTCGCTGGCGCTGAACCGCGCGCGTTCGCTTCCCGTCAGTGGCTGCATGTTCAGCCGCCGAAGCGCGCTTCCAGGGCGGCGCGCACCTGCGGCCATTCCTGATCGGTGATGCTGTACAGCACCGTGTCGTCGAGACGGCCGTCGGCCAGGCGGCGATGGTTACGCAGCAGGCCCTCGCGGGCGGCGCCCAGCTTCTCGATGGCGCGTTGCGAGCGCAGGTTGCTGGCGGCGGTTTTCAGCTGCACACGGACCATGCCCCAGTTGTCGAAGGCATGCTTGAGCATCAGGTACTTGATGCTGGCGTTCAGCCCGCTGCCATGCTGGGCGCGATCGAGCCAGGTCCAGCCGATCTCGCAGGCCGGCAGGCTGTTCATGAAATCGCCGAAGCGAGTGGTGCCGACCAGCTGCTCGCCGAGACGGATGGCGAATGGCAGCGCGCGTTGCTCGCGCAGTTCGGCCAGTGCGCTGCGATACCAGTCCAGAGGCTGGGTACCGCTCATGTACAGCAGCTCGTCACGATTGGCCTCGGCCAACGCGACCAGGGCCGGGATATCGGCATCGGCCAGTGGCTCCAGGCGCAAGGCTCCTCGCTGCAGCGTGACCAATTGCGGTTTGAACATGCTTCCTCCTGGCGCGGTTGCAAGCCGACCACGCTATCAGCCCATCGCCTGCGGCACAATCGGACCGTTTCGCAAAGCGCGGTCGACACCCTGCGACCTTGGTCGCAGCCGACAGGCCGCGGCTTTGTGCAACACTGATGATTATCCGCCTCGCCCAGCAGCGCAGGCTTCTTCGTTCCACTCTGCGTTCCGGAGTTCGCATGTCGCTGTCCCCCGGGCTGATCGCCGCGGTCGCCCTGATCTACATGGCCATTCTCTTCGCCATCGCGTTCTATGGCGATCGCCGCGGCACGCCCATGCCGCCGAAGGTTCGCGCCTGGGTCTACTCGCTGTCCCTGGCGGTCTACTGCACCAGCTGGACCTTCTTCGGCGCGGTGGGTCAGGCCGCCGAGCAACTGTGGTCGTTCCTGCCGATCTACCTCGGCCCGACCATTCTGCTGCTGACCATGCCCTGGGTGCTACAGAAGATGGTGATGATCAGCAAGCAGGAGAACATCACCTCCATCGCCGACTTCATCGCCGCGCGCTATGGCAAGTCCCAGTCCCTGGCCGTGGTGGTGGCGCTGATCTGTCTGGTCGGCGTACTGCCGTACATCGCCCTGCAGCTCAAGGGCATCGTGCTCGGCGTCAACCTGCTGATCGGCATCGATCCGCAGACCATCGGCACCAGCGCCCAGGACACGGCGCTGATCGTGTCGCTGGCCCTGGCGCTGTTCACCATCCTGTTCGGTACGCGCAACCTGGACGTTACCGAGCACCATCGCGGCATGGTGCTGGCCATCGCATTCGAGTCGCTGGTCAAGCTGCTGGCCTTCCTCGCCGTCGGTGCCTTCGTCACCTTCGGCCTGTACAACGGCGTGGGCGATCTGCTCGCCCAGGCCCGGGTCACCGCCGAACTGGACGACTTCTGGGCCAAGCCGGTCAACTGGCCGGCGATGCTGGTACAGACCGGCATGGCGATGATCGCCATCGTCTGCCTGCCACGGCAGTTCCACGTCACCGTGGTGGAGAACATCGAACCCAAGGACCTGCGTCTGGCGCGCTGGGTATTCCCCGCCTACCTGATGCTGGCCGCACTGTTCGTCGTGCCCATCGCCCTGGCCGGGCAGATGCTGCTGCCGGCGGGCATCACCCCGGACTCCTTCGTTATCAGCCTGCCCCTGGCCGAGGCCCATCCGAGCCTGGCGGTGCTGGCCTTCATCGGCGGTGCCTCGGCGGCCACCGGCATGGTGATCGTCGCGTCCGTGGCCCTGTCGACCATGATTTCCAACGACATGCTGCTGCCCTGGCTGCTGCGCCGGCAGAGCACCGAGCGACCGTTCGAGGCCTTCCGCCACTGGATGCTCACCGCCCGCCGGGTCAGCATCGTGCTGATCCTGTTGCTGGCCTACGTCTGCTATCGCCTGCTCGGCGAGGGCACCAGCCTGGCCACCATCGGTCAGGTGTCGTTCGCCGCCATCGGCCAGCTGGCGCCGGCCATGTTCGGCGCCCTGGTGTGGAAACAGGCCAACCGCCGCGGCGTGTTCGCCGGGCTGATCTTCGGCGCCATACTGTGGTTCTACACCCTGGTCCTGCCGCTGGCGGCACGCGGCATGGGCTGGTCGCTGGAAAGTTTCCCCGGCCTGACCACCCTGCTCTACGCGCCCCTCGGCCTGCAGGTGGATCCGCTGACCCGAGGCGTGGTGCTGTCGCTGGCCGGCAACCTACTGTTGTTTGCCTGGGTCTCGTGGTTCTCGCGCACCCGGGTGTCCGAGCACTGGCAGGCCGGGCGTTTCATCGGTCATGACCTGGGTACCAAGCCCAGCAACCGTAGCCTGCTGGCGGTGCAGGTGGAGGACCTGCTGGCGCTCGCCAGCCGCTTCGTCGGCGAGGAACGTGCCCGGCAGAGCTTCGCCCGCTTCGCCCTGCGTCAGGGCAAGGGCAAGGACTTCGACCCCAACCAGCCGGCCAACAGCGAATGGATCGCCCATACCGAGCGCCTGCTGGCCGGCGTGCTCGGCGCCTCCTCGACCCGTGCGGTGGTCAAGGCCGCCATCGAAGGCCGCGAGATGCAGGTCGAAGACGTGGTGCGCATCGTCGACGAGGCCTCGGAAGTCCTGCAGTTCAACCGCGCCCTGCTGCAGGGGGCGATCGAGAACATCACCCAAGGCATCAGCGTGGTCGACCAGAACCTGCGCCTGGTGGCCTGGAACCACCGCTACCTGGAGCTGTTCGACTACCCCGACGGGCTGATCTACGTCGGCCGCCCCATTGCCGAGATCATCCGCTTCAACGCCGAGCGCGGCATGCTCGGCAGCGGCGACGTCGAAGAGAACGTCGCCAAGCGCCTGTACTGGATGCGTCAGGGCACCGCGCACAGCTACGAACGGGTGTTCCCCAACGGCCGGGTGATCGAGCTGATCGGCAACCCCATGCCCGGCGGCGGCTTCGTCATGAGCTTCACCGACATCACCGAGTTCCGCGAGGCCGAGCGCGCCCTCAAGGAAGCCAACGAGAGCCTGGAACGGCGCGTCGCCGAGCGGACCCAGGAACTGTCGAAACTCAACCAGGCGCTGACCGAGGCCAAGGCCCACGCCGAAGCGGCCAACCAGTCGAAGACGCGCTTTCTCGCCGCGGTCAGCCATGACCTGATGCAGCCGCTCAATGCCGCACGCCTGTTCTCCGCGGCCCTGGCCCACCAGGACGAAGCCCTGCCGGTGGAGGCCCAGGAACTGGTGCGCCACCTGGACAGCTCGCTGCGCTCGGCCGAGGATCTGATCACCGACCTGCTGGACATCTCGCGCCTGGAAAACGGCCGCATCGCCCCGGACCGACATCCCTTCGCCCTGGCCAGCCTGTTCGACACCCTCGCCGCCGAGTTTGGCGTGCTGGCCGCCGAGCAGGGCATCGATCTGCGCGTGCGGGGCAGCAGGCAGTGGGTCGACAGCGACATCAAGCTGCTGCGGCGCATTCTGCAGAACTTCCTCACCAACGCCTTCCGCTACGCCAAGGGGCGTGTGGTGCTGGGCGTGCGCCGCGAGGGCGAGCACCTGCGCCTGGAAGTCTGGGACCGCGGTGCGGGCATTCCCGAGGACAAGCGCAAGGTGATCTTCGAAGAGTTCAAGCGTCTGGACAGCCACCAGACCCGAGCGGAAAAGGGGCTCGGCCTGGGCCTGGCGATTGCCGACGGGCTGTGCCGCGTTCTCTCACACCGTCTGGAGGTTCGCTCCTGGCCGGGCAAGGGCAGCGTGTTCAGCGTCAGCGTGCCGCTGGCGAGAAAACCCGCACCCAAGCCGCAGGGGCCCGCCTCGCAGGCCGCAGACGGCCAGCCGCTGCACGGCACCCAGGTGATCTGCATCGACAACGAGGACAGCATTCTCACCGGCATGCACAGCCTGCTGTCACGCTGGGGCTGCCAGGTGTGGACGGCGCGCAACCGCCTGGAATGCGAGCATCTGCTCAGCGAGGACGTGCGTCCGCAACTGGCCCTGATCGACTATCACCTGGACGAAGGCGAGACCGGCACCGAACTGATGGCCTGGCTGCGCACCCGTCTGGGCGAACCGGTACCTGGCGTGGTGATCAGCGCCGACGGCCGCCCGGAACTGGTGGCCGAGGTACATGCGGCGGGGCTCGACTACCTGCCCAAACCGGTCAAGCCGGCGGCCCTGCGTGCCCTGCTCAGCCGCCATCTGGCATTGCGCGGTTAATCGAGCGGCTGCTTTCCGCGAGGGTTCGCCGCTGGTGGCAGCCTAACCCTGGCTGCGCTGCAGAAACCCCTGCAGCAGCCGGTGCACCCGTTCGCTCAGCTCGCGGTTGGCCGCCACCGGCAGGCCGCGCGCCAGCTCGGCCTCGACCACTTGCTCGACCAGTGGCCGCAGACGCAGCAATTGCGTGCTGAGGTCTTCCAGCTGGTCGGCACGGGGCAGCGCACTCTGCAGCAATGGATTGACCAGATGCCCGACGATCATCTGCACGATGCCGGTGGATACCTGCTCGACATGCCGGCGAATCGACTCCAGCTCATCCAGCAGCGCCGGCAGCGGAATACCGGCGCGGTACAGCTCGACACCCGCGGCAAACAGACGCGGGCTGGGCACGCTGAGGTGGTCGCCGGCGAACTGCAGCAGGCCCATGGCCTGGGCGCGATCGATCAGCTCGTCGTCCAGATCGTCCGCGAAGATCGCCTGCAGCTCGGCGAACTCCAGCCGTCCGGGCTGTTCGGGCTCTCCGGGGCCGCGGATGGCCTGTTCCAGGCCCAGCACATGCGCCAGATCGCGCCCCTGCGACCAGGCCTCGAACAGCTCGCGAATATTGGCGATGCTGTAGCCGCGCTCGAGCAACTGGCCGATCAGGCGCAGGCGCGCCAGATGCTCGCCACTGTAGATGCCGACTCGCCCGCGCCGCTCGGGCGGCGGCAGCAGACCGCGATCCTGGTACGCGCGCACGTTGCGCACCGTGGTCTGCGCGGCCTGGGCCAGCTCGTCGACCGTGTATTCGGCGACAGCCGCCGCGGCCACGGGGGCGGCGCTGCCGAGCAGGCGCTGGAGAAACAGAGAAGTCGGAGTCATGGCGCGATCATAGCGTCGCGCTTCGCCGGCCAACAACCGCGCGCATCCCCCCAACCAAGGGCTGGACTTGCCCTTCGCGCCAGGCCCGATAACGGCCACGAAAGCCGCGCGATCCCGGCAGTAGAGCGGCTGCTGCCTCCAAGTGACAGGAAAGTGCCGATGCCCACACGACGCCGGACCGGCTAGGCAAGGGCAGGCGCAGGGCAAACAATGACATCAGACGATGTCATCCTGATCAGCGGAGCCCGCCATGCCTGCAACAGTCCTGCCACCCGCCCCGTTCGGTGCCGACCTGTGAACGCCCCGCTGCACCGCCGCGAGCTGCCAGCGCAGCGCTGCCACGTGCAGGGGGACGGCGTACGCCTGCAGGCCTATGTCTGGGGCAAGGCCGACGGACCGACCCTGCTGCTGGTCCATGGTTACCCGGACAGCCACGAGATCTGGCTGCCGCTGGTGAGCGAGCTGGCTGCCGACTACCGCATCCTCGCCTACGACGTGCGCGGCCATGGCGCCTCGCAGGCGCCGCGACGGCTGCGCGATTATCGCCTGGAGCGGCTGGCGAACGATCTGGAAGCGGTGATCCGCGCACTCAGCCCGCAGCAGCCGGTGCACCTGGTGGCCCACGACTGGGGGTCGATCCAGAGCTGGGAAGCGGTGACCGAGCCGCGCATCCAGCCGTTACTGGCTTCCTATACCAGCATTTCCGGACCCTGCCTGGACCACGTTGGCCACTGGATGCGCCAGCGCATCAGCCTGCGCAGTCCAGGCGCTCTGCGGCAGGTGCTCGGCCAGCTGCTCAGTTCCTGGTACATCGCCCTGTTCCACATCCCGCTGCTGCCGGAGCTGTGCTGGCGCCTGGGTCTGGACCGCGCCTGGCCCTGGCTGCTGCGCCGCGTGGAGGGCGTGCACGGCCTGCCGCCCAGCAGCACGCAACGCAGCGACGGCATGCGCGGGGTGCAGCTGTATCGCGCCAACTTCGTCCGCAGCCTGTTCAGCCCGCGGGCGCGCAGTACCCGCGTGCCGGTGCAGCTGATCGTGCCTCTGGCCGACCGTTTCGTACGTCCGCAACTGTTCGACGACCTGCCGCATTGGGCGCCTTCACTGACGCGCCGTGACGTTCGCGGCGGGCATTGGCGCGTGCTGGCGGAGCCGAAAGCCCTGGCCGGCTGGATACGCGAGCATGTCACTCGGATGGAGGAAGATCAGGGCGTATCGAAACCGCCCGCAGGTTAACTACGGCGGAGAGAAACGCCCTCAGGACAGACGCGCAGCTGCGATGCCGGCTACTCGCCCAGCTCGTCCAGCGCCGGCAGGTCGGCGGCGCGCTCGAGCAGCTCGGTCGGCAGGCTCTTGCTGGCACGGGCGCCAAGCAGCTTGAGATTCTCCGCACGACCGATCAGGTTGCCGCGCCCCTCCACCAGCTTGTTGCGCGCGCTGGCGTACGCCTTGTCCAGCTGCTGCAAGCGGCTGCCCATTTCATCGAGGTCGGCGATGAAGGCGACGAACTTGTCATACAGCTGGCCGGCCCGCTCGGCGATTTCGCGTGCGTTCTGCCCCTGGCGCTCCTGACGCCAGAGGCTGTCGATCACCCGCAGGGTCGCCAGCAGGGTGGTCGGGCTGACGATCACCACCTGCTGCTCGAAGGCTTCCTGAAACAGGTCGGGCTCGGCCTGCAGCGCTGCGGCGAAGGCCGCTTCGATGGGCACGAAGAGCAGGACGAAATCCAAGCTGTGCAGGCCTTCCAGGCGCTGGTAATCCTTGCCGGACAGGCCCTTGAGGTGACTGCGCAGCGATAGCAGGTGCTGCTTCAGCGCCTGCTGGCGGAGCGGCTCGTCCACGGCGGCGACGTACTGCTGATAGGCGCTGAGGCTGACCTTGGCATCGACTATCACCTGTCTCTCGCCTGGCAGGCGGATCAGCACATCGGGCTGGAAGCGCTCGCCGCCCTCCCCCTTGAGGCTGACCTGGGTGTGATACTCGCGACCCTTTTCCAGGCCGGCATGCTCCAGCACCCTTTCGAGCACCAGCTCGCCCCAGTTGCCCTGGGTCTTCTGGCCCTTGAGCGCACGGGTCAGGTTGGTCGCTTCATCGCCCAGGCGCTGGTTGAGCTGCTGCAGACGCTCCAGCTCCTTGCCCAGGGAGAAACGCTCGCGCGCCTCCTGCTGGTAACTCTCGTCGACGCGCTTCTCGAAGGCCTGGATGCGCTCCTTGAGCGGATCGAGCAACTGGCCGAGACGCTGCTGGCTGGTTTCGGCGAAACGCTGCTCGCGCTCGTCGAAGATCTTCGTCGCCAGCTCGGCGAACTGCGCGCGCAACTCGTCGCGCGCGCCCTGCAGATCATCGAGGCGCTGCTGCTGATTATCGCGATGCTCCTGCAGCTCGGCGGCCAGCGCTGCGCATTCGGCGGTCAGCCGGCGCAGTTCGGCCTCGTTGCGTTCGCGCTGCTGATGCCAGGATTGCGCCGCCTCACGGGCGATCTGTCGCTCCTGCTGCAGCAGCTCGTTCTCGCGCCGCAGGCCGGCCAGTTCGCTCTGCTGCTCCACCTTGATCTCGCTGACCTCGGCCAGCTCGGCACGGCAGGCGTCGAGCTGAGCGAGCAAGCCTGTCTGGCTCAGTTGGGCGTGTTCCAGGCGCTCCTGCAGCAGCGCCTGCTCGCTCTGCGCCTGGGCGACGCGTCGTTGCAGCGACCAGAGACCAGCCAGCAGCGGAACAAGGGCCGCGGCGGCACCAATGGCGAGGGATAGGGGGTCGACGGGCATAGACACTCCATGTTGAACCGCTGGCAGTATACCCAGCCAGCCCGTCCGTGGGGTCAGCGCGCCAGACGCTCCAGCTCCAGCTGTGCGCCGCGGTCACCGGCCCTGGCCGCCTGGCGCAGCAGTTCGAAGCCCATGCGGCGGTCGCGCGGATTGCCGCAGTCGCGGCACAGCAATTGCCCCAGGCGGCTCTGCGCCTGCACGCAGCCCTTGCGCGCGGGCTGCTTGAGCAGGTTGCCGGCGATGCGTTTGACACTGGGGGTCTGCCCCAGGCGCGGGCTGTCGAGCAGCCAGAGGGCGACACGCATGGGCAAACGCGAGGCATTGGAGTCGGGGGCCGAGGTGGTAGCGGGTGTAACGCGTGGCATAAAAAAGAAGGGGTGACTGCCGGGGCGCGCCACTCTACTCCTTTTTTTGCCGAGGTAAAGACTTGCCAAAACCCACCATTGGCGTTCCAGAGCAAGCGCTCGGCACAATCCACAGAAGCTGTGGATAACTCCGTGCACAACTTGGGCGAAAGGGACGTGAGCCCCGATGCTTCGGGGCTCTCAGTCAAACTGTCGATTTTTTCACCAACGAAAAAAATGCATATTTTTCATTGACTTAAAAATCAGCCACGAAAAATCAAGCGTTTAGCGTTGTTTCTGACAGTGATGTGACAGCCTGCATCAGCATTGTGCACAACTCCCTGCGACAGATCCGCGCAGCGCTCTGTTTCGGGGCATCGACGCGGTCATGCGGGCTGCGGCAACTGCCCTTGAACCAGGAACTGCTCCCAGCGAAACAGCCGCGGCTGATCGGGGGTCTGGGCATGCTTGAAGGCCACGTATTCGCCGGTGGTTTCGCACAGCCAGGCGGTCAGGTTGCGTGGTCGCTTTTCCGCAAACGCACCGGGAACGTACAGCGCAACATTGCTGCCACCGGCCGGGCAGCGCGCCGAGCGGTACTCGAAGGCCTCGATGCCGGCCGCTCGCATCGCCGCCCCCAAACCTTGCGGCACGCTGTAATCGCTGGGATGGGCCAGCAACTGGCGATGCAGGTCGAATGGCGGCTGCTGCAGCTGAATGCCGCGCTCGACCCGATAGCGCGCCTCGAAGGTGGAATGTTCGGAAAGGATGCGCCCGCTGGGCGGCGGACTGACCATGCCGTTCCACAGCACGAAGCGATAGTAGGCCGCCTCGGCCATCGCCGTTTCCAACCGCAAGGCCGCGTAGAACAGGCTGGGTTCGTGCACCGTGCCAAAGCGCGAGCCCCAGCGCAGCGGCGGATAGCGAAACGGCGTCTTCAGCAGATAGTGCAGCGGCTCGCTGCCCTGCGGCAGCGGCGGCTTGCTGGCTTCGAGCAACTCTTCCAGCAGAGCCTGCTCGGCCAGGGTATCGACCAGTTGCAGGGTGGCGACTTGCGCCTGGCTCTCCACCATGCGCAGCAGCTTGCCGCGCAACGGTCGAACCTGCCGTTCGCCTTCGCATAGTTGCCAGATGTCCATGGCGATACCTCCCAAGGGTAGAGCCTGCTCAAGGCATCGCGACGCTGGAGCCGTACAAGGCGCTGGGTTAGTGACAGCCTCCGGCTGATCACAGCAGGCAAGCAATGCTCAGAGCCGCGAAAAACTGTATTTTTATACAGCATCTTGACCCACGGCAATCACCCCTTCGGACGAACTGCGCTGGTCGTACGCAGCCTACCGAGCCCGTTCTCGATGCCGCAGGACTTGTTGGCTTTCAGACCTTGCCGCGAATGGCGTCGAGATACTCGACGACGCGCACCAAGCCCTGCACCTGAGTCATCTGCTGCAGCGGCACGCCAGCCAGATGGCGGTTCTCGGTACGCAGAAAATGGCGCATGTCCTGCTGATTGCCGCCGAACAGGGCGAACAGGGCTCGGTAGACCCGGATCAGCAACAACGCCAGTTCACCGGTCTTGCTCTGCGGACGCAAACCGCCCTGCTCGCCCCAGCGCCCGATGGCACTGCGATGGACGCCGACGATGTCCGCCAGTTCCTGTTGGGTCAACCCCAGTTGCTCGCGGGTATTGAGCAGCGCCTTGGCCAGCACCGCATCGGCGTCGGGTTGACAGTGAGTCACCGCGCTCATCACTTCCTCCTTCGCTTGTTCACAACAAAATAAACATCAAAAGCTGTAAACACACAATAGCACGGAAAGTCGCTTGGCACTCACTCGGGCATGGGGTACCGTCCGATGGACCGCATCGAGCAAGGAAAACTCATGAGCCGCCAGCGTTTCTGGCTGAGCATCTGCGTCGCGACACTGGCGCTGCTGTCGCTACTGGTCTGCTATGCCGGCTACCGCATGCAGCAACTGCTCGAGGAGCAGCACATCGAACTGGACTGGCAGCACCTGAGCCTGTCCTGGCGCGGCCTGCAGCTACAAGGCGTGAGCCTGGTGCAGCGCCGTAGCGGTGAGCTGCAGATGCAGGCCGGGCAGGTGCGCCTCTACTGGCTGGCCAGCGAAGCGCCTCGCTACCGCCTGACTGCGCAGGATGTGCGGCTGTTCTGGCGGCCTGAGCAGACAGAACCCGAAAGCCTGAGCGCAAACGATCCGGCCGGTGTCCTCCAGAGTCTGACCCAGACCCTGCCATGGCTACCGCGACGAATCGAGGTGCACGACGCCCAGGCGCAGCTGCCCTGTCACAGCGGCCGCTGCACACTGCAGGGCGACCTCGAATTGCAGCTGCTGGACGATGAGCTGCAGCTGCGCGCCCTGCTCCTGCGCGACACGCACCAGGCGCAGTTGAGTGCGCAGTTGCAGGGGCTCGGCAGTGCGCCGGACAGCCCGCGCCAGGCGCAGCTGAACCTGCTGCTCGACGACCAACCGCAGATCACCCTGCACAGCGACCTGCAGCCTCAGGCCGCTGCCCTGCAATGGAGCGGCAACCTGGAGATCGCTGCATTACCGGATACGGCCTGGCTCGTCGACTGGCTGAGCGAATGGACGCAGCTCGACACCGCCGCCCTGCCTGACACGCCCCGGCAGGCAGGCGTGAACGCCCAGTGGCAGCTGCAGGTGCCGCAGGAAACCCTGGCATTCAGCGCGCTGCTCGCCACGCCCGGATGGCTGCGAGTCGATGCGCAGCTGCCGCAGCCCTGGCCGCTTCCCGGCGTCGGCCTGGTCAGCGGCGAGCTGGCGCTCGACCTGCGCAACGCCATGGGCCAGTGGCAGGCCCGCCGCCTGGACGGCCAGCTGCAGCTCGACGCTCAGGATGCACCCTGGCTGGCGTCGCTGCCGAGCGGCCTGCGACCGCAGCGATTGCAGTTGCACTTCGCCCCACTGGACGACGCTACCGACGAGGAGCTGGCCCTGCGACTGAAAGTCAGCGGGCAAGGTCCGCTGGAACTGCAGGCCGATGCCGAGCTTGGCCTGCGCCAATCCCCCGCCTGGGCGGTGGAAGTTCGACAGCTGCAGTTGCAAGCCCGCAGCAAACGCCTGGACCTGACCGACAGTCGTCTCGATGACCTGCGCCTGAATCTCGCCCTCAAGGGCAGCGTCACGGCGCAGCAGTGGCAGCTTGGCCTAACAGGCAAGTCCCGCCTCGACGTCCAGCGCCTGCGCAGCGCCGAGCTGGACCTGCAGCAGGCTCAGGCGACACTGGCCGGCACTGAACTGGGCGGCACCCCGAGCGCACCGACTCTCTCCGGCCCGCTGGGCATCCGCATCCAACGCCTGCAGCACCCGCAATTGCAGACACAGGGCTGGCAATGGCAGGGACGGATCGACGCGAACAGCGCCCGTCAGTCCCTCGACGGCGCCCTGCTGGCCGATTCGGGCCTGAGCGCGGCCCTGCGCCTGAACAACACGACCAATGCACTGAAGCTCAATGCCACCCTCGACGAGCTGTTCCTGCGTGCCGGCAACCCGTTGGCACAGACCCTGGCCGCCTGGCCGCCATTGCTGTCGCTGGACAATGGCCGCGTGCAGGCCGAGGCGCAGTTGCAACTGCCCAGCGGCAAGCCCCTGCAGCTCAAGGCCAGTCTGACCGGCAAGGGTCTGGCCGGCGTCTATGACCGCACCACCCTGAACGGTGTCGATGCCGAACTGCGCCTGCAACTGGCCGGCGATCGACTGCGCCTCGACCTGCCGCAACTGAGTGCCCGCCAGCTCGATCCCGGCATCGAACTCGGCCCCCTGCAACTGCAGGCCAGCTACCAAGCCAGCCTGCAGCGGCCGCTGGCCGGCAACCTGACACACCAGCGCGCCGAGCTGGGCGTGCTCGGCGGCAGCCTGAGCCTGGCACCGGCAACCTGGGCACTGGCACAGCCCAGCCAGTTGCTGCCCCTGCGCCTCAGCGGCCTGGATCTGCAAGAGCTGTTTCGCGTCTACCCGGCCGAAGGCCTGTCCGGCAATGGGCTGATCGACGGCACCCTGCCGCTGCGCCTGGGCGACGCCATCAGCATCGAGCAGGGCCTGATCGAAGCCAGGCCGCCGGGAGGGCGACTGCGCTTTCAGTCGCCGCGCATTCGCGCCATGGGCCAGGCCAACCCCGGCATGAAACTGGTCACCGACGCACTGGAGGACTTCCACTACGATCTGCTCAGCAGTAGCGTCGACTATGATCAGTCCGGCACACTGCGCTTGGGCATGCGTCTGCATGGACAGAACCCGGCCATCGAGAAGGGCCGGCCCATCCACTTCAACATCAACCTGGAAGAAGACGTTCCGGCCCTGCTGGCCAGTCTGCAGCTGACCGACAAGGTCAGTGGCATCATCCAGCAACGGATTCAGCAATGGATGCGCCAGCGTGTCCCCCAAGAATCAAAGGAGTAGCGCCATGCGCACGTACCGCCTCCTCGCAGTCCTGAGCCTGGGGCTGCTGTGCCTGGCCTGTACCCCGACGGTACAACTGGCCATGCCCAACGAGCCGATCAACATCAACCTGAACGTCAAGGTCGAGCACGAAATCTACATCAAAGTGGACAAGGCTCTGGACAGCGTATTTAGCGAAGGCAGCGGTCTGTTCTAAGGAGAAAGGCGATGATCCGTTACATTTCGACCCTGTTGCTGGCATTGAGCCTGAGCCTGCCGGCCTACGCACTGAACCTCAACCAGGCCATGAGCGCACTCGGCGAGGCCAAGAGCAGCGGGCAGCTGGGCGAGCAACCCAACGGCTACCTCGGCGTGGTCAAGCCCGGTGGCCAGGCCGAGGAAATCGCCCGCCTGATCAACCAGGCGCGCCGTGCCGAGTATCAGAAGGTGGCGCAGGACAACGGAATCAGCCTGAGCGATGTCGAAGCCATCGCCGGCAAGAAGGCCATCGAGCGCACGCCGAAGGGACAGTTCATCCAGCTCAATGGCCAGTGGCTGCAGAAGTGACTTAGGGTATCGCGGTGCCGCCCAGGCCGTGCGCACCGGCGCCCGTCGGCTTTATTAGGCGCAGAAACGAAAGAACCCGCCTAGGCGGGTTCTTTTTTGCGAAGGCAGCGATCAGGCGCCGGCTTTGCTCACGGCATCCTTGATCAGGGTCTGCAGCTCGCCCTTCTCGTACATCTCGGTGAGGATGTCGCTGCCGCCGACCAGCTCGCCGGCCACCCACAGCTGCGGGAAAGTCGGCCAGTTGGCGTACTTCGGCAGGTTGGCGCGGATTTCCGGATTCTGCAGGATGTCGACATAGGCGAACTTCTCGCCACAACCCATCACCACCTGGGCGGCACGGGCGGAGAAGCCACACTGCGGCGCGTTGGGCGAGCCTTTCATGTACAGCAGAACGGTGTTGTTGGCGATCTGCTCTTTGATGGTTTCGATGATATCCATTGGGCACCTCAGCATAGACTTCGCGACCCGACGGTCGCCACGGTGGCGCGATTGTAGCGAAAAGCCGAGCACAATGCTCGGCCTTGCCGTCGCTCCCTTGCCTTGATACGACCCCGGATCGCAGCTATGCGGCCACCACCTCGACCGGCACGCCATTGAGCACCGCATTGCCGGACAACGCATCGAGGCGGCGCTCGTCGGTCAGGTCGTTGGCACTGGCGCCCGGCTGCTCGCTGGCAATAGCCATCTGCACGCCGGGGCGCGCATGCCCCCAGCCGTGCGGCAGGCTGACCACGCCGGCCATCACCTCGTCGCTGGCCGCCACCTCCACCTCGATGCTGCCAACCCGCGAGCGCACCTGCACGCGCTGGCCGTCGACCAGGCCACGACTGGCCAGGTCGGACGGATTCATCAGCAGCTGGTGACGCGGCTTGCCCTTCACCAGGCGGTGGTAGTTGTGCATCCAGGAATTGTTGCTGCGCACGTGGCGTCGGCCAATCAGCAGCAGTTCGTCCGCCGCTGGCGGCACCTGCGCGGCGAAGCGTGCGAGGTCGCCCAGCAGCAGTTCGGGAGCCGCCTCGACGGCCTTCGAAGCGGTCTTCAGCCGCGCCGCCAGGTTCGCCTGCAAGGGCCCTAGGTCGAGCCCGTGCGGGTGATCGCGCAGCGCTGCCAGGCTGAGCTTGCGCTCGCTGCGATCCCCATAGGGGCCGAAGCGCAGCCCCATGTCGATCATCTGCTCCGGTGCCAGGGTCGGCTTCAGCTCCAGGCCATTGCGCGCGGCAAAGGCCTGGGCCAGGCCGACGAAGATTTCCCAGTCGTGCAGCGCACCTTCCGGCTTGGCCAGGATCGCCTCGTTGAAGCGGGTGACGTTGCGCACCGCGAAGACGTTGAAGGTGGTGTCGTAGTGATCGTGTTCCAGCGGCGCGGTCGGCGGCAGGATCAGGTCGGCGTAACGGGTGGTCTCGTTGATGTAGAAATCCACCGAGAGCATGAAGTCCAGCCCCTGCAGCGCCTGCTCCAGCTGGCGACCATTGGGGGTGGACAGCACCGGATTGCCGGCCACCGTGACCAGCGCGCGGATCTGCCCCTCGCCGGGGGTGAGCATCTCTTCGGCCAACGCCGAGACCGGCAGCTCACCGCCGTATTCCGGCAACCCGGACACCCGGCTCTGCCAGCGATTGAAATGCCCGCCCGAGGTGCTCGCCACCAGGTCCACCGCGGGCATGGTGCAGAGTGCCCCGCCGACCCGATCGAGGTTGCCGGTAACCAGGTTGATCAGCTGCACCAGCCATTGGCAGAGGGTACCGAAGGTCTGGGTGGAAACGCCCATGCGCCCATAGCAGACCGCCTTGTCCGCCGCGGCGAAGTCCCGCGCCAGCTGGCGAATGGTGGCAGCCGGTACGCCACAGCGAGCGCTCATGGCTTCGGCCGTAAATTCGGCGATGGCCGCGCGCACCTGCTCAAGCCCCTCCACCGGCAGATGGCTGCCACGGGTCAGGCCTTCCTCGAACAGGGTATTGAGCAGCGCCAGCAGCAGCGCGGCATCGCTGCCGGGACGCACGAACAGGTGCTGATCGGCGATGGCGGCAGTCTCGCTGCGCCGCGGGTCGACCACCACCAGCTTGCCGCCACGGGCCTGGATGGCCTTCAGGCGCTTCTCCACATCCGGCACGGTCATGATGCTGCCGTTGGAGGCCAGCGGGTTGCCGCCGAGAATCAGCATGAAGTCGGTGTGGTCGATGTCCGGAATCGGGATCAGCAGGCCGTGGCCGTACATCAAATGGCTGGTCAGGTGATGCGGCAGCTGGTCGACCGAGGTGGCCGAGAAACGGTTGCGCGTCTTCAGCAGGCCGAGGAAGTAGTTGCTGTGGGTCATCAGCCCGTAGTTGTGCACGCTGGGGTTGCCCTGGTACACGGCCACGGCGTTCTGCCCGTGCTCGGCGCGGATCGCGCTGAGGCGCTCGGCGACCAGCTCGAAGGCCTCGTCCCAGGCGATGGCCTGCCACTGCTCGCCGCTGCGGCGCATGGGCTGGCGAATGCGGTCGGGGTCGTTCTGGATGTCCTGCAGCGCCACCGCCTTGGGGCAGATATGGCCGCGGCTGAAGCTGTCCTGGGGGTCGCCCTTGATCGAGCGGATCTGCGTGCTGCCGTCAGGCTGGAGCTCGGTTTCGATGGCGAGGCCGCAGATGGCTTCGCACAGATGGCATGCACGGTAATGGAGGGACTTGGTCATGGCCTGGCCTCTTGTTCTGATGCGAGACGACCGGTCAGGTCGCAGACTTCGAACTATGGGCCGGGCAAGGGGACGACGCCAGCAGCGTTCGTCTCATGAATCGGCAGGCATCATGCCTGCCGATTCAGGGTCGCAACGATCCGAATTAACGGATGGAGGTCACGGTGCCCTTGTTGCCGGTAACGCTGACGCTCACGGTCTTGTACACGAAGTAATCCTGAACGTTCACTTCGTAACGCGGGGCGACGATCACGTCGGCACCCGAGGCCTTGACTGCCTTGTAGGCAGCTGCGGACTTGGCGGAAGCAACCGGGTCGAGACCCAGCGCGAAACCACCCTCGCCACCACCGTAGGTCACGCCATCGGCGAACTGGGTATCACCGCCCAGCTTGAACACACCGAACAGGATGTTCACCGAAGATTGACCGGAGATGGGCTCGCCCACTTTCACGTCGGCCTTCAGGTTGGTCTGCACGGTGCCGTTCAGCGGAACGGTCGGCTGGCTAACGTTCTGGCTGGCACAGCCAGTCAGCAGGGCGAGAGCGGAGAAAGCGGCGGCGTAGGCTACGTGTTTCATGCAAAACTCCTTTGCACATATATTCCATGGATGTCCCCGTTGCGGGGCAATGCATTGCCTAGGAAAGGCGGCGGCATCCTAGAGGCCCGTTCCAGAGCGGCGCAAGCAATGATGTCAGTTTTGTGACATTTCGCACGCAGCTTTGCGAAAAGACTTACAAAACATCCATTTGCCGGTTCGAGGGCGGCAATTTGCGCCTTCTCGTCATTTCCTTATAAGATCGCGCCTTCCCCTGTTTCGTCGCACCCTGCGGCCTCTGCCGCAAGCCCTGCCGTTTTCCCGTTTTTTTGCATTCGCCTCGGGCTTGCGAACTGTAGTGATAAAGGTAGTTAACGATGAGCGTCAGACACTTTCTCTCGATGATGGATTACACACCGGACGAACTGGTGGGGCTGATCCGCCGAGGCATCGAGCTGAAGGACCTGCGCAATCGCGGTGTGCTGTTCGAACCGCTGAAGAACCGCGTGCTGGGCATGATCTTCGAGAAGGCCTCGACCCGCACCCGCCTGTCGTTCGAAGCCGGCATGATCCAGCTCGGCGGCCAGGCCATCTTCCTCTCGCCGCGCGATACCCAGCTGGGCCGCGGCGAGCCGATCGGCGACGCCGCCATCGTCATGTCGAGCATGCTCGACGCCGTGATGATCCGTACCTTCGCCCACAGCAACCTCACCGAATTCGCCGCCAAGTCCCGAGTGCCGGTGATCAACGGCCTGTCCGACGACCTGCACCCCTGCCAGTTGCTGGCCGACATGCAGACCTTCCTCGAACACCGTGGCAGCATCGCCGGCAAGACCGTGGCCTGGATCGGCGACGGCAACAACATGTGCAACTCCTACATCGAAGCGGCGATGCAGTTCGACTTCCAGCTCAAGGTCGCCTGCCCCGCAGGCTACGAGCCGGACGCACGTTTCCTCGCCCAGGCCGGCGAGCGCGTGCAGGTGCTGCGCGACCCGCGCGAGGCGGTGGCCGGCGCCCACCTGGTGAGCACCGACGTCTGGGCCTCAATGGGCCAGGAAGACGAGGCCGCACAGCGCATGGCGCTGTTCCGCCCCTACCAGGTAACCCCGCAACTGCTCGACCGCGCGGCCGAGGACGTGCTGTTCATGCACTGCCTGCCGGCCCACCGCGGAGAGGAAATCAGCGTCGATCTGCTCGACGACCCACGCTCGGTAGCCTGGGATCAGGCCGAAAATCGCCTGCACGCGCAGAAGGCGCTGCTGGAAATGCTGGTCGAACCGGCGTATCACCACGCATGAGCGAACCGTTGCTGCAACTGCGCGGGCTGAATTGCGGCTACCACGCGCACAAGGTGGTGCAGGACCTCGATCTGCATCTGAACGCAGGTGACATCGGCTGCCTGCTCGGCCCCTCCGGCTGCGGCAAGACCACCACGCTGCGCGCCATCGCCGGTTTCGAGCCGGTGCTCGAAGGCGAGATCGAACTGGCAGGCGAAGTGATTTCCCGCGCCGGTTTTACCCTGGCTCCGGAGAAACGCCACATCGGCATGGTGTTTCAGGACTACGCCCTGTTTCCCCACCTGAGCGTGGCCGAGAACATCGCCTTCGGCATTCGCAAACAACCCGACGCCGAGCGCGTAACCCAGGAGCTGCTGGAGCTGGTCAAGCTCGGTCACCTGGCCAAACGCTATCCGCACGAGCTGTCCGGCGGGCAGCAACAGCGTGTCGCCCTGGCCCGCGCCCTGGCGCCGGAACCACAGCTGCTGCTGCTCGACGAGCCCTTTTCCAACCTCGATGGCGAGTTGCGTCGACGCCTCAGTCATGAGGTGCGCGAGATTCTCAAGGCGCGCGGCACCAGCGCCATTCTGGTCACCCACGATCAGGAAGAGGCTTTCGCCGTCAGCGATCACGTCGGCGTCTTCAATCAGGGCCGCCTGGAGCAGTGGGATACGCCGTTCAATCTGTACCACGAGCCGCTCACCCCCTTCGTCGCCAGTTTCATCGGCCAGGGCTACTTCATTCGCGGCCAGTTGCTCAGCCCGGATACGGTGCAGACCGAGCTGGGGGTGATTCGCGGCAACCGTGCCTATACCTGGGCACAGGGCAGCGCGGTGGACGTGCTGTTGCGCCCGGACGACATCGTCCCGGATGAGAGCAGCGGGCTGAAGGCGCGCATCGTCGGCAAGACCTTCCTCGGCGCCGCCACTCTCTATCGCCTGCAGCTGCCCACCGGCAGCCAGCTGGAATCGATCTTCCCCAGCCATGCCGACCACCTGCCGGGTGACGAAGTGGGCATCCGCATCGCCGCCGATCACCTGGTGGCCTTCCCGGCTCTGGGCAGCGTGGCGGCGCAGTTGCAGCTGACCGACTCCGGCGGCGTGCGCCGGGTCAGCAGCAACTGAATCAGAGCATCAGCCGGCCAGAGGCGATGTGCCGCGCATGGCCGGCGATCTTGACCCGCTCCCCCTCCAGGCGACAGAGCAGCTCGCCACCGCGCGCCGAGCACTGAAAGGCGCTCAGTTCGCTGCGCTCCAGGCGTTCTGCCCAGTAAGGCATGAGCATGCAGTGGGTGGAGCCGGTGACCGGGTCCTCATCGATGCCGATGCTCGGCGCAAAGTAGCGCGAGACGAAATCATGCCGCTCGCCGGGCGCCGTGATCAGCACGCCCAGCCCCGGCAGCTCGGCCAGCGCCGGCAGATGGGGAGCGAAGCCCCGCACCTGCGCCTCGCTGGCGAGCACCACCATCAACTCCTGCACGCTGCCATCGGCGTTGAGCAAGGTCAGCACGTCCTGCGCCGCCAGACCTAGCGCACGGTCGACCTGGGCATGCAGCGATGCCGGCGCCGGCACCACCGGGCGCAGCGGGAAATCCAGCTCCAGCCGCTCGCCCTGGCGGGTCACACGCAGCTCGCCGGACAGGCAGGTGAACAGCAGCACCTCACCCGCTTCCTGATAGAGATCGAACAGTACCTTGGCGCTGGCCAGCGTCGCATGGCCACACAGCGGCACCTCGCTGGCCGGCGTGAACCAGCGGATATGCCAGGCTTCGCCCTCCTTCACCACGAATGCCGTCTCGGCCAGGTTGTGCTCGGCGGCGATGCGCTGCATCAGCGCATCGTCGAGCCAGGCATCGAGGCGATAGACCATGGCGGGGTTGCCCGCGAAAGGACGGTCGGTAAAGGCGTCAACTTGATGAAATTCGAGCGGCATGATGCGTTCCTGACCAGACAAGAGCGGCCAGCATGCCTGCGCCAGGTAAGCGGCAACAGATACAGTTGCCGTTTTCCAGATGCCCTGGGCGCCATCCGCACAAGCGGCTTGCTCAGCGCCGGCCCAGGCTCCATATCTGCAGCCGCTCCCACGCTCTTGCGACGCCGCTCAGCCCTCGCTGCGCACCCGCTTCACCGCATCCAGCCAACCGGCATAGAGGCGCTCACGGTGCGTCTCGCTCATCCGCGGCTCGAAGCGATGCTGGCGATGCCAGTGACTGGCAATGGCCTTCAGATCGGGATAGAGCCCCAGTTGCAGGCCGGCCAGATAGGCAACCCCCAGCGCCGTGGTCTCGGTGACCTCGGGGCGCTCGACGCTGACCCCGAGGATGTCGGCGAGAAACTGCATGACCCAGTTGTTCTCCACCATGCCGCCGTCCACCCGCAGCGCGCTGGGCGCCGCGGCGCCGTCCTGACGCATGGCCTCGAGCAGGTCGCGGGTCTGGTAGCACACCGACTGCAGGCCGGCGGTGACGATCTCCTTGATCCCGGTATCGCGGGTCAGGCCGAAGATCGCGCCGCGCGCCTTGGGGTCCCAGTACGGCGCGCCCAGGCCGGTGAAGGCCGGTACCAGGTAGACGCCACAGGCCTCGCCGGTGGCCTCGGCCAGCGCCTCGCTGTCACGCGCATGGCTGATCAGCTTGATGCCGTCGCGCAGCCACTGCACCGCCGCCCCGGCGACGAAGATGCTGCCCTCCACGGCGTAGGTGACCTTGCCACCCAGGCGATAGCCGACGGTGGTCAGCAGGCGATTCTTCGAGCTCACCGGCTGATCGCCGGTGTTCTGGATCATGAAACAGCCGGTGCCATAGGTGCTCTTGACCATGCCGGGCTCGAAGCAGGCCTGACCGATCAGCGCCGCCTGCTGATCGCCGGCCATGCCCAGCACCGGAATACTGGCACCGAGCAGCTCGGCTTCGGCATGACCGAACTCGGCCGCGCAATCGAGCACCTCGGGCAACAGGCTGGCAGGGATGTCGAACAGCTCGAGCAAGTCCTGATCCCATTGCTGGGTGTGGATGTTGAACATCAGCGTGCGCGAGGCATTGCTGGCATCGGTACGATGCACCTTGCCACCGGTCAGGCGCCACAACAGGAAGCTGTCCACCGTACCGAAGCGCAGCTCGCCGCGCTGCGCACGCTCGCGGGCGCCGGGTACGTTTTCCAGGATCCAGCGCAGCTTGGTGGCGGAGAAATAGGGGTCGATCAGCAGACCGGTCTTGGCCGACACCATGGCCTCGTGCCCTGCATCCTTGAGGCCGGCGCAATAATCGGCGGTACGGCGGTCCTGCCAGACGATGGCCGGGTGAATGGGGGTGCCGCTGGCGGCATCCCACACCAGGGTGGTCTCACGCTGATTGGTGATGCCGATGGCAGCGATCGCCTCCGCCTGCAGGCCGCTGCTGGCGATGGCCTCGCGACAGACCTTGAGGGTGGACAGCCAGATTTCCTGGCCATCGTGCTCGACCCAGCCGTCCTGCGGAAAGTACTGCTTGAACTCCTGCTGGGCACGCGCCACCGGCAAGCCCTGGGCACTGAAGATGATGGCACGGGAACTGGTGGTGCCCTGATCGATGGCTAGCAGGTATTTGGACATGCGCGTTTCCTTGTTGTTATGTCGTCTGTTCGCTGCGCGAACGCAGGCGATTCAAGTCATGGGCGACCGATTTCGGCGAAACCGGCCTGGGTGAGCTTCGCCAGCACCTCGGCCGCCAGTTCCACCTCCAGGCCGCGCCGCCCGGCGCTGACGTAGATGCTGGAATGGTTGCGGGCCGAGCTGTCGATGAAGGTACGCAGACGCTTCTTCTGCCCCAGCGGGCTGATGCCGCCCAGCAGGTAACCGGTGGCGCGCTGGGCCGCGGCCGGGTCGGCCATGTCCGCCTTCTTCGCTCCGGCGGCCAGCGCCAGCGCCTTGAGGTCGAGACTGCCGGCAACCGGAACCACCGCCACCAGCAGCTCGCCCTTCTCGGTCGCGGCGAGCAGGGTCTTGAACACCTGCGCAGGTGCCAGGCCGAGTTTCTCCGCCGCCTCCAGCCCATAGGACGGGGCCTTGGGATCGTGCTGATAGCTATGCACCCGGTGCACGGCCTTGGCTTTCTTCAACAGGTCGATGGCTGGGGTCATGTTCGAATGTGAAAACAAGCTGAAAGAAAGCGTACATTAGCCGAAATCGTCCGGTTGGGCAGCCTATAATGGTCCGTCACCAAAGGAAGCCATCATGAATCTGGCCCCTCGCCAACACGACATCCTCAATCTCGCCCGTGAGCGCGGCTACGTCAGCATCGACGAACTGGCCCAGGCCTTCGCCGTCACTCCACAGACCATACGTCGCGACATCAATCAGCTGGCCGAGCACGGCCTGCTGCGCCGTACCCACGGTGGCGCCGCCTGCGAGGCCTCGAGCATTCAGAACACCGCCTACGGCATGCGGGCCGGGCAGATGCGCGAGGAAAAACAGCGCATCGCCGAAGCCGTGGCCGCGCAAATTCCCGATCATGCCTCGCTGTTCATCAACATCGGCACCACCACCGAAGCCATCGCCCGCGAGCTGCAGAACCACAAGGGTCTGAAGATCATCACCAACAACCTGCACGTGGCCGCCCAGCTCAGCGCCAAGGCCGACTTCGAGGTGCTGGTGGCCGGCGGCACGGTGCGCAGCGACGGCGGCATCGTCGGCCAGGCGGCGGTGGATTTCATCCAGCAGTTCAAGGTCGACTACGCCATCGTCGGCATCAGCGGCATCGACGAGGACGGCAGCCTGCTCGACTTCGACTATCAGGAAGTGCGGGTTTCCCAGGCCATCATCGACAACGCCCGCCAGGTGTTTCTCGCCGCCGACTCCAGCAAGTTCGGTCGCAATGCCGTGGTCCGCCTGGGCTCCATCGCCCTGGTCGACCGCGTGTTCACCGACTGCGCACCGTCGCCCGCCATCGCCCGCCTGCTGCACAGCCACAAGGTCCAGCTCGACCTGGTCTGATCAGGCCGAAGCCGGCTGCTGCAGCGCGGGTGCCCATCGCCAGCCCCGCGCTGGCCGGCTGCACCCGCCCTCCCCTCGCTCCACGACCACTCGGCGCACAATCGCGCAGCGGGCTAGCGAAGTCGCGCATCTTCGTCTAGCATATTTTCGAAAGTGAACATCAACACATTCGAATCCAATAGCCGAGCGTGCCCCATGCCTCACGATCCGTTCGCCAGTCCCGTTGCGGAAGTCTATGACCTCGCCGTCGTTGGCGGCGGCATCAATGGCGTGGGCATCGCCGCTGACGCGGCCGGCCGCGGCCTGTCCGTATTCCTTTGCGAAAAGGATGACCTGGCCAGCCACACGTCCTCGGCCAGCAGCAAGCTGATCCATGGCGGCCTGCGCTATCTGGAGCATCACGAGTTCCGCCTGGTGCGCGAGGCCCTGGCCGAGCGTGAGGTGTTGCTGGCCAAGGCGCCGCATATCGTCAAACCCATGCGCTTCGTTCTGCCGCACCGCCCGCACCTGCGTCCGGCCTGGATGATTCGCGCCGGCCTGTTTCTCTACGACCACCTCGGCAAGCGCGAACGTCTGCCCCCCTCGCGCGGCCTGCGCTTCGGCGCCGGCAGCCCGCTCAAGGCGGAGATCAGCCGCGGCTTCGAGTACTCCGACTGCTGGGTGGACGACGCCCGCCTGGTGGTACTCAATGCCATGGCCGCCCGCGAGAAAGGCGCTCATATCCATACCCGCACCCGCTGCGTCAGCGCGCGACGCAGCAAGGGCCTGTGGCACATCCACCTCGAACGCAACGATGGCAGCCTGTTCTCCATCCGCGCCCGCGGGCTGGTCAACGCCGCCGGCCCCTGGGTTGCCCGCTTCATCCGCGAAGACCTCAAACAGCAGTCGCCCTACGGCATCCGCCTGATCCAGGGCAGCCATATCGTGGTACCGCGCCTGTACGAGGGCGAGCAGGCCTACATCCTGCAGAACGAGGACCGACGCATCGTCTTCGCCATTCCCTATCTGGAACGCTTCACCCTGATCGGCACCACCGACCGTGAATACCAGGGCGACCCGGCGCAGGTGGCCGTCAGCGCCGAGGAAACCGACTACCTGCTCAAGGTGGTCAACGACCATTTCAAGCAGCAGCTGAGCCGCGCCGACGTGCTGTACAGCTTCTCCGGGGTCCGCCCGCTGTGCGACGACGAGTCGGACGAGCCTTCGGCCATTACCCGCGACTACACCCTGTCGTTGTCCGGTGCACCTGGCGAAGCGCCGCTGCTCTCGGTATTCGGCGGCAAGCTGACCACCTACCGCAAGCTGGCCGAATCCGCCATGGCGCAGCTGCAGCCCTACTTTGCGAACCTGGGACCGGCCTGGACCGCCAGCGCCCCCTTGCCCGGGGGCGAGAATCTGGAGAGCCTGAGCGCGCTGATCGAAGCCCTCTGCGAGCGCCATGGCTGGTTACCCACCAGCCTGGCCAGGCGCTGGGCCGTCAGCTATGGCAGCCGCACCTGGCGCCTGCTCGAGGGCGTACACAACCTGACCGATCTTGGCGAACATCTCGGCGCCGGGCTCTACACCCGCGAAGTCGACTACCTGCGCCGTGAGGAATGGGTGCGCGGCAGCGCCGACCTGCTCTGGCGGCGCAGCAAGCTGGGCCTGTTCATGACGCCGAGCCAGCAGGCCCGCCTGCAGGACTACCTGCGCAGTCACGACCCGCATTCCGCTCACGCCGCCTGAATTCCGCGTGCTCAATGCCCCGCTCTGCGGGGCTTTTTTATGGCGCGAAAAAAAATTTGTCGATCCGCTTTCCGGACCATTCAGCCAGTTGAATTCCCGGGCAAGTTTTTTATTGCGTCAATTCAATAACTTGGCACTTTGATGCGGAATCGAAACATTCGTATTCAGTTTTATTTTTACTTATCTTTCAATAACTTAGGTTTGACAGAGAAGAAAACGGGGCAGAAAATTCGTAGTCATCCACCTTCATCGAAACAGCAGGAGCGATCATGAAAGGCGACAAGAAGGTCATTCAGCACCTGAACAAGATTCTCGGTAACGAACTGGTCGCCATCAACCAGTACTTCCTGCATGCGCGCATGTACGAAGACTGGGGCCTGAAAAAGCTTGGCGAGCACGAGTATCACGAGTCCATCGACGAGATGAAGCACGCCGACAAGCTGATCAAGCGCATCCTGTTTCTCGAAGGCATTCCCAATGTGCAGGATCTGGGCAAGCTGCTGATCGGCGAGAACACCAAGGAAATGCTCGAATGCGACCTGAAGCTCGAGCACAAGGCCCATGCCGATCTCAAGGCCGGCATCGCCTACTGCGAAAGCATCGGCGACTACGCCAGTCGTGAGCTGATGGAAGAAATCCTCTGCTCCGAGGAAGACCACATCGACTGGCTGGAAACCCAACTGGGCCTGATCGAGGCGGTAGGCCTGCAGAATTACCTGCAGTCGCAGATGGACGAATAAGTCAGCCGCAACAAAAAACGGGAGCCAATGGCTCCCGTTTTTTATTGCGCCAGGCAATCAGCGCGCCTCCTGCTCCTTGACCCGGAACCAGGCCGCATACAGCGCCGGCAGGAACAGCAGGGTCAAGGCCGTGGCCACCACCAGGCCGCCCATGATGGCCACCGCCATCGGCCCGAAGAACACGCTGCGCGACAGCGGGATCATCGCCAGCACCGAGGCCAGCGCCGTCAGCACGATGGGCCGGAAGCGGCGCACCGTGGCTTCGATGATGGCGTGCCAGCGGTCCAGTCCGGCCTCGATGTCCTGCTCGATCTGGTCGACCAGAATCACCGAGTTGCGCATGATCATGCCGGCCAGGGCAATGGTGCCGAGCATGGCGACGAAGCCGAACGGTTGACGGAAGATTAGCAGGAACAGGGTCACCCCGATCAGCCCCAGCGGCGCGGTGAGAAACACCATCGCCGACCGCGAGAAACTCTTGAGCTGCAGCATCAGCAGCGTCAGCACCACGACGATGAACAGCGGCACGCCGGCGTTCACCGACTTCTGCCCGCGGGCGGAATCCTCCACCGTACCGCCGACTTCCAGCAGGTAGCCATCGGGCAGTTCGGCGCGAATAGGCTCCAGGGTCGGCAGGATCTGCTGGGTCAGGCTGGCCGGCTGCTGCTGGCCGTAGACATCGGCGCGCACCGTGACGTTGGGCAGGCGATTGCGGTGCCAGATGATGCCCTCCTCGAAACCGTATTCCAAGGTCGCCACCTGCGACAGGGCCACGCTGCGGCCGCTGTCGGTCGGGACCGCCAGGCTGGGCAGCAGGCTCAGGGCCTTGCGCTCCTGCGCGGTACCGCGCTGCAGGATCTCGATCAGCTCATTGCCCTCGCGATACTGGCTGACACTGGTGCCGGACAGCGAGCCCTGCAGGAAACGCGACAGCTCGGCGGTGTTGACTCCCAGTGCACGGGCGCGGTCCTGATCGATATTGAGGATCACCACCTTGCTCGGCTCCTCCCAATCCAGGTGCACGTTGACCACATGCGGGTTCTCACGCACTTTGTCCGCCACCTGGCGAGCCAGGGCGCGCACCTCGTCGATATGCTCGCCGCTGACGCGGAACTGGATCGGATAGCCCACGGGCGGGCCGTTTTCCAGGCGGCTGACGCGACTGCGCAGGGCTGGGAACTCATCGTTCATCACCTGGATCAGCCAGGTGCGCAGACGCTCGCGCTCCTCGATGCTCGAGGCCAGCACCACGAACTGGGCAAAGCTGGCTGCCGGCAACTGCTGGTCCAGCGGCAGGTAGAAACGCGGCGAACCGGTGCCGACATAGGCCACGTAGTTGTCGATGCCCGGCTGCTCCTTGAGCAGCTGTTCCAGGCGACGTACCTCGGCCTCGGTGGCACTGAGCGACGCGCCCTCTTCCAGCTTGATGTCCACCATCAGCTCCAGACGCCCGGACGCCGGGAAGAACTGCTGCGGTACGAAACGGAACAGCAGCACCGACGCGACGAACAGGCCGATGGTCAGCATGATCACCGTGCCCCGGTAGCGCACGCACCACTCCACGGCAGCCCGCACGCGACGGTAGAAGGGGGTCGCGTAGGGGTCATGGCCGGCGTCGCTGCCGCCATGCTTGGCGGCATGCAGCTTGGCCAGGTCGGGCAGCAGCTTGTCGCCGAGATAGGGCACGAACATCACGGCGGCGATCCACGAGGCGATCAGGGCGATGGCCACCACCTGGAAGATCGAACGGGTGTATTCGCCCGTGCCGGACTGCGCGGTGGCGATGGGCAGAAAGCCCGCGGCGGTGATCAGGGTACCGGTGAGCATGGGGAACGCCGTGCTGGTCCAGGCGAAGCTAGCCGCCTTGAAGCGGTCGTAGCCCTGCTCCATCTTGATCGCCATCATCTCCACCGCGATGATCGCGTCGTCCACCAGCAGGCCGAGGCCAAGTACCAGGGCGCCGAGGGAAATCTTGTGCAGGCCGATGCCGAGGTAGTACATGGTGGCGAAGGTCATCGCCAGCACCAGCGGAATCACCAGCGCCACCACCAGGCCGGTGCGCAGGCCGAGGGAGAAGAAGCTGACCGCCAGCACGATCACCAGCGCCTCGACCAGCACCTTGACGAACTCGCCCACGCCGGTCTTCACCGCCGCCGGCTGATCCGACACCTTGCGCAGCTCCATGCCCAGCGGGAGCGTCTGTTGCAGGCGGGCGAACTCGCCCTCCAGCGCCTTGCCCAGCACCAGAATGTCGCCGCCGGCCTTCATCGACACGGCCAGACCGATGGCATCCTCGCCCATGAAGCGCATACGCGGCGCGGGTGGATCGTTGAAGCCGCGCTTGACCTCGGCCACGTCGGCGATGCGGAAGGTGCGATCACCGACGCGAATGGGAAAGTCGCGAATCTCCTCCACCGACTCGAAACGCCCGGTCACGCGTAGCTGAATGCGCTCGCTGGCGGTCTCGAAAAAGCCCGCGGCAGCCACCGCGTTCTGCGCCTCCAGCGCCTGCTGCACCGCCGCCAGCGGCAAGCCGAGGGTGGCCAGCTTGGTGTTGGACAGCTCGATCCAGATCTTCTCGTCCTGCAGGCCGACCAGCTCCACCTTGCCGACGTCCTTGACGCGCTGCAGCTGCAGCTGGATGCGGTCGGCGTAGTCCTTGAGCACTGCGTAGTCGAAACCGTTGCCAGTCAGGGCGTAGATGTTGCCGAAGGTGGTGCCGAACTCGTCGTTGAAGAACGGGCCCTGAATGCCCGGTGGCAGCGTATGGCGAATGTCGCTGACCTTCTTGCGCACCTGGTACCACAGCTCGGGAATCTCCGAGCTGCGCATCGAGTCACGCGCCATGAAGGTGACCTGCGACTCGCCCGGCCGCGAGAAGCTGGTGATGCGGTCGTACTCGCCGGTCTCCATCAGCTTCTTCTCGATGCGTTCGGTGACCTGGCGCGACACCTCCTCGGCGCTGGCGCCCGGCCAGTTGGTGCGGATCACCATGGCCTTGAAGGTGAAGGGAGGATCTTCGCTCTGGCCGAGCTTGGTATAGGAAAGCGCCCCCACCACGGCCAGCAGCAGCATGATGTAGAGCACGATCTGGCGATGGCGCAGCGCCCAGGCAGACAGGTTGAAGCTCATGCCGGCTTACTCCTTGGCGGCCAGTTCGACGTTGCGGTTGTCGCGGTCCACCGGGCGTACCTGCAACCCCTCGCGCAACACCTGGACACCCGCCGCTACCACCCAGTCGGTTGCCGACAGGCCTTCGAGCACCGGCACGCGATCGTCGCCATAGGCGCCGACCCGCACCAGACGGCGCTGCACGGTGTGCTCCCGGGGATCGACCACCCAGACGAAGGGCTGGCCCTGTTCGGCGCTGAGCGCCGACAGTGGTACCGCCAGCGGCACCTCGCCGTTGCTGGCGATGAATACGCGCGCGCTTTGTCCCAGTTCGGCCGGCACCTTGCCTTCGCTGAAGGCAACCCGGGCGGCGAAGGTGCGCGACTGCGGATCGGCCGCCGGCGCCATCTCGCGGATGCGACCGGGGAAGCGCTGATCAGGCTGCGACCAGAGTTCCACCTCCACCGGCTGACCGATTGCGAAGCGACCGAAGCTCTGCTCCGGCAGGCTGATGGAGACCTCGCGCTCGCCATCGGCGGCCAGGGTGAAGACGGTCTGTCCGGCGGCCACCACCTGCCCCACCTCGACGGCGCGACGCGCAATCACGCCGTCCTGGGAAGCGCGCAGCACGGCGTAACCGGCCTGATTGCTGGCCACGTCGTACTCGGCCCTGATCTGCTTCAGGCGCGCTTCGCCGGAACGGTAGAGGTTCTCGGCATTGTCATACTGCGAGCGGCTGACCAGGTTGCGCTCGAGCAAAGTCTTGTAACGGTCGCGCTCGGCACGCACGGTCTGCAGATTGGCCTCTGCGGCCGCCACCTGCGCACGGGTCGCCTCCAGTTGCAGGCGTACGTCCTGCGGGTCCAGCTCCGCCAGCGCCTGATCCTTCTTCACTCGATCGCCGACATCCACCATGCGCTTGCTCACCTTGCCGGTGATGCGGAAAGCCAGCTCCGGCTCGTAACGTGCGCGAACCTCGCCCGGATAACTGTCGACCAGGGCCGCAGCCGGTTGCGGCTGCACCACCATGGCAGGTCGGATCGGCTGCTGCATCGGCTCGCCGTTACCGCAGGCAGACAGGAGAAAGACAAGACCCAGAGACGCAACTAGGGGAAGCACATGGCGGGACATGATGGCGACCTTTCGGAGAAGGTTTGGAATATTTGTACTGGCGGGTATAGTAAAAATAGCAAACTCGCCAGTCCAGTATTAAAATTCGCCAATGCCTGACAAGTTGTTACAGCCTTCCGGCCCCGGCCGACCGAAGGACCTCGCCAAACGCCGCGCCATCCTCGACGCGGCCAAGACCCTGTTCCTGCGCCACGGCTACGACGGCAGCAGCATGGACGCCATCGCCGCCGAGGCCGGGGTTTCCAAGCTCACGGTGTACAGCCATTTCACCGACAAGGAGACGCTGTTCTCCGCGGCGGTGAAGGCCAAGTGCGAGGAACAGCTGCCGGAGCTGCTGTTCGAGCTGCCGGCCGGGGCGCCGATCGAGACCGTGCTGCTGAATATCGGCCGCGGCTTCCACGCGCTGATCAGCAGCCGCGAGTCGGTGGAGTTGCATCGGATGATGGTCAGCCTGGCCAGCCAGGATCCCAAGCTGGCGCTGATGTTCTATCAGGCCGGGCCGCAGCGCGTGCTGCAGGAGATGGAAGCGCTGCTGCGCAGGGCAGATCAGGGCGGCCTGCTGCGGATCGACGACCCGCTGATGGCCGCCGACCAGTTCTTCAGCCTGGTCAAGGGCGGCGCGCACTTCCGCCTGCTGATCGGTTGCTGCGCCCCGCTCGAAGGCGCGGCCGCCGAACGACACGTGCACGAGGCAGTGGAACTGTTTCTACGCGCCTATCGATGCTGAACCACCGCAGGGTGAGCCGTGCGCACCGCTGCAATCGCGGCGAACCCTCAGTCGGCGCACCCTACGCGCCTTCCAGCTTCTTCTTCGGGTAGACGTCGTAACGGCTGGACTTGCCTTCCAGCACGTAGCCGGGTTTCGCCCCCTCGATGGCCGGCGCCTTGCGCGGGCGCTTGACCACCACCCGGTGACTGGCCAGCGCCAGCGCCGCCGCCAGCAGCGCCGGCGCGTCCAGATCGTCGCCCACGAACGGCCTGAACAGGCGCATTTCCTTCTTCACCAGGGCGCTCTTGTCGCGGTGCGGGAACATCGGATCGAGGTAAATCACCTGAGGCGCCTCGCCCTGCCAGTTCTGCATCAGGTCGATGGCATTGCCTGTCAGCAAGCGCATGCGTGCAACGATGGGCGCCACCTCGAGGTCGAGCTCGGCGCGTTGCAGGCCGTCCTCGAGCAGCGCGGCGATCAGCGGCTGGCGTTCGATCAGAGTCATTTCACAGCCCAGGCTGGCCAGGACGAAGGCGTCGCGCCCCAGACCCGCGGTTGCATCGAGAATCCGTGGACGGATACCCGACTGCACCCCTACCGCCTTGGCGATCATCTGCCCGCTGCCACCGCCGAACTGGCGTCGATGGGCTGCCGCGCCCTCGACGAAATCCACCCGCACCGGCCCCGGCGCCTTGTCGCCCAACTCCACCAGTTGCAGGCCCTGATCACCCAGTTGCAGGGCAAAATCGGTCTCGCCAACCCGCGGCAGGCCAAGGCGCGCCGCCCAACGGGCTGCTGCCTCGGCGTGATGGGCTTGCAGGGCATCCATGCGGATGCTGGCGTTGCGAGGCTCGTCGGTCATGGGCTCTGTCTGCTCAGGAAACATTCACACTCGGCCTCACGGCCGCTATCGAAGAAGCGGCATTCTGCCAGAGCCGGCCGCCGACAGCCGCATCGAGTGTCACCCTGGTGGATGCTCCTTGCGCCAGCCCCGAGACGCCCGGCCGGGCTTTTTGGCCAGGTGCCAGCTTCAGAGTCACCTCCCCGCATGCTCCATAGGGTGCGCCGTGCGCACCGGTACACCCGACAAGAAACCGTCCGCCCCTACCAGCGCCGCCTTAACGGCACATGCGCCACATACCCATGTCCACGTGAAAGTGGTCGCGGTGGGCGGCGTTGTAGTCCGGCCCCAGGGTCACGTTGAAACTGTCGCAGGCCGCCTCCTGCACCAGGCGCAGGAAGCGCGCCTTGTCGCCCTCTCCCGGCCAGTCGTGCAGCACGCTGATGCGCCGTCCGTCGCGCAGCCGGAAGCCGACCATATCCAGGGCATTGGCATAGGAATGCTGGCTGGGTCGCTGGCTGCCGGCGATGCTGCGGCAGGCGAAGCTGCCGACGTGCTCGATGCGGCTGACCGGCTGGCCGAACACCGCCTGCGCAGCGGGCTGCAGCCCATGCCGTTCGAACAGGGCGAAACTTACCGCCAGCGGACAGGTGGCCATGAAGCTGCTGCTCAGGCCGACGTTGGCGCCCTGGATACGCACGGCATTTTCTATCGGGCAGCCGGGATGCGGCGTGCTGTCGGGAAGACGGGTGAAACGCAGCTCGGAAGTCGCCAGGGCCAGGTCGCACAACTCGCGATCCTCGCTCAGGCGCCAGAGCTTGAAGCCGGTCAGCAGGTTCGGCTGCTCGCGCACGTCCAGCGGCGCCCAGGGATTGAAACGTGGCGCCACATCCACCCAGCCGCGCCACAGCGCAACCAGCAGAGCCGCGCCGAGCAGCACGGCGAGCAAGAGCAATCGGCCGAATATCCGTATCAGCATGTCCATGTCCTATCAGAGCAGGCCGAGCTGCTCCAGTTCCGGCTCTCTATGCAGCGTCGGCAACTCCGGCAAGCCGGGCAGACGCAGGCTCAGTTGCTGGTGAAAGCGTCGCGCCAACTCGGGCGCCAGGCGGTTGTCCGAGGTGTGGGCGAAGACGTAGGGGCGCAATCCCTGCTCGATCCAGGCGGCGACCTTGTCCAGCCAGGGCGCCATGAAGGGGTCGTTCGCCAGCAACTCGGGATGACCGATGAAGCGCAGCTGCGGGCTCTGGCTGAACGTGGTGGGCCGAGTCGGCAGGCGCGGCTTCTTGGCCTGCGCGTGGAGCACGGCCGCTTCCTGTGAATCACAGCTGAACAGGGCACGGGAATCCAGGCAGATGCGCTCGACACCGCGCTCATGCAACAGGCGATTGAGCACGCGCTCGGCATCACCCTTGGCGAAGAACTCCGGGTGCCGCACCTCGATGGCCAGCGGCCAATCGCCCCAGTGCTCGATGAACGCCGCCAGCTCGGCCAGGCGCGTCGGGCCGAAGCTGGCCGGCAGTTGCAGCCAGTACGGCGCAACCCTGGCGCCCAGGGGCGCAAGCAACTGGCGAAAACGCTCGACCTCCTCCAACTGCTGGCACAGGTCGTCACTGTGGCTGACATCGCGCGGCAGCTTGGCGCAGAAACGGAAATCCGCCGGCATCTGCTGGGCCCAACGCGCAACGGTCTGCTCGCTGGGGCGAGCGTAGAAGGTGGTGTTGCCCTCGACGGCGTTGAACACCTGAACGTAGCGGCCGAGAAAATCGGCGGGCCGGGTGTCATCGGGGTAGAGCGTGGCGCGCCAGGCGGCTTCGCTCCAGGAGGGACAGCCAAGATGATAGGGAAGCGCAGCGCTCATCGATCGATTGTGGCGGACCTGACAGAGGCGCGCGGAACACGCCGTGGGACGATGTTAGGCGTAGAGGTCGAGACCGAGCACTTCCTGCGCGTCGGATTCGTTGGCATAGGCGGCGGTGGTGCTGTAGCTGGCCAGCGCCTGGGCGGCGCGGTTGCTCATGGCCGGCTGCTGAAACGCCAGGTCCTGGGAACGGGCCGGCAGGCTGTCGGTGTTGGCGCTGCTGGCCTGCACCCGACGAATCTGCGGAGCCTGCTCCAGCCCCTGGCTGCTGGCCGGTGCGGTCGGTTGCTCACGCCGAACCTCGATCTCCCGCTGCGCCTCGCGATAGGGCGTGACCGCAGTGCCCGAACGGGGGCCGCGATCGGGCGAGTAGGAAGGTAGGTAAGCGTCGATCCGCATCTAGGACTGCTCGGTGGGCTCGGCTGAACGAAGGACAGTGCTGGCAATGTAGCGGCGGCCACCGGACTTGGCAAATGCCAAGGGGTTCTTGACGCCAAACATCCGACCAATTGTCATGCCGACGGCGCCTTGGGTGTCGCGACCTGATCGCGCAGGTACACCGGCTGGGCCTGATCGGCCGGCAACGCCTCGCCACGCGCCCAGGCAAAACGGGCCAGAGCGAGCAGGTCTTCGGCGTGCGGCAGCAGGCTGCCATCCATATGAGTGGGCTTGAGCGCGATACGCGCGGCATAGGTGCCCCAACCGGTACCGGCGCCGAACCAGTCGCCGCTGCAGCCACGCGGCGCCTCGGCCTGCTCCGGCGGCAACACCGCCTCCTCGCCGAGCAGACGCATCTCGCCGGCATCGGCGCGGTAGCAGCCCCAGTACACCTCATCCATGCGCGCGTCGATGGCTGCCGCCACCTGGGTCGCGCCCCGCTCACGCAGCGCGCGCTGGGCCAGCACGGCCAGATTGGATACCGGCAACACCGGCCGGTCCAGGGCAAACGCCAGGCCCTGAACCACGCCGATGGCGATGCGTACGCCCGTGAAGGCGCCCGGGCCACGGCCAAAGGCGATGGCATCCAGCGCCGAGGCGGCGATGCCGGCGTCGCCCAGCAGTTGCTGAATCATCGGCAACAGGCGTTGCGCATGCAGGCGCGGGGCAACCTCGTAGTGGCTGAGCACGCGACCGTCATGCAGCAGCGCGACGGAGCAGGCTTCGGTGGCGGTATCCAGGGCCAGGAGAGTGGTCATTGCATTCGGACAGCTGCAGAAAAAAGAGCCGGCATTAGACCGGCTCGAGGAGTTTTTTTCCAGCACCCTGACGGCCAGACGCCACCGGCGCACGACCGGTGGCGGCCGCAACGCCCTACCAGGGCTCGACGACCGTCTCGGCCTCCCAGCCTTGCAGCGGCGCCTTGGACCAGGTGCCGTAGCTGGCGTTGGGGAACACGATCCACTCCACGCCCCACTTGCCGGCCTCTTCGGCAACGGTGTTGCGCTGCGCGTCGAGCGGCGTCTTGCGAAAGCGCGCATCGAAGTCATGCAGCGTGTCGCCCAGCAGCATGATGATCTGATGATCGGCGCTGACGATGGCGCGCCGCTCGACCTTGGGCGGGCCGAGCAGCAGCACGCTCTGCTCCGAGACCTGCGGCAGGCCCAGCTTGCTCAGGGTGGCCAGGGTGTATTTCTTTTGCTCGTCGGCGCGGTCGGAGATGTAGCGGATGGTCACGCCCAGCTTGTCGGCGCGGTCGAGAAACTGCTTCGCGCCGGGAATCAGCCTGGGCACGCCGTCGCGCTCCCAGGGCAGCCAGGTATCCCAGGCGTCGTACTGGTGACAGTTGGCCAGATCACGCGCCAGCAGGGCGCTGTTGTCGATCACGGTTTCGTCGAGGTCGGTGACGATGGCCAGCTTCGACGGATCCTTCGCTGCGGCCACGGCCTTGTCGAGTTTCTCCGTGGCGATGTTGTAGGCCTGCAGCTGCAGCGCCTGGATTTCCGCCGATTGCTGCTGAAAGCGCAGGCCCATGGCGAACTCGGCAACGGAACAGTCGGCCTTGCCCGGTGCGGCGGTCTCGGCGAATACCGGCGGAGTGGCCAGCAGTGCTGCCGCAAGGCCCAGCCAGATGCGTTTCTCGATCATTGAATGCCCTCTTCCTTATAGGTTGTCGACGCGCCCCGACGCAGGCCGGAGGCTTGCATCGTCGATACTAGTCGGCCCGCCTTGCGCGGCCATGCTTGAGAGCGACCAGAACGTATCCATGTTCCATATACGACAAAGGCCCCTTGCGGGGCCTTTGTCGGAGACAGCTGGCGGTGGACTCAGTCCAGCGCGGCCAGGGTCTTGGCGGTGATGTCTTCGACGCTGCCGACGCCCGGAATGTGGCTGTACTTCGGGGTGCCGGTCTCGGCGGACAGCTTCTGGTAGAAATCCACCAGCGGCTTGGTCTGCGAGTGGTAAACGGACAGGCGATGACGCACGGTCTCTTCCTTGTCGTCTTCACGCTGAACCAGTTCCTCACCGCTGACGTCGTCCTTGCCGGCGACCTTCGGCGGGTTGTACTCGGTGTGGTAGACGCGACCGGAAGCCGGGTGCACACGACGGCCGGACAGACGCTTGACGATTTCCTCGTCGTCGACGGCGATTTCCACCACGTGATCCAGGGTCACGCCGGCGTCACGCAGGGCTTCGGCCTGCGGAATAGTGCGCGGGAAGCCATCGAACAGGAAGCCATTGGCGCAGTCGGGCTGGGCGATGCGCTCCTTGACCAGGTTGATGATCAGGTCATCGGAAACCAGGCCACCGGCATCCATCACGCTCTTGGCCTTCAGGCCCAGTTCGGTGCCCGCCTTGACCGCAGCACGCAGCATGTCGCCGGTGGAGATTTGCGGAATACCGAATTTCTCGGTGATGTAGCGAGCCTGGGTACCTTTGCCGGCACCGGGCGCCCCCAGCAGAATCACGCGCATCGATGTGCTCCTCAAGAGTTATCTAGTAATCGGTCGGACTCGCCTCGTGGGGCCAATCTCTTAAATGGTGCGGCAGCCGCAGCGGCCAAAAGGCTGCTCAAGATACACAGCGCACCCCAGGCGCACAAGCCGCCAAAAGTCGGATAAAACCCCTTCGCCCGACCCGGTGAACAGGCTCGGCGAGGCCGGCCTGGCACATGCCTTGCCGGCCTCTGCGCCCCTCAACCGGTGTTGCGCAGACCGGCCGCAATGCCCGCCACGCTGACCAGCAGCGCCTGCTCCAGAGGGCTCTCCGGCGCCTGCTGGCGTAGCCGGCACCGTGCCAGCAGCTCGGCCTGCAGCAGATGCAGCGGATCGAGATAGGTGTTGCGCACGCTGATCGATTCCAGCGTCTCCGGGCTGTGCGCGAGCAGGCGCGACTGACCGGTCAGTTCCAGCACCGCGGCACAGGCCTGCGACAATAGGTCGCGTAACTGCGCACCCAGTGGCTGCAGCGCCGGCTCCACCAGACGCTGGTCATACAGTGCTGCAATGCTGGCGTCGGCCTTGGCCAGCACCATCTCCAGCATGTCGATGCGCGTGCGGAAGAACGGCCACTGCTCGCGCATGTTCTTCAGCAGCTCGCCTTCGCCACCTGCCAGTGCCTGACCCAGCGCCTGTTCCCAACCGAGCCAGGCCGGCAGCATCAGGCGGGTCTGGGTCCAGGCGAAGATCCACGGAATCGCCCGCAGGCTCTCGACCCCACCTTCGCGGCGCTTGGCCGGACGACTGCCGAGTGGCAGCCTGCCCAGCTCCTGCTCCGGGGTCGCCTGGCGGAAGTAGGCGACGAACTGCGGATGCTCGCGCACTACGCCGCGGTAGGCCTTGACCCCGACGTCGGCGAGACGATCCATCATCGCCCGCCAGCTCGGCTCGGGCGCAGGTGGCGGCAGCAAGGTGGCCTCCAGCACCGCAGCGAGATACAGATTGAGGTTCTGCTCGGCGATGTCCGGCAGGCCGAACTTGAAGCGGATCATCTCGCCCTGCTCGGTGGTGCGGAAACGCCCCGCCACCGAACCCGGCGGTTGCGACAGGATCGCGGCATGAGCCGGGCCACCGCCCCGGCCCACGGTGCCACCGCGGCCATGGAACAGCAGCAGCTCCACCTGATGTTCGCCACACAGGCGCACCAGCTCCTCCTGGGCGCGGTACTGCGCCCAGGCGGCCGCGGTGGTGCCGGCATCCTTGGCCGAATCGGAATAGCCGATCATCACTTCCTGCGGCCCGTGCAACCGCACCCGATAACCGGGCAACCCCAGCAGGCGATCGATCACCGGGCCGGCGTTGTCCAGATCGGCCAGGGTTTCGAACAGTGGCACCACGCGCATCGGCCGGCGCAACCCGGCCTCCTTGAGCAGCAGTTGCACCGCCAGCACGTCGGAGGCTGCACCGGCCATGGAGATCACGTACGAGCCCAGCGCTGCCGCGGGCGCAGCGGCCACCTCGCGGCAGGTGGCGAGCACTTCGGCGGTATCGGCCGAGGGCCGGTAGTCGCTCGGCAGCAGCGGCCGACGGCTGTCCAGTTCGCGCTGCAGGAAGGCCAGGCGCTGCTCCTCGTCCCACTCGGCGTAACGCCCGAGGCCCAGGTAATCGGTGATCTCCGACAACGCGGCGGCGTGCCGGGTGGAATCCTGACGCACATCGAGACGCACCAGGAACAGGCCGAAGGTCGCTGCCCGGCGCAGGCAGTCGAGCAGCGGCCCATCGGCGATCACGCCCATGCCGCAGGCATGCAGCGACTGATAGCAGAGCTGCAGCGGCGCCAGCAGATCATGATTGTCCTGCAACACCGCAGCGCCGGGCGCGATGTCGGCCGTCAGCGCCTGCTGCGCCCAGCTGCGCGTCTCGCGCAGGCGCTCGCGCAACTGCTTGAGCAACGCCCGATAAGGCTCGGCGCTGTCACCGACCTGGGCGCGCAGCTCGGCACTGGCCTGCTGCATGGACAGCTCGGCGGCCAGTTGATCGACATCGCGCAAGTACAGGTCGGCGGCCATCCAGCGCGCCAGCAGCAGCACCTCGCGGGTGACGCGAGCGGTGACATTGGGATTGCCGTCGCGGTCGCCGCCCATCCAGGACGCAAAGCGAATCGGCGCCGCCTCCAGCGGCAAACGCAAACCGGTGGCGGCCTGCAGGCTGCGGTCGGCGCGGCGCAGGAACTGCGGCACGGCCTGCCACAGCGAATGCTCGATCACGGCGAAGCCCCATTTGGCTTCGTCCACCGGGCTGGGCCGGCTGCGTCGAATCTCTTCGGTATGCCAGGCCTCGGCGATCAGCCGCTGCAGACGCAGGGCGATACGCTCACGCTCGGCCGGCAGCAGGTCACTGTGGTCCAGCGCCGTCAGCTGCGCGGCGATGGCATCGTATTTCTGGATCAGGGTACGCCGCGCCACTTCGGTGGGGTGAGCGGTCAGCACCAGTTCGATGTCCAGGCGCCCGAGCTGACGGGCCAACTCGTCGGGTTTCTGACCGGCGGCGAGCAGGCGTTCGAGCAGCTCGTCGAGCACCCGCAGCTCGAAGGGCTCGGGCTCGTCCGGGCGGCGTCGGCGCACACGGTGTTGCTGCTCGGCGATATTGGCCAGATTGAGAAACTGGTTGAAGGCCCGCGCAACGGGCAACAGCTCGTCGTCGCCGAGGTCGCCGAGGGTGCTGGTCAGCTGTTCGGCTCCGGCCGCCGAGCCGCGGCGGCCGGCCTTGGCGCCCTTGCGAATGCGTTCGATCTTGTCGAGAAAGTCGTCGCCGAGCTGGGTTCGTATGGTCTGCCCGAGCAGCTCACCGAGCAGGTGGACTTCCTCTCGCAGGCGCGCATCGATTTCCGCCATGTCGCACTCCTTGTCCTGATCAATGTCAACAGAGTGCCCAGCGCGCCAACTTCTTACAAGGGTGCGACGCACACCGCGGCGGTGTCCATGCGCTGGGTCTAGGCTTACCTACAGGCATTCCCGGCATGCGCCGGGCTGTCCCGTCCGCGCTGCCCTTGAGGAGCTGAGACATGAGAATTCGAGAACTGGCCAAACATTGGGAGCAGAACGCCAAAGGCCGCCTGACCACGACCCGCTACCACATCCATCTGGATGTAGAGGCAGCGGCGCGCCTGGCCGCGCTGGCCGAGATGTACCCCAAGCATCACAGCGAAGAACTGCTCGGCGAACTGATCGGGGCGGCACTGGAGGAGCTGGAAGCCAGCCTGCCCTACGTGCGCGGCAGCAAGGTGGTGGCGCTGGATGAACAGGGCGACCCGCTGTACGAAGACATCGGCCCGACGCCACGCTTTCTCGCCCTGTCACGCAAGTATCTGCGCGAACTCACCGAACAAGGCTCGGAACAGACGCACTGAAACCGCTTCAGCCGGCTCGCCTGTTCGATATATCGCGCATATCGCCTTACACCGCCGGGCGCTGCAGCGCAACCAGAAGCGCTGCGGGGCGTCGGCGGCCATCCGTTAGCGGCCCCCATCCGGCGGGGCCGGCGCTGCCCATAACCTCAAGCGAACGCCCATGGATCGCCGTTTCGCTTGCCTTTGCGCATCCTTCCAGGCGGCCCTCCTGCCGCTGCAATCCGCCCCGCCACACCAGGTATGCGAGCAGAAAACTGACCAACAGGTCACTGTTGCAATCATGAGCTAGCTGTCTTTTTTTCTGAACCTTTCAAAAAATGTTTCGGTCCCACTTCTAGGCCATCGAGCAACGCCGGCGCCGTCCAGGCCCCGGATAGACGCTCGTCGCGATGCGCCAGCCACGGATATCGTCGTTCATAGGAGTGTTTCAAATGGAGTTAGCCACCATGAAGACTCATACCGAGAAAACCCCGAACACCTCCCGCCACGGGATGAAACTGGCCGCCCTGGTCTTGGGCAGCAGCCTGGTGCTGGCAGGCTGTGCCGGTAATCCACCCAGCGAGCAGTACGCCGTCACCCAGTCCGCCGTGAATTCGGCGATCAGCGCCGGTGGCACCGAGTTCGCCGCCGTGGAGATGAAAGCGGCGCAGGACAAGCTCAAGCAGGCCGAACTGGCCATGCACGAGAAAGAGTATGACAAGGCTCGCCGCCTGGCCGAACAGGCCGAGTGGGACGCCCGGGTCGCCGAACGCAAGGCCCAGGCGGCGAAAGCCGAGCAGGCTCTGCAGGACGCCCGCCAGGGTGTCCAGGACCTGCGCGAGGAAGGCATGCGCAACGCTCAGTGAGCGTCATGTCACCTACTCATTCGCTGACAGATAAGGATGAATCGCCATGCGTAAACACGTGATGATCCCCGCCCTTCTGGCCCTGAGCGTCGGCCTGGCCGCCTGCTCGCACCAGCCCAATGCCAATCTGGAATCGGCTCGCAACAACTTCTCCACGCTGCAAAGCGACCCGCAGTCGAACAAGCTGGCGGCGCTGGAAACCAAGGAAGCCCAGGAATGGCTGAACAAGGCCGACAAGGCCTACATGGAGCGTGACGACGAGAAGAAGGTCGACCAGCTGGCCTACCTGACCAACCAGCGCGTCGAGGTGGCCAAGCAGACCATCGCCCTGCGCGCCGCCGAGAACGAGCTGAAGAACACCTCGGCGCAACGCGCCAAGGCACTGCTCGATGCCCGCGACGCGCAGATCCGCAAGCTGCAGGACAGCCTCAACGCCAAGCAGACCGAGCGCGGCACCCTGGTGACCTTCGGTGACGTGCTGTTCGACTTCAACAAGGCCGAACTCAAGAGCAGCGCGCTGCCCAACGTCACGCAACTGGCGCGCTTCCTCCAGGAAAATCCCGAGCGTCAGGTGATCGTCGAGGGCTACACCGACAGCGTCGGCTCGGCCAGCTACAACCAGGGCCTGTCCGAGCGCCGCGCCGAGTCCGTACGCCGCGCACTGATCCGTGCCGGTGTCGAGCCGACTCGTATCGTCGCCCAGGGCTACGGCAAGGAGTATCCGGTAGCGGACAACTCCAGCGACTCGGGCCGCGCGCAGAACCGTCGGGTGGAGGTGACCATCTCCAACGACAACCAGCCGGTGGCACCGCGCTCCTCGGCCGGCGCCTGATCGCAGCGCTGCAATGAAGAAACCCGCCTGATGGCGGGTTTCTTTTTTAGGTGCGCACGACGCAAGCGCGTGGCCTTACTGCTCCAGCTGCGGCGTTTCCTGACCCAGGCAGCGCACGGCCTGTTTCTTGTTGTCCACCAGCACGCCGGTCAGCCCTTTCTGCTGCATGTCGAACAGCACCAGCACGCCATCGATGCATTGCGCCACCTGGTTGGCCGGTTTCAGCGAAACCTTGTAGTCCTCGCCGGGAATGGTCTTGAGCATGGTGAAATCGGACAGCAGCAAGGCATCTTCCGGTTTGGCGAAGTGCAGGTAGCCGTAATACCAGAGCACACCGATGGTGCCGACGATGCTGGCGATGCCGGTGAGGATCAGGGGAATGGGGTCACGTTCGGTCATTGCGGACTCTCAGTTGCGGATTCGTTGGCCGCCCCCTGGCGCTGGACGAAGGCCAGGGGCGCACTGACGAACTCCAGCATAAGCTGGCGCCAGGCTGGCTCGGCGAAGGTTTGCACGTGCCCGCCACGGGTCGCCTTAAAGGCTCGCGGCGGGCGCGCAGCTTGATACAAACGGCGGCCATTGGACAGGGGTACCACGGCGTCGTCAACACTGTGGTAGATCAGCAGCGGCAGCCCCTCGAGCCCGGCGATGCCGTGGATGGCGCTGTCGCCGTCCGGCACCAGCCAGGACAGCGGCACCTGCAGCGGCCAGGTCAGCCAGGAGCTGCTCAGGGCATGCCGGGCGACGCTGCGATAGCTGGCCGGCACGCCATCGAGCACCATGGACTGCAAGGCCTCGCGACGCTGCGGGTGCTGCGCCAGGTAGTGCACCGCCAGCGCACCGCCGAGGCTCTGGCCGAGCAGGATCAGCGGTTTGCCCTGCACCTCGGGGGCCTGCTCGAGCCAGGCGAAGGCGGCATCGATGTCCTGGTACACCGCCGGCAGACTGGGCTTGCCCTCGGACAACCCATAACCGCGGTAGTCCAGCATCAGCACCTGATAACCCTGTTCCGGCAACCAGTAGGCGCCGCCCAGGTGCCAGGCCAGGTTGCCGCCGTTGCCATGCAGGTGCAGCACCGTGCCTTTCAGCTCCACCCCCGGCTTGGCCGGCAACCACCAGGCATGCAGACGGGTGCCATCGGCGGCCCGCAGGTCGATGTCGCGGTACTCCAGCCCGGCCCGCTCGGGGGTGAAGGGCAAGCCCGGCTCGGGGTAGAACAGCAGGCCGCTGCAGCCGCCCAGCCACAGGCTGACGATCAGCAACGTGACGGCGCGCAGCTTACTTGCCACCGGCACGCACCTCTTCGCGGGCCTGGACGGTCGCGGCATACACCCGCTCGGCCAGGCGCGAGAACGGCAGGCTCTGGATCCATACCGTGCCGGTGCCCTTGAGCGTGGTCAGCAGCAGCCCCTCACCGCCGAACAGCATGCTCTTGAGGCCGCCAGCCAGGGCGATGTCGTAGTCGATACCGCTGCTGAAGGCCACCAGGCAACCGGTGTCCAGGCGCAGGGTCTCGTTGTTCAGCTCCTTGCGGATCACCGTGCCGCCGGCATGCACGAAGGCCAGGCCGTCGCCTTCGAGTTTCTGCAGGATGAAACCCTCGCCACCGAAGAAGCCGGCACCGATGCGCTTGGCGAAGCTGATGCCGATGCTGGTGCCATGAGCGGCGCAGAGAAAGGCATCCTTCTGGCAGATCAGCCGTCCGCCGACCTGCGCCAGGTCGATGGGCACCACGGTGCCGGGATAGGGCGCGGCGAAGGCGACCCGCGCCTGGGTCTTCCCGCCATTGCTGAAATGGGTCATGAACAGCGATTCGCCGGTAAGCATGCGCTTGCCGGCGCTCCACAGCTTGCCCAGCAGACCGCTGGAGGAGCCGTCGCCCATGCGCGTTTCGAAACGCACGCCGTCGGTCATGTAGTTCATCGCCCCAGCCTCGGCGATCACCGTCTCGCCGGGGTCGAGGACGATCTCTACCGATTGCGCCGAGGCGCCGAGGATTTCGTAGTCGAGTTGATGGCTGGGCACGGGCTGGTCTCCGGGATGGGCCACGGCGGGGTAGGCCTGGCGCTGAACCAGTGGTGCGCACGGCGCACCCTACGGCGGCTCTAGAGGATATTGGCGTAGTCGGCTTCGATGCGGTCCAGGCTCAGATGGTTGAGGAAGTTGGAGAAGCACATCCAGGCCGACAGCGCGTTCATGTCCTGGAACTGCGGCGGCAGGTACTTGGGCGGCAGCACCAGGCCCTCGTCCACCAGCTTGCGCAGGGTGCGCATGTCTTCCAGGGTGGTCTTGCCGCAGAACAGCAGCGGGATCTGCTCCAGCTTGCCCTTGCGCACCGCCAGCTGGATGTAGTTGTAGATGAGGATGAAACCCTTGAGGTACGACAGGTCCTTGGTGAATGGCAGGCCATTGGGCAGCGAGCCGCGAAACACCCGGCTGGCGTTGCTGTAGCCGCCTTCCAGGCCATAGCCCTGCTCGCGGAAGAACTCGAACACCTCGAGGAAATCCGCCCCCTCCTCAGCCATGTGGATGGCGCGGGTGCGGTTGGTCAGCTTGCGCAGACGGGTCGGATAGGAGGCGAAGGCGATCACTTCCATCAGGATCGCCAGGCCTTCCTGGGTCACGGTGGACGAGGGTGGGCCCTTGGCCAGGAAGGTGCAGATCGGCTGGTTCAGCCCGTTGAGCGTGGTGCCCACATGCACCAGGCCCTCGTGCACTTCCAGCGCCTTGACGTCGCGCTCGTTGAAGCGCGCGTCGCTGCGAATCTTGATGTAGTCGGCGCCCGCCGCGGCGTCGGCGAGGATGCCGTCGGACTCGAACACGCGGATGGTGTCATCGCCGAACACCCCGGCCAGACGCTGCTGCAGGATGTTCACCGCATCACTGGCGCCGAGGATCTTGGGCTCGTCTTCCAGATCGCCGCGGGCGGCGATGTTGTTGAGGTAGTCCGAGAGCATCAGGCCGAGATCGGCCAGGGTCGGGTCACCGGCATGGAAGGCATCGGAGGCCGCGCCGTAGAGCTCCTGGCTGATCAGGCCGAAGTCCTCGGTGCCGCGCGCCTCGAGCATGCGGATGACCATGCGGTATTCCTTGCACATGCGCCGCATGATCTGCCCGACCGGGTTGAACTGGCCGAGCTGGCGGGTGATGTCGCGCTCGATGTTCTGGAACTCGAGCTTCTTCGCTTGCGCGTCGAAGGCCAGCGGCCGGCTCAGGTAGTAGTCGCGGTCCACCGCCGGCGGCTGCTTGCCCTTGGCCTTGAGAAAGGCGTCGCGGATGCCGTCGTCCCACTTCACCGCATCGAGCACGCGAATGGGGTTCTGCGCCTCGACGATGCGGTCGCTCAGGGCACGGATACAGAGCTGATAGTCGTCCAGTTTCTGCTGGCTGTTCATGGCAGTTCCTACTCGGCGGCCCGCTGATAGCGCGCCACCTCGACGAACAGGTCGGCGTTGGCCGGGTCGTCAAGATAGGCGAATACCTTGTCCAGCGGGCTGGTGATGAGTGCGCCGTCACCTTCGGGCATGTCGACGGTTTCGCCCTCCAGCAGGCCCTTTTCCATGTCCTGCAGGATGCGCTCGCTGTCGAGGTTGTACAGCACCAGTTCGTTGCTCTTGGTCAGCTCGAAACCGGCGATGGCGAAGTTGGCGCCCAGGCTCTTCGGCAGACCGGCCGACAGGTACCAGCGGCGGCCATGATGGGCCACGGTGAAACCGAACTCCTCGAGGCTGTCGAGGTTGTCCGGGCTGCCTTCGTAGACGCGCGCCTGGTACAGGTTGGAGCCGGCACGGGTGATTTCCAGATAGAGCTGATCGCCCCACTCGTCCTGGCGGGTCCATTCGCCCAGCAGCGGAATCGGCGCGGCTTCGTTGGCCGGGATCGGGTCCTTGAAAGTAACCAGACAACCACTCAACAGCAGGAAGGACAAGGCGACCAGTACGCGCCAGGCTTTCATTTCGCTCTCCTTGTGAAGACCGCTCGGCGGCGTAGCCGGCGGTTTACAACCCCAGAACCAGGTTCATGTAGCGTTTAAGGATGGCCAGCATTCCCTCGCTGTCCAGGTGCTCGACACCGTCCAGCAGGCCCTGATACTCCATCCGCACGATGGCGGCCGTCAACAGCACGGCATCCTGCTCCGGTTGGCGTGAGCCGAGCACCTCGAAGAAGTGGGTGACGCCCTGCTGCAGGATCTGCCGATGGGCGCGTACCAGGTCGCGCAGACGCGGATTGAGCAGCGCCTCCTGCTGGAAGGCCTGCTCGGCGATCAGGTGATCGCGGCGCTCGCGCAACTGCCGCTGCACGTACTGCACCGCCAGCCCGGCGATCTCGTCGGCCAGTTGCCGGCGCGCGGCCTCGCTGCCGTCGAGACGCCCCACCAGTTCTTCCAGCAGGCCCTGGGTGCTGGCCCAGAAGGCCGCCATGTGCGCGGCGCTGCGCTCGACGAACTGGGCGAAGGTATCGGTGATCAGGTCATCGATATCCTTGAAGTAGTAGGTGGTGGCCGACAGCGGCACCTGCGCCTCGGCTGCCACGGCGCGATGGCGCACGGCGCGCACGCCCTCACGCACGATGATGCGCATGGCGGCGTCGAGGATCGCCTGGCGACGCTGCTCGCTGCCCTGACGGCTGGCCTTGCGGCCCTGATACTGGACGCTTTCGGCGACGGCGGTGGCCGCCTGGGTGGCATTCGGAGAGGCAGGCACGGAAGTCACGGCAGGTCGATCCTCTACGTTCGGGTCATGGCAGGGAGAGTAATGGGTTCACCGCTCCACCAAAAGCGTCCAGCACCATGAATGTTGCGCAGCGAAGGCTGCCGGCGCGCTTGGGCATCCTGCGCCCAGTCAGCAAAAAGCCGCCCGAGGGCGGCTTTTCTGTCTGGCATCAGGCCTGCGGACGCATGTGCGGGAACAGGATGACGTCGCGGATCGACGGCGAGTTGGTCAGCAGCATCACCAGACGGTCGATGCCGATGCCCTCACCGGCGGTGGGCGGCATGCCGTATTCCAGGGCGCGCACGAAGTCGGCGTCGAAGTGCATGGCCTCGTCGTCGCCGGCGTCCTTCTCGGCCACCTGGGCGTGGAAACGCTCGGCCTGATCCTCGGCGTCATTGAGCTCGGAATAGGCGTTGGCGATCTCGCGGCCGCCGATGAACAGCTCGAAGCGGTCGGTGACGGCCGGGTTCTGGTCGTTGCGACGCGCCAGCGGCGAGACCTCGAAGGGGTACTCGGTGATGAAGTGCGGCTGCTCCAGCTTGCTCTCCACCAGCTCCTCGAAAATCATCACCTGCAGCTTGCCCAGGCCTTCGTGGCCAAGCACCTTGGCGCCGGCCTTCTTGGCGATGGCGCGGGCCTTGTCGACGTCATTGAGGTCGGCTTCGCTGATGTCCGGGTTGTACTTGAGGATGGAGTCGTACACCGACAGGCGCACGAAGGGCTCGCCGAAATGGAACACCTTGTCGCCGTAGGGCACGTCGGTGGTGCCCAGCACCGCCAGGGCCAGCTCGCGGAACAGCTCCTCGGTCAGGTCCATGTTGTCGCGGTAGTCGGCGTAGGCCTGGTAGAACTCGAGCATGGTGAACTCGGGGTTGTGCCGGGTCGAGACGCCTTCGTTACGGAAGTTGCGGTTGATCTCGAACACTTTTTCAAAACCACCAACAACAAGCCGCTTGAGGTACAGCTCCGGGGCGATGCGCAGGAACATCTGCATGTCCAGGGCGTTGTGATGGGTCTCGAAGGGCTTGGCCGCCGCGCCGCCGGGAATGGTCTGCAGCATCGGGGTTTCCACTTCGAGGAAGCCGCGCTCGTTGAGGAAACGGCGGATGTGCGCGATCACCTGCGAACGTACGCGGAAGGTGTGGCGGGTTTCCTCGTTGACGATCAGGTCGACGTAACGCTGACGGTAGCGCTGCTCGGTGTCGGTCAGGCCGTGGTGCTTGTCCGGCAGCGGGCGCAGCGACTTGGTCAGCAGGCGCACGCTGGTCATGTTCACGTACAGGTCGCCCTTGCCGGAACGCGCCAGGGTGCCTTCGGCGGCGATGATGTCGCCCAGGTCCCAGGTCTTGATCGCTTCCAGGGTTTCGGCCGGCAGGCCCTTGCGGTCAACGTACACCTGCAGGCGCCCGGAGGTGTCCTGCAGGACCATGAAGGCGCCGCGGTTGAGCATGATGCGTCCGGCGATCTTGACCGGGATGGCAGCGGCCTCCAGCTCTTCCTTGCTCTTGCCCTCGTACTGTTTCTGCAGCTCGCCGCACAGGCTGTCGCGACGGAAATCGTTGGGGAAGGCAATGCCCTGCTCACGCACGGCGGCAAGCTTTTCCTTGCGCTGGGCGATCAGCTTGTTTTCTTCGTGCTGACGCTCTTCGTGGCTGAGGCTGGGCTGGTCGAGTTGTTGGTCGCTCATGGTCGTTATCTGCCTGACGCGTAAATGCAAATGGGGTTTGGTAGGAGCCGGCGGACTCCTACAGGGTAAGGGTTACAGGCCCTGTTTCAGGCTAGCCTCGAGGTAGCCGTCGAGGTCGCCATCGAGGACCTTCTGGCAGTCGCTACGCTCGACACCGGTACGCAGGTCCTTGATGCGCGAGTCATCGAGCACGTAGGAGCGGATCTGATGCCCCCAGCCGATATCCGACTTGGAGTCTTCCAGCGCCTGCGAGGCGGCGTTGCGCTTCTGCATTTCCAGCTCGTACAACTTGGCCCGCAGCATCTTCATCGCGGTGTCCTTGTTGGCGTGCTGGGAACGTTCGTTCTGGCAGGCGACCACGGTGTTGGTCGGCACGTGGGTGATACGCACCGCCGAATCGGTGGTGTTGACGTGCTGACCACCGGCGCCGGAGGAGCGGTAGGTGTCGATGCGCAGGTCGGCCGGGTTGATCTCGATCTCCACCTTGTCGTCGATCTCGGGGGACACGAACACCGCCGAGAACGAGGTGTGGCGACGGGCGCCGGAGTCGAACGGACTCTTGCGCACCAGGCGGTGCACGCCGATCTCGGTGCGCAGCCAGCCGAAGGCGTACTCGCCCTTGATGTGCACGGTGGCGCCCTTGATGCCGGCGACTTCACCTTCGGACAGCTCGATAATGGTGGCGTCGAAGCCACGCTTGTCGGCCCAGCGCAGGTACATGCGCAGCAGGATGTTGGCCCAGTCCTGCGCTTCGGTACCACCGGAGCCGGCCTGGATGTCCAAGTAGCAGTTGTTCGGGTCCATCTCGCCGCTGAACATGCGGCGGAACTCCAGCTTCTCGAGGATCTCGCGCAGGCGCTCGACTTCGGCGACGATGTCGTTCACCGCACCTTCGTCGTTCTCTTCGGCGGCCATTTCCAGCAGGTCCCTGGAATCGGCCAGGCTGCCGGTGAGGTCGTCGATGGTTTCGACGATCTGCGCCAGCATGGCGCGCTCGCGGCCCAGGGCTTGGGCATACTCGGGCTTGTTCCAGACGCTGGCGTCTTCCAGCTCGCGGTTTACTTCGACCAAACGATCATGCTTGTGATCGTAGTCAAAGATACCCCCGAATTGACTGGGTACGTTCGGACAGGTCCTTGATGCTGTTGAGGATCGGATTGATTTCCATGGTGGGCAGCACTCTCGGGCAATAGACGCGAAACAGCCCAATCCGGCTCGCCCGAGCGGCTGATGCGCTGCCCTGGCCGAGCACGGCAAGAGCCGTGACCGCAAAGTTTCTGAAAAGCCGGCGAGTATACCCGACTCGAAGCCCCCTGGCAGCCCGCTGGATGACCGGCGGGGCGCGCTCAGAACTTCAGGCTCAGGCGTGCTGCCAGGGCGTTGTCGCGCGCGTCTTCGGCGTAATGGCCCGCATAGGTCAGGCCTAGGTAGAGACTGCGGCTGAGTTCATGATCCAGGCTCAGGTCGAGACGCAGGCTGCTGCGCTCGAACTCACGACTGTGCAACTGCTGGGGTGCGCCCTGGCCGTCGATCGCCTCGTCACGCAAGCGGTCGCTGCCCAGGTTCTGCCGCAGCGCCAGACTGGCACGCCCTACCCACTTGCGCTGCTGCCAGTACCAGGGCGCGGCCAGACGCCAGCCAAGCGTCAGGTAACCGGCCTGCTCGTGCGCTGCCGCCAGGCGCAGTCCGTCGAAACGCCGGGCGTCGGCATCCAGATGCACGAACGCCAGGCCGGCAAATGGCTCCAAGGTGAAATCGCGATAGTCCAGGGCGTAACTGCTTTCGCCAAACAGCTGCCAACTGCGCGCGCCATCGCGCCGTTCCAGCTCATGCCAGCCGTGCAGCACCCCGAGCCGAAACCCCAACTGGTTGTATACCCGCGTCGCGGCGTAGACCCCAAGGTAATGACTGTCGGTGCGGCCATGACCCTGATCATGATCCAGCCGGGCACGCGCCACTCCACCCAGCACACCGCCGATCCACTGCCCACCCAGCGCACGATCCATCCCCATCAGCAGCCCCTCGCCGCGGCGCTCGAGGCCGGCGTCGTCCCAGCTCCCCTGGATACCGTAGGTACGCGACCACAGCGGCCACTCGCCGGCCTCAGGCGCCGCCTCGCGAAAGGCGAAGCGCACCTGCTGCAGACGATCCAGGGCCGCCTCACGCGGCAAGCGGCTGTCCTCCAGGAGCAAGGCGCGCTGGTCCAGCGCCAGGTCGCCAGCTACGATGCCCGTAGCGACCTGCAGCAAGCCCAACCCGATCAGCGCTACACGCAGAGCCATGTTCGTCTCCAGTCATCGACGCCCAATGCTACCAGAGCACAGCTGTCGCCTCGCCCGCCAAGGCTCGGCTCGACCGGTCACGCGCTCACCGCGCAACCAGGCTCGCGCTGCGACACCCTGCTTATCGCCGCGCGTGCATCGGCGGCGATCATCTGCGCCGCCTTCTCCGCGATCATCAGTACCGGCGAGCAGGTATTGCCGGAGGTGATGGTCGGCATGATGGAGGCATCGACCACCCGCAACCCGGCGATGCCTTGCACGCGCAGGCGGGCATCGACCACCGCGCCCTGCCCCTGTCCCATGGCGCAGGTGCCGACCGGATGGAAGATGGTGGTGCCGATCTCCCCCGCAGCGCGCTGCAGATCGGCCTCGCTCTGGTAATCCGGCCCGGGCTTGTACTCCTGCGGCCGGTAGCCGGCCAGCGCAGGTGCGGCGACGATGCGCCGGGTCAGGCGGATGGCATCGGCGGCCACCTGCAGGTCGCGCTCGTCGCTCAGGTAGTTGGGCTGGATCGAAGGCGCGACTGCTGCGTCCACAGAGGTGATCGCGACACGACCACGACTGTGCGGGCGCAGGTTGCACACCGAGGCGGTAAAGGCCGGGAAATCGTGCAGGGGCTCGCCAAAGCGCTCCAGCGACAGCGGCTGCACGTGATACTGCAGGTTGGCACGCGCCTGGCCGGGGTCGGACTTGGCGAAGGCGCCCAACTGACTGGGCGCCATGGACAGCGGCCCACTGCGCTTGAGCAGGTATTCCAGGCCCATGCCCAGCTTGCCCCAGGGCGTGGCGACGATGCGATTGAGCGTCTTCACCCCCTCGACGCGGTAGATCAGGCGCAATTGCAGGTGATCCTGCAGGTTCTCGCCGACGCCTGGCAGCTCGTGCTTCACCCCGATGCCGAGGCGTTCGAGCAGCGGCCGCGGGCCGATACCGGAACGCTGCAGCAAGGCCGGCGAGCCGATGGCCCCGGCGCAGAGAACGATCTCGCGGCGCGCCGCCACCCGTAGCGCCCGCCCCTGCCAGCGCAGCCACAGCGCACTGGCGCGGCCGCCCTCCAGCTCCAGGCGCTCGGCTTCGGCGCCGGTCAGCACCCGCAGGTTAGGACGCTGGCGAATATCGCGGAGAAAGGCCTTGGAGGCGTTCCAGCGCACGCCGCGCTTCTGGTTGACCTGAAAGTAGCTGCAGCCCTCGTTGTCGCCGCCATTGAAGTCATCGATGCGGGCGATGCCGCTCTGCGCCGCCGCCTCACGGAAGGCTTCGAGAATGTCCCAGGACAGGCGCTGGCGCTCGACCCGCCACTCGCCATCGCCGCCATGCAGGTCGCTGGCGCCGGCAAAGTGATTTTCCGATCGCTTGAACAGCGGCAGCACGTCACGCCAGGCCCAACCGGGATTGCCGGCCGCCGCCCAACCGTCGTAATCGGCCGCCTGGCCACGCATGTAGATCATGCCGTTGATCGACGAGCAGCCGCCGAGCACCCTGCCGCGCGGGTACTTCAGCGCGCGCCCGTGCAGGCCGGGGTCGGCCTCGGTGTTGTAGCACCAGTCGGTACGCGGGTTGCCGATGCAATAGAGGTAACCGACGGGAATATGGATCCAGGGGTAGTTGTCGCGCCCACCGGCCTCGATCAGCAGTACGCTGACGCCGGGGTCGGCAGACAGGCGATTGGCCAACAGGCAACCGGCCGGGCCTGCTCCGACGATCAGGTAGTCATAACTGTCCAGGGGCGTCTGCGCCATGAGCGTCCTCGCAAGGCTCGGGTATCCAGACTCAGAGACTAGCCGGCGACATGCGAAGGCAGAATGATCTTTTGGTCGGACATAAGGGCCCTGAATGATGCGTGCATGATCGCTGCGGCGCGGGCGATCCAACCGCTCGGCCTTGTCGTTACACTAGCGATGTCCCCCCAGAGCCCGCTGCGATGCCGTCCACGCCACCCAAGCCGCTCCCCGTCGTCGAACAGCCTCGCGGCTGGCAGCGCTGGCTGCCCGGCCTGCTGGTGCTCAGGCACTACCAGATGGCCTGGCTGCCCAAGGATCTCGCCGCCGGGCTGGTGCTGACCGCCATGCTGGTGCCGGTGGGCATCGCCTACGCGGAAGCCTCGGGGGTACCGGGCATCTACGGCCTGTACGCGACCATGGTGCCGCTGCTGGCCTACGCCCTGTTCGGCCCCAGCCGGATTCTGGTGCTCGGCCCGGACTCGGCGCTCACCGCCGTGATTCTCGCCGTGGTGCTGCCCCTGTCGGGCGGCGAGCCGATGCGCGCAGTGATCCTGGCCAGCATGATGGCGGTGGTGGCCGGGCTCACCTGCATCGTCGCGGGCCTGCTGCGCCTGGGCTTCATCACCGAACTGCTGTCCAAGCCGATCCGCTACGGCTACATGAACGGCATCGCCCTGAGCGTGGTGATCAGCCAGACGCCCAAGCTGTTCGGCTTTTCCATCGACAGCCAGGGGTCGGTGCAGGACATCTGGGCCATCGCCAACGCCCTGCTGGCTGGCCTGGTCAACTGGCCCAGCTTCATCGTCGGTGGCGGTACCCTGGCGCTGATCCTCGCACTCAGGCGCTTCCGGCGACTGCCCGGCATCCTCATCGCGGTCACGCTCGCGACCCTGGCGGTGGACCTGCTGGACCTGAGCCAGCACGGCGTCGCGACACTGGGCGAGCTGCCTCAGGGCCTGCCGAGCTTCACCCTGCCCTGGCTCAGCGGCGTCGATCTGGCCAGCGTGGTGCTGGGCGGCGTGGCGGCGGCGCTGGTGGCCTTCGCCGACACCAGCGTGCTGTCGCGCACCTATGCCGCGCGCAGCGGGCGCTACGTCGACCCCAACCAGGAAATGGTCGGCCTGGGCGCAGCCAATCTGATTGGCGGCTTCTTTCAGGGTTTTCCCGTCAGCAGCAGCGCCTCGCGTACACCGGTGGCCGAGGCCGCCGGGGCGCAGACGCAGCTGACCGGCGTGGTCGGTGCCCTGGCAGTGGCCGGACTGCTGATCGCCGCCCCGAACCTGATGCAGTACCTGCCGGCCAGCGCCCTGGCAGCCGTGGTGATCGCCGCGGTGATCGGCCTGTTCGAGATCGCCGACCTCAAGCGCATCTTCCGCGTGCAGCAGTGGGAGTTCTGGCTGTCGATGGCCTGTTTCGCCGGCGTGGCCACCTTCGGCGCCATCCCCGGCATCGGCATCGCCGTGCTGCTGGCGGTGATCGAATTTCTCTGGGACGGCTGGCGCCCCTACTATGCGGTGCTTGGCCAGGTCGACGGCATTCGCGGCTTCCACGATATCGAGCGTCACCCCGAGGCCCGCCTGGTGCCCGGCCTGGTGCTGTTTCGCTGGGACGCACCGCTGTTCTTCGCCAATGCCGAACAGTTTCAGCAGTGCGTGCTCAAGGCCATCGCCCAGTCACCGACGCCGGTGCGCCGCCTGGTGGTGACGGCCGAACCGGTGACCAGCATCGACGTGACCTCCGCCGACATGCTCGCCGAGCTGGAGCAGATGCTGGCCGATGCTGGGATCGAGCTGCATTTCGCCGAGGTCAAGGGCCCGGTCAAGGACAAGCTGCGCCGCTTCGGCCTGCTGCGCGAGCACGGCGAGCAACGCATCCAGCCCACGGTGGGTGCCGCCGTCGATGCCTACCTGGCCGACCACGGCATCGACTGGTCCGGCGAGGCGCCACCACAAGGCCGGAGCTGGCACGCCGACTGAGGACGGGCTCAGACGCGCGCCGCCTCCAGACGCACCTGGGCCTCCAGCTCGCTCTTCAGCGCCGGCGCCAGCTGCAGCTGCCGCGCCAGCTCTTCGAGGTAGGCGCGCTCCATGAAGTGCTCCTCGTCCACCATCAGCACGCTGGCCAGGTACATTTCCGCAGCCATTTCCGGCGTGCTGGCGGCACGCGCCACGTCGGCCGGGTCCAATGGCTTGTTCAGCTCGGCGTGCAGCCAGGCTTGCAGCTCGGCGTCCTGCGCCAGCTTGCCCAGCTCCTCCTCGATCAACTGGCGCTCACGATCATCGACATGGCCATCGGCCTTGGCCGCCGCCACCAGTGCCTTGAGAATGGCGCGGCTGTGCTGCTCGGCCTGCGGCGCCGGCAGACGGTCCAGGGTCTGCGGTTCCACCGGCTGCGCGCCGCCCTGCAGGGCCTGCTGCGCCTGCCAGTTGCCGTAGGCCTTGTAGGCCATCACGCCGAGCGCAGCCAGGCCGCCATAGGTCAGCGCCTTGCCGCCCATCTTGCGCGCCTTCTTGCTGCCCAGCAGCAGGCCCACCGCGCCCGCCGCCAACGCCCCGCCGCCGGCCCCGGAGAGCAGGCTGCCCAGGCCGCCACCGGACAGCAGCCCGCCGAGGCCGCCGGCCTGCTGCCCCTGGCCAGCCTTGCCGGCAGGCTTTTGCATGGCCTGCTGGCCGGCCTTGAGCAGTTGATCGAGCAGATTGCTGGTGTTCATCGCGAACTCTCCTGAGAAGTGGGCACCGCAGCATCCGACCCTGGATAACCCAGGGAAATTCCGGATGCCCGCCAACCGACATCGGTTGAACTGACGAGAGTTTCTAGCAGAGTTCGCCCCCTGCCAGCCGGGCATATTGGTAACGCCGGATTTCATCGCACGCGCTCAGCGCGGCGCGATATGCGCCACCATCAGTTGCACGCTCTCGTTGCCGCGAAACTCGTTGAGATCGAGCTTGTAGGCCACTTCGGCCCAGCGCAGCGTCGGGTTGGGCCAGACCTCGCGGTCGATGTTGAAGGCGATGCCGTCGAGCTGCACGCTGCCGCATTCGGTCTTGAGCACCAGCTTCAGGTGCCGTTCGCCGACGATGCGCTGGCCCACGATCTGGAACACGCCATGGAACAGCGGCTCGGGGAAATGCTGGCCCCAGGGCCCGGCGTTGCGCAGGGCGCGAGCCAGTTCCAGGTGGAATTCGGTGGCGTCGAGCTGGCCGTCGGACAGCAGGCGGCCGGTCAAATCGTCCTCGCACAGCTGGCGGCGCACCTCGGCGTCGAAGGCAGCCGCGAAGGCGCCGAAGTGCTCCTGCGGCAGCGACAGGCCGGCGGCCATGGCGTGCCCGCCGAACTTGCTGATCAGCCCCGGATGCCTGGCCGCCACGACGTCCAGCGCATCGCGGATATGCAGCCCCGGCACCGAGCGTGCCGAGCCCTTGAGCATGCCCTCACCGGCATCGGCAAAGGCGATGGCCGGGCGGTGATAGCGTTCCTTCAGGCGCGAGGCGAGGATGCCGATCACCCCTTGGTGCCAGTCCGGTTCGAACAGGCACAGGCCGAACGGCATGTCCTGCAGCGGCAGGTCCTTGAGCTGGGCCAGCGCCTCGCGCTGCATGCCCTGTTCGATGGCCTTGCGGTCCTGGTTGAGCTGATCGAGCTGCACCGCCATGTCGCGGGCCAGCGCTTCGTCGTCGCAGAGCAGACATTCGATGCCCAGGCTCATGTCGTCCAGACGCCCGGCCGCATTCAGTCGCGGGCCGAGGATGAAACCGAGATCGGTGGAAGTGATGCGCCGGTGGTCGCGCCCGGCCACTTCGAGTATCGCGCGCAGCCCGGGCCGCGCGCGCCCGGCACGAATGCGCGCCAGGCCCTGGTGCACCAGGATGCGGTTGTTGGCATCCAGCGGCACCACGTCGGCGACGCTGCCGAGGGCCACCAGATCGAGCAGCTCGCCCAGGTTCGGCTCCTGGCGGCTGGTGAACCAGCCCAGCTCGCGCAGACGCGCGCGCAGCGCCAGCAGCACGTAGAACATCACCCCGACACCGGCCATGGCCTTGCTCGGGAAGTCGCAGCCCGGCTGGTTGGGGTTGACGATGGCATCGGCCGCCGGCAGTTCCGGGCCCGGCAGGTGGTGGTCGGTGACCAGCACCTTGAGCCCGGCGGCCTTGGCCGCGGCCACGCCATCGACGCTGGAGATGCCGTTGTCCACGGTCAGCAGCAGATCGGGCTGGCGCTGCAGCGCCACGGCGACGATTTCCGGCGTCAGGCCATAGCCGTACTCGAAGCGGTTCGGCACCAGATAGTCGACATGCGCCGCGCCGAGCTGGCGCAGGCCGAGCACGCCGACCGAGCTGGCGGTGGCGCCATCGGCATCGAAGTCGCCGACGATGAGGAGGCGCTGGCGCCGCTGCAGCGCCTCGACCAGCAGTTCGACCGCCGCATCGATGCCCTTGAGCTGCTGAAAGGGGATCAACCGCGCCAGGCCCTTGTCCAATTCTTCGGCACGCTGCACGCCACGGGCGGCGTAGAGGCGGGTGAGCAGCGGCGGCAGGTTGCCCAGGTCGGGCAGGCTTGCGGGTAGGGGGCGTAGATCGATGCGCATGGGTATTCCGTATGGCGCTGCGCGTCAGCCGACGCGCAGCGCTTGAGTCAAAGCGAGGTGGCGGCGCGGGCGGCCTGGTCGTAGAGGCCGGACATGGCCCTGAGCATGCCGGCCAGGCGATGGATTTCCTCGGGGTCGATGTTGAGGTTCTCGAACGAGGCGATCAGGCATTCGCGGCGGATGTCGGCGTACTCCTGGCACAGGACACGGCCCTTTTCGGTGGTGCGGTAGAACATCTCCTTGCCCTGCTTCTCGCCCTCCACCAGCGCCAGCTTGGCCAGTTTCTTCAGCGCGTAGGTCACGGTATGGGTGTCTTCGATGTTCAGCAGCAGGCAGATGTCCGCCTGGCGCTTGGCGCGATCGCGGCTGGTCAGGCTGTGCAGGACCATCACGTCGAGGGCGTTCATCTCCACTTCGCCGGCCGCGCGCATGCAGCGCTCCATCCAGCGCAGAAAGGCGTTGCTGGAGATGATGATGGCGAACTCGAGTTCGGAGAGCTCCTGCGACTGCTCGGCCAGGTGGGCCGACGCCACGATAGGCGAACGCGGAGAGCGGGTGGATTTGGCATCAACCATCGTGCGATCCATGACTGCGAACGGCCGCGCGGGCCGCAGGTGAAAGTTGGCTGGCAAGCATACAGCAAAGCACAGGGACCACGGGCCAGGACCGCTCGGGGAATTTTTCAAAAACATATTGATGTTTTATCGATATTTTATCATCGTTATACCAACGAGATTCCCAACCCGAACCTTCGGGCCACGTCAAAAACAACCAGAGGATCCCGATGAGCCGCCTGCTCCTGAACTGCGATATCGGCGAAAGCTATGGCGCCTGGACCATGGGTCTGGATGCCGAAGTGATGCCCTTCATCGACTGCGCCAACATCGCCTGCGGCTTTCACGCCTCGGAGCCGCTGACCATGCGCCGCACCGTGGCGCTGGCGGTCGAGCATGGCGTGCGCATCGGTGCCCACCCCGCCTACCCGGACCTGGCCGGTTTCGGCCGCCGCTCGATGGCCTGCAGCCCGGACGAGATAGAAGCCATGCTGCTCTATCAGATCGGCGCGCTCGACGGCATCTGCCGCGCCCACGGCACGCGGGTCAGCTACGTCAAACCGCACGGCGCGCTGTACAACGACATGATGCGCGAGCCGGCCAAGCTGCGTGCGGTGATGCGCGCCGTTGCCGCCTATGACCGCGGCCTGCCGCTGATGCTGATGGCCACCCGCGACGATCGGGCGCCGCAGGCGATGGCGGACGAGTTGGGCCTGCAGCTGTGGTTCGAGGTGTTCGCCGACCGCGCCTACGACGCCAATGGCATGCTGCTGGCGCGCAGCCTGCCCGGCGCGGTGCACCATGGCGCGGAAACCATCGTCGCCCAGGCAGTGGCCCTGGCACGCGGCGAGGCGTTGAGCGCCAGCGACGGCAGCGCCCTCTACCTGCGCGCCGATACCCTCTGCGTACACGGCGACAACGCCGCCTCGGTGGCGGCGGTGCAGCGTATCCGCGCCGCCCTGCAGAGCCTGCCGACATGACCCCGCGCATCGAGGTGGTGGGCATCGACAGCCTGATCCTGCGCCTGTTCGAGCAGATCGAGGAAAGCAACATGCCCTGGCTGCTGGCAGCCAGCGAGCGCCTGCGAATCGTCTTCGGCCCGGCGCTGGTCGATCTGGTGCCGTCCTACACCACCCTGCTGCTGCACTATGACCTGCAGCAGCTGGACGACCGCGAGGCCCGCGCGCTGATCGCCCAGGCCTTCGACAACCTTTCTCCGCAGACCGACAGCAGCGGCCGCGAGCTGCAGATACCGGTGTGGTATCACCCCAGCGTCGGTCCCGAGCTGGCGCTGCTCGGCCAGCGCAGCGGGCTGGGCAGCGACGGCGTGATCGAGCGCCACAGCGCACGCAGCTATCAGGTCTTCGCCCTCGGCTTCGCGCCCGGCTTCGCCTTCATGGGCCTGGTCGACGAGTGCCTGGCCAGCCCGCGCCTGAGCACGCCTCGGCAACGCGTCGCCGCCGGCAGCCTCGGCATCGCCGACCGCCAGACCGCCATCTACCCGCTGGTCTCCCCCGGCGGCTGGAACCTCATCGGACGCAGCCCCAGCCAACTCTTCGACCGCCAGCTGGATGGCTACAGCCTGCTGCGGCCAGGCGACCGGGTGCGCTTCGTGCCCATCGAGCGCGACGAGTTCGTGCGTCTGGGTGGCGACGACACGCCCTTCGAGGTGACGCCATGAGCCTTCTGGTGGAACGCAGCGGCGCCCTCGCCAGCCTGCAGGACGGCGGTCGCTTCGGCGTACGCCACCTCGGTGTGACCCAGGGCGGCAGCGCCGACTGGTGCTCGCACTACTGGGCCAACTGGCTGCTGGGCAACCCGCTGACGGCGCCGGTGATCGAAATCGTTCTGGGCAACTTCGAGCTGCTCGCCGAGCATGACGGCTATCTCGCCCTGACCGGGGCCGACCTCGGCGCCAACCTCGACGGACAGGCGCTGGCGCCGGGCTGCAGCTTCCCCATCGCCAAGGGGCAGCGCCTGCGCTTTGCCCAGCCGCGTCGGGGGGTGCGAGCCTATCTGGCGGCACCTGGCGGTTTTCGTGCCCCGGCCACACTCGGCAGCTGCGCCACGGTGCCGCGCGAAGCGCTCGGCGGCCTGCAGGGCGACGGTCGCCCGCTGGCGGTGGGTGATCGTCTGGACGCGCAACGGGCCGAGCCACACATCCGCCGCACCGCGCCGATTCCGGAGACAGGGGGCAACACCGAGCTGACCGTGGTGCTGGGCGCGCAGATCGGCGACTTCAGCGGGCAGAGCCTGTTCGATGCCTTCAACCGCGAGTGGCGGGTCGACCAGCGCGCCGACCGCATGGGCATTCGTCTGTGCGGCCCGGTGCTGCAGTGCGCACGCCAGTCGATGGTCTCCGAAGGCGTGCCGCTGGGCGCCATCCAGGTACCCAGCGATGGCCAGCCCATCGTGCTGCTCAACGATCGTCAGACCATCGGCGGCTACCCGCGCCTCGGCGCGCTCACCCCACTGGCCGTGGCGCTTCTGGCGCAGTGCCTGCCAGGCGACCGAGTACAGCTGCGCCCTGTTGCCCTGGAAGCGGCGCAGCGCCGGCAACGCGAACTGCTCGCACAGTGGCAGACGCCCTGATTCACCGAGAAAACATCCGGCCCGACCACGGGCCGGCACAACAACGACAAGAAACACCACTCACGCCCGTGATGCGGGCGCTCCACCTACCTGCCCTACATCAAGAACAACAGCGAGAAGGTAATTTCATGCAACCCACCCAGTCCCTTGCCGGCCATACGCCGGGCAGCCAACGCAACGTCCTTCGCGGCGCCATATTCATCATGGCCACCTCGTCCATCGGCCCGGCCTTTCTGACCCAGACATCGCTGTTCACCGAGAAGTACCTGGCCAGCTTCGCCTTCGCCATCCTCATCTCACTGCTGATCGATATCGGCGCCCAGCTCAATATCTGGCGGGTAATCACCGTCGCCAACCTGCGCGGCCAGGACGTCGCCAACCGCGTGCTGCCGGGTATCGGCCATCTGATCTCGGCCTTCATCGTGCTCGGCGGCATCGCCTTCAACATCGGCAACATCGGTGGCGCCGGCCTGGCCATGAACGTGATCTTCGGCATACCGCCGATTCTCGGCTCGCTGATCGCCGCTGTGCTGATCATCGCTATCTTCATGCTGCGCAACGCCAAGCGGATCATGGACGGGCTGATGCAGCTGTTCGGTCTGGTGATGCTGTGCATGATCGGCTACGCCATGCTGCAGTCCAATCCGCCACTGCAGGACGTGCTGCTGCGCAGCATTCAGCCGGACGACCCGCTGATCCTGCTGCTGCCGATCGTCACCCTGGTCGGCGGTACCGTCGGCGGCTACATCTCCTTCTCCGGCGGTCATCGCCTGGTCGAGGCCGGCATCACCGGCGTGGAGAACGTCGGTGTGGTCACCCGCGCCGCCGTCACCGGCATCCTGACCACCGGCGTGGTGCGCATCTGCCTGTTCCTCGCCGCGCTAGGCGTGGTCAGCCAGGGCCTGACGCTGGACCCGAGCAACCCGGCGGCATCGGTGTTCGCCCACGCCATGGGAACGGTCGGCTACAAGGTGTTCGGCGTGGTGCTGCTGGCGGCGTCGCTGTCCTCGGTGATCGGCGCCGCCTATACCAGTGTCAGCTTCATGTATTCACTGCACCCGAGCATCCGCACGCACAATCAGCGCGTGGTGATCGCCTTCATCGCCTGCTCCACGCTGATCTACAGCCTGGTCGGACAGCCGGTGAAGGTGCTGGTGGTGGCGGGCGCGCTCAATGCCCTAGTGCTACCGCTGGCGCTGGGCTGCATCCTGTGGGCCGCGAAGAAGCCGAGCATCGTCGGCAACGACTACCGCCACCCGGACTGGATGCTGGCCTTCGGCGTACTGGCCATCGTCGCCACGGCGGTGGGCGTGGGCCTGTCGTTCAACGCGCTGCTGCAGTTCTGGCAATCCTGAGAATCGCCCCGGCGAGCCGCCTCAGCCGCGCTCGCCGGCCAGCCACTCCAGGGGAATCTCGTGCTGGCCGCGCTCGTCGGTGACGAACAGCTCGCCGTCGCTGATCATCACGCTCCAGGTCAGCGAGCGCGGCAGGTCCAGGGCCAGGTCGGCCAGCGCTTCCTGGCCGAGGGCGACCACGTTGATGTTCTTCAGGCTGCGCACCGGGTCCAGGCACTTGCCCTGCCAGACGCGCAGGTTGCCGTAGGCCACCAGGCTGAACTTCTCGGTGCGCCGCGAGCACCAGGTGATGCGCTCGCTGTCCGGCTGGCCCACTTCGATCCAGTGCAGCACGCGATCGTCCAGGCTCTTCTCCCACAGCGCCGGCTCGTCGACATCCGACAGGCCGCGGCCGAACGCCAGTTGCTCGTGATAGAACAGCGCATAGGCGATCAGCCGCGCCGCCAGACGCTCCTCGGTCTCCGACGGATGACGGGCGACGGTGAAACGCAGGTTTTCATAAACGCTGCGGTCCATGTCGGTGAGGTTCAGTTCGATCTTGTAGGTGGTCGATGGCAGGGCCATGGCGGGCTTCTTGGCTGTTCGGGGGAGGCGGCAAGTCTAACCCGAAACCCGCCCACCCCAGTTACAAACGTTGCAGCACCGCCTGCAGCGCCTGCTCCGGCGCCTCGCGCCACAGGCCGTAGCTCAGCGGCAGGGTTTCCAGGCCGGCGCGCGCCAGCACCAGGTAGCGCTCCAGCTCGAGAAAGCCCTCGCCCTCCCCCGGAAAACCGATCAGGTCGATGGCCAGGCATTTGTCGCCGCGGCGGCAGAACAGATCCAGCACCTGGCCGGCCAGCGGATAGTGGTTCCATACGCTGACGCCCTGCTCCTGCAGCGTTTGGCACAGGCTCTGCCGCGCCGCATCGGTGGCGCCGGGCTGCCAGACGGCGCCGGGCTTCTCGAGGTATTCCAGATAACGGCGTAGCAGGTGCGTGGCCGGCAACTGGCGTTCGTCGCCGCTGAACAGCAGCACCTGGCGCTCGCGGGCGCGGGTGATGGCGACGTTGAACAGATCGGCGCGATTCAGATAGGCCGCAGCCTGGCTGGCCTCGCCATCGATGGCGAAGCTGAGAATCATCAGGTCGCGCTCCTCGCCCTGGAAGCCGTAAGGCGTATCCACCAGCAGACGGAACTCGCGCAGCTGCTCCAGCGGCAGGGTTTCGCCGATGCGCAGGCGGATGCGCTCGACCTGATCGCGAAACGGCGACAGTACGCCGATGCTGGGCTTGAGCGGGCTGCCGCGATACTCGGCCAGATGCGCCGCGATCAGTTCCAGTACCCGCTCCACTTCCGCCTCGTTGGCACCGTTGCGCCCACGCTGGCCCTCGAGGCGCAGCAGCTGCAGGCTGTCGCAGGCCTCACCGCCGGGCCGCTCCTTCATCACCCGCAGGCGCTGGTCGTAGAACAGCTCGTTGCTGAAGCGAATCAGCGCCGGACGGCTGCGGAAATGCTCGTCGAGAAAGACCACCGCCTCCTGGCTGGCCAGTTGCAGGCCGACCAGATCCAGTACGCTGTTGTCGCGGTAGCTCCAGGCCTCGCGCTCTTCGGCCTGCAGGCCGGCACGTTGCAACAGCTGCGTCTCGCGCACGCGGGAAAGGAAGGAGATATGCCGCAGCTGACGCGCATCACCGGTGACCACGGCACGTTTGCAGCGCTGGAAGGCCGGCAGCGCCGAGGCGATGTCGCACTGGGTCGCCTCGTCCATCACCATCACGTCGAACAGCTCCGGGCGCAGCGGCAGCAGCCGGTGCAGCTCGTCAAGGGTCACCACCCAGATTGGGAAGGCGGCCAGCAGGCGCGCCGGGTCGATATCCTCGAACAGGGCCAGTTGGCGCTGTGAATTGCGCGCGCGGATGGCCTGGTTGTAACGCACGAACAGCGCACGGTCACTGACCAGCAGACGCTTGAGGTTCAGCGCGCGATGACTGTTGAGGTGCTCGCGACTGAGCTGCTGCCGGCGCCGCTGACAATCGCGCAGTTCGTCCAGCAATGCCCAGGGGCGCACGCTGGTGCCGATACGCTTGCGCACCCAGGGCACCTGCAGCCAGCGCTGCCAGAAGGCCAGGCTGCCGCGCTCGGCCCGCAGCAGCACACGACTCCAGCGCACGGCCTGCTCGCAGCGTTGGCGAAAATCCACCGACAGCCGCCGTTCGGCCTGGGTCAGCACCTGGAGCTCGCTGCGCTGGCGCTCTTCGGCCTGCTCCGACACCCACTCGAATTCGCCCTGCAGCAACCGCTCCAGGCGTTCGCGCAGGACCTGGCGCAGGCTCTGGCCATCGCCCTCGAGCACGCCGTCGCGCAGGCCGAAATCTTCGCGCAGCTTGTGCGCGATCACTCGCACCGCCTGGGCGCTGCGGCTGACCAGCAGCACGCTCTCGCCCTGCAGGTAGCGATCCAGGGCCAGGGCCGCCAGGCTGTAGCTCTTGCCGGTACCGGGCGGCCCGGAAATCTGGCTCAGCGGATAGCGCGCGGCATTGGCCAGCGCCTGGCACTGGGCCGCGCTGAGCTGCGCCGGCAGGCGCTGCGGCGTACTGGTCGAGCCTGCCTTCTGCGTGGCCGGCCTCTCGCCGAGCAATTGCAGCAAGGCGGGCGACAGCCGCTCGGCGTCCTGCAGCAGCTGCAGCTCATGGGCGATACCCCGGCTGCCGCTGCCGCGCGGCACCAGCGCCACGCAGGCCCCGGGCATCAGCGACAGGCTGCGGCGGCGCTGTGCCCTGGCCAGCTCCTCGGCCTCGGCCAATAGCGGGAAGGCCGCCGCCTCGCCGACTTCGCGAACCTGGGTGTTGCGCTGCACCCATGCCAGCAGCTGGCCCAACGTGACGGCATCCAGTGCGGCCTCCGGCAGCGGCAAGCCATCGAGACTGCCTGCGCCACTCTCGTCGAACAGACGGCGCAGCAGGCGCCAGTTGCCGTGTGCCCGCTGCAGATCGATGGCAAGCAACTGGCTCTGCCCGTCCGCCGTCGGTTGCAGGCTGGCCTCGTAGTAGAACAACGGCCCGCAGACCGTTTGCGCGCCACCGCTTTCCAGCTGCAGCGGGCCACAGATCGGCAGCACGCCGTAGACCAGTTGCAGTTCGCGCTGGTACAGATTCTGCGCCTCGGCCAGTACCCGCCCCAGGTCGGTCGCCAGCGGCAGCAGCGTCAGCGCACCGCTGGCCAGCTCCTCGCGCCCGTCGAGCCAGGCCCAGCGATTAGCGGGCAGCTTGCCGAGGTTGTCCAGATCCAGGTCGCGACTGTCGGCCAGGTAGCAGCTGCGATAGAAGCCGAGGAGCTGGCGAGCGTGAGGGTGATTCATCAGTTACCTGCGTAGCGGGCCCAGAGCTTGTCGAACTCGCGCGTATAGGCGGCCACCAGCTGCGTATGGTCGATCACCAGCAGGTTTTCCTCGTTGCTGGTGGTGGCGCTGCGCGTCCAGTTGAAGCTGCCGTTGAGCAGCAGGCGGCCGTCGAACAGGGCGAACTTGTGGTGCATGTGGAAAGGCCCGGCGTCGATGCGCAGCGGCACGCCCTTGTCGCGCAGCCACTGGATATCGCTGCCCTCGTCGAACTGCTTTTCGTTGTCGGTGATCACCCGCACGGCGATGCCGCGCTGATGGCAGGCGAGGACTTCCTCGCTGAGCTGATCGTCGGAGATGGTGTAGACGCAGATATCCACGCTCTTGCGCGCCTGGCGGCACAGCTCGCGAATCTTGCGCCGACAGCTCTCGCCCGGGCTGAAATGGGCGCTGGCATGCTCCACGCGCGGCGCGCTGCCGACGCTGTCGAGGGTCTTGATCACCTGCTCCAGCCACTTCAGCGCCGGCTCGACGTTCTCCGGCTCGCGCATCAGCTCGCGGGCAAGCCCGAAGGCGCGGTTGCGCATAAAGCGCACCTGATCCTGATTCAGCTCGCTGCCCAGCTGGCGCAGCTCGTCGCGCTCCTCGTTGCTCAGGCGCAGGTCGGCCAGGCTGTCGCGCAGTTGCTGGTCGAGGCGGTTGAAGTCCATATGAAATCCCTTTTCGTCATTGAATGCGGCGACGGCTTAGCGCGGCATACAGAACACCGCAGAAAGCTCCAGCCAGATGGTACTCGAAGGAGACGCCGGCGCTCGGCAGCAGGCCGAAGAACCAGCCGCCGTAGAGGAAGAACACCAGCGCGGCCAGCAGCAGGTCGAGCAGGCTGCGCTCGAACCAGGCGCGCGCCAGGAGCAGCCCCCAGAAGCCGAACAGCCAGCCGCTGGCGCCGATATGGAGGCCGGTGCGGCCGAACAGCCAGACCAGCGCCCCGCTGCCGAGGATGATGAAGGCGCTGGCGAACCAGAAGTCGCGGCGCGAGCGCAGCAGCAACAGGCTGCCAAGCACCAGCAGGCCACTGAGATTGCTCAGCAGATGCGCCCAGCTGCCATGCAGCCAGGGCGCGAGGAGAATGCCGGGCAGCGCCTCGACGTGCCGGGGCACCAGGCCCCAGACGTTGAGGGCACCAGCGAAGATGCCATTGACCAGCTGCACCAGCAGCATGCCGCCGGCGATCAGCGCCAGCGGCTGCAGCTCCGCCAGCCGACCTCGTCTCACGGCGCCTCATCGTCCGCAACGTCAGTACGCTGCTGTTGCCCCAGGTGCGCGCTGAGATCGCGCAGCTGGGTGGAAATTTCCAGCATGCGGTTGTGCGTACGCAGATCGATGTCGATCTTCTTGTCCATCGCCCTGATCAACGGCAGGAAGCTGTTTTCCAGACTGTCGGCCAGGCTTTCCAGCAGTTTCTGCGTACCCGGCTGCGGCGGTGCGACCACCTCCACCTGCGGGCGCAGCCTGCCGAGATTGTCCAGGCCGGCCAGCAACTGCTCCCAGGGTACGCTCGGCGCCTCGCTGGCCGGCTTGCCCACGGCCAGGCCGCGCACGCTCTCCACCAGGTCGTTGAGCTGGGCCACCACGCGACCGCCGACATCGCTGTCGCTGCCGCCCATGGCCTTGTTGCGCATGAAATCGCGCTTGATCTGCGCCCAGCGGGCACGCTGTTCTTCGGTCATATTGCCGCGCAGCTCGGCGAGCTTGAGCAGGTTTTCCTCGGCGCCGCTGGTAAGCAGTTGCGATTCGCCCTGGTAATGGTCGGCGATCAGTTGCATCAGCTCGGCGTCGTTCATCACCGAACTGATCTTTTCCGCCATCTTGTTCATGTTGCGGTAGCTGCCCTGCAGCTTGAACGGCGGCTCGGTGCGGTACTGGTCGGCCTGCGCAGCGCTGACGATGTACTGCTGGTTGACCCGCCCGACCACGTCGCGAATCTGCATCAGGCGCTGCAGGGTCGCGGTGATCTCGTTGATCTCCGCGGCGCTGTAGGTGTGGCTCAGTTCGTTGGCCGAGAACGGCTTGCCCTCGGCCTTGGCGACGAAGCGGTAGACGTCGGCCATGTCGCGGGTGGCCAGCGGCGCCAGCACCGGGTTGGAGGTCAGGCTGTTCTCGATATAGGACAGGGCGAAAGCCTCCTGCATGCCGCCCAGGGTGTCGCCCAGGTTGTAGATGTCGGCACGGTTGGCCAGCATGTCGGGGATCTTGAACAGCTCACCGGACTCGGTATAGGGGTTGCCGGACATGATCACGCAGAACTTCTTGCCGCGCATGTCGTAGGTCTTGGTGCGGCCCTTCCACACGCCCTCGATGCGCCGCGTTCCATCGCAGAGCGAGATGAACTTCTGCAGGAACTCGGGGTGGGTGTGCTGGATGTCGTCGACATAGAGCATCACGTTGTTGCCCATCTCCAGCGCCAGGTTGAGCTTTTCCAGCTCCTGGCGCGAGGTGGCGTCGGGGGCCTGCGCCGGGTCCACCGAGCGCACCTCGTGGCCCAGCGCCGGGCCGTTGATCTTCATGAAGATCAGCCCCAGACGATGCGCCACATATTCCATCAACGTCGTCTTGCCGTAGCCGGGCGGCGAGATGAGCATCAACAGGCCCATCAGGTCGGTACGCTTGTTCTCCCCGGCGGTGCCCATCTGCTTGGCCAGGTTGTCGCCGATAAAGCCCAGGTAGACGTCGTTGATCAGCTTGTTGCGCACAAAGGACGACAGCGGCCGCGGCTTGAATTCGGCCAGGCGCAGCGCCTCGCGCTCGCGGTTGATCACTTCCTGGCGCAGCGCCTGGTAGCGGGCCAGGTTGGGCAGGAAGTGCCGGCGATGCAGCCCCAGGCGAGCGAAGTAGTCGTCCAGAGCCAGCTGCAGACGCTGCTCGGCGATGCGCGGGTGATCGCCCATCAGCCCCTCGACGGCAAAGCGCAGGTCGACCTCGGTGACGCGGTGCTTCACCGCTTCGGGCAACAGCGCCAGGGCCACGGCCTCGGCGATGTAGCCACTCAGTTCGACCTGCTCGCCCTGGCTGCACAGGCCCTGCAGCCAGTTGTCCACCAGCGCCCACTGCGCCGCGGGGCGATCCTGCAGGCGCGCCAGGGTCTGCTGGTAGCCATCCCACACCCGCGCCGTTTCCAGACGCGTCTGCAGCGCTGCGAGCAGCTCGCGGGCGTATTTGCTGAAGGTGAATTCGATGCGCTCGGCGGCCAGTTCCTGCACCAGGTACTCGGCGGCCTCGTTCAGGGTGTCGCCCTGCTGCGCCAGCTGCTGGGCCTCGGCGAAGCTGGCCATGGCCGCTGCGATTTCCGCCTGCAGCTGCTCCAGGCCTTCACGACGGCCGAACAGCTGCTGGATATGCAGGCTGGTACGCGCGCGCTCCGGCCACTGCGCTGCCGCATCCAGGGCGTGCACCTGGCCCCAGAAGAAGCAGGCGAAGCCACGTGCCTGCGGGCGGTGGTAAAGCAGGCCGGCACTTTCGCGCAGGGGCAGCAGGCGGGCGAGGATCAGCGCCGCGTCATGGTCGTGGATGCCCTTCTCGTAACCTTCCTTGTAGCGCGGCGCGGCGAAATCGCGAATGCGCCGGGTCAGCGCCTCGGGGTCGGCCAGCAGTTGCTTGAGGCCATCCAGGCTCAGTTCGTCGCGACCGGCTTCGGCGGCCGCCAGTACTTCACCGGCCAGGTATTCGGCGCGGTAGAGCTGCGCAGACTCCGACTCCAGCGACACCTGCCAGTAGTCGCGCAGGCTTTCCAGCTCGGCATTGGCCAGCGGTTCGAGGAAATCCGTGCCGGTCAGGTGCAGGTAGAGCTGATCGCCGCGCGGCAGCAGGGTCAGATCCAGTTCCTGGGTGTTGACGCTGAAGCGATGGCGCGGGCCGAGCTTGATGACGTTGCCGCCGTCTTCGAACAGCTCGCTCTTGTCGCGCTGGGCACGCACCGCCTGATCACGGGCGCCCTTCAAACGCGCCTCGATGTCGTCGGCCTTGACGCTGTCCTTGAGCTCGCGCAGGCGCTCGGCCATCTCGCGCAGCTTGAGGATCAGCGGGTCGGCGGCGAAGAAGGCGTTGAGTTCCTCCATCTGGTTCAGCCGCGCGGTGCGCCGCCCCAGGCTTTCGAGAATGCGCAGGGCGGCGTCGAACAGGCCCTGGGCGCGGCGCTGGCGCTCGTCGAGCAGGCTCTGCTTGTGCGCCTCGAAGGTCTCCAGCAGCTCCTCGCGCTTGCTCAGGATGTCGCCGAGAAACGCTTCATGATCGCCGAACTGGCTTTCCAGCTCTTCGAGCTGCACCAGCAGGCGCGACAGCTGCTCGTCGCACTTCTCCGGGTCCTGGACCAGCGCCAGGGCGTTGGTGATGCCCTGGCTGAACAGTTTGAACTGGGCGCCGAATTGCGCCACGGTCTCGGCCGAGCCCAGGCCCTTGCGCCGCTGCTCGGCACGGGCCTTGGCCTGGTTGAGACGGGCATAGACCTCGGAGATCGACTCGACGATACGGGTGCGCTGGGTGGCGTCGTCGATGGCCAGCGAGGCCATCAGGCTGGAGAGCATGTCGAGGTTGCCGGCCATGTCCTGCATCTCGACCAGCGGCTCGTTCAACTGGGTGACGGTCTCGGCCTTCTGCGCCAGGCCGTCCAGCTCGCCCAGGCGCTGCACGTAGGGCTGCAGCGCGGCGTCGCTGGCGAGGAAGGCGGAGGTGGCAGCCGCCACACGTTCCTGCGCCTCGAGCAGCTCGGTCTCCATGGCGTCGATGCGCGCCACGTCGATGTAACGATAGTCGCGGATGGTCAGCAGCTGGCCGCGCTGGGCGGTGATGGCATTGAGGGCGTCGACGAACAGGCGCACTTCGTCCCAGCTGTCCACCAGCAGGCTCGACAGCAGGCCCTTCTGCCGCGTCTCGGCCTCGGCCATGGCACGGGCCGACTGCTGGCGGATGCTTTCGACCTTCTCGAACTCGTCGAGCACCAGCTCGCCCGTGGCGGCGATCTCGCGCAGCAGCGGCGCCAGCTCGGCGCACTGGGCATCGCCCAGCCAGTGATAGACGTCGAACAGACGGCGGGTGTTCTGGCACAGCTGGGTGTAGCGCGTCACCGACACTTCGCGGCTGTCGATCTCGCGACTGAGATTGAGCAGATCAGACACGCCGCGCACCAGCTCGGCATTGCCGATACGGCCGAAGAAGCCGCTGCGCGCCGGCTGGCGGGCAGCGTAGTCGTCGCTCTCGAACGGCGTCTGCCAGATCTGCATGGGGTGGATGCGCGTCGGCTCGCTACCCTCGGCGGCGAAGATCACCATGCGCCCGTCCTCCAGGCGCGCATAGCCGTGGCCGAAGATCGGGTTGTGCAACTGGCGGTTGATCATGTTGTAGGTGAACAGCGCCGAACGGCCTTCTTCCGGGTGGTAGAAGATGTACTGCACGTCCTCGCCGTTGGGCGAGCGCACCGAGCGCTTGAAGCGCATGCCGCCCATGGGCTGCTCGAAGGTCTTGTACTCGCCGCTCTGCAGGTAGTAGCCGCCGGGGAAGATGATGCCGTGGTCTTCCGGCAGCTGCACGCAGGCCAGGCCGATGGCGTCGATGCGCTCGACCTTGTTGGTCAGGCTGTTGAACACCAGGTAGCGCCACTGCTCCTCGCGGTACGGCAGGATCTTGAGCAGGATCAGGCTGCCCAGGCGGGCGTACTCGACCTGCGCGTCGTCCAGCGACTGGGTCTTGTCCACCACCGGCTCGCGGTAGATGCCCTGGCCGTCCTGGGTATTGTTCTCGACCTTGATGGTCAGGTCGCCGCCGACGGTTTCGACGAACACCGTGTCGAGGATGTTCAGATGCGGATGGCGGCCCATGACCACCATTTCGCGGGAGGTTTTCTGCCATTCGAAATCGAACGGCGCCGGCAGCGCGATATCGCGCTCGCCGCGGTTGTCGATATAGCGCACTTCGCGCCCATCGACCGAGATCGACCAGCGGAACACGCGGATGTCGCTGACCCGCTCGCCGATCTGGAAACTCGCCAGCAGCTTGCCATCGCGGATGGCCAGCTGCAGCAGACGGGTGTTCTTGTAGTAGGTGTAGAGCTCGTTGAAATCGGCGGCGAAACTGGCCTGGGCCAGGAAACTGCCCTCCAGCGGCACCGGTTCGGCGTCATAGCCTTCGGGGGTTTCCACCAGGCGATAGAGGGAAAACACGTCGGCGACGCCGGTTTCCTTCTTCAGGCCGATAAACACGTTGTAGCCGAACAGCAGGCACTCGCCGACCTGGACGATATCGCGGGCGATGCAGTTGTGCTCGGTGCGGATGCGCACCCGGCCGATGGCCTCCATCGCGCTGCTGCCGAATTCGGCCAGGCGCTGGCCATTGAGCGCCTCGGTCAGAGCGCGCAGGCGCTGGCCCTGCTCCTGCAGGCGCCGGTGCAGCACCTCGTAGGCGCCACCTTCGGCAACGGCCTTGTCCAATACGTCCTGTGTTTGTGCGTCCGACATCGTGTTCTTCCTGGATAGGCGGCATCAGGGCAGTCATTAGCCCATGGTCAATATGCCTGCAGGAGCCAGCTCGCTGGCGATCCTCACCCTCCGATCGCCAGCAAGCTGGCTCCTACACAAGCATTGAGCGCGGTTCGAATGGTTCGTGCCTCCCCCGGCAATACCGGGGGAGTCAAGGTCAGGCCTCGCCCACGCCATTACCCGTGCTGACAGGCGCCTGAGGCGCGGCCGCCTTGCCAGCCAGCAGACGGGAAATCACGTCCTGCACCACCGGGCTCTTGCCCACCACGCCTTCGATGGCCTTGCCCACCGACAGCGACTTGGCGAAGGAGTTGAAGAAGTCGCCTTCGCCGCCGACGATCTCGATCTTCGCCTTGGCCATGGCCGCGGCCAGCACTTCGGCCTGGTCCTTGGCGATGTCCTTGTTCGCGGCGATGGCGGCCATGGCTTCCTCGAAGCTCTTCTCCAGCTGCATGCGGAACTCTTCGTGAGCTCGGGCCGCGTCGCTGAGCGAATCCAGCGCGCCGAACTTCTTGCCCAGACCTTCGGCTTCGGCGCTCAGGCGCTCCAGCAGGATCGACGCTTCGGCCGAGCCCTGCTCCTTGGTCGCCTTGGCCTTGGCCAAGCCCAGCTGCTCCTCGCCACGTGCCTGGGCGGTGAGTTTCTCTTCCAGCACCTTAGCCTCGGCCAGGCCGTCTTTCTCCTTGGCGGAGGCCTGGGCTTCGAGAATACGCGCCTCGGCCAGGCCTTTCTCCTGCTCGCCCTTGGCTTCGGCGATCAGACGCTCGGCCTGCACGCGAGCCTCGGCCAGACCTTCCTTCTCCTTCGCCGCGGCGGTGACTTCACGCACCTTGGCGTCGGCCAGACCCGGTGCAGCACGCTCGGCCTCGATCCCTTCGGCCAGCTTCTTCTTGGCCTCGGCGCTCTTGGCAGCCGCTTCCAGTTCGGCCTGGGCCAGGGTGTTGATTTCCACGGCCTTGTGCTTGGAACGCGCCTCGTCGGCTTCGGCCTGCTTGACCTGGCGCACCAGCTCCTGCTCGGCTTCGGCCTGGGCGTTGAGCACTACCACCTGCTTCATGCGCTCGGCCTCGGACACCTCGCGCACTTCCTTGATGCGCTCCTCTTCCTGGGCGACGGTTTTCTCCACCGCCACGCGCTCGCGGATCACTCCGGCGATGTTCTTGCGCTCTTCTTCCAGCGCCTTTTCCTTCTCGATGCGCTGCAGCTCGACCTCGCGCTCGCGGGCGACCACTTCCAGGTCCTTGGCCCGGGTAACCTTCTCCACCTCGATGACCACGGCGCGCTGGCGGTTCTGCTGCGCAACCTCCACCTCGCGCTGGTGGTTCTCGGCGCGGATGTCCAGCTCCTGCTGGGTCTGGATGCGCGCCTGCTCGGCCTTCAGCCGCTCTTCCTCGCGCACCTTGAGGGTCTCGGCTTCCTCGCGGGCACGGATGGTCTCGATCTCGCGCTTCTGCCGCGCCTCGGCATCGGCCTGCTGGCGCTCCAGGGCCAGGGTCGCCTCGCGGGTCTCGACGTTCTTCTTCTTGATCGCCAGCTCCTCGTTGCGCTCCAGTTCGTTGGTGATGACGTTCTGCGCGGCGGTCAGCTCGGTGATCTTGCGGATACCCTCGGCGTCGAGGATGTTGCTCGGGTCCAGCGACACCTTGGAGGTCTGCTCCAGGTAGTCGATGGCCACGTCTTCCAGCACATAGCCGTTGAGGTCGTTGCCGATCACCTCGACGATGCGGTCGCGAAATTCCTGACGGTTCTCGAACAGCTGGACGAAGTCGAACTGCTTGCCGACGGTCTTCAGCGCCTCGGAGAACTTGGCGTTGAACAGCTCGTTGACCGCACCGCGGTCGGAGGCGCGCTCCACGCCGATGGCCTTGGCCACCTTGAGCACGTCTTCCTGGGTCTCGTTGACGCGCAGGTAGAAGGCCACGGTGATGTCGGCGCGCAGGTTGTCACGGCAGATCAGGCCGTCCTTGCCGCGGCGGTCGACTTCCAGGGTGATCAGGGAGATCTTCATGAACTCCTTGAGGTGGATGACCGGATACACCAGGGAGCCGGTGAAATGCACCTTGGGCGTCGAACTCATGTCGTTGACGATCAGCGCAGTGCCCTGCGGAACCTTGATATAGAAAGCCTTGAACAGTGCGATCAGGGCGATCACGAAGAGGACGACCAGCCCTGCTCCGACGAGGAAGGGAATGACGTTTTCCATTACAGCTGTACTCCTTTGCTAAGTGTTCCAGACCGGCTCGGCGATGCCCCAGCCTGCCGGCCATCTGTGACGTACGGATTGTCGGCAGAGGCTATACGCCTCGAAATTCTTCTTCTGTAATCACCCGGTAGGCGTGTTCGGCCGCCAGGTATTCGAGCAGCACCACACGGTCGCCGCGCTTGAAGCCCAGCGCCTCGTCGGCACGCACGCGCAGGATCAGCCCGGCGCCGCCATCTTCCAGCACCGCTTCGCCATGGCTGGCGGTGACTCGGCCGCTGCGCACCACCGCTACCTGCCCCAGCACGGATTTGCTGCTGATCGCCTCGACCTTGTGAAACAGCGGACGCAGCGGCCGACAGATCGCCGCGCACAGCGGTGCGGCCACGACCAAGACACCGGCGATCACCACCAGCCCCAACGGGTAGCGCAAAATGCCCAGCGGCAGGTGGCGCAGCAGCCACAGCTCGATGAAGTAGCAGATGAACCAGCCAAAGAAGAACAGCAGCGTCAGCACCAGAGTGACCGGCACGCCGTCGAGCTTGAGTTTGTAGAGCAGGCCGGCAAGGCCTTCGGTCTGGCCGGCGCCATCCATTACCGAATCGGCCTCGACGTCGAGCAGGTCGACCTCGAGCAAGCCGGCGGCGACGACCAGCCAATAGATGACCGCCACGCACAGCAGGAAGCTGTAGATGGCGGTGGGAAATGACAGCGCTGTCTGCAGGAAGAGTTCCATTTTTTCCTTTTCCCTGGGTTAGGGAAACGGGGCGCCAGCGCCCCGTTGTTTACGCATCGCTCAGGACTTGGCCTTGTCCTTCAGCCTGGCCAGCACGCTGTCGGCACTGGCGCTGTCGGCCTTGATGCCGGCGGCGCGCAGCTTGGCTTCCAGCGAATCGTCCGGCGCACTGGTAGCGGCCAGCTCGGCCGAGGCTTCCATCTTCGCAGCACGCTCGGCCTGCTTCTGTTTGATGCGCTCGAGCGACTCGACCGCGGTCTGCAGCTTGGCTTGCGAGCCGCCGTAACGCTGAGCCACGGCCATCTGCGCCTTCTGCACGCTCTCGGTGGCCTTGACCGTGTCCACCTGCTGCTTGAGGCGCTTGATGTTGCCTTCGGCCTGGGTCACGGCCTTGCGCAGCTGCGCCACGCTGGCGGCGAAACCTTCGGCCTGCTCGCGCTCGCTGGCCAGTTCGATCTCCAGGTTGGCGATCTTCTCGGCCACTTCCTTGGCTAAGGTCTCGTTGCCGGCTTCCAGCGCCTTGAGTGCGTACTGCTCGTATTCGGCGATGCTCGCCGCACTCTTGCTCACCTTGTCGCTGGCCAGCTTGTGCTTGGCCATGATCTCGGCCAGCGCTTCCTTGGAGCGACGCAGCTCGGTGTCGGCGTCGCGGATTTCCTGATCGAGAATGCGCAGGGCCTGGCTGTCCACCACGGCCTCGCCCACTTCATTGGCGCCGCCGCGCAGCGCCGTCAGCAGTTTGCTCCAGACGTTCATCGCACTTCTCCTTTCAGGCACTGGCCGTGAGGAAGCCCTCGTAGGCTTCGGTGGCCTTGATCACGTTGTCCGCCAGCAGCTCGATCTCGAACACCACATCGGACAGGGTCGAGGATGAGCTGAGCGCGCCGAACATGGTGTAACAATCGCGCCCGTCGACCATCTTCTCCAGGCCGATGGACGACAGCGGGAACAGCTTGTGGGTGCGCAGCACTTCTTCGTTGAAGGCGTTGGCGTCCTTGACGTCCGTTGCGGGCCATAGCAGCGCCTCGACGATGATCTGCTCGCCGAACACGGCGATGAATAGCGGCAGGTCACCGTATTCGCGCATGGTCACGTGCAAGCTGGCGTCGGCGCCCTGGATCAGCTCGATGCCGGCCTGCCCGCTGTGGAACAGCTCCGTCGCCGCCAGCGCGTCATACAGCGCCTGGGCGGTCCAAACCTGCGGCATGCTCATACCTTCCTCCTTCTCCATCGAAGCCAGCGTCGACTGAGGCTGGCGCAGTTTGCGTTCGAACGCGACCAGCAGCGGCGCGTGCTCGGGCAGTATCCAGACTTCCTTCTTGACCAGACCCTGCTCGCGCAGGCGCTGACGGTAAAGACGCTGGTAGTGGGCTGATGATTTGTTGTCCATGGAAACTAGCCTAGACCTTCACATGTGATATCGCAATACATCACATGTGATACTTTTCGCACCGCTCGTCGAGCGGACAGGCGGACGCCGTCAACGACCAGATACGGCCGGCGACACGAGAGACTTCAAGGAAAGATCAGGAAGGGGAAAACATCCATGAGAACTTGCCAAGCGCTTCCATTCGCCAGCGGGAATTAAACCGCAGCCCCTATCAGGATGCACGCGCAAAAGCGCCAACCTCTTCGCACTTGCGGCAATTGGCCAGCAAGCTCGCACATGGTCACGCCGGCGGCAATGCAATAGGCTTGCGCACCTGAGCAACCACAGGAGCCACCATGAGCGCCCCCAGCCAACCTCTTGCCGGCCTGAAAGTGATCGAACTCGGCAGCCTGATCGCAGGACCGTTCGCCGCGCGCATCTGCGCCGAGTTCGGCGCCGAGGTGATCAAGGTCGAGTCGCCCGATGGCGGCGACCCGCTGCGCAAGTGGCGCAAGCTGTACGAAGGCACTTCGCTGTGGTGGTTCGTTCAGGCACGCAACAAGCGCTCGATCACCCTCAACCTCAAGCACGAGGCCGGCCGCGACGTGCTGCGCAAGCTGTTGGCGGAGGCCGACATCCTGATCGAGAACTTTCGCCCCGGCGTGCTGGAAAAGCTTGGCCTGGGCTGGGACGCCCTCCACGCACTGAACCCCAGACTGGTGATGGTGCGCCTGTCCGGCTTCGGCCAGAGCGGCCCGATGAAGGATCAGCCGGGGTTCGGCGCAGTCGGCGAATCCATGGGCGGGCTGCGCTACATCACCGGTTTCGAGGATCGCCCGCCAGTGCGCACCGGCATCAGCATCGGCGACTCCATCGCCGCGCTATGGGGCGTGATCGGCGCGCTGATGGCGCTGCGCCAACGCGAAGTCAACGGCGGCAGCGGCCAGGTGGTGGACGTGGCGCTGTACGAGGCGGTGTTCGCCATGATGGAGTCGATGGTGCCGGAGTTCGACGTGTTCGGCTTTATCCGCGAGCGCAGTGGCAACATCATGCCGGGCATCACCCCCTCCTCCATCCACACCACCGCGGACAACAAGCACATCCAGATCGGCGCCAACGGCGACGCCATCTTCAGGCGCTTCATGCTGGCCATCGGGCGCGAGGATCTGGCGAACGACCCTGATCTGGCCAGCAACGATGGCCGCGACGCACGACGCGGCGAACTGTACGAGGTGATCGACCGCTGGACCGCCAGCCTGCCCCTGAGCGAGGTGGAAGCGACACTCAGAGGCGCCGAGGTGCCGGCCAGTCGCATCTACTCGGCCGAAGACATGCTCAAGGATCCGCAGTTTCTCGCCCGCGAGATGTTTCTTTCCGCGCAACTTCCGGACGGCAAGGCGTTCAAGATGCCAGGCATAGTGCCCAAGCTCTCCGACACCCCCGGCGCGGTGCACTGGACGGGGCCGGCCCTGGGCGAACACAACGCCGAGGTATTGAGCAGCCTCGGCTATGACGCCCAGCAGATTGAAGAGCTGCGCAACCAGGGAGCGATCTGACATGAACGAGTTACCGCAGGAGGTGCGCCGCCTGCTGCAGCAAGGTCAGCGCCGGGCCGCCATCGAGCTGCTTTGTCTGCATCAGAGGCTGAGCGAGGAGGAGGCGACTCGACGCATCGATCAGCACCTCGAGGACAACCCGCCACTTCGCCCACGCGGCGCCGCGGTTCTGCTCGCCAGCAAACTCAATTTCCTGGTCTGGCTGATCCTGATCGGCCTGATGGTCCTGGTCGCCTTGTTCCTCAGCCGCTGAAACGAAACCGGCGCCACAAGGGCGCCGGCTTGCATTCACAGACCGGAATTCAGAGCGGCTTGCCGCGATTGCCGTGAGCGGCGACGAACTGCTGCACGGTGCGCAGGTCGTTGGCCAATACCGTGCAACGCTCCTCGCGCTGGAACAGATCGGCCAGGTGCGCCGGCAAGGCCGGAGCCGCATCGATACCAGCCTTCTCCACCGCCTCGGGGAACTTGACCGGATGCGCCGTACCCAGCACCACCATGGGGGTCGCCAGGCTGCGGCGGCATTCGCGCGCAGCGCGCACGCCGATGGCAGTGTGCGGGTCGAGCAGCTCGCCGCACTCCTGATACACATCGGTGATGGTCTCGCAGGTCTGCTCGTCGTTCACCGCCAGCGAATCGAACAGCTTGCGCGCCTCGGTCCAGCGATCTTCCTCGACACTGAAACCGCCGCCCTGCTTGAAGCTGTCCATCAGGCTGGCAATGGCGGCGCCATTGCGGCCATGCAGGTCGAACAGCAGGCGCTCGAAGTTGGACGAGACCATGATGTCCATCGACGGCGACAGGGTCGGGTGCAGGGTGTCCTTGACGTACTGATTGCCGCTCATGAAGCGGTGCAGGATGTCGTTGCGGTTGGTGGCGACGATCAGCTGGCTGACCGGCAGGCCCATGTTGCGCGCCAGGTACCCGGCGAAGATGTCGCCGAAGTTGCCGGTCGGCACCGAGAAGGCGACGGAGCGAGCCGGCGCGCCGAGCTGCAGTGCAGCGTGGAAGTAGTAGACGATCTGGGCCATGATCCGCGCCCAGTTGATCGAGTTGACCGCCACCAGACGCGTGCCCTTGAGGAAGCCCTGGTCGGCGAAGCTGGCCTTGACCATCTCCTGGCAGTCGTCGAAGTTGCCTTCGATGGCGATGTTGTGGATGTTGTCGCCGAGGATGGTGGTCATCTGCCGGCGCTGCACCTCGGACACGCGGTTGTGCGGGTGCATGATGAAGATGTCGACGTTGTCGCAGGCCTTGCAGCCTTCGATGGCCGCCGAGCCGGTGTCGCCGCTGGTGGCGCCCATGATCACCACGCGCTCGCCGCGCTTGGCCAGCACATGGTCGAGCAGACGACCGAGCAGCTGCAGGGCGAAGTCCTTGAACGCCAGGGTCGGGCCGTGGAACAGCTCCAGCACCCACTCGTTGCCGTTGAGCTGACGCAGCGGCGCCACGGCGTTGTGGGCGAACACGCCGTAGGTTTCCTCGAGAATCTTCTTGAAGTCGGCGTCAGCGATGGAGCCGGCAACGAACGGGCGCATCACCCGGAAGGCCAGCTCGTGATAGGGCAGGCCGGCCCAGGAAGCGATTTCCTCGACGGTGAAACGCGGCAGATTCTCCGGCACGTAGAGGCCGCCGTCGCTGGCCAGACCAGCCAGCAGCACGTCTTCGAAATTCAGGGCCGGCGCCTGGCCGCGGGTACTGATATAGCGCATGGGATAAACCTTCGTTCTGCTGCACCCGCAGGCCAAGACCTGCGGGCGGACACATGATTAATTGAGCTGTTCCACGCGGATACGGACGATGGGCGCAGCCACGCCATCCAGCGTTTCCATGGCGGAGATGGCATCGAGGATACGCGCCTCGACCACCCGGTGGGTAACCAGGATCATCGGCACCAGGCCGTCCTGCTCCTCGGCTTCCTTCTGCATGATCGACTCGATGTTGATGCCGCGTTCGGAGAGGATGCTCGCCACCTGTGCCAGCACGCCCGGGTGGTCCTTGGCCTGGATGCGCAGGTAGTAGGCGCTTTCGCACTGTTCGATGGGCAGGATCGGGTGATCGGACAGCGAATCCGGCTGGAAGGCCAGGTGCGGCACACGGTTGGTCGGGTCGGTGGTCAGCGCACGCACCACGTCAACCAGGTCGGCCACCACCGCCGAGGCAGTCGGCTCCATGCCGGCGCCGGCACCGTAGTACAGGGTGCTGCCGACGGCATCGCCATTGACCATCACCGCGTTCATCACGCCGTTGACGTTGGCGATCAGGCGGTCGGCCGGGATCAGCGTCGGGTGCACGCGCAGTTCGAACCCGGCCTCGGTGCGCCGGGCCACGCCCAGGTGCTTGATGCGATAGCCCAGCGCCTCGGCGTAGTTGACGTCGGCCGTGGTCAGGCGGGTGATGCCTTCGGTGTAGGCCTTGTCGAACTGCAGCGGGATGCCGAAGGCGATGGAGGCGAGGATGGTCAGCTTGTGCGCGGCGTCGATGCCCTCGACGTCGAAGGTCGGGTCGGCCTCGGCATAGCCCAGCGCCTGCGCTTCCTTGAGCACGTCGTCGAAGGCACGCCCCTTCTCGCGCATTTCGGTCAGGATGAAGTTGCCGGTGCCGTTGATGATGCCGGCCAGCCAGTTGATGCGATTAGCCGCAAGGCCTTCGCGGATCGCCTTGATCACCGGGATACCCCCGGCCACGGCGGCCTCGAAGGCGACGATCACGCCCTTCTCGCGCGCCTTGGCGAAGATCTCGTTGCCGTGCACGGCGATCAGCGCCTTGTTGGCGGTGACCACGTGCTTGCCGTTGTCGATGGCCTTGAGCACCAGATCGCGGGCCAGGGTGTAGCCACCGATCAGCTCGATGACGATATCGATCTCGGGATTGCTCGCGACGGCGAACACGTCATTGGTCGTGGCGATGCCGGTAATGTCGTACTGCGGCTTGGGCGAGCGAATGGCGATCTGGGCAATCTCGATGCCGCGACCGGCGCGCCGAGTAATCTCCTCGGCATTGCGCTTGAGTACATTCAAAGTACCGCCACCGACGGTGCCCAATCCACAGATGCCCACTTTGACCGGCTTCACACTCAATTCCCCATCAGCACTGCACGAAACGGCCGGAGCATGCCCCGGCCGCGGATAAAGAGCCGCACCTTACGAAGCGGCTGTTTGTTAGTCAATCCACCGCTCACAGAACCTGATCACGAGCTCGCGAGCTAGAGCTATGCAAGGCAAAAACAGGCGAGGAAGCGCAGTTTACGAGTTGTAAATGAGCATTCCGAGCCTGTTTTTAACGCAGCAGAGCCGACGCACAGCAGCTCGTGGGCAGGTTCTTAGTTCGACTCCAGCGCAATTTTGGCCAGCTGCGGCGCCGGCTGATAACCCGGAATCATCTTGCCGTTGGCCAGCACGATGGCCGGCGTGCCGTTGACCCCGATCATCTGGCCCAGCTGGTACTGCTTGGCCACCGGATTGTCACAGGTCGCATCGGCTACGCTCTGGCGAGTCTTGGCGCGGTTCATGGCGTCCTGCTGATCCTTGGCGCACCAGACGTTGACCAGTTCCTTGGCTGCCGGGCTGTTCAGACCCTGGCGCGGGAAGGCGAGATAACGCACCTCGACGCCCAGGCGATTGAGCTCCGGCACTTCGCTGTGCAGCTTCTGGCAATAACCGCAGTCGGTGTCGGTGAAGACGGTGATATGGGTTTTCGGCGCCTTGGGCGCGAACACCACCATCTCCTTGGCCGGAATGGAATTGATCTGCTTGGCCACCGCACGGCTCTCTTCGATCTCGGTGAGATTGACCGCCTGGCCATCCTTGACCTGGAACAGGTAACCCTGGATCAGGAACTGGCCGTCGGCGCTGGTGTAGAGCTGGCGCCCACCCTTGAGCTGAACCTGATAGATGCCCGGCATCGGGCTCTCGGCGATGGCCTCGATCGGCAGGCTGGCATCCAGCGAAGTCAGGCTCTGGCGGATGGCCTGATCGGGATCGGCAGCCAGGGTGATACCGCTGCCCAGCAGCAGGGCCAGGGCAACGGGAATACGGGTCAGGGACATGAACACTCCTGTCGAACGAGGGACGGCAAATATCGGCACAGCCTACCACAGATGACCGCCAGGCAGCCGGCAGGCGACCGGACGGCGCAGTCAACCGCGCGGATGGTGCTTGGCATGCAGCTCCTGCAACCTCGCCCGAGCGATATGGGTGTAGATCTGCGTGGTGGACAGGTCGCTGTGGCCCAGCAGCATCTGCACCACGCGCAGGTCGGCGCCATGGTTGAGCAGATGGGTAGCGAAGGCATGACGCAGGGTATGCGGCGACAGGGACTTGCTGATGCCGGCCACTTTCGCCTGATGCTTGATCCGATGCCAGAAGGTCTGCCGGGTCATCTGCTCGCCACGCAGGCTGGGAAACAGGACGTCGCTCGGCTTGCCACCCAGCAGCAGCGGCCGCGCCTCGCGACTGTAGCGCTCGATCCAGGCGATGGCCTCCTCGCCCAGCGGCACCAGCCGCTCCTTGCTGCCCTTGCCAAACACACGCAGGACGCCCTGGCGCAGGTTGACCTGCTCCAGAGTCAAGCCGACCAGTTCGCTGACGCGCAGCCCGCAGGCATAGAGCACCTCGAGCATGGCGCGATCGCGCAGGCCTATGGGATCGTCCAGATCCGGAGCCTGCAGTAGCGCCTCGACATCCGCCTCGGACAGCGATTTGGGCAGCGGCCTGCCGATCTGCGGCAGCTCCACCTGCAGACTGGGATCCTCTTCGACAACCCCTTCGCGCAGCAGAAAGCGATAGAAGCCGCGCACGCCAGAGAGAAACCTTGCCGTGGAGCGCGCCTGATAGCCCTGCTCCAGGCGCCAGGCCAGGTGATCGAGAATGGCATCACGCCCGATGCACTGCAGCTGCAGACCGCGACCATCGAGCCAATGGTTGAAGTGCTCCAGATCGCTGCGATAGGCGGCACGGGTATGAGCGGACAGGCCCTTCTCGAGCCAGAGCGTCTCGAGAAATCGCTCGATCATGGGATGGGACAGAGTGGACATGCGGACACTTCACATACGGCAGGGGCGCTAGTGTTTCACAGGCTCGGGCAGAGGCTCCAGTCACCATCGCCGACTGTTGCCACCAATCGAAACAGGCCGCCGACTGCCACCTCGACTCATGCGACGGACGGCCAGGCAAGCCTATCCTTGGTTGGGTGACACCCCATGAGAAGAGGCCCATGATTTCAACCTGCCATCACTCATCGGTAGCCCCGCCATGACCCAGCACAACCACTCACGCCTCGGCCAGATCCTGATCAGCAAGGGCCTGATCACCTCCGCACAGCTGGACGCCGCGATCAAAGTCCAGCTGATCAGCCGCAAGCGCCTGGGCGAAGTGCTGCTGGAGCAGGGCCTGCTGACCGAGAAACAACTGAGCAGGGCGCTGAAGAAACAGAGCAACCTGCGCCTGGCCGCCACTCTGGTCGCCGCCCTGATGAGCCCATTCCAGATGGCCAGCGCCGACATCCAGCGCCTGCAGCCGCCCAGCAGCGTCAGCCGGAATGAGACGCCACGCGGCATGCAGTCGCTCAGCGACAGCGAAATGAGCTCGGTCAGCGCCCAGGGCCTGGATGACGCTTTGCAAGGCTTGCTGCTGCGCGCGGAAAATGGCGACGGCCTGGGTACGGTCAAGCAACTAGCCAAGCTGGTGATGCCGGTACTGGACAACCTGGACGCCGAAACCGGCCTGCGCGACGTGCGCTATGACACCGGCAAGCTGCGCTCTACGCTGAACGCCGACGGCTCGTTCAACGTCAACCTGCCCAGCTCCATCGGCGAACTGCGCTTCGACAATATTCGCGTCAAAGACGCGCCGCCCGGCCAGAGCTTCGGCAGCCTGAGCCTGCACAACATCGATCTGTCGCAGGCCAGCCTGAAAGTCAGCCTGCGCCCCTGATCCCGGGCATGGCGCGCCAAGAAAGGGACGCCGCAGAAGAACGCCACAGGCATAAAAAAAGCAGCCCGTAGGCTGCTTTTTTTGCGAGAAGCGTCCGAACTTAGGACAGCTTTTCCTTGATGCGCGCGGCTTTGCCGGACAGGTCGCGCAGGTAGTACAGCTTGGCCTTGCGTACGTCACCGCGACGCTTGACGCTCAGGCTGTCGACCAGCGGCGAGTAGGTCTGGAAGGTACGCTCGACGCCAACACCGCTGGAGATCTTGCGCACGGTGAAAGCGCTGTTCAGGCCGCGGTTACGCTTGGCGATCACGACGCCTTCGAAGGCCTGCAGACGCTGACGGTCGCCTTCCTTCACTTTCACTTGCACGACAACGGTGTCGCCCGGGGCGAAAGTCGGGATTTCTTTGTTCATCTGCTCGGCTTCGAGCATCTGGATAATCTTGTTGGTCATGCTGCGCTCCTAAGACAAGCCTCCCGGCCTGCCATCGATACGTTAACTATCGTCCCGCTGGCGGATGTATTCCTCCAGCAGCTTCTTCTCTTCTCCAGAAAGCGAGCGGCTATCCAGAAGATCAGCGCGACGTTCCCAGGTCCGACCAAGGGACTGCTGCAAACGCCAGCGCCGGATGTGTTCGTGGTTGCCACTAAGCAACACTTCGGGAACACGTTTATCCGCATACACCTCCGGGCGGGTGTAGTGCGGGCAGTCGAGCAGGCCATCCGTAAAGGAATCCTCCTCGGCCGAATCGGCATGACCCAATGCACCAGGCAAAAGGCGCGTTACCGCATCGATCAGCACCATGGCCGGCAGCTCACCGCCGGACAGGACGTAGTCGCCAATCGACCATTCCTCATCGACATGCGTCTCGATGAAACGCTCGTCGATGCCTTCATAACGACCGGCGATCAGGATCAGTGCATGCTCCTGCGCCAGCTCGCGGACCGCAGCCTGATTCAGGCGGCGTCCCTGCGGCGACAGGTAGATCACCTTCGCCGTCTCCCCCGCGGCCTGCCTGGCGCTGGCCAGGGCATCCTCGAGAGGCTTGATCTTCATCACCATTCCCGGACCACCGCCAAAGGGGCGGTCATCCACCGTGTGGTGACGATCCGTCGTGTAGTCCCGCGGGTTCCAGCAATTGAGCTTGAGCAGCTCCTGCTTGACCGCACGACTGGTGATGCCGTACTCGCCGATGGCGGCAAACATTTCCGGGAACAGGGTGATGACTTCTACGCGCATGAGCCTTAGAAATCCGCATCCCAGTCGACCCGCATCTCGCCAGCTGCCAGATCGATCGAAAGCACGCACTGATCCGTGTAGGGCAGCAAACGCTCGCGATCATCCAGGCTGCCTGCGCAAGCCTTGACCACCATCACATCGTTGGCACCGGTCTCGAACAGATGGTCGACCACACCGAGCAACTGCCCCGCCTGATCGATGACCTTCAAGCCCTGCAACTGGTACCAGTAGAACTCGCCCTCTTCCAGGTCCGGCAGCTCGCTGCGCGGCACGCAGATCTCGAAACCGGCGTAGGTACGCGCAATTTCGCGATCATCCAGACCTTTCAACTTGGCTACCAGCACCTTGCCTTGCAGGCGGCCGCTGGCCAGTTCCACTTTCTTTACCTCACCGTCACGCCTGAGCGTCCAGTGGCGGTAGTCGAGCACGTTATCGATGGGGTCGGTAAAGGAATACACCTTCACTTCACCCCTGACGCCGTGCACCGAAACAATCTTGCCGAGAACGATCAAATCCTCGGCGACGGCCGGCGTCGTACTCATAAAAGATGCTTAGGCAGCAGCCTTGGCAGCTTCCTTGAGCAGCTGAGCAACACGCTCAGACGGCTGAGCGCCCTGGCCCAGCCAGTAGGTCGCACGCTCTTGGTCAACAGACAGACGCACTTCGCCACCGGCAGCGATCGGGTTGAAGAAACCGATACGCTCAACGAAACGACCGTCGCGCGCGTTGCGGCTGTTGGTCACGGTCAGGTGGTAGAAGGGGCGCTTTTTGGAGCCGCCACGAGCAAGACGGATGGTTACCATGTGAACATCGTTCCTGTAGTCGGTGCTAACTTGAGGCACACATTAAAAATGGGCCTAGGCCCGAAAGGCCGCATATTTTAAGGATTATGCGGCGGTTTGCAAATCTCTTTTTCCGCCCGGCCATCGACCGGGGCGCAGGCCTTCAGAATTTCGGCATTCCGCCGCCGGGGAACATGCCACCCATGCCGCGCATCATCTTGGCCATGCCACCCTTGGCGGTGAATTTCTTCATCATCTTCTGCATCTGCTTGTGCTGCTTGATCAGCCTGCCGATGTCCTGCACCTGAGTGCCGGAGCCCAGGGCGATGCGTCGCTTGCGCGAGCCGCTGATGATGTCCGGGTCGCGGCGCTCGGCCGGCGTCATCGAGTTGATGATCGCCTCCATCTGCTTGAACTGCTTCTCGGCCGCGCCCTGGGCGTTGCCCATCTGCGACAGGTTGACGCCACCGATGGACGGCAGCTTGTCCATCAGGCCGCCGAGACCGCCCATGTTCTTCATCTGCTGCAGCTGATCACGGAAGTCTTCGAGATCGAAGCCCTTGCCCTTCTTCAGCTTCTTGGTGAGTTTCTCGGCCTTTTCGCGATCGAGGGTCTGCTCGGCCTGCTCGATCAGGCTGAGCACATCGCCCATGCCGAGGATGCGCGAGGCGATACGATCCGGATGGAAGGGCTCGAGCGCATCGCTCTTCTCGCCCATACCGATGAACTTGATCGGCTTGCCGGTGATATGGCGCACCGACAGCGCAGCACCGCCACGGGCATCGCCGTCGACCTTGGTCAGCACCACACCGGTCAGCGGCAGCGCGTCGCTGAACGCCTTGGCGGTGTTGGCGGCGTCCTGACCGGTCATGGCGTCGACCACGAACAGCGTCTCGACCGGCTTGACCGCCGCATGCAGGGCCTGGATCTCGGCCATCATCTCGGCATCCACGGCCAGGCGACCGGCGGTATCGAGGATGACCACGTCGATGAACTTCAGCTTGGCTTCGCGGATCGCTGCGTTGGCGATGTCCACCGGCTTCTGGCTGGCATCGGAGGGAAAGAAGTTGACGCCCAGGTCGCCGGCCAGGGTTTCCAGCTGCTTGATCGCCGCCGGGCGGTAGACGTCGGCGGACACCAGCAGCACCGACTTCTTCTTGCGCTCCTTGAGGAACTTGGCCAGCTTGCCGGCGGTGGTGGTCTTGCCCGCCCCCTGCAGGCCGGCCATCAGCACCACGGCGGGCGGCGCCGCATTGAGCGACAGGTCTTCGTTGGCGGCGCCCATCAGCTCTTCGAGCTCGGCGCGGACGATCTTCACGAAGGCCTGGCCCGGGGTCAGGCTCTTGGACACCTCGGTGCCAACGGCACGCTCCTTGACCTTGCCGACGAAGTCCTTGACCACCGGCAGAGCCACGTCGGCCTCGAGCAGGGCCATGCGCACTTCGCGCAGCGTATCCTTGATGTTGTCTTCGGTCAGCTTGGCCTTGCCCGTGACGTTACGCAGCGTCTGGGACAGGCGATCGGTAAGATTTTCGAACATGCGCGTTCCTTCGATAGGGGCGACCCGGCGCGCCGGGTGTGCGACAGGCGGCGGATTATAGCGAAGTCGCCGAGCGGCCGACACCGCCGGCAGTCTTTCGTGCAGACGCCCTTCTGTGCCACACTCAGCGCCTTTCGGGCTCGCCTTACACGGATTTATGCACCCTTTGCTGCCCAGCCTCGCCGCCGCCCTCCTCTATGCCGGCGCCGCCGCTTACCAGGGTCTGCGCCTGACTCAGCGCAGCATTCCCGACAAACGTCTGCTCACGCTGCTCGGCGTGGCCGCGCTCTGCCTGCACGGCGTCAGCCTGTTCTACCAGCTGTACGGTGCCCATGGCCTTTATCTGGACTTCTTCAACGCCGCCAGCCTGATCGCCGGCGCGGTGATCGCGCTGATCCTTCTGGCCTGCCTGCGCATACCGGTGGAAAACCTGCTGCTGCTGCTGTTCCCACTCGGCACGCTGACCGTACTGGCAGCCGAGTTCATGCCCAGCGGCACCATCAACCCGATCAACGAGCACCCCGGCATCCTCGCCCACATCCTGTTCTCGATCCTGGCCTACGGCATGCTCACCATCGCCGTGTTCCAGTCGATCCTGTTGCTGCTGCAGGACCATCAGCTCAAGCACAAGCATCCGTCCGGGCTGATTCGCAACTTCCCACCGCTGCAGACCATGGAAAGCCTGCTGTTCGGCTTCCTCTTCGCCGGCTGGGCGCTGCTGTCGCTGTCGCTGCTGTCCGGCGCGCTGTACATCGATGATCTGTTCGCCCAGCACCTGGCGCACAAGACCATCCTCTCCTGCTTTGCCTGGGTGGTGTTCGCCGTGCTGCTGTGGGGTCGCCACCAGCTCGGCTGGCGCGGTCACAAGGCCATTCGCTGGACCCTGGCCGGGTTCTGCCTGCTGATGCTGGCCTACTTCGGCAGCAAGCTGGTACGCGAATTCATTCTGCACATCTGAGGCAGCCCTCGTGGACGACCTTCATTCGAGCTACCTGCTCGGCCTGCTGATCTTCCTGATTCTCTGCTCGGCGTTCTTCTCCAGCTCCGAGACCGGCATGCTCAGCCTCAACCGCTATCGGCTCAAGCATCTGGCCAAGGAAGGACACAGCGGCGCCAAGCGCGTGACCCGCCTGCTGGACCGCCCGGACCGCCTGCTGGGCACCATTCTGGTCGGCAACAACGTGGTCAACATTCTTGCCGCCTCCATCGCCACGGTGCTGGCGGTGGACCTGTGGGGCGAGGCCGGCATCGCCATCGCCACCGCCGGCCTGACCATCGTCGTGCTGATCTTCGGCGAGATCACGCCCAAGACCCTCGCGGCGCTGCGCCCGGAGCTGGTGGCCTTCCCCGCCAGCCGCGTACTGAGCCTGCTGCAGCGCCTGCTCTATCCGGTGGTGTGGCTTACCGGCGCGATCAGCAATGGCCTGCTGCGCCTGATCGGCGTCGACCCCGCGCAGCGCACCAGCGACAGCCTGTCCACCGAGGAACTGCGCAGCGTGGTGCGTGAATCGGGTTCGGAGCTGCCGAAGAACCGCCAGAACATGCTGCTGGGCATTCTCGACCTGGAGCGGGTCACGGTGGACGACATCATGATCCCGCGCAACGAGGTGGCCGGCATCGACCTCGATGACGACCTGGAAAGCATCGTCGGCCAGCTGCGCAGCACCCCGCACACGCGCCTACCGGTGTTTCGCGGCGACATCAACCAGATCGAGGGCGTGGTGCACATGCGCCAGATCGCCCGCCTGCTGACGCACAACCAGCTGACCAAGGAAGCGCTGCTGGCCGCCTGCCACGAGCCCTACTTCGTGCCGGAGAACACCCCGCTGTCGACCCAGCTGATCAACTTCCAGAAGCAGAAGCGGCGTATCGGCATCGTCGTCGACGAATATGGCGAGGTGATCGGCATCGTCACCCTGGAAGACATCCTCGAAGAGATCGTCGGCGACTTCAGCAATCAGGACAGCCTGCGCAGCCCCGATATCCACCCGCAGGAAGACGGCACCCTGGTCATCGACGGCGCCGCCTACATTCGCGAAGTGAACAAGATCCTCGGCTGGCACCTGCCCAGCGACGGCCCCAAGACCCTCAACGGCCTGATCACCGAAGCGCTGGAAAGCATTCCCGACAGCAGCGTGTGCCTGAAGATCGGCCCCTACCGCCTGGAAATTCTCCAGGCTGCGGAAAACCGCGTGAAGAGCGTGCGTGTCTGGCAGGTGGAGAAGGTCAAACCGGACGCTGCAGCGACGGAATGAGGCGTTCGGCCAGGCCATCGGCCCACTGCCGATAGCCCAATGCCGACGGGTGGTAACCATCCTCGGCCAGATAAGCCGGCTCGAACGGCAGATCCAGCACGCAGTGCAGCGCACCCAGGCGTTGCGCCAGGCCCTGCAGTTCGCGATCCAGCAGGCTGGCTCGCCACCCCATCAACTGCCGCAACAGCCAGGGCAAGGCGCTGAAGTGCTGCAACGGAGGCACGGCGCTGAACGCCACACGGCAGCCCTGCCCCTCCAGTGCCTCTGCCATTCCGGCCAGCGACTGCACCCAGCGCCTGCTCGTGGTGAGGTGAGTGGTGTCGTTGACGCCAAACACCAGCAGCGCCAGATCGGCCGGCTCGGCCAGCCCCAGTGGCAACAGGCGCTCGTGCGCCTGGGCCGCGGTGATGCCGTTCTCGCCACAGGCGCGCCAGCGCACCGGACGCCGGAGGCGCTCGGCCAGTGCGCCGGCCAGACAGCTGGCCAGCGCCAGATCGACACTTTCCACACCAACGCCGGCCACGGTCGACTCGCCAATCAGCAGCAGGCGCAGCGGCTCACCCGGCAAGTCCGCTCCGGCAACGCCGACAGGCTCGCCCTGGGCGATTGGCAGACGCAGTGCAGTACGCCGGGTATGCACCGCCAGCGGCAGCGCCAATGGCAGCAGTGGCACAGTCGCCAGCCACCACAGCGCGTGCCGGCTCACAGCTGCACGCGCACCGCTTGCGCGCTGCGCAGCGCCTTGGCCCGCGCCGCCTCGATGGATTCGTCACGTGCCAGCGCCACCCCCATGCGCCGCTGGCCCTTGACCTCGGGCTTGCCGAACAGACGCAACGCGGTGTCCGCCTCGCTCAGTGCTGCGCCGAGGTTGGCGAAGCTGGTCTGCTGCGAATTGCCCTCGACCAGTATCACTGCCGAAGCCGACGGGCCCATCTGGCGGATCAGCGGAATCGGCAGGCCGAGAATGGCCCGCGCATGCAGGGCAAATTCGGACAGTTCCTGGGAAATCAGCGTCACCAGGCCGGTGTCGTGCGGACGCGGCGAGACCTCGCTGAACCATACCTGATCGCCCCTGACGAACAGCTCGACACCGAACAGGCCACGCCCACCCAGGGCCTCGGTCACCGTCAGCGCCACGCGCTCGGATTCGGCCAAAGCCTTTGCGCTCATCGGCTGCGGCTGCCAGGACTCCTGATAGTCGCCGTTCTCCTGCCGGTGGCCGATCGGCGCGCAGAAGCTGGTGCCCCCAGCGTGGCGCACGGTCAGCAGGGTGATTTCGTAGTCGAAGTCGATGAAGCCCTCGACGATCACCCGCCCCTTGCCGGCACGGCCGCCTTCCTGGGCGTAGTCCCAGGCGCGCTGCAGATCGGCATCACTCTTCAGCACGCTCTGGCCCTTGCCGGAGGAGCTCATGATCGGCTTGACCACGCAGGGATAGCCGACGGACTTCACCGCGGCGGCGTAATCCTCGAAGGTGTCGGAGAAATGGTATGGCGAAGTGGGCAGGCCCAGCGTCTCGGCCGCCAGGCGACGAATGCCTTCGCGGTTCATGGTCAGTTGCGCGGCGCGCGCGGTCGGCACCACGTTGAAGCCTTCGGCTTCCAGCTCCACCAGGGTCGCGGTGGCGATGGCCTCGATCTCCGGGACGATATAGTGCGGCTGCTCCTGCTCAATCACCGCGCGCAGCGCCGCGCCGTCGAGCATGTCGATGACGTGGCTGCGGTGCGCCACCTGCATGGCCGGCGCATTGGCATAGCGATCCACGCCAATCACCTCGCAGCCCAGGCGCTGCAGCTCGATCACCACTTCCTTGCCGAGCTCGCCGCAACCGCACAGCAGCACACGGGTCGCCGAGGGCGACAGAGGGGTTCCAATACGGGGCATGAGTTTTCCTCGAACAGAGAATCAGGAAGGCGTCAGCAGATGGCCGCAAGCACGGGCGCGCTCCAGGCAGAACTGCAGTACCGCGCGGCGCTCGGCATTGTCCATGCGGCCCCAGCGGGTGATTTCGTCGGCCGTGCGCTGACACCCGATGCAGATGTCCTGCTCGTCCAGCGCACAAACGTGGACGCAGGGCGAACGCACCGGCTTTTCCACATCACTCATCGTCAGGCACCAGTTCGCGGGCATAGCGCTGGGCATTATGAACGTAGTGGGCGGCGCTGGCCTCGAGCATCTTCTTCTGCTGCTCGGTCAGTTCGCGCACCACCTTGCCGGGGCTGCCCATGACCAGGCTGCCATCGGGAATCACCTTGCCTTCGGGAATCAGGCTGTTGGCGCCGATGATGCAGTACTTGCCGATCTTCGCGCCGTTGAGGATCACGGCATTGATGCCGATCAGGCTGTAATCGTCCACCGTGCAGCCATGCATCATCACCTTGTGACCGACGGTGACGCCCTTGCCCAGGGTCAGCGGAAAGCCCATGTCGGTGTGCATGACGCTGCCGTCCTGCACGTTGCTGTTCTCACCGATATGGATCAGCTCATTGTCGCCACGCAGCACGGCGCCGAACCAGACGCTGGCACCGGCCTCCAGGCGCACCTTGCCGATCAGGTCGGCGCTTGGCGCGACCCAGCTGTCGGCGTGCAGTTCGACGCGGGACGATCCCAGACGGTATTTCATGACACGGACTCTCAACGCAGGTGAATGAAATGTTCGGGCGGCTGGTGCAGGGCAATCTGCGCATCGTCATAGAGTAGATTGACCAGCTCCACCACCATGATCGCGGTCAGCCCCCAGATGCGGAACTCGCCATAGGTGTAGGACGGCACGTACCAGCTGCGCCCGAGGTAGTCGATGCGATGGGTCAGCTCGCGTGGGTCGCTGCGAAAGAATTCCAGCGGCACGGAAAACACCGCGGCGATCTCGGCGTCATTGGCCTTGTATTCCACATAGTCGGGCACCAGCCCGACATAGGGCGTCACGTGGATGCCATGCCGCGACACCAGGCTGCTGAGCGGTCCGACCATCTCCACCAGCCCTGGCGGCAGACCGATTTCCTCCTCGGCCTCACGCAATGCGGTGTGGATCAGGTCGCGGTCTTCGGGATCGCGGCGCCCGCCCGGGAAAGCGACTTCGCCGCCATGCGTCGACAAACCGCTGGCGCGCAGGGTCAGCACCAGTTCAGGCTCGTCACTGCGGGTGATGGGGACCAGCACCGCCGCCTCGGGAAAGCTGCGCTCGGTCTCCAGAGGGCGTGGTCGATGGCCACGCACGCGATGGAGCAACTCATCCAGCATGGGCATACTCGGAATATTGTTCTGCCGGGCATCATGGCATGAAAGCGCCTGGGCGCCCAACCCCGAAGACAGGACGGTCCGGCCTCGATGGCGGGCTTGCCGGCCAGAATGCCGGCCTTGCAAGATTAGACGCAGCGACAGAGGACAGGGCATGAAATTCTGCAGCCAGTGCGGCAATCCGGTCAGCCGCATGATCCCGGCGGGGGACAACCGCCTGCGCCACGTGTGCGGCCACTGCGCCACCGTGCATTACGAGAATCCGCGCATCGTCGCCGGCTGTCTGCCGGTATGGGGCGAGCAGGTGCTGTTGTGTCGTCGCGCCATCGAGCCGCGCCGGGGTTACTGGACGCTGCCGGCCGGCTTCATGGAAAACGGCGAAACCGTCGAGCAGGCCGCCGCCCGCGAAACCCTGGAGGAGGCCTGCGCGCGGGTACGCGATCTCAGCCTCTATACCCTGTTCGATCTGCCGCATATCAGCCAGGTGTACATGATGTTTCGCGCCGAGCTGGTCGACCTCGATTTTGCCGTGGGCGAAGAGAGCCTGGAGGTGCGGCTGTTCACGGAGAGCGAAATCCCCTGGTCGGAGCTGGCTTTCCCCACCATAGGCCGTACCTTAGAATGTTTCTTCGCCGACCGTCGGCAGAACCTGTTCCCGGTACGCAACGAACCGCTGCAAGCCCTGCGCGCTCACTACCGACCCCGTTGACCCCTTGCCGAGAAGTACCCGATGCGCTGGTTGTTGCCCCTGCTCTGCCTGATCTTCAGCCTCGATGTCCTGGCCAGCACCACGCCGGTGACCAGCAGCCATGCAGTGGACAAGGTGCTGGTCCTCAAGTCGGAACGCAAACTGCATCTGCAACGACGCGGCGAGACCATCAAGTCGTACCGCATCTCCCTGGGCAAGCAACCCAACGGCGCCAAGCAACGCGAGGGCGACCTGCGCACACCGGAAGGTTTCTACTGGATCGACTGGCGCAAGCCGAGCGACAAGTACCAGCTGTCTCTGCACATCTCCTACCCCAACGCACGCGATCTGGCTCGGGCCAAGGAAGCCGGCGTACCGCCGGGCAGCATGATCATGATCCACGGCACGCCGCTGGACGAGGAATACCCGGAGTGGTTCTTCCATACCCTGGACTGGACCGAGGGCTGTATCGCCATGAAGAACGACGACATGCGCGAGGTGTGGAGCCTGGTCAAGGATGGCACGCTGATCGAAATCAGGCCTTGAGCCGCTGCATCGAAAAAGGCGCCGAGGGCGCCTTTTTCATATCGATTCAGAACTGCAGATCGGACAAACGCCAGACGTCGAAAGCCGGCGTTTCATAAGGGTGGCTCTTCTTCAGGGCCTTGACTGCGTCGTGGATCAACTCGTCGGCGACGACCATCTCCACTTTCCATTCGGCAACCTGCTCGATGCTGTCGACCTGGCCGATAAACGGCTGGCTACCTTCCAGAGCGCGGAACTGGCCCTGTCCGAGCACCTGCCAGCAGCAGTTGTCATAACGACCGATGCGGCCACCACCTGCGGCGAAAACCGCCTTTTTCACCGGCTCCAGGTGGGCTTCCGGTACATAGAAACACAGTTTGTACATCAAGTTCTCCGCAACGGGGCAACCGAACAACAGACAAGCCATGACGGCAACATGATGTCACTTTGACATGGGATTGTCTTGAGATCGCCCGCACAAAACTGCACGCAGCATTCAAGGATTCGCTGCTTTCGACTCGGGCGACAGGCGTGGCGTTCTCAGCGGCCAGAGAAAAAGCGTCGCCATTTGTCGGCCAGGCCGGGGGCCGGCGGGCTGTGGCTACCGTCGCAGTAGGGCAGGTTCGCGGAACGGCTGCAGCGGCATAGCAGCAGACGCTGCTCGCGCTCGGGGCGCAGCCCCAGAGATTGCTGGCAGTCGGGTGTGCAGTTCGGCATCTCGGGCGAATGCCCGCAGCGGCATAGGCGATGGGTCTCACCGGGTTTCACCAGGCGGACTTCGGGAAGGATGGGGAGAGGATCATCGGCCATGGCTGGGCCTATGTAGCTTGGATGGAATCCGGGTTAGTGGTGTGAGGGAAACTGCCCCGGATTGTTTCCGGGCTACGGACTCCACGATCGGCTCCCTCTCCCATTTATTGGGGGCACGCCTAGTGGAGAGGGCTGGGGAGAGGGTTCGATATTGGCCATAACGCCCTCTCCCGCCCTACCGATATCTCCGGTGTTATATCTGCAAGCTCAAGCTGAATCGGAGCGCGGCTTTTGCCCTCTCCCGCCCTTCGGGCACCCCGCTCCGCGCCCCGGCCTGATCGCTTCGCGATCAGGCGCTCATCGGCGCAGGAAGCAGTGCTTCCAAAGCGCGCCTCTTCGCCTCATAAATGGGAGAGGGTCAGCAGAAGGCCGCTACGCGGCCGTTGTTAATCCACCCAGACGCGGGCGTTGCGGAACATGCGCATCCAGCCGCCGTCTTCCTGCCACTCGTCCGGGCGCCAGGAGTTCTGCACGGCGCGGAACACCCGCTCCGGGTGCGGCATCATGATGGTCACGCGGCCGTCGCGGCTGGTCAGGCCGGTGATCCCGCGCGGCGACCCGTTGGGGTTGGCCGGGTAGGCTTCGGTGACCTTGCCGTGGTTGTCCACGTAGCGCAGGGCCACGGTGCCGGACAGATCGGCCTCCAGCAGCGCTTCCTCGCTTTCGAACTCGGCATGGCCTTCGCCGTGGGCGATGGCGATCGGCAGGCGCGAACCGGCCATGCCCTGCAGGAAGATCGACGCCGACTCCTGGATCTGCACCATGGCCACGCGCGCTTCGAACTGCTCGGAGCGGTTGCGCACGAAGTGCGGCCAGAACTCGGTGCCCGGAATCAGCTCGTGCAGGTTGCTCATCATCTGGCAGCCGTTGCACACACCGAGGGCGAAGCTGTCCTTGCGCTCGAAGAAGGCCTGGAAGCCGTCGCGGGCACGGGCGTTGAACAGAATCGACTTGGCCCAGCCCTCACCGGCGCCGAGCACGTCGCCGTAGGAGAAGCCGCCGCAGGCCACCAGGCCCTTGAATTCTTCCAGGCTGACGCGGCCAGCCAGGATGTCGCTCATATGCACGTCGATGGCGGCGAAACCGGCGCGGTCGAACGCGGCAGCCATTTCCACCTGACCGTTGACGCCCTGCTCACGCAGGATCGCCACCTGCGGACGCACGCCCTTCTTGATGTAGGGGGCGGCGATGTCCTGGTTGACGTCGAAGCCGAGCTTGACCGACAGACCGGGGTTGTCCTCCTCCAGCAGCAGGTCGAATTCCTGGTCGGCGCCCTGGGCGTTGTCGCGCAGGCGCTGGATGCGGTAGCTGGTTTCGGCCCACTGACGCTGCAGCAGGCGGCGCTCGCCGGCGAACACCGGCTCGCCATTGAAGCTGATGCTGACCTCGCTGTTGTTCACCGCCTGGCCGATCACGGCGACGCAGTCGTCCAGACCGGCGGCGCTGAACTGCGCCAGCACTTCCGGGGTGGCATCCTGGCGCACCTGGATCACCGCGCCCAGCTCTTCGTTGAACAGCACGGCCGGCAGCTCGGAAGCGTTATCAGCCAGCGCATCGAGATTCAGCGATAGGCCGCAGTGGCCGGCAAAGGCCATTTCCAGCACGGTGGTCAGCAGGCCGCCATCGGAACGGTCGTGGTAGGCCAGCAGGTGGCCGTCGGCGTTGAGGCCCTGGATCACGGCGAAGAAGGCCTTGAGGTCTTCGGCGTCGTCGAGGTCCGGCACCTGCTGGCCGATCTGCGCATAGACCTGCGCCAGGATCGAAGCACCCATGCGGTTCTGGCCGCGGCCCAAGTCGATCAGGATCAGATCGGTCTCGCCCTTGTCCATGCGCAGTTGCGGGGTCAGGGTCTGGCGGATGTCCTGCACCGGAGCGAAGCCGGAGATCACCAGCGACAGCGGCGCGGTCACGCTCTTGTCGACGCCCTCTTCCTGCCAGCGGGTCTTCATGGACATGGAGTCCTTGCCCACCGGAATGGTGATGCCAAGCTGCGGGCACAGCTCCATACCCACGGCCTTGACGGTGTCGTACAGGCGGGCGTCTTCGCCCGGGTGGCCGGCGGCAGCCATCCAGTTGGCCGACAACTTGATGTCGGACAGCTTGCCGATACGCGCCGCGGCCAGGTTGGTGATGGTCTCACCGACGGCCATACGGCCCGACGCAGGCGCATCCAGCAGCGCCAGCGGCGTGCGCTCGCCCATGGCCATGGCTTCGCCGGTATAGACGTCGAAGCTGGTGGCGGTGACGGCGCAGTCGGCCACCGGCACCTGCCAGGGGCCGACCATCTGGTCGCGCGCCACCAGACCGGTGATGGTGCGGTCGCCGATGGTGATCAAAAAGCTCTTGCTGGCCACGGCCGGGTGACGCAGCACACGGCCCAGCGCTTCTTCGATGTCGACGCTGGCGGCGTTGAAGTCATCGCCCTGCTCGGCTTCGCGGCTGACGCTGCGATGCATGCGCGGTGGTTTGCCCAGCAGCACCTCCAGCGGCATGTCCACCGGAGTGTTATTGAAGTGACTGTCGGTGACGGTCAGGTGCGGTTCGGCGGTGGCCTCACCGACCACGGCGAAGGGGCAACGCTCGCGTTCGCAGATGGCCTGGAAGCGCTCGAAGTCGGCCGCATCGACGGACAGCACGTAACGCTCCTGCGACTCGTTGCACCAGATCTCGTGCGGGGCCATGCCCGGCTCGTCGTTGGGTACCTTGCGCAGCTCGAAGCGACCGCCACGACCGCCGTCGTTGATCAGCTCCGGCAGGGCGTTGGAGATGCCGCCGGCGCCAACGTCGTGGATGAACTTGATCGGGTTGGCTTCGCCCAGCTGCCAGCAGCGGTCGATGACCTCCTGGCAGCGACGTTCCATTTCCGGGTTCTCGCGCTGCACCGAGGCGAAGTCCAGGTCGGCCGAGCTGGCGCCGGTGGCCATCGAGGAAGCAGCGCCGCCGCCCAGACCGATGAGCATGGCCGGGCCGCCGAGCACGATCAGCTTGGCGCCAACCGAGATCTCGCCCTTCTGCACATGGTTTTCGCGGATGTTGCCGAGGCCGCCGGCGAGCATGATCGGCTTGTGGTAGCCGCGCACTTCTTCGCCACGCGGGCTGTTGACCGCCTGCTCGAAGGTACGGAAGTAGCCGTTGAGTGCCGGACGACCGAACTCGTTATTGAACGCGGCGCCGCCCAGCGGGCCTTCGATCATGATGTCCAGCGCGCTGACGATGCGCTCGGGCTTGCCGTAGGGCTTTTCCCAGGGCTGGAGGAAATCGGGGATATTCAGGTTGGAAACCGAGAAACCGGTCAGACCGGCCTTGGGCTTGGCGCCACGACCGGTGGCGCCTTCGTCGCGAATCTCACCGCCGGAGCCGGTGGAGGCGCCCGGGAACGGCGCGATGGCAGTCGGGTGGTTGTGCGTCTCCACCTTCATCAGGATATGCACCGGCTCCTGCACCGCGCCGTACTGGCGGGTTTCCGGATTGGGGAAGAAACGCCCGGCGGTGAAGCCTTCGATGACCGAGGCGTTGTCCTTGTAGGCGGACAGCACGCCTTCGCTGTGCATCTGGTAGGTGTTCTTGATCATGCCGAACAGCGACTTGTCCTGGCTTTCGCCATCGATGTCCCAGCTGGCATTGAAGATCTTGTGGCGGCAGTGCTCGGAGTTGGCCTGGGCAAACATCATCAGTTCGATGTCGTGCGGGTTGCGCCCCAGGTCATTGAAGCTCTTGACCAGGTAGTCGATTTCGTCCTCGGCCAGGGCCAGGCCCAAGTCCTGGTTGGCCTGCTCCAGCGCGGCGCGGCCACCGCCGAGCACGTCCACGGCGGTCAGCGGCTTGGGCTCGGCGTGGCTGAACAGCGCGGCAGCATCCTCGAGGGCACTCAGCACCAGCTGAGTCATGCGGTCATGCAGCAGAGCGGCGACGGCGGCGCTGTCGGCTTCGCTCAGCTCGCCGCTGACGTAATAGGCGATGCCGCGCTCCAGACGCTGGATCTTGCCCAGGCCGCAGTTGCGGGCAATGTCGCTGGCCTTGCTCGACCAGGGCGAGATGGTGCCGAAGCGCGGAATGGTCAGAAACAGTTTGCCGCTGGGCTCCTGCACCGGCACGCTCGGGCCGTACTTGAGCAGCCGCGCCAGCACTTGTTCCTCATCGGCGTTGAGCACGCCGGTGACGTCGGCGAAATGCGCGAACTCGGCGTACAGCCCGGTCACGGCCGGCACCTTGCTGGTCAGTTGCTCAAGCAATTTGCCATGGCGGAAAGCGGAAAGGGCGGGAGCGCCGCGCAGAATCAACATCGTCGGAACAGCCTCTGGGAAGGAGATGCTAGGAGGCCGTGCATTCTAGCCTAAAGCCGCGTCTGCGGCACCTGTGCCGGGTGCTTTCGAGATGGGCGAGCGCTAGCAGAGAAGCGAAGCGCTGTCGAGATATGGCACTGCTGGCGCTTTGCGTATACTGCGCCGATGTTTGCACGACCTGCGATACGCATGCGTTGCGCCACAGGGCTGTTGGCGATTGGAACCCTCCTGATGCTCGCTGGCTGTGGCGAAGAACCCAAGCCCAGCGTACTCGAGCAGGTAAAGGCGGAGGGTGAGCTGCGCGTGGTCACTCGTAACAGCCCCGCCACCTACTTCCAGGACCGCAACGGTGCCACCGGTTTCGAGTACGAACTGGCCAAGCGTTTCGCCACCGACCTCGGCCTGGAGCTGAAGATCGAAACCGCCGACAACCTCGACAGCCTGTTTGCCAGCCTGGGCCACGTCGACGGCCCGGTGCTGGCCGCTGCCGGGCTGGTCGAGACACCGCAGCGCCAGCGCCAGGCCCGTTTCTCCGTACCCTATCTGGAAGTCACCCCGCAGATCATCTATCGCCAGGGCGAGACGCGCCCGACCAAGGCGGAGGATCTGCTCGGCAAGCGCATCCTGGTGCTGGCCGGCAGCAGCCATGCCGAACAGCTGGAAGCCCTGAAGCTGGAGCTGCCCGAGCTGACGTTCGAGGTCTCCGATGCCGTGGAGGTGGTCGACCTGCTGCGCATGGTCGACGAAGGACAGATCGACCTGACCCTGGTGGACTCCAACGAACTGGCGATGAACCAGGTCTACTTCCCCAACGTGCGCGTGGCCTTCGACCTGGGTGACACCAACACCATGCGCTGGGCGGTGGCCCCCGGCGAAGACGACAGCCTGCTGCTGGAAATCGATGCCTTTCTCGAGCGCTCCCAGGCCAACGGCACCCTGCAACGCCTGAAGGAGCGTTACTACGGCCATGTCGACGTACTCGGTTATGTCGGTGCCTACACCTTCGCCCAGCACCTGCAGCAGCGCCTGCCGCGCTACGAGAAGATGTTCCGCCAGGCCGGCCACGCCAATCAGATTGACTGGCGTCTGCTGGCCGCCATGGGCTATCAGGAATCGCTGTGGCAACCCAACGCCACCTCCAAGACCGGCGTACGCGGCCTGATGATGCTGACCCAGCGCACCGCGCAATCGGTGGGGGTTTCCAATCGACTGGACCCCAAGCAGAGCATCGACGGCGGCGCCCGCTACTTCGTGCAGATTCACCAGCAATTGCCGGAAAGCATCCAAGAGCCGGACCGCACCTGGTTCGCCCTGGCGGCCTACAACGTCGGCGGCGGCCACCTCGAAGATGCGCGCAAGCTGACCGAAGCCGAGGGGCTGGACCCCAACAAGTGGATGGATGTGCAGAAGATCCTGCCACGCCTGGCGCAGAAGCAGTGGTACAGCAAGACGCGTTACGGCTATGCCCGCGGCGGCGAACCGGTGCATTTCGTGCGCAACGTACGGCGCTACTACGACATCCTCACCTGGGTGACCCAGCCGCAGCTGGAAGGCACCCAGGTCGCCGAGAACGGCATCCACCTGCCCGGCATCGACAAGCGCACGCTGGACGAACAGACCCCGCCGCTCTGAACCTACAGCAGGTTCTGATTACCCACCGCGCAGCGACTCTGCGCACGCCTGGCCGCCGGCAAGCGGGCCAGGGTCGAGGCGCACTGCGCCTGACTGGGCATGCGCTCGACCTTGAGCTTGGCGTTCTCGTCGATCCCGATCAGATAGGGGTGCGAGTAGCGCGCACGATCATTCCAGCCACTGAAGCGCTGCGTGCTGAATACGCAGCGATAGTCCAGGTGGCCGGCAAAGCCCTGGAAGCGATCGCGCATGAAGATATGGTGATAACGCTGCCAATCGCGATCTCGCTGCCCCACGCGCACCGCTTCCTGGCAATCCTCCAGCGTGGTGATCTGCGGCTCATGCAGGAAAATGCTCTGCGCCAGGTTGGAGCCACCCAGCTGCACGGTGGCCAAGAGATACACATCCGCCTCATCCGCCACCGCCGACGCCGCGACCATGGCCAGCAGGCCCATCATCCGTTTCATCATGTTCCTTTCCTTTGCGGCGCTCAGCCCCGCCGAGCCTTGAAGAAATCCTTGAGCAGCGCCCCGCTTTCCTCGGCCAGCAGCCCCCCCTCCACCAGCACCCGGTGGTTGAGAAAGCCCTGGTCGAAGAACTGCCCCTGACTGATCGCCACCCCGGCCCGCGGCTCGCTGGCGGCGTACACCACACGGGCGATGCGCGCATGCACGATGAGGCCGGCGCACATGCTGCAGGGTTCCAGGGTGACATACAGCGTGCTGCCGGGCAGCCGATAGTTCTGCACGCTCTGCGCCGCAGCGCGGATCGCCACCATCTCGGCATGGGCACTGGGATCGTGACGCAGAATCGGGCAATTGAAGCCCTGCCCCACCACCTCGCCGTCCTGCACCAGCACCGCACCGACCGGCACCTCGCCCTGCTCCGCGCCCAGGCGCGCCTGCGCCAGCGCCAGGCGCATGAAGTGCTCGTCACGCGAGCGGTCGATGATCTGCGGTCTTTTCATGGCATCAATCCGTAGGGCGGCCAGGCGAAGCGGGCCGGAAAACGGCGCACACCCTACACCACTTCGATGGCCGCCATCAGCCCCGTCTCCATATGGTCGACCACATGGCAATGGAACATCCACACCCCGGGATTATCGGCGACCAGGGCGATGCGCGCCGTTTCGTTCTTGCCCAGCAGGTAGGTGTCGGTGAAATACGGAATGATCTTGCGCCGATCCGAACCCAGCACCTTGAAGGTCATGCCGTGCAGGTGGATCGGGTGCTGGTACTGCGCCATGTTGCGCAGCACGAAGATGTAGTGCCCGTTCTTCTTCAGCGTGGCGATGGGGCGATCTGCACAGGTCTTGTCATTGATGTCCCAGGCCTGGCCGTTGATCTGCCAGTACCTGTAGCTGCCACCACGCTCGACATCGCCGGACGGCGTCGCCGCCCACTCGAAGTTGAAACGCAGGGTCTCGGCGCGTGCCAGATCCGGCTCGGCGACGGGATTGGCCGGTAGCGGCGGCGGCCAGTCAGCCGCGCCCTCCGCGCTGGCAACGCTCCTAAACGTGGCGAGGCGCAGCGGACCATTGCGCAGGGGCAACTCCTGCCCAGGCGCCGGGACCCTGAGCGCCAGATCGATGCGCATGCCCGGCCCCAGCCAGTACTCCTTGCCCAGCGGCCGCGGCTGCACCGGATTGCCATCCAGGGCATAGATGCGCGCCTCGCCGCCCGGCAGGTTGAGACGGTAGGTGATGGTGTTGTCGACATTGATCAGGCGCAGGCGCACCACCTGCCCTGCTGGCAATTCGAGAGTCGGATTGGGCTGGCCGTTGATGGTGTTCAGCCGTCCGCGCGTACCTTCGCGCGCCGCCTGGCGCGGCACCAGAAACTCGCTGAAGGCGCCCTGCTCATCGATATGCCAGGTCTTCAGGCTCAGCGTGCGCTCATGGCGGAAGCCGGTCGGCTCGCGCTCCTCGACGATCAGCGGCCCCACCAGGCCACGCCCCAGCTGCTCGGCGCTGGCGGTATGCGGGTGGTACCAGAAGCTGCCGGCGTCATGGCAGATGAAGTCGTAGTCGAAGTATTCGCCCGGCAGTACCGGCGCCTGGGAGACGTAGGGCACGCCGTCCATCTCCAGCGGCAGACGAATGCCGTGCCAGTGGATGGTGCTCTGCACGTCCAGCTTGTTGATGAAGCGCACCCGCAGTCGCTCGCCCTGACGGCAACGCAGCTCCAACCCCGGCGCCTGGCCGCCATAGGCCCAGGCCGGCGTCTTCTGCCCCGGCACCAGTTCCAGATCCAGCGGCGCGGCGATCAGCTCGTAATCGTGCGTGGCAATATTCTCCGGACGCCCCAGCCAATAACGCACACCACCGACGCCCAACCCGGCTACACCCAGGCCAGCCAGCCCGGCGAGCACCTGCCTGCGGGTAAACGACATCTTCATCCTCAACTCGTGAGCATACTCAATTGCGGTATCTTCTCATTTTCATGGATAGCCAGACGAGCACCCTGACAAAGACAAATTGCCGCGGCAGATACTGCGAGATAGCGCCGATAAACGGCGGGGTTCAACAGGGTAAGATTGCCAAGGAATCAACAGGAAGCACTCATCAGGACATGGACAGTTTCTTCTTCGACGCCCCCTTGGGCATCATGATCGTGGCGATCACGCCACTGATCCTGCTTATGTGGATTGGGCTAATGGCCGCGTTCGGCGAGGCGATCTGGTCCGACTGCTACAGGCTTGGCCGGCCGCACGACATCGTGAAAGCGTCGATCATCGATCAAAAACTCGTAGAAGCACGTATCAGCGCTGGCAAAACCACGATGGTAAGCCTCAAGTACGTCTATCGCCTGCGTTACGAGTACGAACAACGCACCTACGAAGTTGAGCATCTCGTGTCCGACAAAGAACATGTCGAGCTCAACGAACAGGCCGGCACCTTTCTGCTTTACGTTCCCAAAGCGAACCCTGCCGATGCCACTCCCGAATCCCCAAACGCCGCATCGCCCTTCGCCGCAATGGCGCTGATGCTCATGAGCTACCTCATCTGGGAAGCTGCACCGACGCTGCTTACAGGGTACTGATCATGATCGTGCTCTTCATCCTGCTCGGCGGCCTGCTGTGGCTGATCAGCCTGCTGCTATTCGCCTTTGCCGCCTGGGCCTTTTACAAGCTGGCGCAGCTGCTCTGGGAAAAAATCCGCAGAGCCTTGCTGCGTCCAGGCACGGCGCAAATCACATCCTATGAAGTTTTCACACCCGACCTGGAAGACATTCACTTCCAGGACAGCCGCCCGCAAGTCCGCCTCGAGTTGGACTGCGAGCGACATGGTCAGCGCTTTCAGATATCCCTCGGCCCGCTGACGTGCGAGGAGTTGTTCCCCGCACTGGATCTGCCCGCACATCATGTCGCCTGCTGGCTGAGCGATGAGGATTGGCGCCAGATGCTGGAAAATCGCTGGATCACCATCGCCTGCGACTGGCAGCAGCGCAAAGCGATACTCACCAGCCAGATTCGAGAAGACAGACGCATGCTGCTGATCGGTTTTCTGAGCCTGAGCATGTTCGCCCTCCTGGTGACGCTGTCATTGCTGCAGAGCTGACTGTCCACGGAGCTACTCAAGGTATTCGCGGCCCGCCATCCACCCCGGCAGAGTTCTCCGTTCAATCGCACTCAGGTACCTGAGCCATGGTCATGCCGCCACCGAAATTGGCAATGGGCCGCATGACCAGACGACAACCGCCCTCTGCCTCCTGAACGCCTTGCGCCGCAAGGGATTCGCGCTTGACCCGATAATCGAAAGTCAGGGTAGTGCCGGCAGGCACACCGCCTTCCTCGCGCGCCGACGTGACACGCACCTCCAGTCGTACCTCAGTCGGGCTGAAAGTGCCGGAAAAGAGGAAGGTACGTCCGTCGCTGATACCGCCACCGCTGACACGCCCGTCGGCACTGATGCTCACCTGCACGTCACCCGGCTCGCTGCGCCAACCTGCATCGTCATAAAGACCTGGAATAGTGAGCTCGGTCTGCGTGGTGCTGTCCGGAACCTTGCCCCGCAGCTGCAGACTCGCCTTACCCGGCGCACTGCGCTCCAGCAATACGCTTCCCTTCCCGTAGTGGCTGTCCGGTTTGCCGGAGGGAGGTGCCACCTTGAAGTCGACTCGACCGGTGTAAGGGCGCTCGCCGAAAAGCTCAATTACATCCTGAGCCAAGCTGCAGGGAGCCACGGCCAGCAGCAGAGCGGCCAGGAAAGTGCGCGAGCACGAGGCAGATGGCGAGTTGACGGACATGAGCGCTTCCTTTTTGCCAAGTAAAAGCCTAACCCTAGCCAAAGCGCTCGGCGGACGACAGAAAACGCGCCACATACCCCGAAAAACAAAACCCCGGCAGCATGGCCGGGGTTTCGTCACACGAGCTAGGCTCGGAGGGTCATCATTCCCACTCGATCATCAACAAGCCGCCCGAACCCGCTTGGCTAAAGGGATTGGCTGAAATTGAAATGGGCCTTACCGCCACTTCTACCGTCAATCGCGCAGAGCTTTTACTGGCGCGGGAGACAGATCGATTTGCGGGGCGACGGCTCTACGACACCATCATCAATCAGCCCTCATATTATCCGTACCCTGCCACCGAGACGAGCCCGAACATGCCGTCGCCGAATCAGAGGCCGAGGCGTTACCCGTCTTCAATCTCAACTACGCCACAGTAGGTTGCCATCGTGAAACCCTCGGGCTAGAGTGCGCCCGTCGTGGTAAGTCCCACGACCGAGCGTGACAACTCGTGGAGCAAGGGCGCGGCAACGCCAAAGGTGATTAGCAGGCACGCAAGTGCTGGGCTAACGCTTTTCTATGGTGGGCCGTGCGGGGCAGGCTTTTGCCTGGCCGGTTCCCTTGGTTCCCGGTTGTCACCCCCGTGCGGTCCACCACCAATCCGCGTGACAACGGTTGGTAGTGGCTCCTTAATCGAACCAAGGAGCATAAGGAATGCGCTACCCACTTTTTACCCGAGAGCTCCGCCTTGGGCTGCTGGTCTTGCTGTCCACCTCTAATCTGGAGGTGTGCCATGGCTGAGTTCGAATCCTGCGTTGTACCTTTTCCACTGCAGCGAAGCCCGCTGCATGAATCCGAACGATCTCACCTAGCCTCTGAAGCTGCGGCTGAACTACGCGGCGTAATGCTCGGCAATCTGCTCGATCAACTGGCTGAACCTGACGGGCTGCAGCCGGCAGATCTACGTGTACGGATCGCTGCATATTCAGCCTTGGATCTGCTCGATGAGATGGTGGTGCTCTATCGCCGAGCCCTCTCCGAAGTACGAGGAGGTGCCAGATGAGCAAGGGCGTCATGACGTGCCTGCCACCTCACGATGGCCACCCAGGTGTAGAAATCATCTGGGCTGCCGACTGTAGGGAGGCGTTCAACCAGGGTGTGAAGCTGGCCCAGACCTGGCTCGACAACGCCCGCAGTGGATGGCTCTGGGCAGTGATGATCGCCGAGCGCGACTTACTGCCATGCGCGATAGAACGGAGAGCCTTCGAAGTGGGCTTCCTCAGCCGCGTCCACCAGCGCATATGCTCACACAGATGCTGTGGCCCGTCGGCCAACCCCCTTTCCCTGGAGCTGTAAAGCAGACGTACGTAAGCCGGCCTTGCCGGCTTACGCTAACAATAATATGCCAGCAAACTACAGGGAGAGCCCCACTGTACGGGGGCCAGATACAGGCCGAGAACGGCCAATAGCAGTCCATCCTTAACAAATGCCGTAAGAAGACTTAATCTATATCACGCACTGTTAGATCATGAGGTGTTTGCCCAAAGAAAGTTTCTTTTTATCTCCATATCCCGTGATAAAAATCCCTTCCGGAGTCTCTTGCCCCAGAAGAGTCTTCTCTCTGTTTTTGCCCTGCGCCTTAATGGCCTCACTTCTAACACTTCTTAGAAGAGGCGCGTAAGGCACCCACCTAGTGCCCTGTATCAGTTCAGTGGTTGTCCGTGCATCCATGCAAGTTTGAGCAATTATGAGACAACGCCAGAACTCCTCGGGAGAATGTGCACCGCACATATCTTTCACCCACTTTCGTCCCCATTGATCTGCTTCGTGTGCTGCCTTTGCTTTTTTTGCAGCCTCGCCGGTAATACCGCTGTCACCCATATGGCTCTCGATAACGCCAAGTAGCTGCTCAGATTGTAGAGAGAACCCGGCAACGGTAATCGCGTATGCCTGATCAAGCGTCGATGCGCTACGCGAATGCTGTTCAACAAAAGACCTAATGAAATTCATAGCACCAAACCGCTCAGCTGCGAGTACCTCTTGGGCAAGAATCTTGTCGTTGCCACATTGAAGAAGACGATCACGCCATAGCAACTCTATTTTTTGTGACGGTGCGCTTGACCAGATCGCTTCATGCTCAAGTGTCAAATCGTCTCCACGGTCATGGGCCACAACGCCCTGAACAGCTAAAGCTCGCTGGAAAAGAGCGATAGCCCTTTCGGAGGCGATTGTCGAAGCTATGTTAGCAACGATGAGCGCGACGCCTCTTAGCCATGAAAGCTCAGTGGCGCTCGCACACTCAAAGATATCGAGCATACGAAACAAGACCGTCGGATCTGCTCGGATTAGCAAATTTATGTCGTTAATGGTCAAGTTCTGGATAATGAGCTGAGCATCCGTATTGTTCAGCTTCTCCAAAAAAGTATTGGCGATTGCACGAAGCCGAGCTCGGTCCTTTTCGAAGCTCTCAATCCCTAGCATCCCTGAAGGCTCTTTCTGACGTGGAAATCGACTGTTGAGACGCTCTGTTTCATCGATAGAAAGTAAAGGAAACATACCAGAATCAACCGAGACAATAAAGTCAACAGCAGGAGGTTCAAGGCTCTGGGCTGCCCTCACTGCTCCTCGTAGACGATTTAAGAATGATTCAACCAGGGGCTTAAGCATCTCATCACCTACCCGCTCGGCAGCAATGAACCACGTTTCCGGGCTTATGCGCTTCAGTAGTGCATTATAAGGCAACTCCTTTCTGGCGGCGGCTTCCACAAGCAGGACAGAACCGAACCAACTCTCATACTTCGTAATGTCGGCTTCAAGCGCGGACCAACCACTTTGAGCATGGAAATCTCTAAGCTTCTTGAGGTTGTACTCAATTGTCATTTCAAAAGAAAGCGCCCGAATCACTGATGACTCTGATCTTTCGCAGCAAAGTAAAAGAGACTCTAGTTTCGGTGTGATTGGTGTATTACCGTGGCGCGCTGCAGCCAGAGTGCCGTAAATAGCGGCATCATCATGTGTATCTAACGCCGCCTGCAATACATTGCAAATTGCTTCAGCCGGCTGCGGCTTTAGGCTGGGAATAATTTTGAGAAGGTAGTCTGTCCCGAATGCAGGGTCAGTCATACAATCAAGTTGCTCTGATGATATGAGCTGGGGTGCGGCATAGCAGAATAGGCACATCCGCATAAAATCTCGCTCCCTCTCTGGGAGCTCTTCAAAAATGTCAGCACCAACTTCGGTCACTCTTGAAACTACCCGAAGTGCTAAGTCGCGGGTCATCAAAGGGGAAAACCTGGTGCCATTTAAGATCAATTGACGAAGTGGAAATGCAGCCCTAGTGAGCAGCCCAGATAGAATTTCACGTGCTTTGTCGGTAGCAATTCTTGGCTCAAACCGGCATACCACTGGGAGCAACTCTCGTAGATCGTAGTCTTCCGAGCTTTGCCCCATCGACAGCATGACCTTTTCGGGACTAATAGCGCGAAAAAGCTCTAAGCCCGCATTCATATCTGTTGGCTTGTTAGCGCCAGGATTAGCTACGTGCAGTTTACGCCACCCATCAAGCTCAGGCCAAATCCAGTGGGGACTCTCCTTACGTAGTTTTTCTACAATGGTGCTGGCCTCTATTGCAGCTGCTTCATCTCCAGTTGCATAGAGCATGCGTACAACCGTCCATTGACCAGACCTGGAGGTTTCTGGCGTTCGAAGCGGCTCAATTGCTTTGATGTACGCTGACTTAGCTGCGTCTCGATCTACGCTATTAAAAATAGTCAACTGTTGAAAAGCCTTGCGGGCGGATGCAACATCTCTATCAAGAGCAAAACCGAGGCCTAGCGCTATAAAGCTGTTTGAAAACCCAGCAAGCGGTCGTCCAGCAAGAAGATGAATCGCAAGGGTGAAAAGATTATTCACCTCACCAGAAACCTCAGTCATCTTCTCTAACAGGGTACTTTCGAACGGTGACAAGGTTAATAGTACGCTTTGAATTTCTCCCTGTGTCTTTTGGAGACGTTCCAAATCCTTATCATTATTTTGATTTGGGTAACGGTTCGTCTGCTCGACAGCGTCCTTGTTATAGCAATGCATCCAGCGGTGAATGAATAGCTCCGTTACTGGCCAGCCGTCATCTGAGCTGGCAATCTCAAATGCGGCATGAGTAAACCAGTCTTGGTTCAGGCGCCGCCCTCGCTCGAGGGTAATCACGCCCAGTGTTTTAAAGAACTCCGCTGGCTGGTTTTTGGAGATCTCGACAAACTCCTCGAAGCGTTGATCGCTAACGTTCTGGAGATGGGAAAATGCGTCGAGGAGTACGGAGAATATGGCTTCATCGAAACGAATCGGGTCTAGGGCGCAGACCATCAGTGCAGCGAACATGACATCCACGGTTCGATCCATCGCATGTATTGGATCAATTAGGTGAGTCATACGCTCACTAAGGGCTAAACCAGAGCCCTGTGCCTTCCACAGCTGATCAATCAATGTGTAACCGAGAGCGAGAGTCAACCCTTCCATGCGGAGCTCGTATGTGTCACCTGGACCTGGAAGACTTCTAAAGAACCGTGTTTCGATTACCGCAGTCGAGTCCACCTCAAATCTCAGCGGTGGCTCGCTTGGTGATGCTCTGACTCGCTCCAGTACTTCCTTGGCATGGTTACTGAGGCGCTTGGTTAGCTCAGATAGCGTCTCTGGTTCGAAGTTTTCTCGCTGCGAAGCCCGAAGGTGCTCCATGAGAATCCTGTCGGGAGTGAGACCTTTCCATGCAGTAGAACTATGATGAGGCAGGGTCGCTACCGCAACCCCAAGTAGGCGGGGGTTGAGAAGAGTTTCTAACGTAGCCTCATCAAGCCAATCAAGGCTGATGCCGTAATGGCCTAGCAATTGGTCGCGCTCATCCGGCGACCACACCGGCACATCAATTAACTTAGGTCGGAAGGCCAATCCGGGAGCAACGATCTTATGCCAAAACTGGGGCCGTACAGAGACGATTAAGCGTCCACCAATAGCCTGTAGCCGCTCCTGTAAACTGTTGAGAATTCTATCCCACCGCAATCTGTCTCGTTGGTTTATGCCATCGACAATGACAAGCACAGGAGATGAGGGGGGCTGGCTCTTCCAAGCAACAAGCCGGTGGCGCCATCTACGGCGGACTGCCTCATCAGACATACCACCGGTCTGTTGGATCAAGAGTTCAATGAGACTCTTGTCGAGTTCATTGGGCGCAATGCCCTCAAACTGCTCCGCGCTCGCAAAGATAGCTAGCCCCTCATGGTCACAGCAAATTTGCGCAGCAAGCCACGATTTGCCATGCCCCTCTCCCCCAGAAAGAATGACGCTCTGACCGCATTGCAAATACTCTTTCACCTGATTCCGCTGGGTTGCACGCAATGGCAGAAGCGTTGGTTGGGCGGTCACTGCAAGTGCCTGCCCCAAACGCTCCCTGGCAGTGTGCCCGGAGCTGAAAGAGCTTCTTCTCCACTCCTTGTTCGCCTCAGTTGAGCGCGCAGTAGCCAGGGTCGAAACGTTCAAGTCCGACCGGAGCTTCTGCAGCAGACAGCCAAACTCGGGGTGCTCCGATATTTCTTTGATCGATTTAGCGAGCTCGTGACGGTCAGGCTGGGGAACGCAATGCGTTAGCATAAAATCTATCGCAGACTCACCAGCGGCAGCGGTAGCGACAGCCAAAAGTGGTATGGGTTCAGCAGTCCAATCGAGTATCAGGGTCGAGATCGCGTTTTGATCACCGACCTCTTCCACGGCAGTCACCAATTGTGCGCCTACCTCAACTGTTGCACCAAGAATCCAAAGTCGATCAGCGGCACCGCTTTTTCGAGCAAGATCTACGATCTTTGTCAGTACTTCATTGCGGGGAATCGTCCCTGAGTATCGCTTGGCCTCGAAACTCACGGCGTCGCCTCGCAACGCTGAGTCACCATCCATCCCCCCCTGCAAGCCACTTACAGCTAGCCGAAAAGGAATGCCCGTCAAGCGAGTAAGAACAACTCTAAGGAACCCCTCAAAACCATCGGCACCTGCAGCTTTGAGAGCCCAAAGGGTGCTCTTAAGATTTGTTAGTGAGTCACTCATCACGTCCTCGGCATAGTTAAATCTAGCCTTTGAAACCTTCAGATCCCGCACGACATGCCCTGCTAAGGACGCCCAGAGCGCTTAAACTTCGTCCTTTAGTGCGCCTAATATTTCCCTCGCCGGTTGAAAGTTGTGTTCATCTACCAACCCATTAAGAACCTCTAGGTACTTGATTTTCCATCCGCGACTTTTTACCCGAAATAGCCCCTCAAGTGCTTGCTGAACAGTTTTGTGATCAGCCGGAAGGAAGTAGTCAGCTAGACGGGCGGCGTTTAGATAATGAATTCCGCATACTTCTATCGTTTTTGCGCCCTTCATGCTTTCGTTGGCAGGAACAATTCGGCTTATCTCGTCGTGCCTGAAGTGATCACTCCACTCATCTAAGTGAGGATGAACAATTGTATAGTCGCTAGACTGTCTCGGCACTTCCGCTAGCGTCACGTTCAGCGCGAGTACTAGCTTATTTTTCTTCACCCCATTGCACGTTCTGCAAGCCACCGACAGATTTGCTAACTCAAACATGAACTGAGGGAACTCATCTTTGTGAATGATGTGTTCGGCATCGTAGGCGGCTTTGCTTTCATCGAGCTCTTTGCTGCAATAGCAGCATCTACGTGCTTGTCTCCCCCAGTAGTAATCTTTTACCTCGGTCCTGAAGGCAGCTACTAACGGCGCATGGGCCTCATCATCAGTACTCCAAAACTTATTATCTGCAGCACCAAGCTGCTTGAGTTTTAAATGATCTTCTTGGCTGACGCTATTTAATACCGTCAGAACTTCCGCTTTTCGCCGACTCAATGGATGAAGCACTTTATCTTCCCTCCGACTCAAGGAGGTCTATGGCCTGGCGAATAAGGCGAAGTGTCTTACTGCTATCTATTGGCGAATTGGAATAAATATTTGCTAACCGCTGTAGCTCTTGACGAGAGTTTATTTTTTCTCTTTCTCCACCCTCCTCGGCTTTAGTAACTGCGGAAAATATCTGATTGGCTAGATATACGCTGTCGGATACGGGAGTATCGAATACGTTCAGGAGCGCTCCTTCTACGGATGTAGATGGTGCTGGAACAATGTGATCATCCGTTCCGAGCTGAATCACACCGACACCAGACTGCAGACCGCGCTGCACAACTAGTGGTGAGTGTGTCGCAACCAAAACATGGCAGCCTCTGAAAGGCTCAAGAGCTGCATGCAAGTTGTCAAGATACATCTGTTGCCACTGAGGGTGAAGGCTAAGCTCCGGTTCATCAATGAGGACGAGCGTGTCATTTTCTAAAGAGGACGCCAATTCCATGATGGAGCAAATCATTTGCTGCTGACCTGAACTTGCTTGAACTACGTCAAAGCTATAACCGTTAACGCTTGTCAAGTCGCATGAAACCAATCTCAACATACCAAGTTGACGAAGTAGAGATAGAGCTTGAATGATTGCGTAGTCATAGGTGCTTTTCCTACTGCGGGATCCAAATTCAGCCTGATAGTGCCGATCTCCTACTTGCAGATCACCAAGAACATTGAAAGCGACTGCCAGAAGCTCGGAAAGCTGTATTGGATCAGATCTATCGAGTTCTCTTCGCAGAGGGGAGAAAGTGCCGTAGGGCGTTAGGAAATCAAGCTCGTTGAGAATGGCACCTGCTCCTCCAGATCTATTGGCGAGAATCAGCCTATCTATTTGTCTTTCCAGCTTGTAAATAAGGACAAATTTATCTTCAAACCCTATGTTTTGCATTACCCTGGCGATCAATGCGGCGCACTCAGGTGATTCACTGAGATTGAAGATTGACTCCTCTAGCGCACGCTTTGATACATCATTTATATTGGGCCGACGAGTGCGCCATAAGCCAAGACAGGTGTAATACTTCCCGCGGCGATTTCCTTCGGCGTAAACGCTTGTGAGAGAGCTCCTGGCGACGTCGGAGATCGATGGAGGGAAGCGTGAAAATGGACTGTACGTTTGCGCGATAATTTTACTGGGGGGAGCATTATCCTTTAGATATATGTGTATATCATTAGGAGCCTGCCCTCTGCGCTGCGAGGAAAACACCTTCCCGCTGAACTCTTCAGCTAAAATACTCAGAGCTCGTGTTTTCCCCGATCCATTGGGGCCAGTTAACAAGTCAACTTTATTGGCGCTATATTTATTGCTACTTGGGAAGGCGATTTTTTGCCCATTGATTGAAAGACCAAATATTTCCATTTCAGCGCTCTCTTAGCTTGCCCCAGATACTACCTGGGTAGGTGGCATGAGATTTTGTATTTTTTTGGCGAGATATATCAAGTACTAAGACGCTCTCAACGGAATCAACCTATAGCCGCACTCAGCGAGCTCACTGATGAATCTTCCCGGCGACCTCTTTAGCCAGTTATTCTGGTGCGAGTTAGAGGCGCTTATGCTAGGTGGTCGCGTCGTCTCGGTCATCACCGCTGCACCATGTGAAAGTAGAAAAGCATTGAAATAGGTCAGTGCGCTGAACTAGGGCAATGGGCCGATAAGGGTCGGCAGACGAGTCAAGTGCCTGTTCTTGGCTGCCTCCGGCCAGTTGCCAACTGACGAGCATGTTGCTGTCACCACCCATGGTAACGGTCCCCCTTTCCAAAGCAGGGGTTCTTGCCCCCTCAAAATCAAGAAAAATAGACGGTTTCCACCCGGCCGCTGCGCTGGGTGGATCCTCCGCGATTTTTCCTGATTTTTTCACGACCGCCTTAGTCGCCCTAGTCGGCAGGGGTTCATGCGCAGCGCAAGCGCAGAACCCTGAAGACGAAGGAGCGAAAGCCATGAGCGAAGAAATCAGGATCTACGTTGCCGACCTGGCCGCCTACAACGCCGGTCACCTGCATGGCGTCTGGATCGACGCCACCCTGGAGCTGGACGACATCCAGGAACAGGTCGACGCCATGCTGGCGGCCTCGCCGATCGAGGGGGCGGAGGAATACGCCATCCATGACTTCGAGGGCTTCAACGGCTATCGCCTCGGCGAGTACGAGGGCCTCGAAAACGCCCATGAGATTGCGTGCTTCATCGAGGAGTACCCAGAGTTCGGCGGCGCCCTGCTCGCCCATTTCAACGACCTGGAGCAGGCGCGCAAGGCAGCCGAGGAAGATTACTGTGGCTGCTACAGCTCGCTGGCTGACTACGCCCAGGAGCTGACCGAGGAAACCACCCGCATTCCGCAGCACCTTGCCATGTACATCGACTACCGCGCCATGGCCCGCGACATGGAGTACAGCGGCGACCTGTTCACCCTGGAGACCGGCTTCGAGCAGGTGCATGTGTTCTGGAATCGCTAAACCAGCAGAAGGCGCCGGGGTGACCCGGTGCCCTGTTTTTTGCGCCCCTGTCCTGCCGGCCACCCGCGCGCCCCACCCGCAAGGCTGATGCGAGGGTGCGAACATACGGTGATCAGCCCGGAGCAACCGCGTTGTGTTGCCAGTTGATTGAGACCGTTACGGCCTTACGGTTTTGCCCAAATCCGTCGATCCGTATCCACGGATCTACGGATCTGTGGGGAAGCGGATTTACGTTTTTACGGATTTACGGAAACCCACCGATGCGGTTGTCCGGTTTTGCAGAAAGCCGTAGAACCGCACCTTCGGAGACTGCAGCCACACACGCCATATGCCGCCCGTTGGGCGAGACTGCGAGACGCGAGCTCGCACACGAACAGGCCAAGGTCTACCAGTTAGGCCCGCCTGTTCACCCTTGAGCCACGCTCAACGACAGCGACCAGAAACGCCTCCAGAGGCCCTTAGAACGCTCCAGCCGCGTTACCCCATCTGCGCCCCTTCCCAAGTCACCTGAAGCGCCTCAACGCGCTCCTGGACCGTTTCCGGCAAACTCGCACAGGCCCGGAGGGCGATCATCGGCGCTAACTCCAGCACGAGGACGATGCGCCGCAGATCGTGACGCCTCTCCTGAGCGCAGTTATCTCGAACCTGCCCTTACCCAGCTCCGGGATCGGCGCCAACCCCAGCCTAGGAAACCGCTGAAACATCGCAGCGCTTGCCCCCCAGGCGACTGGATCTCCGGCGCGTGCCGTAGACGGCACGGGGATAACTTCGGGAAAAGCTGTGAATGCAGTCGTGCTATCAGGCGCAACCGGGCACGTGCTATCAGGCGCATCACCCTCGTGCTATCAGGCGCACGAACTCCGCTGCAGGCCACGGCTAGCGGGGCTTCCAGCCTCCCTTAACTTAACTAACTTAAAAGCTCTAACTTGTTATTGGGGCAGCGCCTGTGTGTGGACAGGTGCTGATCGGGGCGGTTTGGCCAGGGAGACCCGGCCATGATCGTCGCCCAGCTCAACCAGAGAGGAGGAGTGGGCAAGACCACCCTCGCCACCCATATCGCTGGCGAACTGGCCCGCGTGGACAGAACGTCATCCTGCTCGATGCCGGCCCACAGTGCTCGGCACTGGACTGGACGCAGTGGCGCAGCCAGCAGGGCTTGCCCAGGCTGTTCAGCGCCGTCGGCCTGGCGCGTGAGACGCTGCACCAGGAAGCCCCGGAGCTGGCTCGTCGTGCCGATCACGTGATCATCGACGGGCCACCGCTCATCGCCGCCCTCGCCCGCTCGGCGTTGCTGGCAGCGGATCGCGTATTGATCCCGGTGCAACCCAGCCCCTACGACCTGTGGGCCAGCGCGGAGATGGTCAACCTGATCCGCGAAGCGCAGGTGTTCAGGCCCACGCTGCGCGCGGTATTTGCCATCAACCGCCGCGTCAGCACTAAGGTGATCGGCCGAGAACCACGCAGCGCCCTGGCCGACCAGCCGCTGCCAGCGCTGCAGGCCGACGTATGCCAGCGCATCGCTTTCGCCGGGAGCGTGGCAGCCGGTCGCCTGGCGTGCGAACTGGCACCGGACAGCGTCGCCGCGCGCGAGGTCAGCAGCCTGGTCGACGAGCTGCTGAAGTGGTCGCCATGAGCGGCAAACGCATCGGTCTCGGTGCACATCCGCTGGCCGATCCACGGGCCGAAGTCTGGGTACGCCAGGGCGCTATCATCGACAACGGAAAGGTCGAACGCTACAGCACTCGGCTGACTCTAGACGTGACGCCAGCACTGCGCACGCGCCTCAAGCTGGCGGCCTTCGCCCCCGGCGTGACCATGGCGAAAATACTGCGCGAGGTGCTAAAGCAGCAGGCCACGTCATGACGCTGGGGACTCACCAGGCATGGCGACCGCTGACACTGCCCGCAGGCAGCATATTCGCCATGGGTTGGGCAACGCTCACAACGCAGCCACCGCAGCTGGTCTACAACACGTCCGACAGCGTGTCTGCCGGCTTGTATCGCACTTCGCCGGCCAATGCACCGGCTCCTAGCAATCTGATGGTGGTTCACCTACCACCGGAGGCAATGCAATGGCTGCGCAACACGACTACCTGCTGACGAACGCACCGCTGTTGAAGACCATGGTGTCGATGGTGCCGCAACACGTGTGCATGCAAGATAGTCAGGTGCGGTGCGCATCAATGGCGCCCTGGTCGCCAGGCGCTTGCGCAGTGATCGATAGGGTCGCGTGCCGCAAACCTGGCACATCTACCGGCTCCTGATTGACCATGAACTACTCCAACTCAGCAGCACCAACCCGAAGTCATTCGACAATCTCAACTTCGGTCCGCTGTCTGTCGGCGCGATGATCGTTCTGGCGCAGCTCTTGTGATCGAGCTCATGTCGATGAGCTGTCCATTAACACGTCGATCTAGATGTCGATAGCGTGTGCTCAGCCTGCGCATTCAAGCAGCGCGGAGCTGCAGATACGTCTGCCCTCGGCTACCGCCCAGCGACTGCGAGATCCTTGGTATCCCCCAGCCTGATTACCCTGCTCAGGCGCACAAGGCACGGAAAAAGCGGAGGGCAAGATAAAAGGAGGCGGCACTTCGTTCGCCTGAAAAGCAGTCTGCACGGGGGGTGGAAACGGCACTCAATTATGCATAGGCGTGCCGTGCACAGCGCAAACGCCCGCCAGTGCAGGCCTTGGCGCGTGCTTAGCCCTCCCCATTGCGATCAGCTTGGAACAGACCTCGATAACCGAACCTACAGCCGGAAACCGATGCAGATACGATTCATGTCCGGCAGTCTCTGGCCCTTGAGCCACAAAAAAGCTCTGGCTCAGCCATTTTGTAGCCCGAGAGCTATATCTCCTTGCATCACATTTTATCGATCCCCCAAGGGGTACGGGTGACCTCTCTCTAAGAGGTTTCTGAAGTACTGATACAGGCGCGTTAGCTGAGTCAGCAACCCTGATCAAGTGCGCTCATCAAGCCAGAAATCTCAGCTTGAGCATTAGACAGTGAGCTGAATAGCGGCATTATCGGCTCGCCAAATGAGCCGAATAGGCTCACTAATCGGCTCATAGATGAACAATCCTTATGAAGGACCCGCTCTGGATCTGGCAGCTGCCCGACTGGCCACACTTCAGTTGGCAAGCCAAAGCACTTGCCTCGTTGCTGCGCGCTTGCAGTCGGGCTCAGGGGCGGTGTTGATAATGATCGGTGCTGTGGAGAGTGACACAGAGGTGCAGAGTAACCCGGATGCCATGCTGCAGAACATCGTCACCTCTTCGGCCATTGAGGGAGAGAGCAGTTGAATGTCAGCTCGCGCGACGCCTGGGGCTGCACTAAGAAGGCCGCCCCACGTCCCGCTTCGAAGACCTGGCAGAACTGCTGCTCGATGCCATCCGAGCGCACCAACAGTGGTTAGACGAACTGCGACTATTTACCTGGCACTGCTGGCTATTCCCAGCGATGACCAACTGCTGGCTAGACCGAATACATCGGCGCACTGCGTGGCGAAGAGCCCATGCAGGTCGTTTCCGGTCGAGTCGACCAACCGACCGTACATTTCGAAGCCCCTCCCCGCGCAGGACTGGAAGCGCAATTGGCGGACTTTATCGCCTAGCTCGAAAGCAGCCGCAAAGATGCTAGCCTTGATCCCTTTCTGCGTGCCGGCATCGCTCATTTCCGGTTCGTCACCCTGCACCCATTCGGTGATGGGAACGGCCGCTTGACGCGCGCCATCACCGATCTGGCATTGGCCCAGGGTGAGCAGCAAGCCATCCGCTTCTACGACATGTCCGCGAGCATCCTCGATGACCGCGCCGGTTACTACCGCATTCTCGAAGCCAGTCAGAAAGGCGGACTGCATATCACCAGCTGGCTGCAGTGGTTTCTCGCAACCTTACTCAACAGCCTGGAGCAGCCCCTCGCTCGTATCGACCGCGCTAGTCAAGGCGCGCGTCTGGCAGGCACACAGCAGACAAACACTATCAGCAGAGCAGGACAAAGTGCTTAAACACTTGCTCGATGGCGGCAAACGGGGTTTTGAGAATGGTATCAGCGCGGCGCAATATCAGGCGGTAGCGAAGGTATCCAAAGCCACCGCCACCCGCCACCTGAGTGACCTGCTGGAAAAGGGTTGTATCGAGCGACTACCCGGTGGCGGGCGCATCCTCCGTTATCAACGAGTCGGACTCATCAGCCCTTGTTGCGTCATCGCGCCATAGGACAACGGTCGCGATCCCCTTGAGTCATTAAAAGCAATTAGCCATTATCCAGATGAGCCAGGCATCTGGATATCGGCACACCTGCTCGCCCGTGACACGGGCGCCCACCAAGCAGCTCGGCTCAGGGAAAAAATGGACTACACCCCGTTAGTCGCCCAAGTCTGAGGGGTTCATCCCCGCAGTGCTACTGATCGGACTGCGAAAGTCGCCTGGGGATCAGGATGCTGAACTGTTGATGGCAGTCGGCTGGTCAACCTGATGGTGGATTACGAGGTAGGTGTGATTTCACGCCTACTTAAGCTGCAAAGCGACTACTTTGATGAGGAATGAGCAAGGAGGAAAAAAATCTATCCACATTACACTCCTCATGCTTCTGAATGCGTTGTTGGAACTAGATCTTGCTAGGCCGCCTGCGGGCAAAAACTCTTCATCTAGGAGGACTGCCATCCTCTGCGATTATGAACAATTAGCGAAAATGCTTGCGACAGCTCGGAGGTTGCGTGGACGTATATGACATCAACGAAGTCTTAGACAAGGCCCCATTACACGATGTGGCCCGGTCTCTCGGCATGGTGTTGGAGCAGCGGGGAGCGACCTTAAAGACTGTTTGTCCATTTCATCAAGACAGTAAGCCCTCGCTCAATCTATTCCCAGCGGATGCTCAAGGACCAGCCCACTTCCACTGCTTTGCATGTGGAGCGCATGGCTTTGCAATTGATCTTGTAAAACAAGTACAAGGCACTGAATTCCTCCCGGCTGTTCAATGGCTGGCGAAAACGTTCGGAATCCAGAGCAAGCGGCAGAACGTGACTGGCCGTGCCACTGAGAAGAGTTTGACAGAGCACGCGCTTGCATTTGCTCAGAAAGCCTTCAATAAGCATCACGATTCGGTGCGATTCAAAGCATGGTGTATTGAGCGCTCCTTTGATCCTGAGTTCCTTTATCGAGAGGGCCTGCGATGCATCACCCAATCGGTATTGGTTTCAGAGCTGGACACGATGTCGCATGGTCCCCGTCTAGAAATAGTGGATGGGTTGCTGTCACTTGGCCTTCTGGTACGACTGCGTAAGCCCACCAATTCAAGCCAACTAAAGTTGACTCTCCCAGATCAGTTTCGGGATTACTTCCACGATGGAAGAGTCCTCATCCCCATTCGAAGCGGTCAAGGAGTCACATCAAAAATTGAAGGGTATGCAGGTCGAAGCCTTGAAGCAGTGCCAGCCGAAGGTGTCGCCAAATACCTCCTTAGTCCAGGTTTGCGCAAGGCAGACCAATTGTTTAATGCACATCAAGCACTCCCAGCGACAACTAAGGAGCTCAAAGCTGGTCAAGCCACCACTCTCTACATAGTTGAGGGGTTCCTTGACGCATTGCGCTTTCAGTCTTTGGGACTGCATGCGGTTGCACTCATGGGAACCTCCCTCAGCGACCCTCAGTTTGAACAGCTTAAACAGCTAGCGGAGAACCTTCCCACAGGGCAGGCGCAAGCTGAATTCGACGTTGTCATCATGATGGACAATGACCGAGCTGGTCTTACTGGGGCAGATCGGTTGGTGCGCCGCCTATTGGGCTGGCGTGGAGCGAGATTACGCTGGGTGGGATTCGATCAAAATGCAGTAAATAGTTTGGGTAAGGATCCAGACACCTGCCTCCAGAAGCAAACATCAGGAGCATCTGCCAAAGAGCTATTGGATAAATACACCTTGCCTGCGGTTGCAGTGCTGCTGGTGGCGGAACTCGAATGCACCGATGCGACCGAGCTACAAGGCGAAAGCTGGACAGCGATGACCTTTTCCCGGAAAGAACGTGCCTTGTTCCGGGTTGCGCGAAGTATTCGTCAACTGGCCGGACGTCAGTCCTTACATCAGCTGGAAGCATGGCTTGATGCCCATTTAAAAGGACATGCAGGAACATGGTGGCAAGATCTCCATGACCTTTTGCTAGATCAAGGGAATGCGAGAGAGAGATTTAAGGCATCCGAAGTATTCCTGAACGGTCAGGCAGAACGCCTGCGCCAAGCACGAGTGCTCGCGTATCACGGTGCACGACGCGGAGAGTTGCCTTGCGACGAAGAAGCCTGGCTTACGCTAGACGTCAGCGCGAGGCTATTTGACCAATTAGTAACCGAACGCTTGTGGCAGCAACGTTGGGAATCAGCAGGTCTCTATGATGCAGTGCATTTACCGCGCAAGCTAAGCGCGGATACCAAAATGCTGGATGACCCACGCCTAAAGGTCATGCCTCATCCAGCCGACCTGCATTTGCAACAGGTTCTGCTAAACGAGCTATTAACCCAGCGGCACGATCAATTGACCGCTGCAGGCAAGATGTTTTCGGAGTACGTCCCGGCGGTACGCTGGTACTCTTCCCAGCAAAAAGTTGAGGTCACTGGACACGAAGACGAACTCGTAGCTCTGGAGGGGGAGGTGCCTGCTCTCAGCTTCGGTTACCAAGTAGACATGGATGTCTTAGAAGGTCGGCGCCCTCCTTCCGATCAAGGCATGTTCAGGCCTTATGGACAGTGCTGGCGTGCGTTTATGGAGTCGCTGCACAAACAGAGCAACGCCATTGGCAATCGCGTACATGTCTTACGCTTAGATGCGAAGCGGTATTACGACTCAATCCAACGCTATGTCGTGCGAGATGCACTACTAAACCCTGTCAAACAGGCCCTGATTGGAAACGGTACAGATTTCTTTCATACGCTGCTGGCTAGGCCGCAGACGGAAAGCCCCGAGTTAGTTGCCGAACACTTGGTAGATAGGCTGTGCGACAGCTTGTTTACCTACAGCTACCCAGATCCAGACTCTGGCGAAACCAAGTTTAGCCAAGAATCGATTGGCATACCCCAGGGGCCAGTTATATCGGCATACATCGGCACGATCGCGCTGTTTCCAGTGGACTTGGCAGCACGCCGACTCATGCGCAAACATGTTCGCCAAGAGTCAAATCAGAGCGTCCAGCCTCGCCTAGGTTATGCCCGCTACGTCGACGACATTGTCTTGCTCTCCGATAGCGAGGAACTGTTGAGCGAACTGCGCCATACACTACAGGTAGCAGCGTCCAAACTCGACATCACCTTGTTGCTGAAGGGTGACTCAATTGAATCCGGCACACCCGAAGAAGTTATGCAGCAACTGAACGAGGGGCGTGGGTTCGCTGCATCTTTGCCCGCCTGGGAGCCCCCATTGGTTGGGGACGGCGAATATGGATGGGGCCTTGGTGGCGACTTTCCGCAAACAGATCGCCAATGCGCTCTACGCCTACTTCGCCATCCGGGCTTGATGGATAACCCCTCAAAAATTCACGAAAAGATCAAGGAGGCAATATTGGCCCCTGATCTGAGGCCGACTGATCTTGGGCTTTGTGCGCGATGGATCTGGTGGGAGGTAGCAACTGAACTAACCGATCGAGATGCCACCCCAACGAAAATATGGGAGCGATATTGGCATCTATGGCGTTATGTTTGTGGAGAACATGATTGGACGTCCGAATTTGAAGCCAGAGGCTATGACTGGCTGTATGCAGTTGAAGGGCTGGACAAACTCCTTGCCCCGAACCCATGGATGGAGAACGATCAATCCCAGAGTCAGGTTCCAAAAAATCGCGCAACTCTAGTGGTACTGGCAAATGTCGTGGGTACTACGAACTTCTTCGATAAGTTGCCATTGCACGTGGTAAATCATATTCACGTGCGCCATCGCTCGCGACTGGTAACGATGAAGGCTCGAAGGCTGGCACGACCGCAAGAAATGCCGCCTGCGTCCCCCCCTCAAGAGTCTCGCCAGCTGACTCAAATCGAATGGCTTTGTTTTGCTGCGGAGCAGCTTCGCGAACCCCACGCAAATAGCCATCCGATTAACCCCTTGGCAAAGAGACAACCTGTAGGACGCGGGAGTTCAGTTGCCCAGCAAATTTGCAATCTACTGCTGCCGGATCAAGGCCAAGACACGTCAGGAGATTTAGACAAGGCCCGAGATCTTGCCTTGGACATGGTTATTCGCAACGTACAGAGCATTAGGCTAAACGAAGTTATCAGGCATTTTGGACACCTACTGACAATTAACGGCGAAACAGACCCCATCACTATTTTGCCCAGCCTGCCGCTCAGCGCTCAGGACGCATTTTGGGGCTACTCGGGGCATCCCGAAAAATACTGGTTATATCGATTCTCAAGAGGTACCCCAAAGAACCAAGCGAGTTTTTTTTGCGTGGAGCTTGCTGAGGAAGGGAAACCTGCTTCGATGCAGCAAACTCAGGAGCTAGAACACAAAAAACTAAATGAACTGCTCACTCGCAGCACTACTAGCGAAACCGTTCCGTGGAGAACATTCGACGCCGGTCAAATGAACCGTACCCGTAGAACGCATCTCGCCGCGAATCTATTTATATCTCTCCTAGCACTGCAACGACAAAGCGAGAGTCCAGATGGGAATGTTGCTGTACCGGTAGTGCAGCATCTATTTGTAAGCACTGAGCAAAACGAACGGAAGAAACTGCACTTGCTAGCGGACCTTGTGCCACACGATGAGCTTGGTGTTAGCGCTTGGCATGGTGATTCAGACGGACGCCTGCGTGTGGTCAATGTGCCTCATACCGGCGCAGACTTCTGGCGCGTTGGCTGGGCGGTAGCAGACGCACTTGGGTTAGCCGAAGATATGGCAGGCGAAACTGGTGTGCGGGATGAGACCCTCGGCGATACTAGGACCTCTGTTGAGCACTACGTTTTGCGACAGCAACTGAGGAAGCTACAGGGCGTCTATCTCTCAGAGTCCCAGATATGGTCCAAAGATCAAGACGGCATACCAAACACGATAAAGCGCGCTCTGGACTTACTTCTCTCATTTGACTCGAAGGCGTCACCAGCCCAACAGACTAAACAATTATTCGAAATGGAAGCCGAAACTCGTGCCATGGCACTGAGGCTCCAGCAGTTCGGAGTGGGGATCCGCCGCCAGCTGCACGAAATACCATTACGCGTACTAAATCGCCTGCCCTTATGGGCCTTGCAAGACCTCCGCCTATGCAAACAGGAGCCAGATTTGCGTCCAGACCTGGCTCTGATGCTAGCTCTAGCCTCTGCCATCGATTGCAAAAACGCATCGCCCACCGAGCAGGCCCAGGGAGCGGCGCACGCTTTGAGAGCGTCGCTAGCTCTGTCCGCTTCAGCCGTAGGATTGAGGGGATGCGTCGCCTCGTTGTGGGGATTATCACGAGAGAAAGGCGCGCGACGCATGCCGGATAGGCTACCAATTCCCGCGGGCTGGAATCCTCCTGATGCGGTTCACCATGATCCTCAACCCGACTACACCGCGATACGCAAATGGTTAAATGACGGCGATTGGGCAGCCCTAACAATCGCCAGCCCGTGGCATTGGATGTTGGCGCTATTAGGCGTACTAGAAGGTACCTGCCCGCAGGCTTTTGACTTAGTGCCTTTGCAAAAAGTCTATTCGGTGCTCTTGGCCTGGCAGAGCGACCCTGCAACTGTAGGAGAGCAGGCCATATGGCCATATGACGGCCTGCCTGCACTATCGACAGAGAGCTGGACCGAGCTGCTCGAGGCCTTACCTGTTGCGGTGAACAAGTTGGACGATCTGTTGGGCGTCCAAGTTGTGGGTGCCACAGCGCCTCAATATCGTCGCAACCCTCACACTGATGATTTCACAGATGCCCTCAGTGAGGAGTGGTCGCTCAGCAAACCGCAATATACCGGTATAGGTGCTGCAGACCGGGTGGCACGGGTCCGTAGCGGTGCTCGCAACCTGAGCGCATGGAGCGAAGTGCGAAGGAAAGGAGATAATGAGCTTCTATCCGTTCATACCCTGGATCGAAAGCTGGGCGATTGGTACGGAATGGCTACCCCTGCTGGCGAAGTCGATGAAAAGCTTGATGTACCATCTGCTACTACAGCTACGGCTGAGAACACAACTTTCCCCCGACCTGCTCCTGAAGCGCAGATAGATCCTATTGTGGGCCACCCGGAGCCAAATAGAAAACTCGACTCAGCTCAAAACAATTCTGCCGAAAATATTTCTAGGGATAGTGAGACCAGCGATTCTGACTCAAACTATTTCGATCGCGAGTTCCGGGAATCACAGAGAGCCTCTTGGAAAAGGCGTGGCAAGGCCAAGTCATGCGCGCAAATGCGAGTAGCGCTTTTTCAATGGAAGATAGTTGATACTTACTCCCACCCTCTTGCAGAGGCGGGCTTATCTGGGCTCGATCTGCCCCGTTGGGTAAACGATGAAATCGAAGAGAAATGTGTCGGTGATTTCAAAGAGTTGAGTGAGGCGTCCAAACAAGGCCAGGAGTCCAAGTGGAAGGAACAGCGGCTTGTTGAAAGTTGGCCAGAGCATCGACGAAGGGCCCTGCTAAAGAAAGCTCTGGAAGCTTGTACCGATCTAGGCGTTGAGCTCCTCGTTCTCCCAGAAGTATCAGTTCGAGCCGATACGGTGGAGTGGTTAAGGGACAAGGCATTAGCCAACCATAAGAATCTCTGGGTCTTGGCTGGCACTTATAGAAGATTCGAGCCAAACAACTCAGATAAACACCTAATGGAACCACTCACTCTGCTGTGGCACCCATCAGAGGCCATGGCACAAAAACTTGGACTGGACGAAGTAAAAACTTTCGAATTTTCCAGAGGAAAAAAGTATCGCGCAGTCGCGGCAAAGGAATTCTTCCAACCACAGTGGGACCCACTAAAACCGCTCTACTCCAAAGAGCGGATGCTTGAAGAAGTCCTCAAGGATCAAGGATGGGCCAACCTAGATAAAAAAACACCAGTGGACCTAAAGGCACTCTTGACCGCACTTGATGAAAAATCTCCTGCAATGCAGTACTGCATGGAGCTAATTTGCTCGGAGCTGTTTTTAATGACCAGCCCCGCCAATATTCGACCACTCCAAAACGAAGTTTTGGCTCTAATGGAGCGTTTCCCCAATACGCGCCCCGACAAAGCAAGCGAAATAGTTTGGGAGGACTTCAAGGCTTTAGGCGAATTACTCGACGTTGCCCAGCTTGATCGCCCCAGACGCTCCGTGCTCCTGGTTCCAGCTGCTACGTCTCGGACTAATGACTACTGGCATGCTGGTCAAGCAAGCGTACTAGCGTCTGGCACAGCAACAGTATTCTGCAATGCGGTTTTGGATAAAGCATTTGTAGGCGGGAGTTGCTTCATTGGTATTGATGCAGTTTCGCAAGCGACGAGACACGTGGGACAAGTAGGTGCTTTAACCCCCTACCATGGCTGGCATAAAGGTATCTATTTGGGGCGTGCGTCCGACGCGCTTTCGACAGCAGACCAAGCATTAGTTGTGGTGGATCTAGACCCTATTCACGTCGTCAGCGGAAAACCACGTCCACAGTTACTAGCCGAACCAATGTCGATGGTGGCTTACCTACCTGTGGTAGAAGTGCTGGATCGAGACAAAAACAGCCATGGACTAGCACAATTATTGAGCGAGACAGTGGATAGCAACTTTCGCGACCGGCTTGATGAACTCATGCGCTATGCCAGCCAGCGAACCAAGAACAATCCGGATCAATTCTTCGCTGCTCTCAGAAAATTGTTCGCCCGAAGAAATAGTCCGCTCCTAGACGTAGAGGATCTTGAGAATTTCTCAAGACTTTTCTCTGATGATTACGCCGTACGCGAGCGTCTGATTGCATGGCAAAATGACCGTCACCAACAACCAGCTCCATTGTCATACCCTTTGGGTCTAGAGCCTGCATGGCTTGATTACCTAATCACAGATTTAACGGTAGGCGGTGAGTTGGCCAATGTGACTGTCCCGTCCTGGACCTCCGAAGATGCCGGTCACCCGGGAAATATGACGCCCGAGCTATAATCTGCGCTCCCATGAGTACGAGCAGCTAACAACTCATAGACCTCTCCCTATGCTCAAAGCATAGGGAGAGATTGAGTCGGGATGATCCAAATACAGACGTCATTGGGGTTCTACCCCATTCCCACGGACAGTTTGAAAAGGGCTGAAAACTTCAAATCTTGCCGGTCGACTCTACGACGCATTCGTGGGTTATGAAACCGCTCGATGTAGTCGAAGATATTCGCGCGTGCTTCATCACGAGTTCGATACGACTGATGGGCAACGCGCTCCCGTTTGAGCTGACCGAAGAAGCCTTCACAGGCAGCGTTGTCGGCGCAATGCCCGACGGCACTCATGCTGCAGACTAGCGTGTTGCGATTTAGAAAGCGCTGGTAGTCAGCACTGGTGAATTGGCTACCGCGATCCAAATGCTCACTCACCAGTCACCCTGGCGTTGCCAGATCGCCATCTCCACCGCTCGAATCAACATCTGTCGATCCTGGCGGTGTTACATCGACCAAAATTGTACGCTGACGATACAGTGCCTAGATTTTACATATTACACGCAGAGCTGTGCAGGAGCTTCAACACAGCCTGGGCCGGAAACAGTTCCTACACCAGACTACGCCACAGCAAGTTGGCTCACCTGGTATTGAAACCCACCATCTCCCCATGGAGCGTAATCATGGAGATAGAGATGGATACTTCTTCGCGTACAACCGAGGTCCTCGATACCGCCTCTGATCAATCCCTACCGCTGCCGGGCACGGAAGCCTACGAGTCGCTTCCGCAGTTCCCCAAGGGCAGCCCCCTGCCCTTCCGGCGCACAATTCGCAAGCATGAGCTGAGACAGATAGTCCCTCTGGCTGAATCAACGATCTACGAAATGGAACGTCGTGGCGAGTTCCCCCGGCGCTTCAACCTGACACCACGTTGCGTGGTCTGGGATCTGGCCGAGGTGGAAGCCTGGATTGAGGAGCGCAAGCGAGCACCTCGGCTCAATATCAGCAAGCCGGATGTTTATCTAAGGAAAACCCGCCCTGTCCGGGCGGGCTCCAGCCAAGCATGAAGTCTGCCGCCCTCATCCGACAAGGGCTTGCAGTTCCTTGGAGGCGGGGCGCGTTAGCCGCCGTTCTTCCTTGGCTAGATTGACCTGCAGGGCCACCTGAGCCACGTCCAAGACACCGCCAGGCAGCAAATAGCTGCCTTTGGCTTGCAGCCAAGTCAGCACATCCGCCAGGTGCCAGATCGAAGCACTGCCCTCATGCACCGGCGCCGGGAAACTGCTCGGATAAGCCAACATGAGCTTGCGCATGTTCTGGCGCGACACGCCGACGATCTCCGCCACATCGGTGAGGCCGACCAGATCCGGTGCCACCTCGATCAGCCTGGCCGACGGTATGGCACTGCGCACGTCGGCCAGTGCGCTGCGCACAGCCGCTTCAGCGTTCTCCGCTTCACGGGTGAACTCCAGCGCCAGACGACCGGGCTGACCAATGCCGATCAACGCATCGTCGCAGCCGGCCTCGCCAAGGCGCTCGACCAACGCCTCCGGATCACGGTCATCGTCGGCCAGTTGGTATTTCAGTGTGAAGGTGTATTCCATAGCGCTACTCCTCTGCGCCCCCAGCGGTCTGCCGCTGCTTACGGTGCGTGGTGCAGTTGTCGACGACGCGCCGAAGGGCACGCGCATGGTTGCCTGGGTTCTTCGGTGTGCTCCACACGCTGGTGATGCAGAACTCGCCGCAGCGACACTCTTCATCGTTGTAGGGACAGAAGATTCGTCCCCAAGCGTGGCTACCACCCAGCTCTATGCGCCAGCCCTGCTCTTCGGCATGCCTGAGTGCTTCTTCGACCTCTTTCTTCGAGTGAGAAGGACGGGTCATCTGTGATCTCCAGTATTCGCATGACCGGCAAGGTTGTCAACTGACAACCTTGCACTTTCCTTAAACCGTGGCACTCAACACCGGCACCACGACGCTGTCCGGCAGAAGTCGGGGAATATGAGTGCGGCCATCGATCCAAGCGTCGATCATGTCCGCCCACTCCTGCAGCATGTGCCGGCGCTGCTCCGCGTACTCGGCCTTGTTGTAGACCGAGCGCGAGGAGCGACCATCTTCGTGAGCCAGGCATTTCTCGATCCAGTCGCCGTTGAAGCCCACCTCGTTGAGCAGCGTGGAACCAGTCCTGCGCAGGTCGTGGACGGTGAACGGCTCCAAGGGCAGGCCTGCTTCCTTCGCACGGGAGGCGATGAGCTGGGTGATGCGGTTCAGGGTGGCGTGCGACATGCAGCGGTAGATGTCATAGCGCGAGGGCAACACATAGCGGGAACCAGCCGCACAGGTGTGCAGGGCCACGAAGATGTCCAAGGCCTGGCGCGACAGGTAGACAACGTGCGGGTTACGCCCCTTCATCCGCTCCTTGGAGATCGTCCAGGTGGCGTTCTCGAAGTCCACCTCGTCCCAGGTCGCCTCGATCAGCTCGCTCTTGCGAACCAAGGTGAGCAGCACCAGCCGCAAGGCCAGCTTGATCGTGGGATACGCGGCGATTGTCTCCAGTTGATGGAAGGCCAGTCGAATTTCGGTCGGGCTCAGCGCCCGGTCCTTCGGCGCGAAAATAGCGATGGAAGACGCCTTAACGTCGTCAGCCGGATTCTCGACTCTCTCGCCATGCAGGATCGCGAACGCATATACCTGTTTCACGATGTCGCGAATATGGACCGCGGTTGCCGGCGCCCCACGAGCCTTTACCTTGGCACACAGTGCTCGCAGATCGTCAGGGGTGATTTCGGTAAGAAGCCGATTCTCGAAGAGCGGCAGGATGTCGCGGTCGATGATGCTTTTGCGCATCGCGCGCGTGCTGTCGGCCATACGCGCGCCGGCCAACCACTTCGTCAGCGTTTCACCGAAATTCTTGGCAGCATTGAGGCGCCGCTTAGCGCGCTGCTTCTCCAAGGAGGGGGACTTGCCCAGGGCGACCATGCGCTTGGCATCGAGCAGTTTCTCGCGAGCCATGGCCAAGGAGATGCCAGTTGGCCCATAGCGCCCTATGGTCAGCGTTTCTCGGCGCCCATTGAGACGGTAGTCGTAGCGAAAGGTGACGGTACCGGTAGGCGATACCGTCACGTACATACCATCGCGGTCGGAAGCCTTGTACAGCTTGGACTTGGGCTTAAGATTGCGCAGTTTGGTATCAGTAAGCATCGAGGTTTTTACTCCTGTTCATGACGGCTTTTACCGTCAAGGGTCAGGAGACCTGTTGATGCCGGGAAAGCCGCACGGGGCAAGCTTTCCCAAGGAGCGATTTACCGTCAAAGACCGGTTTTGACCGGATAGTAAATAGAACGGTCTCAATCCGACCGCTGTTTACTACCGTCACCGCTACCGCCAATTCGTTCTGCCAATGGGCGATAGGCCTCGATAACCATTGCAACGAATTTTCTTTTAAATCAACACGTTGCAATTTGCTATCGATACATCTCAATGAGCCCAGAAGGACCCGACTTCACTCCCACTCGATGGTCGCGGGCGGCTTGCTCGACACGTCGTAGGTGACGCGGGAGATGCCTTCGATCTCGTTGATGATGCGGCCGCTGACGGTTTCCAGCAGCTCGTAGGGCAGGTGCGCCCAGCGTGCGGTCATGAAGTCCACGGTTTCCACGGCGCGCAGGGCGACGACCCAGGCGTAGCGGCGGCCATCACCGACCACGCCGACCGATTTCACCGGCTGGAACACCACGAACGCCTGGCTGGTCTTGTGGTACCAGTCGGCCTTGCGCAGCTCTTCGATGAAGATATGGTCGGCACGGCGCAGCAGGTCGGCGTATTCCTTCTTCACTTCGCCGAGGATACGCACGCCCAGGCCCGGGCCCGGGAACGGGTGGCGGTAGACCATGTCGTAGGGCAGGCCCAGCTCCAGGCCGATCTTGCGCACTTCGTCCTTGAACAGTTCACGCAGCGGCTCGACCAGCTTGAGGTTCATCTCCTCGGGCAGGCCACCGACGTTGTGGTGGCTCTTGATCACGTGGGCCTTGCCGCTCTTGGCGCCGGCCGACTCGATCACGTCCGGGTAGATGGTGCCCTGGGCGAGGAACTGGATGTTGTCCAGCTTGCTGGCCTCGGCATCGAACACGTCGATGAAGGTACGGCCGATGATCTTGCGCTTCTTCTCCGGGTCGGACTCACCGGCCAGGTTGGAGAGGAACTGCTCCTCGGCATTGGCACGGATCACCTTCACGCCCATGTTCTCGGCGAACATGGCCATCACCTGGTCGCCCTCGTGCAGGCGCAGCAGGCCGTTGTCGACGAACACGCAGGTGAGCTGATCGCCGATGGCCTTGTGCAGCAGCGCCGCGACCACGGAAGAGTCGACACCGCCGGACAGGCCGAGCAGCACGTTGGCGTCGCCGACCTGGGCACGCACGGCGGCCACGGCGTCTTCGACGATGTTGGCCGGGGTCCACAGGGCCTCGCAGCCGCTGATCTCCAGCACGAAGCGGGACAGAATGCGGCCGCCCTGCTTGGTGTGGGTCACTTCCGGGTGGAACTGCACGCCGTAGTAGTGGCGGGTGTCGTCGCTCATGGCGGCGATCGGGCAGCTCGGGGTGCTGGCGAGGATGTGGAAGCCTTCCGGCAGGCGGGTGACCTTGTCGCCGTGGCTCATCCACACGTCGAGGCCGAATACGCCATCGGCGTCGACATGGTCTTCGATACCGGCCAGCAGCTGGCTCTTGCCGACCACGTCGACACGGGCGTAGCCGAACTCGCGCAGGTCGGAGCCTTCCACCTTGCCACCGAGCTGCTCGGCCATGGTCTGCATGCCGTAGCAGATGCCCAGCACCGGCACGTTCAGGTCGAACACCGCTTGCGGCGCGCGCGGGCTATTGGCTTCATGCACCGACTCCGGGCCGCCGGCGAGGATGATGCCGCGCGGAGCGAAGGCGCGGATGTCCTCGTCGCTCATGTCCCAGGGGTGCAGTTCGCAATAGACGCCGATCTCGCGCACACGGCGGGCGATCAGCTGGGTGTACTGGGAACCGAAGTCCAGAATGAGGATGCGGTGGGCGTGAATGTCGTGGGCCATGGCCGTCTCTCGTAGGTATTCACAAATGACACGGGGCTGTTAAACCAGCCCCGTGTTGATTCAATGCAATGGACCTTAGCCCACGCGATAGTTCGGGGCTTCCTTGGTGATCTGCACGTCGTGGACGTGCGACTCAGCCATGCCGGCGCCGGTGATGCGCACGAACTCCGGCTTGGTGCGCATCTCTTCGATGGTGGCGCAGCCGGTGTAGCCCATGGAGGCACGCAGGCCGCCCATCAGCTGGTGAACGATGGCACTCATCGCGCCCTTGTACGGCACACGACCTTCGATGCCTTCCGGCACCAGCTTCTCGGCGCCGGCCGAGGAGTCCTGGAAGTAACGGTCAGAGGAACCCTGCGCCTGCGCCATGGCGCCCAGCGAGCCCATGCCGCGGTAAGCCTTGTAGGAACGGCCCTGGAACAGCTCGACCTCGCCCGGCGCCTCTTCGGTACCGGCCAGCATGGAGCCGATCATCACGGCGGAAGCGCCAGCGACGATGGCCTTGGACAGGTCGCCGGAGAAGCGGATGCCACCGTCGGCGATCAGCGGTACACCGGTACCCGCCAGAGCAGCGGCAACATTGGCCACGGCGCTGATCTGCGGTACGCCGACGCCGGCAACGATACGGGTGGTGCAGATCGAGCCCGGGCCGATACCGACCTTGACGCCATCGGCGCCGGCTTCGACCAGTGCCTTGGCCGCGTCGCCCGTGGCGATATTGCCGCCGATCACCTGCACCTCGGGGAAGTTCTGCTTGACCCAGCGCACGCGGTCGATCACGCCCTTGGAGTGGCCGTGGGCGGTGTCCACGATGATCACGTCGACGCCGGCATTGACCAGCGCGGCGACGCGGTCACCGGTATCGGCACCGGTACCCACGGCAGCACCGACGCGCAGGCGACCCTGATCGTCCTTGCTGGCCAGCGGGTAGGCCTTGGCCTTCTCGATGTCCTTGACGGTCATCATGCCCTTGAGGTTGAAGGCGTCATCGACGATCAGCACCTTCTCGATGCGGTGCTTGTGCAGCAGCGCGCGCACGGTTTCCTTGTCGGCGCCTTCCTTGACGGTGACCAGGCGCTCTTTCGGCGTCATCACGTCACGCACCAAGGCGTCCAGACGGTTCTCGAAACGCACGTCGCGGGAAGTGACGATGCCCACCAGATCTCCGTTGGAGAGCACCGGTACGCCGGAGATGTTGTTCTGCCGGGTCAGCTCGAACAGATCGCGCACGGTGGCGTCGGCCTCGATGGTGATCGGGTCCTTGACCACGCCGGCCTCGAACTTCTTGACCTTGCGCACCTCGGCAGCCTGCTGCTCGATGGTCATGTTCTTGTGGATGATGCCGATGCCGCCTTCCTGAGCCATGGCGATGGCCAGACGCGCTTCGGTGACGGTGTCCATGGCAGCGGACAGCAGCGGGATGTTCAGTTCGATGCCGCGGGTCAGGCGGGTCTTCAGGCTGACGTCCTTGGGCAGTACCTCGGAGTAACCGGGGATGAGCAGGACGTCGTCGAAAGTGAGTGCTTCTTGGCTGATGCGCAGCATGGGCGGGCTCCCGAGCGGGAAAATAAGAAGCGCGGCATTATACCCAGCGACCTCATTTCCCTCAATGCAAAGTGTGTCTCCGTGCCGTCATCGCTGACGCAGCGTCGGAAATGCTTGTCGGGCCGTGAACGCCGGGAGCAGGTCAGGGCGTCACTTGGCGGCCTTCGCGGTAGCGGCGGCAGCCTCTTAGACCCGCCATGGGGTTACGCTTCAGGCCGGATCGTCCACCCGCACCTGCCTCAGCGCAAAGCCCAGACGTTCGCCGAACTCCTCGACGAACGCCGGACGCAGGCCGGCATCCATCCAGCCGTTGAAGATGAAGCCCAGGTTGGAAAAGCCGCAGGGCTGCAGGAACAGGAAGCCGTTGATGTCGTCCTCATGCCCGCATTCGGGGCAGGTGAAGTTGTCGGTTTCCCCGGGCCACCACACTTCCAGGCTGTCGAACAGCGGCACGCCCACCTCCCGGCGGCATTCGGGGCAGCCCGCCTCCTCGAGAAAATTCCGCGTCGGCACATAGATGCAGCGATGGGTGATGATCTCCAGGCCATTGAGCGGCTGACCATAGGGCAGCAACTCGGGGTGCTGGGCGATACGTCGGGCGCCCGGGCCGATGGCGTAGGCCATGCCGTTGCCGCCCTGGCCGCAGGTGGTGGGCAGCGCCTCGACGATCTCCCGCTTGACCAGCCAGCGCAGCATGGCCCTCGCCTTCTCTTCATGAGCGGGAAGCGTGGAAATCTGCGGGACGAGGATCAATTGCGCGGTCATGGTGCTCGGAGGGCTGACAAAGAAAGAGCGGCAGCTTAGGTGCTAGCGCCCGCAAATCAAGCCCCTCGGCACACCGCATCGTCCATCTGCGCTTCGCGCCGCGCCAGCCAACGCGCGCGCAGCACGTCATAGATCCAGTTGAACGCCAGGGTGTAGGGCAGGAAGAACAGGATCAGCACGATATCCAGCAGCAGTGCCTCGAGCAGGCCGATCGACAGCCACCAGGCGGCCAGCGGCACCAGCACCAGAATCAAGCCCGCCTCGAACAGCAGCGCATGGCTGACCCGCGCCCACAGGCCGCGCTCGAAGCCCAGCCGTCCCTGGGCACGGTCGAACAGGTAGTTGAACAGCATGTTCCACAGCATCGCCACGGTGGAGAACATCAGCGTCAATACGCCGAGGTGCAACAGCGGCTTGCCCATGAACCAGGCCATGGCCGGCGCGCAGATGAGCACGGCGATGGTCTCGAAGGCCAGGGCGTGACCGATGCGCTCACGCAGCGAGCGCGGCAGGGGCTGAGTCATGGAGCGAACCTCGTGATAAGTGACAACGAGCGCTATGATCATCGGAATATCAGCCATCCCAAAGGCAGCTGCCATCGGCAAAACCGATATGAATATTTCACCGGAATCCCTCCAGGCGTTCGCCCACGCGGCCAACTGCGGCTCACTGAGCGCCGCCGCCAGGCGTCTGGGCAAGAGTCAGTCGACCGTCAGCGAAGCGGTCGCCCGCCTGGAGATTGACCTGGGCGTGGCGCTGTTCGAACGCGGCCCACGCAAGCTGCAACTGACCGAGGCTGGCGCCAGCCTGCTGGCACATGCCGAGGAAGTGCTGACCGCCAGCGACCGCCTGGCGCGGCATGCCGCGGCTCTGGCCAGGGGGCAGGAGCCGCGTCTGACCCTGGCGCTGTCCGATACCTATCAGCCGAAGCAGTACGAGGCGCGCCTGCAGGAGCTGGATCAGCGCTTCCCCGATCTGCAGTTCGAGAGCCTGATCGCGGAGCAGGCCGACGTGCTCGACCTGGTCAGTCAGGGCCGCGCGCAACTCGGTCTGATCGCCGCACAGCCGGCCTACCCGCCGCATATCGCCCATGCCCGCCTGCACATGAGCAGTGAATTCGGCCTGTTCGCGGCCAAGGGTCATCCGCTGAGCGAACTGGCCCAGGTGCGCCCGGAAGACTTGTCGCACTGGCGCCTGCTGCGCCTGAGCAGCGTCGCCAACGACGACGCCAGCGCCGATGTTCTGCCTGGCAGCGGTGGACGCTGCTGGGCCGCGCCGGACTACCTGATGCTGCTGGAGATGGCGCGCCTGGGCTTCGGCTGGGCCGAGCTGCCGCGGCAACTGGTCGACGCCTACGGCTTCGATGGCCTGCAGGAGCTGCGCTGCAGTGGCTGGCCGCGACGGGTAACGGTGGACGCCGTGTGGTCGCGCCAGCGGGAACTCGGCCCGGTGGCGGCCTGGCTGCTGGAACGCCTGCTACAGGCTTGATGATGGTCGCGCCGACGCCCCTCTCGACTTATCATGCGCCCCCATGATCAACGATCCCTTTGCTCGCCTGAACCTCGACCGCGAGGTGCTCAGCGTCAGCCAGCTCAACAACCGCGCCCGCCTGCTGCTGGAGGACGTGTTCTCCGGCATCTGGGTCGAGGGGGAAATCTCCAACCTCGCCCGTCCCGCGTCCGGCCATGTCTACTTCACCCTGAAAGACAGCCAGGCTCAGGTGCGCTGCGCGCTGTTCCGGCAGAACGCCGCCCGCGTGCGCCAGGCGCTGCGCGATGGACTGGCGGTGAAAGTACGCGGCAAGGTCTCGCTGTTCGAAGGGCGCGGCGACTACCAGCTGATTCTAGATGCGGTCGAACCTGCCGGTGACGGCGCTTTGCGCCTGGCGTTCGAGGCGCTGAAGGAAAAACTCGGCGCCGAAGGATTGTTCTCTACCGAACGCAAGATCGCCCTACCCGCCCATCCCAGGCGCATCGGCATCGTCACCTCGCCCACCGGCGCGGTGATTCGCGACATCATCAGCGTGTTCCGCCGCCGCGCGCCGCAGGTGGAACTGAATCTGATCCCCACCGCCGTGCAGGGTCGCGAGGCCACCGCGCAGATCGTGCGCGCCCTGCAACGGGCCGATGCGCTGGGTTTCGATGCATTGATCCTGGCCCGCGGCGGCGGTTCGCTGGAAGACCTCTGGTGCTTCAACGAGGAAAGCGTGGCGCGCGCCGTGGCGGCCTGCGTCACGCCCATCGTCAGCGCCGTGGGCCACGAGACGGACGTGTCCATCGCCGACTTCGTCGCCGACGTGCGCGCGCCGACGCCGTCGGCTGCCGCCGAACTGCTGGCCCCGGACAGCAGCGAGCTGGTGCAGCGCCTGCACAACATGCAGCGCCGCCTGGTGTTGCACATGCAGGGCCGCCTGGCCCGCGAGCGCCTGCGTCTGGAAGGCGTCAGCCGGCGCCTGCGCCACCCCGGCGAACGCCTGCGCCAGCAGGCCCAGCGCCTGGACGATCTGGACATGCGCCTGCGCCGCGCCTTCGCCCAGCGGCTGGCGAACCAGTACGAACGCCTGGCGCGCCTCGACGCCCGCCTCGCCGCGCAGCATCCGGGGCGCAACCTGGCCCTGCTGCGCCAGCGCCTCGATGGCCTGGCCGCGCGCCTGCCGCGTGCCATGCAGGGACAGCTGCGCAGCCAGCGCCAGCAACTGGGCGCACTGGCGGCGCAATTGCAGATCGTCAGCCCCCTGGCCACGCTCGGCCGCGGCTATAGCATCCTCCTCGACGAGCGCGGCCAGGCCGTGCGCAACGCCGCCCAGACCCAACCGGGCCAGCGCCTCAAGGCGCGCCTGAGCGAGGGCGAGCTGGACGTGCGCGTCGAGGACAACCACATACAACCGGCGACGCTGTCGCTGCTGGACTGAATCCCCATGCACACCCCTAGCCGTACTAACCTGTTCGTGGGCCTGCTGGCCTTGGTTCTCGCCCTGCCCGCCCATGCCGAAGGCTTTATCACCCGCCTGCTGAACAAGCCGGTGCCGGGGGGCGTGGCGGTGGTCGATCTGGGCAACCCGGCGCAGGCACCCAAGGTGCGCTATCAGGGCAAGCCGGTGCTGACCGTGCGCGAGGACGGCCAGCGCTGGATCGCCATCGTCGGCATCCCCCTGAGCGTCAAGCCCGGTACCCAGCAGGTGGAGGTCGAGGGCGGCCAGAAGCTGAGCTTTCAGGTCGGCGCCAAGCACTACGCCGAGCAGCGCATCACCATCAAGAACCAGCAGCAGGTCACGCCCAACGCCGAGAACCTCAAGCGCATCGAGCGCGAGCTGGCCGAGCAGACCCGCGCCTACCAGCAGTTCAGCGCGCGCCAGCCGAGCAACCTGCTATTCGACAGGCCGGTCAACGGGCCGCTGTCCAGCCCCTTCGGCCTGCGCCGCTTCTTCAATGGCGAGGAACGCAACCCGCACTCGGGCCTGGATTTCGCCGCCAACCGCGGCACGCCGATCAAGGCACCGGCGGCCGGCAAGGTGATCCTGATCGGCGACTACTTCTTCAACGGCAAGACGGTGTTCCTCGACCATGGCCAGGGCCTGATCAGCATGTTCTGCCACCTGTCGGAGATCGACGTGAAGCTCGGCGACGAGATCGCCCGCGGCGGGCACGTGGGCAAGGTCGGTGCCACCGGCCGCGCCACCGGCCCGCACCTGCACTGGAACGTCAGCCTCAACGACGCGCGGGTCGACCCGGCGATCTTTATCGGCGCCTTCAAGCCGTAAAAACAGCAGCGCAATGCAATAGCGCATCACCCCAACCTGACAGCAAGAAATCGCAAGAAATTTTTCCTGAAGACGATTAATTTCAATTTTCAGCCGATGCTTGTCAGCTTTGACCGCACTGAGTAGGGTTGACGCCATGAACGTCAGCCAAACCCTCATTCTCCTGCGGCAACACGCCAACCTATGCCTGGTCAGCCAGCGACTGCGTAGCTGAATCGCACGCCTCGCTCCTACGCCTCGACCATTCCTGGCCCATCGCTGGCCGCCGCATACAGGATCGCACCATGACCATGCTCAAAGACCCTTCGCAGAAGTACCGTCCGTTCACGCCCATCGCCCTGCCCGACCGTACCTGGCCGGACAGGGTCATCGACCGTGCACCGATCTGGCTGTCCACCGACCTGCGCGACGGCAACCAGTCGCTGATCGAGCCGATGGACGCCGAGAAGAAGATGCGCTTCTTCAAGTGCCTGGTCGCGGTGGGCCTCAAGGAAATCGAAGTGGGTTTCCCGTCCGCCTCGCAGACCGACTTCGACTTCGTTCGCGAGCTGATCGAGGGCGGCCATATTCCCGACGACGTGACCATCCAGGTGCTGACCCAGGCTCGTGACGATCTCATCGAGCGCACCTTCGAATCGCTCAAGGGCGCCAAGCGCGCCATCGTCCACTACTACAACGCCTGCGCGCCGAGCTTCCGCAAGATCGTCTTCAACCAGGACAAGGCCGGCGTCAAGGCCATCGCCGTGGCTGCCGGCAAGACCATCAAGCGCCTGGCCGCCGCACAGCCGGATACCCGATGGGGCTTCGAGTACTCGCCCGAGGTGTTCAGCTCGACCGAGACCGATTTCGCCGTCGAGGTGTGCAACGCGGTGATCGAGGTGTTCCAGCCGACCCCGGCGAACAAGCTGATCCTCAACCTGCCGGCCACCGTCGAATGCGCCACGCCGAACAACTACGCCGACCAGATCGAATGGTTCGGCCGCCACGTCGACCGCCGCGACAGCGTGCTGATCAGCGTGCACACCCATAACGACCGCGGCACCGGCGTGGCCGCCTCTGAGCTGGCGGTGATGGCCGGCGCTGATCGCGTCGAGGGCTGCCTGTTCGGCAACGGCGAGCGCACCGGCAACGTCTGCCTGGTGACCCTGGCATTGAACCTCTACACCCAGGGCGTCGATCCGCAGCTGGACTTCTCCGACATCGACGCGGTGCGCAAGGTGGTCGAGGACTGCAACCAGATTCCCGTGCACCCGCGCCATCCCTATGCCGGCGACCTGGTCCACACCGCCTTCTCCGGCTCGCACCAGGACGCCATCCGCAAGGGCTTCGCCCAGCAGAAAGATGACGCCGTATGGGAAGTGCCCTACCTGCCGATCGACCCGGCCGACATCGGCCGCGACTACGAGGCGGTGATTCGCGTCAACAGCCAGTCCGGCAAGGGCGGTATCACCTTCCTGCTCGAGCAGGAGTACGGCATCAGCCTGCCGCGGCGCATGCAGATCGAGTTCAGCCAGGTGGTGCAGCGCGAGACCGATCGCCTGGGCCTGGAAATGACCGCCGCGCAGATCTATCAGTTGCTGGAAAGCGAGTACCTGCAGGCCAGCGCTCCCTACGCCCTGAAAGGCCATCGCCTGCAGGAAGAGAACGGCACCAGCGCAGTGGACGTTGAAGTGATCAGCGCTGGCGAAAGCCATCACTGGCGCGGTATCGGCAAGGGTCCGCTGGAAGCCCTGGTGGCCGGCCTGCCAGTGGCCGTCGAGATCATGGACTACAGCGAGCACGCCATCGGCGCCGGCACCAACGCCAAGGCCGCGGCGTACATCGAGCTGCGCGTCAACGGCGGCCGCGCCCTGCACGGCATCGGCATCGACGAGAACCTGACCACCGCCAGCTTCCGCGCCCTGTTCAGCGCGCTGAACCGCGCCCTGAGCCAGGCCGAGTCGCAGGCGGCCTGATCCGCCGAGGCTAAAACGACAACGCCGGGCATTGCCCGGCGTTTTGCTATGCGTAGCCCGGATGTAATCCGGGAACATGACACTCAAATATCGAAATCATCAGTGGCGTAGGGTGCGCCGTGCGCACCGAGGATCAGGCATCGTCGGTCCTGGTGCGCACGGCGCACCCTACGAAGCATCTCCCTCAGACTCATGCCGGCGCGTTTCATCGCCCGATCAAATCCAGGACTCAAGACGTTTAGATATCAAAAATCATTAGCACCGCGAACATCAGCGCGGCCAGGCCGATGGTGAATAACAGGCCGATGCCCGCTGCCCGCCACTTGGACAGAAACGCACCACCGGCCTCGGCATGCTGCTTGAGATCAGCTTCCATGAGGCTCTTGGCAAACATGATCATTGCCATCAACTGTGCGATGGCGAACGGCATTGCGGGCACCTCTTCCGGCAAGACGAAAGCCAGGACCAAGGTAACCACCAGCAGGAAGACGGAAATGCCCCAGACCATCGCCACGCGATCCGCCTTGCCGAGCAGTTGCAGGTTATGCGCCAGCAACCAGGCGCCAGCCAGCGGCGTGCCGATGAAGGTCGCCAGGCCAACACCCGCGACGCTGTAGAGCGGCAACTGATTGGCGGTGGCCTGCTGCAGGTCGGCCTGCGGAGGCTGGAAGGGATTGCTCTGCTGTACGTCCATGTTCATGTAGCTCCTGATCAGCTCAAGGTGAAGGTATCGGCATCCAGGTGCGCCGGGAAGCGCTCGCGGTAGGCAGCCAGTGCCTCGCTCGACAGCCGGGCGCGGAACACACCATCACCATCACCCGCCGCCAGCAGCGCCTCGCCTTGGAAATCCAGCACCTGGGAATCGCCAGTATACCCGTGGCCCTTGCCGTCCTCGCCGATGCGGTTCACAGCCGCGACATAGCACAGGTTCTCGATGGCCCGCGCCGGCAGCAGTCGATTCCAGTGCTGGCGGCGAGCGCCGGGCCAGTTGGCGGTATAAATGAGCAGATCGGTCCCGCCGGCATCGCGACTCCACACCGGGAAGCGCAGGTCGTAGCAGATCAGCGGGCGCACGCGCCAGCCGTTCAGCTCCAGCACCACCTGCTGATCACCGGCGCTGTAATGCTTGTGCTCGCCGGCCATGCGAAACAGATGGCGCTTGTCGTAATGCGCCAGCGAACCATCCGGGCGCGCCCAGAGCAGGCGGTTGCGGTAGCTGCCATCGGCCGCCTGGATGATCAGGCTGCCGCAGATCACCGCGCCGATAGCCTGCGCCTGCTCGCGCAACCAGAGCGTGGTCGGGCCGTTCTCGGGCTCGGCCAGTTCGGCCGAGTCCATGGAAAAGCCGGTGGAAAACATCTCCGGCAGGATCACCAGATCGGCGCCACGCGCCTGCTGCAGCAAGGCCTGGAAGTGCTCGCGGTTGGCGGCCGGATCGTGCCAGGCCAGGCCGGTCTGGACCAGCGCCAGTTCTAGGTCGGGTTTGTCGCTCATGTCAAGGTCTCACAGAAGCGGTAGAAGCGAGCTCACACCGCGCAGAGTTTTTCCGCAGCCTGGCGCAGGGTCTCCTCGCGCTTGGCGAAGCAGAAACGCACCAGGCGCATGTCTTTGGGTGCTGACTGATAGAACACCGAGACTGGAATCGCCGCCACGCCATGCTCGCGGGTCAGCCACTCGGCCATGGCCACATCGTCCAGGTCCGGGCGGATCGCCGAATAGTCGGCCAGCTGGAAGTAGGTGCCCGGCGCGCGGGTGAAGGTGAAACGCGAGCCGGCCAGCAGGTCGCAGAACAGATCGCGCTTGGCCTGGTAGAAGGCCGGCAGCTCCTCCACGTGCTCAGGGCAGGCCGCCATGAAATCGGCCAGGCCGTGCTGCAGCGGTGTCACTCCGCAGAAATTGACGTACTGGTGAATCTTGCGCAGCTCGGCAGTCAATGCCGACGGCGCCACCACGTAGCCGGTCTTCCAGCCGGTGACGTGATAGGTCTTGCCGAAGGAGCTGACCACGAAGGCGCGCCGATACAGCTCCTCGTGGGCCAGCACGCTGGCATGGCGGGCGCCATCGTAGATCAGGTGCTCGTAGACCTCGTCGCTGATCACATGGATATCGCGACCGCGAATCAGCTCGGCCAGCTTGTTCAGATCGGCGCGCGTCAGCAGCGCGCCACTGGGGTTGTGCGGCGAGTTGAGGAAGATCAGCCGGGTATGCGGCGTGATCGCATCGGCGAGGCGCTGCCAGTCCACGGCAAAATCCGGCAGGGCCAGCGGCACGTGTACGCAGCGCCCACCGGCCAGCTCCACCGAGGGCTCGTAACTGTCGTAGCAAGGGTCGAGCACGATGGCTTCATCGCCAGCGCGGATCAGCGCCTGCACCGCGCAGAAGATCGCCTCGGTGGCGCCGGGGGTGATGGTAATCTCGCTGTCGGCATCACGCTGCACGCCATAACTGCGGGCGATCTTCGCCGCCACCTGCTGGCGCAGACTCGGCAGACCGGTCATCGGGCTGTACTGGTTGCGCCCTTCCAGCACATGGCGCGCCACGGCTTCGCGCAATGCCTGCGGGCCGTCAAAATCGGGGAAGCCTTGGGACAGGTTGATCGCGCCAGCCTCAAGGGCGAGCTGGGACATCCGCGTGAAGATGGTGGTGCCGACGTTGGGCAGTTTGCTGACAAGCATCGCGACTTCCTAAGAAGAACAAGGCAAGCCGCGAGGATAGCCGAAGGACGCCGCAGGCGGCAGCCGCAGCGCTTATGAAAAGAGGCTGGAAGCTTATGCCGTGCACGCCGAACGCCGTCCGACGTGCACGGTGGGTGCTTACTTGCGCTTGTCCTTGCGCTTCTTCTCGGCCTTCTTGTGGTGGCTCATCAGGCGACGCTTCTTGTTCACCTGGCGGTCGGTGAGCTTGTTCTTGTTGCCCTCGTAGGGGTTCTCGCCGCCCTTGTACTCGATGCGGATCGGCGTACCCACCAGTTTCAGCACACGGCGGAAGGTGTTTTCCAGGTAACGGGTGTAGGCGCGCGGTACGGCGTCGACCTGATTGCCGTGGATCACGATCAGCGGCGGGTTGGCGCCACCCAGGTGGGCGTAGCGCAGCTTGATGCGGCGACCGTTGACCAGCGGCGGCGCGTGGTCGCTGACGGCATCCTCGAGGATCTGCGTCAGGCGGCTGGTCGGCCAGCGAGTGACGGCCGAGTGGAAGGCGGCCTGCACCGACTTGTACAGATGACCGACGCCGGTGCCGTGCAACGCGGAGATGAAGTGGATATCGGCGAAGTCCACGAAGAACAGCCGGCGCTCCAGCTCGGTCTTCACGTAGTCCTTCTGGCCCTGATCCATGCCGTCCCACTTGTTCAGGGCGATGACCAGGGCGCGACCGCTTTCCAGCACGAAGCCGAGCAGGTTGAGATCGTGGTCGACCACCCCTTCGCGGGCGTCCATGACGAACACCACGACGTTGGAGTCCTGAATGGCCTGCAGCGTCTTGACCACGGAGAACTTTTCCACCGCCTCGAAGATCTTGCCGCGGCGGCGCACACCGGCGGTGTCGATCAGGGTGTATTTCTCGTCGTCGCGCTCGAAGGGGATGTAGATGCTGTCGCGCGTGGTGCCGGCCTGGTCATACACGATGACCCGCTCTTCGCCGAGCATACGGTTGACCAGCGTCGACTTGCCGACGTTGGGGCGGCCGATGATGGCCAGCTTGATGCCGTCCTTCTCGCTCGGCCCGGGGATGCGCTTGGCCTCCTGGCCTTCCTGCACCTCCTCCTCTGCTTCGGCACCCTCTTCCGGCTCGCCGGCATCCTTGGGGAAGATGCCGAGCACGGCCTCGAGCATCTGGGTGATGCCACGGCCATGGGCACCGGCAATCGCCAGCGGCTCGCCCAGGCCCATGGGGCTGAATTCGGCGCGAGCCAGGTCGACGTCGAGGTTGTCGACCTTGTTCACCACCAGGAAGCTGCGCTTGTTGCGTCGACGCAGATGCTCGCCGATCATCTGGTCCGAGGCGGTCATGCCGGCGCGCGCGTCCACCAGGAACAGCACGGCATCGGCTTCCTCGATGGCCTGCAGCGACTGCTCGGCCATCTTCGCGTCGATGCCTTCCTCGTCCCCGGAAATACCCCCGGTGTCGATCACGATATAGGTGCGCCCCTGCCACTTCGCCTCACCGTACTGGCGGTCGCGGGTCAGACCGGACAGATCGCCAACGATAGCGTCGCGGCTGCGGGTCAGGCGGTTGAAGAGTGTGGACTTGCCGACGTTCGGCCGGCCCACCAGGGCAATTACGGGAACCATCAGGCTCTCCACTTGAGTTAATTCAGAAAATGCAAAGGCCGCTGCAGGGGCAGCGGCCGGGATACTGCGTGCTGCCAGGTTAAGGCAGCATAGTCGGCTTACTTGATGGTCAGAGCCACCAGCTTGCCGCTGTTGCCGTAGACGTACAGCCAGTCACCCACCACCAGCGGCTGGGCGCGCAGGCCGTCGCTGTCGATGCGGGTACGGCCGACGAAGCGACCATCAACCTGGCTCAGCAGGTGCAGATAGCCCTCGAAGTCACCCACGGCGACATAGCTAGAGAACACCGCCGGCCCCGAGAGCTGGCGACGCGCCATCGAATCATTGCTCCACAGCGCCGAGGCGCTGCGCTCGTCGATACCTTCGACGGTGCCGCTGGCATGGCTGACGTAGACGTTGCCGAAGCCCTGAGCGACGCCTACCGAGCTGGACGCCTCGCGCTGCCACAGCACGCGACCGGACTCCAGATCCATGGCCGCGACACGGCCCTGGTAGCTCACCGCGTAGACGGTGCCGCCGGACAGCAGCAGACCGCCGTCAATGTCCACCACGCGCTCCAGCTCGGAACGACCTTGCGGAATGGCGACGCGCTGTTCCCACACCGGCAGGCCACGCTGGGCGTCGACTGCAATCACCTTGCCACTGGACAGGCCGGCGACCACCAGACGGTTGGTCACCAGCGGCGCGCCGGTACCACGCAGGGTCAGCACGGCCGGGGTGTTCTCGACGATCCAGCGCTGGCTGCCGGTGCTGGCGTCGAAGGCGATCAGGCGGTCGTCCTGGGTCTGCACCACGACGATATCGCCGTTGCTGGCCGGCGCCGCCAGCACTTCGCTGGTCACGCGCGAGCGCCACTGCTCTTCGCCATCGCTGGAGTCCAGGGCGATCACCTCACCCTTGAGCGTGCCCAGCAGCACCTGGCCGTAGCCAACGCCGATGGCGCCAGAAACCGGGATGTCCAGCTTCTTGCGCCAGATGACCTTGCCGGTGGTGCGGTCCATGGCCATGACCAGGCCTTCGACGTCGGCAGCGTAGATCACTTCGCCGTCGATAGCCGGTACCAGCATGTTGAAGGTTTCGCCCTGACCGTCACCAACGGAGCGGCTCCACTCGGTGCGCAGTTCGACTTCGGCGTCGAACTTGGTCAGCTCGGCCGGCGGCAGTTCCTTCTTGCTATTGCTGCTGCAACCCACGGCCAGAACGGCCAGAGCCAGCAGTGCGGCATTCTTCCAACGCATCACGTCACGCATCCCCTTTTGCCAGGTCGTCCAGCTTCATCTGCAGGCCGCCGACAGCGGCGTCTTCGGCCAGCGCATCCTTGGCCTTCTGATAGGCAGCGTGCGCGTCGTCACTGCGACCCAGCTTCACCAGCAGGTCGCCCTTGAGTTCTTCACGGCTGGCGAGGAAGGCGTTCTCGACCTTGGCATCGAGCAGCTTCAGCGCCTCGTCGGCCTTGTCCTGAGCTGCCAATACGCGGGCCAGGCGCTGACGCGCCAGCTCGCCGAGCGTGGCATCGGCAGGCTTGTCCAGCACGCGCTGCAGCGCAGCCGCGGCATCGTCCAGCCTGTCCGCCTCGACCGCCACCTTGGCGACGAACAGACTGCCGTACTGGGCGTAATGGCTACCGCCGAACTCGCTGTTGAGTTTACCGGCCAGCTCGGCGACCTTGGCCGCATCGGGCGTGCCGGCCGGGTTCAGTGCGGTCTCCAGCAGTTGCTGATAGATCAGAGAAGCGCTTTGTGCCTGGTTGACCTGGTACTTCTGCCAGCCCTGCCAGCCGAATACGGCCACCAGCGCCAATACCCCGCCGGCCAGCAAAGGCTTGCCGTTGCGATCCCACCAGTCCTTGAGTTGCGCGATCTGTTCGTCTTCGGTCTGCATGTCTAACCCCGTACTCCTAATCGAGAGCCTGCTCAGGCCTGCTGGCAGGCGGCCAGATGCTCGGCCAGAGCATCCCAGGCAACGCTTTGTTGTTCACTGTCGTCGCGCAGCGGCTTGCAACCTACCACGCGCCCTGCCAATTCGTCGTCCCCCAGAATCAGCGCATAACGCGCGCCGCTCTTGTCGGCCTTCTTGAACTGGCTCTTGAAGCTGCCGCCACCGCTATTGAGCAGCAGACGCAGCCCCGGCAACTCGTCGCGCAGACGCTCGGTCAGCGCCAGCGCCGCCAGCTCCGCCGCCTCGCCAAAGGCGCAGACGTATACGTCGGCAGGGCGATTGAGCTCTGCCGGCAACAGGTCCAGGGTTTCCAGCAGCAGCACCAGGCGCTCGACACCCATGGCGAAGCCGACACCCGGCGTGGCCTTGCCACCCAGTTGCGCCACCAGGCCGTCGTAGCGACCGCCAGCGCACACCGTGCCCTGGGCGCCGAGCTTGTCGGTGACCCACTCGAACACGGTGCGGTTGTAGTAATCCAGACCGCGCACCAGCTTGTGGTTGATCTGATAGCGAATGCCGGCCGCATCCAGGCGCGCCTTGACGCCCTCGAAGTGCAGACGCGACTCCTCGTCGAGGTAGTCGCCCAGGGTCGGCGCACCGACCAGCACGGCCTGGGTCGCCTCGTTCTTGCTGTCGAGAATGCGCAGCGGGTTGGTGCTCAGACGGCGCTGGCTGTCCTCGTCGAGCTGGTCGAAGCGCTCCTGCAGGTAGGCCACCAGGGCGTCGCGATAGGCAGCGCGCGCCTCGCTGGAACCCAGGCTGTTGAGCTGCAGGGTCACCGCATCGGCCAGGCCGAGTTTCTTCCACAGACGCCAGGTCAGCACGATCAGCTCGGCATCGACGTCCGGGCCCGGCAGGTTGAAGGCTTCCACACCCACCTGATGGAACTGGCGATAACGGCCCTTCTGCGGCTTCTCGTAGCGGAACATGGGGCCGGCGTACCACAGCTTCTGCACCTGGCCGCCGCCGGCCAGGCCATGCTCGAGCACGGCGCGCACGCAACCGGCGGTGCCTTCGGGGCGCAGGGTCAGGGATTCTTCGTTGCGGTCGAGGAAGGTGTACATCTCCTTGTCGACCACGTCGGTGCCCTCGCCGATGCCCCGGGCGAACAGCTCGGTGTATTCGACGATGGGCAGGCGGATTTCCTTGTAGCCGTAGCCGTCGAGCAGGCTGACCAGGGTGCTTTCCAGGTAGCGCCAGGCAGGCGTCTGCTCCGGCAGGATATCGTTCATGCCACGAATGGCTTGTAGGGACTTGCTCACAAAGAATCCTTAAAGCGCAGCGATCAGCTGCGCACGATCACGGCGGCATCGGCGGCGGCTTTTTCGGCCGCCTTGTCGCGGATGAGCTTCTCCAGCTCGTCCACCAGGTTTTCGTTGGTCAGCTTCGAGGCCGGTTTGCCATCGATGTAGACCAGGTTGTTCGGGCTACCACCGGTGAGGCCGATATGCGCCTCCTTGGCTTCGCCGGGGCCGTTGACCACGCAGCCGATCACGGCCACGTCCAGCGGCACCAGCAGATCCTCGACGCGGCTCTCCAGTTCGTTCATGGTCTTGACCACATCGAAGTTCTGCCGCGAGCAGCTCGGGCAGGCGATGAAGTTGATGCCACGCGAACGCAGGCGCAGGGATTTGAGAATGTCGAAACCGACCTTGATCTCTTCCACCGGGTCGGCGGCCAGCGAGATGCGGATGGTATCGCCAATCCCCTCGGCCAGCAGCATGCCCAGGCCGACTGCGGACTTCACGGTACCGGAGCGCAGGCCACCGGCCTCGGTGATGCCCAGGTGCAGCGGTTGCTCGATCTGCTTGGCCAGCAGGCGATAGGCCTCGACGGCCATGAACACGTCGGAAGCCTTCACACTGACCTTGAAGTCCGGGAAGTTCAGGCGATCGAGATGCTCGACATGACGCAGCGCGGATTCCACCAGCGCCGCGGGAGTCGGCTCGCCGTACTTCTTCTGCAGGTCCTTTTCCAGGGACCCGGCGTTGACCCCGATGCGGATCGGAATGCCCTTGTCGCGTGCGGCCTCGACCACCGCCTTGACGCGGTCCTCACGGCCGATGTTGCCGGGATTGATGCGCAGGCAGTCGACGCCCAGCTCGGCCACGCGCAGGGCGATCTGGTAGTCGAAATGAATATCCGCCACCAGCGGTACGCGTACCTGCTGCTTGATGCGGCCGAAGGCCTCGGCGGCATCCATGTCCGGCACGGAAACGCGCACGATGTCGGCGCCGGCATCTTCCAGGCGACGGATCTGCGCCACGGTGGCCGCCACATCGTTGGTGTCGGTGTTGGTCATGCTCTGTACGGCAATCGGCGCATCGCCGCCTACCGGTACCGAGCCAACCCAGATCTTGCGCGACAGGCGACGCTTGATCGGCGATTCGCAATGCATGCTTTACAACCCCAGTTTCAGGCGCGCGGTTTCGCCGGTCATGTACGGCGCGACATCCACGTTTTCGCCGTTGAAGCGGACCTGAGCGCCGCGCGCGAAGCCCAGACGCAATTCCATGGGCGCCTTGCCAGTCAATTCGATGCGCTCGCCACTGCGCTTGAGCGCGCTGAGCAGCACCTTGCCATCGGCATCGGTCACCTGCGTCCAGCAATCGGCGGTGAACTGTACGCTCAGGGCGCCCTGCCCTGGCGCGACCGCGACGGGTGCAGTGGGCTCCGGCGCGGCCGGCGCCTGCGGTGCTGCAGCGGTATCCGGCTGGGTGGCTTCGGGCGCAGCGGAAGGCGCGGGAGTCGGCGCAGCGGCGGTGCCTTCTGCGGCAGGCTGCTGGGTTTCGGTTACGGCTTCCGGCGCTTCGCCCGGCTCGATCGGCAGCAACAGCGGACTGGCCGACTCGTTACCCTGGGCCGCGACCACGGCCTGGTCTTCCGGCTCGGCCAGCGAATGCACCTGAGTGGTGCCATCGGCACCCTCCACTTCCACATGCTCGAGCCCCAGGTCAGCCAGACTGGTCACCGACCGCCCCTGTTCCTGCCACCACAGGAAACCGGCGCCGATCAGCGCCAGCAACAGCAGGAAACTGACCAGACGCAGGATGCTCTGCGAATAGCGCACGGGCTCCTCGATACGCCCCAGGCTATGCACGTTGCTGCCGGTGGCATCGGTGCCGGTGAACTGATCGAACTCCAGCACCAGGCGGTTCTGATCCAGCTCCAGCAACTTGGCATAGGCACGGATGTAGCCACGAGCGAAGGTGGTGCCCGGCAGCTTGTCGAAAGCACCTGCTTCGATCTGGGCCAGACGCTGCGGGGTGAGGTTGAGCTGCATGGCCACTTCGGCGACGCTCCAGCCCTTGATCTCACGGGCCTGACGCAGACTTTCGCCCGGATTGCTCGGCATTGGCTGAGTCACTGCTTCGCTATGTGCCGCTTTCATTTTTGCCCCGAAACGTATTGCTGATATTCCTGAGAAGCCGGATACAGACGGCGTAGCTGCAGCCCGAGGCTGGCAGCCCTGTCACGATCCTCGAACACCTCGGCCAGACGTGCGCCGAGCAGCAGGCTGCGCGCGTTCTGCGGGGCGATTTCGCTGTAGCTGTCATAGTAACGACGAGCCGGCACGTACTCCTTGTCCTCGTAGGACAGCATGGCCATCTCCAGCAACGCCCGCGGCTGGCGGCTGCTCAGGCGCAGCGAGCGCTGGAAGTACTCCTTGGCCTGCTCACGCTGCTTCAGCTGCAGGGCGGTGAGCCCGAGGTTCTCGAACACCCGCGAGCGCTCGGGATAAAGGTTGTCCTCGGCGGCCTTGAGGTAGGTGTTCATGGCGTCCTGGTAGCGCTTCTGCTCGAACAGGAAGCCGGCGTAGTTGTTCAGCAGGCGCGCATCCTTGGGGCGCAGGGACAGCGCCTTGCGAAAATGCTCATCGGCCAGCTTCGGCTCCATCTCCAGCTGGAACGCCATGGCCAGGGCCGCATGCGCATCGGCGTTGGAGGCGTCCAGCTCCAGCGCACTCTTCAGCGGCACCTTGGCGCGCTGGGTATCGCCCTGCTGGATATAGGCGATGCCGAGTTTCACATAGGCATCGCGCGCCTCGTCGCGCCCTTTAGTCGTACGCATGGGGTCAACGTCACCGGTAGTCACACAGCCGCCGAGCAGACTGACAACTAGCAACAACAGCGCGGGGCGCGAACTCATAGACATCCTCTCTTCAATTTCGGTTAGCGGCAGCGCGTGGCTCTTGTGCCTCGCTGCCCAGCTGGCGCACGGCAATGTAGCGCTCACTACGCCGGGTACGATCCATCACCTGGCCGACCAACTGGCCGCAGGCCGCATCGATATCGTCACCCCGCGTAGTGCGTACCGTGACGTTATGACCGGCCTTGTGCAACAGGTCCTGGAAGCGGCGAATGGCGTTATTACTCGGCCGCTCGTACCCCGAGAAGGGGAAGGGATTAAACGGAATCAGGTTGATCTTGCAAGGCACATCGGCGAGAAGTGCGATCATCTGCTCAGCATGCTCGGGCTGATCGTTGACCCCCTTGAGCAGGGTGTACTCGATGGTCAGCACACGTTTCTCGCCAAGCTTGGCGACGTAGCGCTTGCAGGCCGCCAGCAGCATGTCCAGCGGGTACTTCTTGTTGATCGGCACCAGCTGGTTGCGCAGCTCGTCGTTGGGCGCGTGCAGCGACAGGGCCAGAGACACGTCAATGACTTCGGCCAGCTTGTCGATCATCGGCACCACGCCGGAGGTGGACAGGGTCACCTTGCGCTTGGAAATGCCATAACCCAGATCGTCCATCATGATCTGCATGGCAGAGACGACGTTGTCGAAGTTCAGCAGCGGCTCGCCCATGCCCATCATCACCACGTTGGTGATGGCGCGGTCGATCTTCGCCGGCACGGTGCCGAAGGATTTGTTGGCGATCCACACCTGGCCGATGATCTCGGCGCTGGTCAGGTCGCTGTTGAAACCCTGTTTGCCGGTGGAGCAAAAGCTGCAGTCCAGGGCACAACCGGCCTGCGACGACACGCACAGGGTGCCGCGGCCTTTCTGCGGGATGTACACGGTTTCCACGCAGCTGCCCGACGCCACACGCACCACCCACTTGCGCGTGCCATCGGCGGAAATATTCTCGCTGACCACTTCCGGGCCGCGAATCTCGGCAGAGGCCTCGAGCTTCTCGCGCAAGGCCTTGCCGACATTGGTCATGGCGGCGAAATCATCGACGCCAAAGTGGTGAATCCACTTCATTACCTGGCCGGCACGGAAGCGCTTCTCGCCGATGGACTCGAAGAACTGTTCCATTTCCGGCTGGGTCAGGCCCAGCAGGTTGATCTTGCCGGTGGTATTGGTCATGGCTTCACCCTCGCTTCATTCGCCAATCAGCGAATGCGCGCGCACAGCTCGGTGGCGGAGAAGAAGTAAGCGATCTCGCGCGCAGCGGATGCTTCGGAGTCCGAACCGTGAACGGCGTTCTCGTCGATGGAAACGGCGAAATCGGCGCGGATGGTGCCCGGAGCAGCTTCTTTCGGGTTGGTAGCGCCCATCAGCTCGCGGTTTTTCAGAACGGCATCTTCACCTTCCAGAACCTGGACGATGACCGGACCGGAGGTCATGAAGGCAACCAGATCCTTGAAGAAACCGCGCTCGCTGTGCTCAGCGTAGAAACCGGCAGCTTCGCGCTCGGACAGTTGCACCATCTTCGACGCGACGACGCGCAGACCGGCCTTTTCGAAACGGGTGGTGATCTCACCGATGACGTTCTTGGCAACGGCGTCCGGCTTGATGATGGAGAAAGTACGTTGAACAGCCATGTGAAGCTCCAGAAACTTAGGGTTAAAGCGAAAAATTAAACCCGCGAATTATACGCGGGTTCCGGGATGGCAGCCACAGGCGGCAAGCCTATAGCTGCAAGTAAAAGCTACGAGCCGCCCTGACTGTTGTAGCCAGAGGCTTGCAGCGAGTGCTGATCTACAACTCTTCGATCCAGGCCGCCTGAATGGCCTCGAGCACTTTTTCGCCGCCGCGTTGCGGGTCATCGGCGAATTCCGGCAGCTCCACGACCCAGCGATGCAGATCGACGAAGTTCACGTAGCGCGGATCGACATCAGGCTTGCTCTCGCTCAACTGGATGGCGATCTCCAGCACATCAACCCATTTCAAACTCATGATGAGGTTTCCAGGCTCAGTGCGGCGCTTCTGCCGCGTGATTCAGCGAATACTTGGGAATTTCGATGGTGAGGTCTTCCTCACCGACGATCGCCTGACAGGCCAGACGCGATTGGGCCTCCAGGCCCCACGCCTTGTCCAGATAGTCCTCTTCCAGCTCGTCCGCCTCGTTAAGCGAGTCGAAGCCCTCGCGCACGATGCAGTGGCAGGTGGTGCAGGCGCACACGCCGCCACAGGCACTCTCCATCTCGATATGGTGCTGGTGCGCCAGCTCGAGGATCGAGATCCCGGGTTCGGCCTCTACCACCAGGCCTTCCGGGCAGAATCGCTCGTGAGGCAGAAAAATCACCTGCGGCATCAATTATTCCTCGATCTCGTTGAGATTGCGCCCAGCCAGCGCGGCCTTCACCGTCGAATCAAGACGACGGGCAGCAAAAGCATCGGTCACCTGCGACAGGCGTTTGCTCTGCCGCTCGATGGCCAGGCCGTCATTGCTGGCGAGCAGGTCGCGCAGCTCCTGCACCTGCAATTCGATGACCTCACGCTCCTCGGCATCGAGCAGGCGCTCGCCATCGGCTTGCAGGGCCGCCTCGACCGCCTCGATCAGGCGCTGGGCATCGACCTGCTGCTCACGCAGAGCCCGTGCAGCCTTGTCGTCGCCGGCGTTCTGGAAGGAGTCCTGCAGCATGCGCGCGATCTCGCCATCGGTCAGGCCATAGGAAGGCTTGACCTGAATGCTCGCCTCCACGCCCGAGCCCAACTCGCGCGCGGCGACGCTGAGCAGGCCGTCGGCATCGACCTGGAAGGTCACTCGAATCTTCGCCGCACCAGCCACCATCGGCGGGATGCCGCGCAATTCGAAACGTGCCAGGGAGCGGCAGTCGGCGATCAGCTCGCGCTCGCCCTGCAGCACGTGAATCATCATGGCCGTCTGGCCATCCTTGTAGGTGGTGAAGTCCTGCGCACGCGCTACCGGAATGGTGGTATTGCGCGGAATCAGCTTCTCCATCAGCCCGCCCATGGTTTCCAGGCCGAGCGACAGCGGGATCACATCCAGCAACAGCAGCTCTTCGCCCTCGCCACGCTGATTGCCCGCCAGGGTGTCAGCCTGGATCGCAGCGCCGATGGCCACCACCTGATCGGGATCGATATTGGTCAGCGGCGTGCGACCGAACAGCTCGACCACCGCCTCGCGCACGCGCGGCACGCGAGTGGAGCCACCGACCATGACCACGGCGCTGACTTCTTCCAGCTCGACGCCCGAATCGCGCAGCGCGCGCCGGCAGGCCTTGAGGCTGCGTGCGACCATGGGCTCGATCAGCGCCTCGAACTGCTCGCGCGACAGCGTACCGCGCCAGTCGCCATGGCTCAGCTCGACGTGATCAGCATTCGTCAGCCCTTCCTTGGCCGCACAAGCGGCCTGCAACAGGCTGCGCTGCGCCGACGGATCGAGATCGCTGGAAATGCCGGCTTGCTGGATGATCCAGTCGGCAATGGCATGATCGAAGTCATCACCACCCAGCGCACTGTCGCCACCGGTGGCCAGCACTTCGAACACGCCACCGGTCAGGCGCAGGATGGAGATATCGAAGGTACCGCCACCCAGATCGTAGATCGCGACCACACCCTCGGCCTTCTGATCCAGGCCATAGGCCACAGCGGCAGCGGTTGGCTCGTTGAGCAGGCGCAATACATTGAGCCCGGCCAACCGTGCGGCATCCTTGGTGGCCTGGCGCTGGGCGTCATCGAAATAGGCCGGCACGGTAATCACCGCCCCGACCAGCTCGCCGCCCAGGGTCTGCTCGGCACGCAGACGCAGCGTCTTGAGAATTTCCGCCGAGACCTCGACCGGGCTCTTCGCCCCCTGCACGGTCTCGATGAACGGCATATGCGACTCGCCCGCGGCGAAGCGATAGGGCAGTTGCTCGCCCAGCTGATGCACGTCGGCGATACCACGGCCCATCAGGCGCTTGACCGACAGCACGGTGTTGAACGGATCGCTGGCCGCCGCCAGCTTGGCCGACTCGCCAACTTCCACGTGCTGCGGGTGATAGCGCACGGCCGACGGCAGGATGACCTTGCCATCGCCATCGGCCAGGGGTTCGGCCAGGCCGCTGCGTACAGCAGCCACCAGCGAATTGGTGGTACCCAGGTCGATTCCCACCGCCAGCCGACGCTGGTGCGGTTGCGGGCTCTGCCCAGGCTCGGCGATCTGCAATAAGGCCATGGTCTTCTTGAAATCATCAGGCAGGCTGCCGAAGCAACCTACAGGTTAATCGTCGAGGCGCTCTTCTAACTGGCGCACTTCATGGGACAGCTTGTCGAGGAACTGCATGCGACGCATCAGGCGCTCGGCCTCCTCGCGCCGGGTATCGTCGTCCCAGCACGCGGCGAAACTGTCATTGAGCTGCTCTTGTGCGGTTTTCAGGCGCAGCTTGAAGGCCGCGACGCCGGCGAGATCGGCGTCATCCTGCAGTTCTTCCAGCTCCTCGCGCAGCTGCATCTGCTGCAGCAGAAAATCCGGATCCTGGACCGTCACTTCCAGCGGCAGCTCGGGCCCACGCAGGGCCAGCAGATAACGCGCTCGCTGCGACGGCGTCTTCAGGACCTGATAAGCCTCGTTGAGACAGGCCGAGCGCTCCAGCGCCAGACGCTGCTCGCGCTCACCGGCATCGGCGAAGCGATCCGGATGAACCTGGCGCGCCAGCTCGCGATAGCGTGCGGCCAACTGCTCGAGGTCGAGACGAAAACTCGGCTGCAGATCGAACAGGGCGAAATGGCAAGGATTACCCACGCAGGCGCCTCAAACGTTGAAGCTTTCGCCGCAGCCGCATTCACCGCGCACGTTGGGGTTGTTGAACTTGAAGCCCTCGTTGAGGCCTTCCTTGACGAAGTCCAGTTCGGTGCCGTCGAGATAGACCAGGCTCTTGGGATCGATGATCACCTTGACGCCGTGGCTCTCGAAAACCTGATCCTCGGCCGCCAGCTCATCGACGAATTCGAGCACGTAGGCCAGGCCGGAGCAGCCGGTAGTACGCACACCGAGACGAATGCCCTCACCCTTGCCGCGCCCCTCGAGGGAGCGCTGCACATGGCGGGCAGCAGCTTCAGACATGGTGATGGCCATTGCAAACCTCGTATCAGAGCAAGCCTTTCTTCTGCTTGTAATCGCGCACGGCCGCCTTGATGGCGTCCTCGGCGAGCACGGAGCAGTGGATCTTCACCGGCGGCAGCGCCAGTTCTTCGGCGAGCTGGGTGTTCTTGATGCTCTCGGCCTCATCCAGAGTCTTGCCCTTCATCCACTCGGTGGCGAGGGAGCTGGAGGCGATAGCCGAACCGCAGCCGTAGGTCTTGAACTTGGCGTCTTCGATCACGCCGCTTTCGTTGACCTTGATCTGCAGGCGCATCACGTCACCGCAGGCCGGCGCGCCGACCATGCCGGTGCCGACATCCGGATCTTCGGCGTTCAGCTTGCCGACGTTGCGCGGGTTTTCGTAGTGGTCGATGACCTTGTCACTGTAAGCCATGCTGTACTTCCTCTCTCATCAGGTGCCGCTCTTCAGGCAGCTATCAGTGTGCTGCCCATTCCACGGAGGAAAGGTCGACACCTTCTTTGAACATATCCCACAGGGGCGACAGTTCACGCAGCTTGTCCACGGCCTCGCGGACCTTGGCAGCAGCGTAGTCGACCTCTTCTTCGGTGGTGAAACGACCGAAGGTGAAGCGAATCGAGCTATGCGCCAGTTCGTCGTTGCGGCCCAGCGCGCGCAGTACGTAGGACGGCTCCAGGGAGGCCGAGGTACAGGCCGAACCGGACGATACGGCGAGGTCCTTGAGCGCCATGATCAGCGACTCGCCCTCGACATAGTTGAAGCTCAGGTTGAGGTTGTGCGGCACGCGGGCAGTCAGGCTGCCGTTGACGTACAGCTCTTCCATGCCTTCGAGCTGGCGGTAGAAGCGGTCGCGCAAGGCGGTGATGCGCTGGTTTTCCGCAGCCATCTCTTCCTTGGCGATACGGAAGGCCTCGCCCATACCCACGCACTGGTGGGTGGCCAGGGTGCCGGAGCGCATGCCGCGCTCATGGCCGCCACCGTGGGTCTGCGCTTCCAGGCGCACACGCGGCTTGCGGCGCACGTACAATGCGCCCACGCCTTTCGGGCCGTAGGTCTTGTGCGCGGAGAAGGACATCAGGTCGACCTTCATCTTTTCCAGATCGATTTCCACCTTGCCGGTGGACTGCGCGGCATCGACATGCAGCAGCACACCGCGCGAGCGGGTCAGCTCGCCGATGGCGGCGATGTCGTTGATGGTGCCGATCTCGTTGTTGACGTGCATGACCGACACCAGCGTGGTGTCGTCACGCAGCGCTGCTTCGACCATGGCCGGCGTGATCAGACCATCTTCGCCCGGCTCGAGATAGGTGACTTCGAAACCTTCGCGTTCGAGCTGGCGAGTGGTGTCCAGCACCGCCTTGTGCTCGATCTTCGAGGTGATGATGTGTTTGCCCTTGCTGGCGTAGAAATGCGCCACGCCCTTGATGGCGAGGTTGTCGGACTCGGTGGCACCGCTGGTCCAGACGATCTCGCGCGGGTCGGCATTGACCAGCTCGGCGACCTGACGACGAGCGTTTTCCACCGCTTCCTCGGCCTTCCAGCCGAATACGTGCGAGCGCGAAGCCGGGTTGCCGAAGTTACCGTCGACCAGCAGGCATTCGCTCATCTTCTGCGCGACACGCGGATCGACCGGCGTGGTGGCGGAATAATCGAGGTAAATGGGCAATTTCATTGGGTTTCTCCTATCAGGCAAACGCCCTGCTCACTCGATGGCAGACGCTTCAATCTTATCCAAATGCGGCATAGTGCCTCTGCCGGAGCAGCGACGCTGATCCTGGCGCAACGCGACCTCTTGAACCTCACGGCGCGCGACCAGATCAGCCAGACTGATGCCACTGAGGAACTCATGAATCTGCTGACTGAGATCGCACCACAGGTGATGGGTCAGACAGGTGTCGCCAGAGTGGCAATCGCCCTGCCCCTGGCAACGCGTGGCATCCACGGATTCGTTGACCGCATCGATCACCTGAGCCACCTGGATACCGCGCATGTCACGCGACAGCTGGTAGCCGCCACCGGGCCCGCGCACGCTGGAAACCAGGTTGCCACGGCGCAGCTTGGCGAACAGTTGCTCGAGATAGGACAGGGAGATGCCCTGCCGCTCGGAAATATCGGCCAGGGAAACGGGACCGTGCTGCGCGTGCAGCGCCAGATCGAGCATGGCGGTAACGGCGTAACGGCCTTTGGTGGTCAGTCGCATGGCTCTACCACGAATCACTGAATTGCGGCGAAGTATGCGATTCCCGAGTATTTAAGTCAACTATAAGACCTATTGATTTACTCAGGATTGACCGCAAAAAGAGGCGGCACTATAGCAAGAACCGCCTCCCCCTGCATCAGGCAGCGGGCTTGTCGCCCTGCTGCTGGTCCTTGCAGACATCGGCGAAGTCTTCGTCACGCAGTGTCGGCAGGTCCTTGGCGCAGTAGTCGCTGCCAAGCGCCGTCAGCGCCTTGCACATCCCCTCCAGGCGTCCGTCGACCGCGTGCAGGTGATCGAGCAACTGGCCGATGGCACGCGCCACCGGGTCCGGCATGTCCTGACCGACGCCGTAGGCATCGAAGCCGATCTTCTCGGCCATCGCCTGGCGCTTGGCTTCCTGCTCGTCATCGGACTTGACGATGATCTTGCCGGGAATCCCCACCGCGGTGGCACCGGCCGGCACCTCCTTGGTCACCACGGCATTGGAGCCGATCTTGGCCCCGGCGCCGACGGTGAACGGCCCCAGCACCTTGGCCCCGGCGCCGACCACCACACCGTCTTCCAGAGTCGGGTGGCGCTTGCCCTTGTTCCAGCTGGTGCCGCCCAGGGTCACCCCCTGGTACAGCGTCACGTCGTTACCGATCTCGGCGGTCTCGCCAATGACGATGCCCATTCCGTGATCGATGAAGAAACGCCGACCGATCTTCGCCCCCGGATGGATCTCGATACCGGTCATCCAGCGACCGAAATTGGAGACTACCCGCGCCGGCCACTTCCAGCCCGAGCGCCACAGCGCATGGGCCAACCGGTGCAGCCAGACCGCATGCAACCCCGGATAGCAGGTCACCACCTCGAAGGCATTACGCGCCGCCGGATCACGGTGAAAAACGCTCTGGATATCTTCTCGCATGCGTTCAAACATCAGACTTCCCCTGCTTGTGAGGCTCTCCACGCACGGCCTTCTCCGTCTCGGTAAGGATGCCGCGCAGGATGTTCATTTCCAACTTGCTCACCGCACTGCGCCCGTAAAGACGACGCAGGCGAGTCATCAGGTGCCGTGGCTTCTGCGGATCGAGAAAACCGATCATCACCAGCACGCGACGCAGATGGCCGTAGAAGGACTCCAGCTCATCCGCGGTCGCCGCCTGGGAATTGAGCATCGCCGTGGTTTCCAGCTTCTCCACCTTGGTCGGCAGACTCGAAGCGGTCAGCCAGGCCATGCGCACTTCATAGGCCAGCACCTGCACCGCCGCAGCCAGGTTCAGCGAACTGAACTCCGGATTGGACGGAATATGCACGTGGTATTGACATCGCTGCAGCTCCTCGTTGGTCAGGCCGGCGTACTCGCGGCCGAACACCAACGCCACCTCACCCCCAGCGGCCGCCTGCTCGCAACTGGTCACACCGCACTCACGCGGATCGAGCAAGGGCCAGGGAATGCGTCGATCACGCGCACTGGTGCCGACCACCAGGGTGCAACCGACCAGCGCCTCCTCCAGCGTGTCGACCACCTGCGCGGCGTCCAGCACATCGGTCGCACCGGAGGCCCGCGCAACGGCATCGCCACTCGGGAAATCCTCGGGCGCCACCAGCACCAGACGCGACAGGCCCATGTTTTTCATTGCCCGCGCGGCACCGCCGATATTGCCCGGATGACTGGTACCCACCAGAACGACGCGAATTTTGTCCAGCAACGCAGCCACTCTCAGAAACGATTAGGGGGCAACGATCTTACCCAAGCCCTTGCGTGATTGCCATGCGAGGTACAGACGGCGCTTCATCAAGAACGGTTTTCTGCTAACATGGCCGGCTTTCTTTAACGCCCCAGGTGAACCTCCCATGCAGCCCATGCTGAATATCGCCCTGCGCGCCGCTCGCAGCGCCGGTGAAATGATCTTTCGCTCCATCGAGCGCCTGGATGTCATCTCGGTCGACGAGAAGGATGCCAAGGATTACGTCACCGAGGTCGACAAGGCCGCCGAGCTGATGATCGTCCAGGCCATCCGCAAGGCCTACCCGACCCACAGCTTTCTGGGTGAAGAAGGCGGCGTGCTGGAAGGTAGCGGCGATGGCGCCGATTATCAGTGGATCATCGACCCGCTGGACGGCACCACCAACTTCGTCCGCGGCGTACCGCATTTCGCCATCAGCATTGCCTGCAAGTATCGCGGCCGCCTCGAGCACGCCATCGTCCTCGACCCGGTGCGCCAGGAAGAGTTCACCGCCAGCCGCGGCCGCGGTGCAGCCCTTAACGGTCGCCGCCTGCGCGTGAGCAATCGCAAGAGCCTCGAAGGCGCCCTGCTCGGCACCGGCTTCCCGTTCCGCGACGGCCAGCTCGACCACCTGGACAACTACCTGAACATGTTCCGCAGCCTGACTGGCCAGACCGCCGGCATCCGCCGCGCAGGCGCTGCAAGCCTGGACCTGGCTTACGTTGCGGCCGGCCGCTTCGATGCATTCTGGGAATTCGGCCTGTCCGAGTGGGACATGGCCGCAGGCGCACTGCTGATTCAGGAAGCAGGCGGCCTGGTCAGCGACTTCAGCGGCGGCCATGAATTTCTCGAGAAGGGTCAGATCGTCGCCGGCAACACCAAGTGCTTCAAGGCCGTGCTGACTGCGATTCAGCCGCACCTGGCACCGTCGATGAAGCGCTGAGCCTCCATCGAGCAATAAAAAATCGCCCAGAGCGATTTTTGACGTCGCGCAGCGACGGCCCGTAGGGTGGCCGCCAAGGATGGCAGGCCACAAAAAAACGCCCCGAGGGGCGTTTTTTATTGAGCGCAGTTCTTACTGAGTCTGCTGCACCAGCACCAGCTCACCCTGCTTGTTCAGCGGAATCTGGCTGCCCGGATCACGATCCATACGCACCGTGCCGATCTTCTCGCCCACCTGATACTTCACGTCGTAACCCACCAGCTTCTCGCTGGTATCGGTCACGGTATTGCAGCGGGTTTCCGTGGTGGTATAGGTATCGCGCTGCTGCATGCCTTCCTGAATCTTGTTGCCGGCATAGCCGCCACCGACCGCGCCGGCCACCGTGGCGATCTTCTTGCCGCTGCCGCCACCGACCTGGTTACCCAGCAGACCACCGGCAATGGCACCAATGGCGGTACCGGCGATCTGGTGCTGATCCTGCACCGGTCGCTGACGCGTCACGGTGACGTCCTTGCACACTTCACGCGGGGTCTTGATGGTTTCCTTGACCGGGGTCACCGCCAGCACCTCGGCATAGGACGGACCACGATCCACCAGACTGTAAGTAGCGACCGCGCCACCTGCCGTAACACCCACCGCGCCCAGCACGGCACCTACCAGCATCGACTTGTTCATGATTTGTTGTCTCCTAGGCTCGGCGCCTCGCGCCCTTCTCCTTGCCTAGGACAGCAAAAAGCCGCGAAAAGTTCGACTTTTCGCGGCTTGGTCTGCCTTACATGAACTGCGTCACAGCATCAGGGACGACCGTCGTCGACCTCGGCGTCAGCCACCGGCGGGATCAGGTCCTCCACGCTGAGCTTCAGCCACACCAGCACCGTGGCGCCGATATAAACCGACGAGTAGGTACCCACCACCACACCGACCAGCAGAGTCAGGGCGAAGGCGGCCAGCACGTCACCACCGAAGAACAGCAGCGCCAGCAGTGCCAGCGCAGTGGACAACGAGGTGGCGATGGTGCGCATCAGCGTCTGAGTGATGGAGATATCGATGTTCTCGATCAGCGACGCCTTGCGCAGCACGCGGAAGTTCTCGCGGATGCGGTCGTAGATGATGATGGTGTCGTTCAGCGAGTAGCCGATCATCGCCAGGATGGCAGCCAGCACGGTCAGATCGAACGGAACCCGGAAGAACGCCAGCACGCCCAGGGTGATGATCACGTCATGCACCAGGGATGCGATGGCGCCAACACCGAACTTCCACTGAAAGCGGAATGCCAGGTACAGCATGATGCCGCCCAGCGCCAGGAGCATGGCGATGCCGCCCTGGTCGCGCAGCTCTTCGCCAACCTGCGGACCGACGAACTCGACCCGCTTGACCTCGAAACGGGTGGTGCTGTCGACCTTGCGCAGCGCCTCGGCAACCCGACTACCCAGATCCGGGTCATCCCCGGCCAGACGCACCAGCACATCGGTGCTGGCGCCGAAGCTCTGCACCACGGCATCGGTATAACCGGCCTGACCCAGCTCGCGCTTGATCACCTCGAGATCCGCGGCCTGCTCGTATTGCAGCTCGATCAGGGTACCGCCGGTGAAGTCCAGGCCGAAGTTCAGCCCCTTGGAGAACAGAGCCCCCAGGCCGACCACGGTAAGCACCAGGGTCATGGCGAAGGCGATATTGCGTACCGCCATGAAACGAATGGTTGATTTGATCATGGCTGCACCTCAGATCCACAGCTTCTTGAAGTTACGGCCACCGAAGATCAGGTTGACCAGACCACGGGTGAACATGATGGCGGTGAACATCGACGTGATGATGCCCAACGACATGGTCACCGCGAAGCCCTTGACCGGGCCGGTCCCCATGGCGAACAGGATGCCGCCGACCAGCAGGGTGGTCAGGTTACTGTCGAGAATCGCCGAGTAGGCGCGGTCGAAACCCTCATGGATGGCACGCTGCACGTGCAGCCCGTTGGCCAGTTCCTCGCGTATGCGCGAGAAGATCAGCACGTTGGCATCCACCGCCATACCCAGGGTCAGCACGATACCGGCGATACCGGGCAGCGTCAGCGTCGCGCCAATGGCCGACATCAGCCCCACCAACAGTACCAGGTTGAAGGCCAGCGCCACGGTCGCCAGCACGCCGAAGAAGCGGTAGATGGCGATGATGAACAGCGCCACGAAGATCATCGCCCACTCGGTGGACTCGATACCCTTGGCGATGTTTTCGGCACCCAGGCTCGGGCCGATGGTGCGCTCTTCAGCGAAGTACATCGGCGCGGCCAGGCCACCGGCACGCAGCAGCAGCGCCAGTTCCGAGGACTCTCCCTGGCCGTTCAGGCCGGTGATGCGGAACTGGCTGCCCAGCGCCGACTGGATGGTGGCCAGGCTGATGATCTTCTTCTCTTCGACGAACGAAGAGACGGCGACTTCCTGCTCGACACCGTCGACGGTCTGACGCACGTAGCGGGTGACCGGCTTCTGTTCGATGAAGATCACCGCCATGCTGCGGCCAACGTTGTTGCGCGTGGCGCGGTTCATCAGATCGCCGCCATGGCCGTCGAGGCGGATGTTCACCTGCGGGCGGCCGTTCTCGTCGAAGCTGGCCTGGGCATCGGTGACCTGGTCACCGGTGATGATCAGCTCACGCTCGAGCTGCACCGGCGGACGCCCCTCCTCGCGGAAACCGAAGGTCTCGGTTGCACCGCGCGGCGCGTCGAGATCGGCCTGCAGGCGGAACTCCAGGTTGGCGGTCTTGCCGAGGATACGCTTGGCTTCGGCGGTATCCTGCACACCCGGCAGCTCGACCACGATGCGGTTGGCACCCTGACGCTGCACCAGCGGCTCGGCCACACCCAGCTCGTTGACGCGGTTACGCACGGTGGTGAGGTTCTGGCGAATGGAGTATTCGCGAATCTCGGCAATCTTCGCCTGAGTCAGCGCCAGCTGCAGCACCTGCTGGCCGCCGCGCTCGACGGTGGTCAGCTCGAAATCGTTGTAGTCCTTGCGGATCAGACGCTGGGCTTTTTCCAGCGTATCGCTGTCGGCGAAGCCGAGCTGAATACGGCCGCCCTGCTCCGGCATGCTGCGGTAGCGGATGCGCTCCTTGCGCAGCAGGCTCTTGATCTCGCCTTCGTAGACCTTGCGCCGCACATCCAGCGCCTTGTCCATGTCCACTTCCAGCAGGAAGTGCACACCACCGGACAGGTCCAGGCCAAGCTTCATCGGGCTGGCGCCCAGGCTGCGCAGCCAGTCGGGAGTGGTTTGTGCCAGGTTCAGCGCCACCACGTAGTCGTCGCCCAGCACGCGGCGGACGATGTCCTTGGCCGGCAACTGGTCATCCTGCTTGGTCAGACGGATCAGACCGCCACGGCCGCGCTCATCGAGGCTGGCAGCCTTGACCTGGATGCCGGCGTCCTGCAGCGCCTTGCTGGCGCGCTCGACGTCGCCCTGCTCGATGCTCAGCGCCGAACTGGCACCACTGATCTGCACGGCCGGATCATCCGGATAGAGATTAGGGATGGAGTAGACCAGGCCGATCGCCAATACGGCGAGAATCAGCAGGTACTTCCAAAGGGGATATTTATTGAGCATGAACGAGCCGCCCGCTTATGACGCGGGGCGCTAAAAGCGCCCCGTCGAATGAAAACTAGAAAGAACCGAAGTCAGATGGCTTTCAGCGTGCCCTTGGGCAGAGTGGCGGCGATGGCCTGCTTCTGGAACTTCAGCTCGACGGTGTCGGACACCTCGATCACCACGAAGTCGTCGGCAACCTTGGAGACCTTGCCGGCGATGCCGCCGCTGGTCACCACCTCATCACCCTTCTGCAGGCTGCTGAGCAGGTTCTTGTGTTCCTTGGCGCGCTTGGCCTGCGGACGCCAGATCATCAGGTAGAAAATGACCAGGAAACCGATCAGGAATACCCACTCGAAACCGCTGCCGGCAGGGCCAGCAGCCGCAGTGTCAGCGTAGGCGGCGGGAATGAAAAAGCTCATGTAACACTCCTAATGGAAAGGATCTTCAAACGTTCGGGAAATCAGTCCAGCGGCGGCACGGGCAGGCCGCGCTTGGCATAGAAGGTTTCGACAAAGGCGGCCAATGTACCCTGTCCGATAGCCTCGCGCAAACCAGCCATAACACGCTGATAATGCCGCAAGTTATGGATGGTATTGAGCATGCTACCGAGCATTTCGCCGCACTTGTCCAGATGATGCAGATAAGCGCGCGAGAAGTGTTTGCAGGTGTAACAGTCGCAGGTCGGGTCCAGCGGCGAATCGTCGTGCTTGTGCACGGCATTGCGGATCTTCACCACGCCGGTATCGACGAACAGGTGGCCGTTGCGCGCGTTACGCGTCGGCATCACGCAATCGAACATGTCCACGCCACGGCGCACGCCCTCGACCAGGTCTTCCGGCTTGCCCACACCCATCAGATAGCGCGGTTTGTCGGCCGGCATGTGCGGCGGCAGGAAGTCCAGCACGCGGATCATTTCTTCCTTCGGCTCGCCGACCGACAGCCCACCGATGGCCAGGCCGTCGAAACCGATCTCGCACAAGCCCTCCAGCGAGCGCATGCGCAGCTCTTCGTGCATGCCGCCCTGGACGATGCCGAACAACGCCGCCGTGCTCTCGCCATGGGCGGTCTTGGAGCGCTTGGCCCAACGCAGCGACAGCTCCATGGAGCGCTTGGCCACATCGAACTCCGCCGGGTACGGCGTGCATTCGTCGAAGATCATCACGATGTCCGAGCCCAGGTCGCGCTGCACCTGCATCGACTCTTCCGGGCCCATGAAGACTTTGGCGCCATCGACCGGCGAGGCGAAGTAAACGCCCTCTTCCTTGATCTTGCGCATCGCCCCCAGACTGAACACCTGGAAACCGCCGGAGTCGGTGAGGATCGGCCCCTGCCACTGCATGAAATCATGCAGGTCGCCATGTTTCCTGATCACCTCCATGCCCGGGCGCAGCCACAGGTGGAAGGTGTTGCCGAGGATGATCTGCGCGCCGATGTCTTCAACGTCACGCGGCAGCATGCCCTTGACCGTGCCGTAGGTGCCCACCGGCATGAAGGCGGGCGTTTCCACCACGCCACGCGGGAAGGTCAGGCGGCCGCGACGGGCCTTGCCGTCGGTAGCCAGCAACTCGAAGGACATGCGACAGGTGCGCGACATACTCAAACCTCGGGCCCGCGCGCGGCGGGGTTGCGGGTGATGAACATGGCATCACCGTAACTGAAGAAGCGATAGCCCTGCTCCACCGCCGCGCGGTAGGCGGCCATGGTCTCGGCGTAGCCGGCGAAGGCCGACACCAGCATCAGCAGGGTCGACTCGGGCAGGTGGAAGTTGGTGACCAGGGCGTCGACCACATGGAAGGGCCGGCCCGGATAGATGAAGATGTCGGTATCGCCGCTGAACGGTTTCAACTCACCGCTCTGCGCCGCGGTTTCCAGGGAGCGCACGCTGGTGGTGCCGACGGCCACCACACGACCGCCACGGGCGCGGCAGGCCGCCACGGCATCGACGACCTCCTGGCTGACCTCCAGCCACTCGCTGTGCATGTGGTGATCTTCGATGCGCTCGACCCGCACCGGCTGGAAGGTACCGGCACCAACATGCAGCGTCACGAACGCTGTTTCCACACCCTTGTCGCGGATCGCCGCCAGCAGTTCGTCATCGAAGTGCAGCCCCGCGGTGGGCGCCGCCACCGCGCCCGCCTTCTCGGCGTAGACGGTCTGATAACGCTCGCGGTCGGCCTCGTCATCCGGTCTGTCTATATAAGGCGGCAGCGGCATATGCCCGACCCGCTCCAGCAACGGCAGCACCGGTTCGGCGAAACGCAGTTCGAACAGGGCATCGTGACGGGCGACCATTTCGGCTTCGCCACCACCATCGATGAGAATCTGCGAACCGGGCTTGGGCGACTTGCTGGAGCGCACGTGCGCCAGCACCCGATGCTGATCGAGCACGCGCTCCACCAGCACTTCCAGCTTGCCGCCGGACGCCTTCTGGCCGAACAGCCGCGCCGGAATCACCCGGGTGTTGTTGAACACCATCAGGTCACCGGGGCGCAGTTGCTCCAGCAGATCGGTGAACTGGCCATGACGCAGCGCCCCGCTCGACCCATCCAGCTGCAACAGGCGACTGGCCCGGCGCTCGGCCAGGGGATGACGGGCGATCAGCGACTCGGGAAGATCGAAGTGGAAATCGGCAACACGCATGATTCGATTCGGAGGGGGTATTTCTGCAGGGTGGCAAAGCTTACCGGATTTCCCCTTGGCCGGCCACGTGGGCTGTCCCCGGGGGCCAACGCTACGGCGCGTAGCGCACGACGATTCGCGCCAGGGTGCCGTCCGCCTGGATTTCCCTGATGGCCGCATTCAACGCCTGCAGCCGATCGGCATGAGCACGATGCAGGCGAATTCGCAGTTGGACACGATGGATTACCGGCCCCTCCTCGACCTGCCAGCGAGGTGATCGCAGCTGGGCATTGCTGTGCGTCAGGTAACGCCACTCCAGGCGGTCGATGATGCCGGCCTCGCTGTGCCGCTGGGCGACGCGGTAGATCAGTGCGAACGCATCGGCGCCATCGTTGCGCTGGAAGTACTCGCTGCCGAAATAGCCATAGCCACGCACCGTGGCAATCGAGCGCCCGCGCAGGTCCTCGACCTGCCGGTAGGGGAAGGCCGCACCAGGGGCGAACAGCAGCATCTCATCGGCCTCGAGCACCGGCACCGACCACACCGATACATCCGCCTGCTCGGGCTCGGCACGCCAGCTCTGGCTCACGCAACACTCAAGCTGCAGTTGCCCTTCGCGAAACAGTTTCTGGGTACGCAGCGGCGGCAGCGGGTGGCTCGCCTGCAACTCCTCCGGCAGGCGCTCGTCGAGGGCGAGCATGAAGTCATGCAGGATGCCGCTGACCTGGCCGTCGCGCACTATCCAGTACGGCTCCCAGCTTTCATCGGTAACGGCATAGGTGAGCGTGCCCGCCAAGGCCGCAGGAGAAATCAGCAGACCGGCGATGATCGCCCGGCACAAGACTCTGAGCACACGCCCTCCCGCTCGACTACAGATCCCAGACCACCCCGTCCAACTCGGCGCTCTCGATGACAGGCGCAATCTTAGTCGCAAGGCCGCCATGAAAAACCGCCACCCCATCAGCCCCTGAACACGCATGGCACCGTTGCCGAGGGGCTCGATACCGACGCCGATTGACCGGCGCAGGGTGCGTCCCTATACTGCGCCGCCATTGTGCCCCGGTGGCGGAATCGGTAGACGCGGCGGATTCAAAATCCGTTTTCGAAAGGAGTGGGAGTTCGAGTCTCCCCCGGGGCACCAACCGTTTCAAGAGCCCGCAAGACTTAGGTCCTGCGGGCTTTTTCATATCTGTGCGAACAACGCCGGCGATTGTTGCAACGACATTACTGGCGCACGCTCTCCGTGCCTCGGCAAGCCCCGTAAAACCTGGCCGGCGACCTTTCCGGCGGGGGTTGGCAATTGCGTAAAAGTTAGCGTAGAGTGATCGAACTGTTTGCATGGGTCGCTGTGAATCGTGACTCTGGTGCAGCAGATCATCTAGATCCGCTACATCCCGCTCGACTTCTATTACTCCTTGCAACCAGTCTCAGCCCTCTATACTTGGAGGCTGTCATCAACTCTAGTTTCAAGGAAAAAGACATGTCGAATCGTCAGAACGGTACCGTCAAGTGGTTTAACGACGAGAAAGGTTTTGGTTTTATCACTCCCGAGAGCGGTCCGGATCTGTTCGTGCACTTCCGCGCGATCGAAGGTAACGGCTTCAAGAGCCTGAAAGAAGGCCAGAAAGTCAGCTTCATCGCTGTGCAAGGTCAAAAAGGCATGCAGGCCGACCAGGTTCAGATCCTGGGCTGATTGCCGCTGCTTTGAAGAACCCCTGATCTCGATCAGGGGTTTTTTTATGCTCGCAGAAAAGTCGCGGTTAGAATGACGCGCCCTTTCGTCACAGCGAGCCCATCATGCCGAAGCACCAGCTACGCCCGCAGGGAGACTTCCCCACAGCCGGGCTGATTCGTCGCCTGGCGGCGATCTTCTACGACTTCCTGCTTTGCGTAGCCCTGATCATGGTCGTCACCCTGATCTACCAGCAAGGTTTTCTGCGCCTGCTCCACGGTGGCGACACGCTGCTGGCCATGTCCGAGGCCGGCGCGCTGGACCATGACCCGGTGCTCGCCAGCCTGGTGCTGCTGGCGCTGTTCGCCTTCTTCGCCAAGTTCTGGACCCATAACGGCCAGACCTTGGGCATGCAGGCCTGGGGGCTGCGCATCCAGAACACCGACGGCAGCGCCATCGACCTGTGGCAGGCCCTGCTGCGCTTCGTGGTCGCCATCGGCTCCTGGCTGTTCGCCGGCCTGGGCTTTCTCTGGCTGCTGTGGGACAAACAGGGCCGCACCTGGCATGACATCTATTCCGACAGCCGCGTGGTGCAACTACCCAAGAACATCCACAAGAAGTAACGCGCGGCAGATGCAAAAAAGCCGGTTCACTGAACCGGCTTTTTCATGCGCGCTGTGTACTCAGCCCGCCCTGCGCAGCAACCAGACTCCGGCCAGTGCACAGATGCCCGCCGGTACCAGCACGGCCAGTAGCGGCGAGAAACCGAACACCAGGCTCGACGGCCCGAGCAGGTCCTGGGCGATACGGAAGATGAAGCCCACCAGCACGCCGGTGAACACGCGCTGGCCCAGTGTCACCGAACGCAGCGGGCCGAAAATGAAGGAAATCGCCATCAGCACCAGCGCCCCCGTCACCAGCGGCTGCAGCACCTTGGTCCAGAACGCCAGCCAGTAACGGGCGTTGTTCAGCCCCTGCTCGGCCAGATAGTGGATGTACTGCCACAGACCGGTGATGGACAGCGACTCGGGCTCCATCACCACGGTGCTGAGCAGTTGCGGGCTAAGCTCGATATCCCAACGCTCTTCACGCTGATTGACCACTTCCGAGCGATCGTCATGCAGGAAGGTGGTCTGCACGTTGCGCAGCACCCAGTGATCGCCCCTGTGCTCGGCACGACGGGCGAAACTGGCCGACTGCAGACGACGCTCATCGTCGAAACGATAGCGCGTTACCCCGAGCAGCAGGCCACCCGGCTGCACGGCGTTGATATGCACGTATTCCTGCCCCTGACGGTGCCACATGCCACGCTTGGAACTCTGCGCCGCGCCACCGCCCTGGGCCAGGGCCCGGTCGGCCTGGGCCTGGTTCTCGGTCAGCGGCGCAACGTACTCGCCGATCAGGATGCCGGCCAGCATCAGCACCAGCATGGGTTTCATCACCGCCCAGACGATACGACCGATGGACACGCCCGCGGCGCGCATGATGGTCAGCTCGCTGTTGCTGGCCAGGGTGCCGAGACCGATCAGGCAGCCGATCAGTGCCGCCATCGGCAACATCTCGTAGGCGCGGCGCGGTGCGGTCAACAGCACGTACCAGAGCGCCTGGCCGAGGCCATAGTCGCCCTTGTTCAGGTCGCTCAGCTCGTCGATGAAGGCGAACAGCAGGGCCAGGCCCAGGATGATGCCCAGCACCGTGAGGATGGCGAAGAAGACCTGGGCACCGATGTAGCGATCGAGCTTAGCCATGGGCCACCTCCGCAGCGCGGCGGCTGGCCCACCACAGACTCAGACGCTCCCAATAGAGCAACAACAGGCCGATCCCCAGGAAGATGCCATGTACCCACCACAACCCCAGCGCGGGCGGCAGCCGCCCCTTGTCCAAGGCGCCACGGGCGGCGATCAACAGGCCCAGGTATGCCATATAAAGGAAGATCGCCGGCAGCAGCTTGAGGAAGCGCCCCTGACGCGGATTGACCTTGGAAAGCGGCACGGCCAGCAGGGTGACCACGAACACCAGCAGCGGAATCGACAGACGCCACTGCAGCTCGGCCTGAACGCGCGGGTCATCGCTGCCGAACAGCTCGCGAGTCGGCATCGCTTCACGCTCGCTGGCCTCGATGGCCACCTCCGGCTTGGGCAGCAGTACGCCATAGGTGTCGTACTGGATGACGCGGTAATCGGCCTCGCCTGGCTCGCCGTCGTAGCGGTAGCCGTTTTCCAGAATCAGGTAACGGCTGCCGTCAGCCTGAATCTCCTGACGCCCACTCTCGGCCAGCAGCACGGTGATGCCGCGCTCGGAACTGCCGTCGCTGGAGAAACGCTTCTCCGACATGAACACCCCGCGCAGCTCGCTGCGATCGGCCGACAGCTCCTGTGAATAGGTCACCCGCGAGCCATCTTTCATCGACTGGAAGCGCCCCGGCACCAGGGTATCGAGTTCGGTCAGGGCATCCTGCTCGTTGAGGATACGCGCCACGCTGGCCACCCCCTGCGGTGCCAGACCCAGGCTGAGCCAGCCGACCAGCAGGGCGACGACCAGCGCCGGCGCCATGCTGTAGGCGGTCAGACGCTGCTGGCTGACGCCGGTGGCCGACAGCACGGTCATCTCGCTGTCCAGATACAGACGCCCGTAGGCCAGCAGGAAACCGAGGAACAGCCCCAGCGGCAGAATCAACTGCAGGAAGCCGGGAATCCGGTAACCCATGATCAGAAACAGCACGCCTGGATCCAGCGCGCCCTGCGCGGCCTGCGCCAGGTATTTGATGAAACGGCCGCTCATGATGATCACCAGCAACACGGCGCTCACCGCGCTGAGGGTCACCAGCACTTCGCGGGACAGATAACGGAAGACGATCAAACCGGACGCTCCAGGGTTGTCAGGCTCAGGCGCGAGCGCTCAAACTAGCCGCACCTACTTGCCGGCCCACCGCAGGGTGGACCCTCGAAAAATGGCGGCCATTATCCGTCAAACCCGACTCTTTGTCTTGGGGACAGCTCATATGGAATTCCTCGTCAAAAGCACACGCCCGGAAACCCTGAAGACCGCCACCCTGGTCGTCGCCATCGGCGAAGGCCGCAAACTGGGAGAAGCCGCCAAGGCCGTCGACCAGGCCAGCAATGGTGCCCTCTCTGCCGTGCTCAAGCGCGGCGACATCGCCGGCAAGCCGGGTCAGACCCTGCTGCTGCACAGCCTGCCGGGGCTCAAGGCCGAGCGTGTGCTGCTGGTGGGCTGCGGCAAGGGCGATCTATCCGACCGCCAACTGCGCAAATTGGTTGCCAGCGTGCACGGCGTGCTCAAGGGCCTGGGCGGCAGCGACGCCCTGCTGGCCCTCGGCGAACTCAAGGTCAAGGGCCGCGACGCCTACGGCAAGACCCGTCTGATCGTGGAGACCCTGGCCGACGGCGACTATCTGTTCGAGCAGTTCAAGAGCAAGAAGACCGATCCACGCGCCTTGAAGAAAATCACCCTGGTCGCCGACAAGGCCGAGCTGGCCGATGCCGAGCGCGCTCTACAGCATGCCCGCGCCATCGCCACTGGCGTGGCCTTCACCAAGGATCTCGGCAACCTGCCGCCGAATCTCTGCCATCCCAGCTACCTGGCCGAAGAGGCCAAGGCCCTGGGCAAGGCGCACAAGAACCTCAAGGTGGACATCCTCGACGAGAAGAAGCTCAAGGAGCTCGGCGCCGGTGCCTTCCTCGCCGTGGCCCAGGGCAGCGAGCAGCCGCCGCGGATGATCGTCATGCACTACCAGGGCGGCAAGAAGGATGAAAAACCCTTCGCTCTGGTCGGCAAGGGCATCACCTTCGACACCGGCGGCATCAGCATCAAGCCGGCTGCCGGCATGGACGAGATGAAGTACGACATGTGCGGCGCCGCCAGCGTGTTCGGCACCCTCAAGGCCGTGCTCGAGCTGCAACTGCCGATCAACCTTGTGTGCCTGCTGGCCTGCGCCGAGAACATGCCCAGCGGTCGCGCCACCCGCCCCGGCGACATCGTCACCACCATGAGCGGGCAGACCGTGGAAATCCTCAACACCGACGCCGAAGGCCGCCTGGTGCTGTGCGATACCCTGACCTACGCCGAGCGCTTCAAGCCGCAGGCGGTGATCGACGTGGCCACCCTCACCGGTGCCTGCATCGTCGCCCTGGGCAGCAACGTCTCCGGCCTGATGGGCAACAACGACGCACTGATCAAGCAGATCCTCAAGGCCGGCGAAACCGCCGACGACCGTGCCTGGCAACTGCCGCTGTACGACGAGTACCAGGAGCAGCTGGACAGCCCCTTCGCCGACATCGCCAATATCGGCGGGCCGAAGGCCGGCACCATTACCGCCGGCTGCTTCCTGTCGCGTTTCGCCAAGAATTTCCACTGGGCGCACCTGGACGTTGCCGGCACCGCGTGGATCAGTGGCGGCAAGGACAAGGGCGGCAGCGGTCGCCCCGTGCCGCTGCTGACCCAGTACCTGCTGGATCGCGCCAAGGTCTGATGCACCGCCAGCCCGGATGCAGTCCGGGCGACGGTCCCCGTAGGAGCGAGCGCCACTCGCGAACCTGGCGCTCGCTCCTACAGCCGCCCTTCAACGTCAAAAGCCTCCTAGATGCCCAGAATCGAGTTCTACGTTCTCTCCTCCAGCGACGCCGAAGGTCGCCTGCGCGCGGCCTGCCAACTGGCGCTCAAGGCCTGGGGCGCCGGCCTGCCGGTGTTCGTCCGGGGCAGCGACGAGGCGCAGTGCATCGAGCTCGACGAACTGCTGTGGCGCTTCAAGGCCGAGCGCTTCGTGCCCCACGACCTGCACCGCGACGCGCCGCTGGCACCGGTGGTACTGGGCGTGGACGAAGTGCCGAGCCACGAGCAAGGCGTGCTGATTAACCTTGGCAGCAGCCTGTCTCCGCATGTCGAACGCTTCTCCCGCATCATCGAGATCGTCAACCAGCAGCCGGAACTGCTGAGCGCCTGTCGCGAGAATTTCCGTAACTATCGCCAGCGCGGGTATGATCCCAAACGCGTCGAACTTTAACCTTCGCTCGACGCTCACAACACAGGCCACCCTGCCCTTTCGCCCGCTGTGCCGACCGCCATGGACACCCCCAAACCTCCACAAAAACCCGCTCAGTTGCTGCACGACCTGGAGTCGATTCGCGAACTGCTGGGCGACGAAAGCCAGGAACCGCCGCTGCTGATCGACTCGCTCGACCCGGACAGCATTCCGGTACTGTCCGATATCGTCAGCGCGCCGCCCGGCCCGCCGCCGCCCTTTCATGTCACGCCGACGCCCAAACCGGCGCCAGCCACGCAGACTGCTGCGGCCGCCTCGCCGGCAGCTGGCCCGCTGCGCGAACGCCTGGAGCCGCGCCTGCATGACAGTGCCCGCGAACTACAACACCTCAATGCCGAGCTGCGCGCCGCCGCCCAGCTGATCCTGCAGGACGTCATCGACGATTTCGTGCCGCAGATCGAAGCCGAGCTCAAGCGTCGCCTGGAAGCGCGCCTGCCGCGCCTGCTGCCGCCGCGCAAGCCCTGACAGCTGGCAATAGCTGGTGCGCACGGCGCACCCGACGACCGCATCCGCCACGCCAAAGATGGCGGTTTCAACCGCCCAGCAGCGCGAGACTTATGGCTTGCCCTGTAGACGCGGTATACTTGCCGGCTTTTCCGATCAGCCGTCACAAGGGTCCCGCCGCGCATGGACAAGACCTACCAGCCGCACGCCATCGAATCCAACTGGTACCAGACCTGGGAGCAGAACAACTACTTCGCCCCACAAGGTAGCGGTGAGCCGTACACCATCATGATCCCGCCGCCGAACGTCACCGGCAGCCTGCACATGGGGCACGGCTTCAACAACGCGATCATGGATGCGCTGATCCGTTTCCGCCGCATGCAGGGCCGCAACACCCTGTGGCAGCCGGGCACCGACCACGCCGGTATCGCCACCCAGATGGTGGTGGAGCGCCAGCTCGCCGCGCAGGGCATCGGCCGTCACGACCTGGGCCGCGAGAAGTTCCTGGAGAAGGTCTGGGAGTGGAAGAACCAGTCCGGCGGCACCATCACCCGGCAGATCCGCCGCCTGGGCAGCTCGGTGGACTGGTCGCGCGAGCGCTTCACCATGGACGACGGTCTGTCCGAAGCGGTCAAGGAAGCCTTCGTGCGCCTGCACGAGGATGGCCTGATCTACCGCGGCAAGCGCCTGGTCAACTGGGACACCAAGTTCCACACCGCCATTTCCGACCTGGAAGTGGAAAACCACGACGAGAAAGGCTCGCTGTGGAACCTGCGCTACCCGCTGGCCGACGGCAAGAAGACCGCCGACGGCAAGGACTACCTGATCGTCGCCACCACCCGCCCGGAAACCATGCTCGGCGACAGCGCCGTGGCCGTGCATCCGGAAGACGAGCGCTACAAGGCGCTGATCGGCAGCTTCGTCGAACTGCCGCTGGTGGGCCGCCGCATTCCGATCGTCGCCGACGACTATTGCGACCCCGAGTTCGGCACCGGCTGCGTGAAGATCACCCCGGCGCACGACTTCAACGACTACGAAGTGGGTAAGCGCCACAACCTGCCGCTGATCAACATCTTCGACGCCGACGCCGCCGTGCTGGCGCGCGCCCAGGTGTTCAACCTCGACGGCAGCGTCAACAGCATCGTTGACGGCAGCCTGCCGGCCGAATACGCCGGCCTGGACCGCTTCGAGGCGCGCAAGCGCATCGTCGCCGCCTTCGAAGCCGCGGGCCTCTTGGAGAAGATCGAAGACCACGCGCTGAAAGTACCGAAGGGCGACCGCTCCGGCACCGTGATCGAGCCGTGGCTGACCGACCAGTGGTACGTCTCCACCAAGCCGCTGGCCGAGAAGGCCATCGCCGTGGTCGAGAGCGGCGAGATCCAGTTCGTGCCCAAGCAGTACGAGAACATGTACTTCAGCTGGATGCGTGATATCCAGGACTGGTGCATCAGCCGTCAGCTGTGGTGGGGCCACCGCATCCCGGCCTGGTACGACGAGGCCGGCAACGTCTATGTCGGCCGCGACGAGGCGGAAGTGCGCGCCAAGCACAACCTCGAAGGCGTCGCCCTGCGCCAGGACGAAGACGTGCTGGACACCTGGTTCAGCTCCGGCCTGTGGACCTTCTCCACCCTCGGCTGGCCCGAGCAGACCGATTTCCTCAAGACCTTCCACCCCACCGACGTGCTGGTCACCGGCTTCGACATCATCTTCTTCTGGGTCGCGCGGATGATCATGCTGTCGACCCACCTGACCGGGCAGATCCCGTTCAAGACCGTGTACGTGCACGGCCTGGTGCGCGACGGCCAGGGCCAGAAGATGTCCAAGTCCAAGGGCAACGTGCTCGACCCGCTGGACATCGTCGACGGCATCACCCTGGACGAGCTGCTGGAAAAACGCACCAGCGGCATGATGCAGCCCAAGCTGGCCGAGAAGATCGCCAAGCAGACCCGCGCCGAGTTCCCCGAGGGCATCGCCAGCTACGGCACCGACGCCCTGCGCTTCACCTTCTGCTCGCTGGCCACCACCGGCCGTGACGTGAAGTTCGACATGGGCCGCGTCGAGGGCTACCGCAACTTCTGCAACAAGCTGTGGAACGCCACCAACTTCGTCCTGGAAAACACCGAAGGCAAGGACTGCGGCGTCAATGGCGAGCCGGTGGAGCTGTCCGCCGTCGACCGCTGGATCATTTCCGCCCTGCAGCGCTGCGAGCAGGACGTCACCCGCCACCTCGACGCCTTCCGCTTCGACCTGGCCACCCAGGCCCTGTACGAATTCGTCTGGGACGAGTACTGCGCCTGGTACCTGGAGCTGGTGAAGCCGGTGCTGTGGGACGAAACCGCCAGCGCCGAGCGCCAGCGCGGCACCCGTCGCACCCTGGTACGCGTACTGGAAGTAATCCTGCGCCTGGCCCATCCGTTCATGCCCTTCATCACCGAAGAGATCTGGCAGCGCATCAAGGCACTGGCCGGCAAGGACGGCGCCACCCTGATGCTGCAGCCCTGGCCGGTGGCAGCCGAGGAGCGCATCGACGCCGCCGCCGAGGCCGATATCGAGTGGGTCAAGCAGCTGATGCTCGGCGTACGGCAGATCCGTGGCGAGATGAAGATTTCCATGGCCAAGCGTATCGACATCATCGTCGCCAACGCCTCGGACTCCGACCTGCGCCGCCTGGCCGACTTCGAGCCGCTGCTGAGCAAGCTGGCCAAGCTGGAGTCGGTCCGCGTGCTGGGCGCAGGCGAGGAAGCGCCGATGTCCGCCACTGCCCTGGTCGGCGAGATGCAGGTGCTGGTGCCGATGGCCGGGCTGATCGACAAGGACGCCGAGCTGGCGCGCCTGGACAAGGAAGTCGCTCGCCTGCAGGGCGAAGTGCAGCGCGTCGGCGGCAAGCTGGCCAATGAAGGCTTCGTCGCCAAGGCGCCGGCCGAAGTGCTGGACAAGGAACGCGCCAAGCTGGCCGAGGCCGAGCAGGCGCTGAGCAAGCTGGTGGAACAGCGCGGCAAGATCGCCGCGCTCTGATCCCAGCGCAATACCCACAGGCCCGCGCCCTAACCGGCGCGGGTTTTGTTTTTTCTGCAGAGGCCCCACTCGGCCTCCGTTTCATCGATTGACCGGTACCCCCATGACTGCCCGCTCCCCTTCCCTACTCGACGCGCTGCTGCCCATTGGCGTGCTCGTCGTGCTGCTCGGCCTTTCCGTCTACCTGTTCGGCGACGGCTCCTCCAGCGGACCGAACCAGATCGCGCTGATGAGCGCCGCCTTCGTCGCCGGCCTGGTCGGACTGAAGAACGGCCTGCGCTGGGCCGATATCGAGGAAGGCATACTCGCCGGCATCCATATGGCGATGAAGGCCAACCTGATCCTGCTGGCGGTCGGCGCCCTGATCGGCACCTGGATTCTCGCCGGCACCGTGCCGACCATGATCTGGCTGGGCCTGAAGCTGATCAGCGCCGAGTACTTCTACGTCACCAGCTGCCTGATCTGCGCGCTCACCGCGCTGTCCATCGGCAGCTCCTGGACGGTGGCCGGCACCCTCGGCATCGGCCTGATGGGCGTGGCCGCGGGCCTGGGGCTGGATCCAGCGATCACCGCCGGGGCGATCATTTCCGGCGCCTACTTCGGCGACAAGCTGTCGCCGCTGTCGGACACCACCAACCTGGCCCCGGCCGCCGCCGGCGCCGATCTGTTCGCGCACATCCGCAACATGCTGCGTACCACCACGCCGGCGCTGCTGATCGCCCTGGCGATCTTCTTCGTGCTCGGCCAGCAGGCCGGCGCCAGCCACGACACCGGGCGTATCGCCGAGGTGCTGGCGGCGCTGGAGGCGCAGTTCCGCCTGGGCTGGCATCTGCTGCTGCCGGTGGCCTTCCTGCTGTTTCTTGCCATGCGCCAGTGGGCGGCCTTTCCGGCGGTGTTTCTCGCCGCGCTGCTCGGCGCGGTGTTCGCCCTGGTGTTTCAGCCGGAGGTGATGAGCCGCCTGGCCGATCCGGCGGCCGGCGTCCTGGCGCCGCTGAAAACGGTGTGGAGCGCGCTGTTCGCCGGCTACGAGTCAGCCAGCGGCAATGCCGAGCTGGACGGTCTGCTGTCCAAGGGCGGCATGGGCAGCATGCTCACCACCGTGTGGCTGATCATCTGCGCCATGTGCTTCGGCGGCGTGCTGGAGCGCCTGGGCCTGCTGCAACGCCTGCTGCAGAGCGCGTTGCGCCTGGTGCGCAGCGACAGCGGCCTGGTTGCCAGCACCATCACCACCAGCATCGGCACCAATGTCATCACCGCCGACCAGTACATCGCCCTGGTGCTGCCGGGACGCATGTACCGCGCCGAGTACGAGAAACGCAGCCTGGCGCCGACCAGCCTGTCGCGCGCCCTGGAAGACGGCGGCACCCTGACTTCGGTGCTGGTGCCCTGGAACACCTGCGGCGCCTACATGGCCGCCACCCTCGGCGTGGCCACCCTGAGCTACCTGCCGTACTGCTTCTTCAACCTGATCATGCCGGTGCTGGCCATCGTCCTGGCCTACGTGCTGCCGCCCAAGCGCCAGGCGCAGGAAGTCTGAGCGAGCCGTGGCTAACGGCGCGCTGGGCGCAGCGCCGTTGGCCATGCAGCAGAAACTGCCGCGCTCCCGCCATCTACGAGGGCTGGAGCCCCAGGCTCTTACAGAATCTCGCCAAAAAGTATCGTTTGACTTCTCCAAAGCAGTGTTTTCAGCGCTGCCCACTCCCAATTGCCGAACTTTTCAGGCATCTTCTGCGGCCTCCCCCGGAGGCCTTACGCCGGGGGCTTCCACTCTTATAAAAATCGGAACCCTGATCATGTATGCGTTGATGGCACTCGTCTTTGTCCTCGGCTACCTGTGCATTGCACTGGAGCACCCGTTGAAGATCGACAAGGCGGCCTCAGCGCTGCTCACCGCCGTGGTGGCCTGGACTCTTCTGGTCCTGGGTGCGGACAGCATCCTGCCGCTGCTCGGTACGGGTACCGCCGGCGCCAGCACCAACAGCCATCATGTGATCGAGGAGCTGCGCCATCACCTGGGCGAGATCTCCGAGATCCTGTTCTTCCTCATGGGCGCCATGACCATCGTCGAGCTGATCGACGCCCACGAAGGCTTCAAGGTGATCACCGACCGCATCCGCACCACCAAGCGCGTGCACCTGCTGTGGCTGGTGGGCCTGATCACCTTCTTCCTGTCCGCCGCGCTGGACAACCTGGCCACCACCATCGTGATGATCTCGCTGCTGCGCAAACTGATCGCCGACAAGCACGAGCGCTGGTTCTACGCCGGTATCGTGGTGATCGCCGCCAACTCCGGCGGCGCCTGGTCGCCCATCGGCGACGTGACCACCACCATGCTGTGGATCGGCAACCAGATCACCGCCACCGGTATCGTCGTCAAGCTGATCGTGCCCAGCCTGATCTGCCTGCTGGTGCCGCTGATCATCATGAGCTTCCGCCTCAAGGGCGAGGTCATCCCGCCGCGCCTGAAGGAAAGCGCCGAAAGCCGCCGCGACCCGACCACCCCGTTCGAGCGCAACCTGGTGTTCTGCTTAGGGCTAGGCGCGCTGATCTTCGTGCCGATCTTCAAGACCATCACCCATCTGCCGCCGTACATGGGCATCCTCTTCGGCCTGAGCGTACTGTGGGTGACCACCGAAATCATTCACCGCAGCAAGAACAGCGAAGACAAGGACCCGCTGTCGGTGGTCGGTGTACTGCGCCGCATCGACATCACCAGCGTGCTGTTCTTCCTCGGCATCCTGCTGGCAGTGTCGGCCCTGTCCAGCGCCGGCCACCTGATCCAGGTCGCCACCTACCTCAAGGACGGCCTCGGCAACGTCTACAGCATCGCCATTTCCATCGGCCTGCTGTCGGCCGTGGTGGACAACGTGCCGATGGTCGCCGGCGCCATGAAGATGTATCCGCTGGTCAGCCCGGAAGCCCTGGCGGCTGCCGCGGCGGACGAGCTGCCATGGCTGAGCAACTTCGTGGTCAACGGCAACTTCTGGGAAATGCTCGCCTACTGCGCCGGCACCGGCGGCAGCTGCCTGATCATCGGCTCGGCGGCCGGCGTGGCGGCCATGGGCATGGAGAAGATCAACTTCATCTGGTACCTGAAGAAGATCACCGGCCTGGCCTTCATCGGTTACCTGGCCGGTGCCGTCACCTATATGCTGATGTTCGCCGCCTGATCCCGGTGCGGCGCTCGGCCCCGAACAGGAAGTCGCCATGCACACGAGCAAGACCCGCACCAGCTTCTACCGCCGCCTCTACCTGGCCTGGCTGATCGACAGCGGCCAGGCCACCAGCGTCCCGGCGTTGATGGCCGCCACCGGCATGCCGCGACGCACCGCGCAGGACACCCTCGCCGCGCTGGAGGAACTGGATATCGACTGCCGGTTCGAGCAGGGCGAGGGCGAGCGCAACAACGCCGGCCACTACCTGATCCACGACTGGGGGCCGATCGACAAGCGCTGGATCGCCGCCCACCTGCAGCAGATCAAGACCACGCTGGGTTATCCCTGAAATAATCGCGCCCGTATGTCATGGGAATTGCGATGAATCCTGATCTGCTCTGGGTGCTGGCCTTGCTGGCCGGCGCCGTCACCCTCTTCGTCATCGGCAGGCCACGCATGGACGTGGTCGCTCTGCTGGTGCTGGTCGCCCTGCCGCTGACCGGTGTGCTCGACCTGCAACAGACCCTGGCCGGCTTCAGCGACGCCAACGTCATCCTGATTGCCGCGCTGTTCGTCATCGGCGACGGCCTGGTGCGCACCGGCATCGCCTACCGTCTGGGCGACTGGCTGGTGGCCAGGGCCGGCAGCAGCGAGACGCGCCTGCTGATACTGCTGATGCTGGCGGTGGCCGGGCTGGGTTCGGTGATGAGCTCCACCGGGGTGGTGGCGATTTTCATCCCCGTGGTGCTCGGCGTGGCTGCGCGCCTGCGCATCGCCCCGGCGCGGCTGATGATGCCGCTGGCCTTTGCCGGGCTGATCAGCGGCATGCTCACCCTGGTGGCCACCCCGCCGAACCTGGTGGTGCACGCCGAACTGCGCCGCGCCGGTCTGGACGGCTTCGGTTTTTTCGATTTCACCCCCATCGGCCTGGCCATCCTGGTGCTGGGTATCGGTTACATGCTGCTGGCGCGGCGCTGGCTGGTGCGCAAGGGCGCCGGTGACGCTGCCGAGCCACCGCGCCTGACCCTGGCCGACCTGGCCGAGCGCTACCGCCTGGGCGAACGCGAGCGACGCCTGCAGGTGCGTGCCGACTCGCCCCTGGCCAACCAGGTGCTCAACGAGCTGGCCCTGCGTCGCGATCACGGCATCAATGTCATCGCCATCGAGCGCCGCCAGCGCCTGCGTACCCTGCTGCTGATGGCCAGCGGCAATACCCTGCTGGAGCCGGGCGACGTGCTGCTGGTGGACATCGCCAGCCCCACCATCGGCCTGCTCGGCAGCTACCAGGCGCTGGGCCTGGAACCCATGCCGCTGCCGCATTCGTACTTCAGCCTGCATACCCATGAGCTGGGCCTGGCCGAGGTGGCGCTGCCACCGGAGTCGCAACTACCCGGCAAGACCATTCAGGAACTGGGCATTCGCTCGCGGCACAAGCTCAACGTGGTCGGCCTGCGCCGCCAGGGCCAGGCGCTGGAAGGCGTGCTGGTGGACGAAAAGCTCAAGGCCTCCGACACCCTGCTGGTGGCCGGTGCCTGGCGCGACATCCACCGCCTGCAGGGGCTGAGCCGCGATTTTCTGGTGCTCAGCCTGCCGGCGGAGGTGGCCGAGGTGGCGCCAGCCGCGCGCAAGGCGCCCTACGCGCTGCTCAGCCTGGCGGTGATGGTGGGGCTGATGGTCAGCGGCCTGGTGCCCAACGTGCAGGCCGCGCTGATCGCCTGCCTGCTGCTGGGCGCGTTTCGCTGCATCGACCTGGACAGTGCCTACCGCGCCATCCACTGGCCGACGCTGATCCTCATCGTCGGCATGCTGCCCTTCGCCCAGGCGCTGCAGCAAACCGGCGGCGTCGAGCTGGCCGTGCAGGGGCTGGTAAGTGGCCTGGGCGATGCCGGGCCACGCTTGATACTCGCCAGCCTGTTCGCCCTCACCGCGGTGATCGGCCTGTTCATCTCCAACACTGCCACCGCGGTGCTGATGGCCCCGGTGGCCATCGCCACGGCGCAGGCGCTGGGCGCCTCGCCGCTGCCCTTCGCCATGACCGTGGCGCTGGCGGCGTCGGCCGCCTTCATGACGCCGATCTCCTCGCCGGTGAACACCCTGGTGCTCGGCCCCGGGCAATACCGCTTCGGCGACTTCGTGCGCATCGGCGTACCCTTCACCCTGCTGGTGATGCTGGTCAGCGTGCTGCTGGTGCCACTGATCTTTCCGCTCTGAGGTCGACGAACACTCGGCCCCTCAGCGAATCACGCGGCCGGCGGCACTACCAGCGCATCGCTGTCGACCGTGGCCAGCAGACGACTGGCCACGCTGCCCAGAAAGAAGCGCGACAACCCTTCGCGGGCATGGGTGCCGAGCACCAGCAGGTCGGCACCGGATTGGCGCAGCGCCTCGCCGATCACTCCCTCGGGCGAGCCCACATGCACTTGCAGACGCTCGTTCGCCAGGCTCACTCCGTCCTCGCTCAGGCGCTCGACCAGCTGCTGACGCAGCAGTTCGCGCTGATTCTGCAGCACCTCGACGCTCAGTCCAGCTTCCATCATCGCGCCCGGCGCCACCGGCTCCACTGCACCGACCACATGGAAGTCATCGGCAGCCAGCAGACCCAGTTGGCGAGCCTGGCGCAAGGCCTGCTGCGAGGTGCGCGACAGATCCATCGCCAGCAGGGCATGACGGTACTCGCGGGTGACCGGGCCGTTGACCCGCAGCACCGGCAGATGGCTGCTGCGCACCACGCGCTCCAGGGTGGTGCCGACGAAGAAGTCGCGCAGCGCCGATTTGCGATGCGCGCCCACCACCAGCAGGTCGGCGCCCATGCCCTGGGCGCTCTCGACGATGATCGCCGCAGGCTCGCCACTGCCCACCACCACGTGCGGACGGCTGCCGGCCTGCTCGGCCAGGCGCTCGGCCTGCGCATGCAGCAGCGTCTCGGCCTGCTGCACCTGACTGGCGACGTGTTCGGCCGGCGCATCGTCGTCGATCACGTGCAGCAGACACCACTCGCCGCCACCCTGGCGGCGGATCAGTTGCACGGCACGCTGCACGGCGTGAGCCGAGCGCTCGGACAGATCGGTGGCTACCAGAATCTTGATCATTGCGTTCTCCTCGACAGGCTCTTGGCCCGTTCCATTGAGCACCTGGCAAAGCCCTCAGTGCTTGATGCAGATCAGGCCGAGCGTAAAGAAACCGTCTATGGTCCTAGCGGAACATCGATGGAGGCTCCCGAATGGACACTCGGCTCCCTGAAAACTCTGACAGCGCCTGGCACCAACTGACTCCGCAACAAGCGTTGGACGCCCAACAGAGCAGCCAGACCGGTCTCAGCGACGCAGAGGCCAGCGCGCGCCTGCAACGCCATGGCCCCAATCGCCTGCCGCCGCCCAAGCGACGCGGCCCTTTGTTGCGTTTGCTGTACCAGTTCCACAACGTGCTGCTGTACATGATGATGGCCGCCGCCCTGGTCACCGCCCTGCTCGGCCACTGGGTCGATACCGGGGTGATCCTCGCCGCGGTGCTGATCAACGTGGTGATCGGCTTCATCCAGGAAGGCAAGGCGGAGAATGCCCTCGACGCCATCCGCAGCCTGCTGTCGCCGCACGCCCTGGTGCTGCGCGGCGGCGAACGCCGGGAGATCGACGCCGAACAGCTGGTGCCCGGCGACATCGTCCTGCTCGCCTCCGGCGACAAGGTGCCGGCCGACCTGCGCCTGATCAGCGTGAAGAACCTGCTGGTGGAAGAAGCGGCGCTGACCGGCGAATCGCTGCCGGTGGAAAAGTCCCTGGCCCATTGCCAGGCGGACGCAGCGCTGGGCGACCGGCGCTGCATGGCCTATTCCGGCACCCTGGTGGCCAGCGGTCAGGCCAGCGGGGTGGTGGTGGCCACCGGTGCGGATACCGAGCTGGGCCGCATCGGCGCCATGCTGCAGCAGGTGCAGGCAATGACCACGCCGCTGCTGCGGCAGATCGAGCAGTTCAGCCGCTGGCTGGCGCTGGCCATCCTGATCTTCGCCATGGCCACCTTCGCCCTCGGCACCTTCTGGCACGGCCAGGACCCGGCCGAGATGTTCATGATGGTGGTGGCGCTGACCGCCGCCGCCATCCCCGAAGGCCTGCCGGCACTGATGACGGTGATCCTCGCCCTCGGCGTGCAGCGCATGGCCGGGCGCAACGCCATCGTGCGGCGTCTGCCGGCGGTGGAAACCCTCGGCTCGGTAACGGTGATCTGCTCGGACAAGACCGGCACCCTGACGCGCAACGAAATGACCGTGCAGCGCCTGGTCAGCGCTAGCCGGGTGCTCGACGTCAGCGGCGTCGGCTATGCCCCGGAGGGCGCCTTCCATCTCGACGGCGCGCTGGTCGAGCCGGATGCCGCGCTGCTGGAAATCGCCCGCGCCGCCACCCTGTGCAACGACGCCCAGCTGCAGCAGGACGCCGCCGGAACCTGGCGCCTGCAGGGCGACCCCACCGAGGGCGCCCTGCACACCCTGGCGTTGAAGGCCGGGCTGGACACCCCGACGCTGAACCTGCAGTTGCCGCGTAGCGACACCATCCCCTTCGAGTCCGAGCACCGCTTCATGGCCAGCCTGCACCATGACCACCAGGGCCATGGCGTGATCTACCTCAAGGGCGCGCCTGAGCGCCTGCTGGAGATGTGCAGCGGCCAGCGCGATGCCGACGGTGGCGTGCAACCGCTGGACGCCGACTACTGGCGGCGCCAGGCCACCGATCTGGCGGCCCGCGGCCTGCGCCTGCTGGCCATCGCCAGCCGCACGGTAAGCGCCGAGCAGCGCAGCCTGAGCTTCGCCGACGTGGAACAGGACATGTGCCTGCTGGCCCTGGTCGGCATCATCGACCCACCGCGCGAGGAAGCCATCGCCGCCGTCGCCGAATGCCAGCGCGCCGGCATCCGGGTGAAGATGATCACCGGCGACCACGCCGAAACCGCGCGCGCCATCGGCGCCCAGCTGGGTATCGGTGTCGGCCTGCCGGCGCTGACCGGCGCGGAGCTGGAACTGCTCGACGAGCGCCGTCTGCGCGAGGTGCTGCCCGGCGTCGAGGTATTCGCCCGCGCCAGCCCCGAGCACAAGCTGCGCCTGGTGCAGGCCATGCAGGCCAGCGGCGAGGTGGTGGCGATGACCGGCGACGGCGTCAACGACGCCCCGGCCCTCAAGCGCGCCGACGTTGGCGTGGCCATGGGCGACAAGGGCACCGAAGCGGCCAAGGAGGCAGCCGAAGTGGTGCTGACCGACGACAACTTCGCCACCATCGCCGGCGCCGTGCGCGAGGGCCGGGCGATCTACGACAACCTGAAGAAGTTCATCCTCTTCGCCCTGCCCACCAACGGCGGCCAGGCGCTGATCGTGATCGCCGCCATCCTGTTCCAGCTGACCCTGCCGCTGACCCCGGCGCAGGTGCTGTGGATCAACATGGTCACCTCGGTGACCCTGGGCCTGGCGCTGGCCTTCGAACCGGCCGAGGCCGGGCTGATGGACCGTCCGCCGCGAGCGCCGGACGAGCCCTTGCTGTCGGGCTTGTTCGTCTGGCGCGTGCTGCTGGTGTCGCTGCTGATGGCCGGTGCCGGCATCGGCCTGTTCCTCTGGGAACTGCAGCAGGGCACCGGGCTGGACAGCGCAAGGACCATGGCGCTGAACGCGGTGGTGATGTGCGAGGTGTTCTACCTGATCAACAGCCGACGCATCTTCGCCTCGGTGCTCAGCCTCGACGGCCTGCTGGGCAGCCGCGCGGTGCTGCTGGCGATCGCCGCCTGCCTGCTGCTGCAGGCGCTGTACACCTACGCGCCGCCGATGCAGCGGCTGTTCAATTCCACCGCGCTGGATGCGGCGCAGTGGGCGCGCGTGGTGCTGGCCGGGCTGGCGGTGTTCTGCATCGCCGAGCTGGAGAAGTGGGTGATTCGTCGTTTGCGCCTGCAGCCGAGCGGGTGACCGCGGTGCGCACGGCGCACCCTACGGAGCGCAGGGTGTCGCGGGGCCGCCCAGGCCGTGCGCACCAACCGTTCTACGCCCGCTCGCCGCGGGCGAAGGCCATCAGTTCGGGGTAGAAGGCGCGAAAATCCTCGCTCAGCGGCTCGTATAGACGCTCGAGTTCGGCCAGGCTGCCGTCGAGCAACTGCGGCCGCGACAGCCGTCGCTGCATGCCGGCGATCACCTGCTCCAGTACCGCGAACTCGCGATAGCTGCCCAGCCAGTCCTGCGCGGCCATGCGCGGCGCCATCAGCGCCAGGCGTCCCGGCAGCTCGGCCTCGGCGGCCAGCACCCGGTACACCTCGCGGGTGAAGTGATCCAGCGGCTGCGCGGCGTACTCGGCCCAATCGCGCGCCAGGCAATGGTCGAAGAACAGATCCAGCAGCATGCCGGCCATGCGCCGCCGCGCGGCGGGAAAGCGGGCACGGGCGCGCGCCTGCAGCGGGTGGCTGTCGGTAAAGGCATCGATGCGCCGGTGCAGGCGGATGGCCGCTTCGATCTCCGCCGGCCAGCGCCCGGCCAAAGGCCCCTTGACGAAATCGCCATAGAGGCTGCCGAGCAGCTGCGGCGGGGCGTCGCCGCCCAGGTGCAGGTGAGCGAGGTAGTTCATGCCCCGAGCTTACCGCCACGGCCCGCACAATCGAAGCCAGTGATAAGGACTATCGCGGCAATCGATCTGTATATCGTCTGCAGCCGATATAAGGTTCGCCCCATGACGATACACACCGACACCGCCATGGACATCGACGCCATCATCAAGGCCCTCGCCCACCCAGTGCGCCGCGACATCCTCGACTGGCTCAAGGAGCCCGAGCGCCACTTCGCCGAACAGGATCATCCGCTGGAGATCGGCGTGTGTGCCGGCAAGATCTTCCTGCGCACCGGGCTGTCGCAATCCACCGTTTCCGCCCATCTGACCACCCTGCAGCGCGCCGGTCTGGTGACCAGCCGCAAGGTCGGCCAGTGGCACTTCTTCAAGCGCAACGAGGAGCTGATCCAGGCCTTCGTCGCGCATCTCGGCCAGCAACTCTGAACCCGCAGCTCCAACCGGAGGTTTCACCATGCCCAACCTGTTCGACCCCATTCAGATCGGCGATCTGCACCTGAACAACCGCATCATCATGGCGCCACTGACCCGCTGCCGCGCCGACGAAGGCCGCGTGCCCAACGCCCTGATGGCCGAGTACTACGTGCAGCGCGCCTCGGCCGGCCTGATCATCAGCGAGGCCACCGCCGTCACGCCGATGGGCGTGGGCTATCCGAACACCCCCGGCATCTGGTCGGATGCGCAGATCCGCGGCTGGAGCAACATCACCCAGGCGGTACACGCCAACGGCGGCAAGATCGTCCTGCAACTGTGGCACGTCGGGCGCATCTCCGACCCCATCTACCTGAACGGCGAGCTGCCGGTGGCACCGAGCGCGATCAAGCCGGCCGGCCACGTCAGCCTGGTGCGTCCGATCAAGGAATTCGTCACCCCGCGCGCGCTGGAAACCGAGGAAATCGCCGACATCGTCGAGGCCTACCGCCAGGGTGCGGAAAACGCCAAGGCCGCCGGTTTCGACGGCGTGGAAATCCACGGCGCCAACGGCTACCTGCTCGACCAATTCCTGCAGAGCAGCACCAACCAGCGCACCGACCGCTATGGCGGCAGCCTGGAGAACCGTGCGCGCCTGCTGCTGGAAGTCACCGATGCCGCCATCGACGTCTGGGGCGCCGGTCGCGTCGGCGTGCACCTGGCGCCACGTGCCGATGCCCATGACATGGGCGACGCCAACCGCGCCGAAACCTTCGCCTATGTCGCTCGCGAGCTGGGCAAGCGCGGCATCGCCTTCATCTGCGCCCGCGAGAAGGAAGACGACGACAGCCTGACGCCGCAACTGAAGAAGGAATTCGGCGGCGTGTTCATCGCCAACGAGCGCTTCACCAAGGAGCAGGCCAACGCCTGGCTGGCGCAAGGCAATGCCGATGCCGTGGCCTTCGGCATCCCCTTCATCGCCAACCCGGACCTGCCGGAGCGCCTGCAGCAGGACGCGCCGCTGAACGAGCCGCACCCGGAAACCTTCTACGGCTCGGGCCCGGTCGGCTACATCGACTATCCGCGCCTGTAACGCGCCTTACGTAGGGTGCGCTGCGCGCACCGAGACTGCTCGTCGCGAGGTTGGTGCGCACGGCGCACCCTACACCCAGGCCTGAACGCACAAGTTGCTCGTTGCGACAGCTGGTGCGCACAGCGCCCCTACGCCCAGGCCAGAACGCACAAGACCCGCATTGCGGGTCTTGTGCATTTAACGCGGTGCCTCAGCGCTGGTTGATCTGCTGCTGCAGATTCACCACCTGGCTCTGCAGGGTGTTGATGTTGCGCGTCATCTGCGCGCGGAAGGCATCGAACTCGGCGGTGTTGGGGCCGGCGCTGGCCGCCGGGCGGTTGTCCAGCTCGCTGCGCAGCACCAGCAGATCCTGCTCCAGATTGCGGATGGCCTGGCTCGGGTTGCCCTGCTTCTTCAACGTTTCGATATCGCCGCTGAGGGTCTTGATCCGCCCATCGAGCTTGCCCAGCTCGGCCTGGGTCGCCTTGGCATCCGCCTGCGCGGATTTCAGTGCGGCCTGCTCGCTGGCCAGCGCCTGCAGACGCTTGTCGAAGTCGGCGCTGGCGCCCAGACCGTTCTTGAGTTCGGTGCCCAGCTGCTCGACACGCTTGTCCAGCGCGGCCTGCGCCGTGCTGCTCTGCTGCAGCTGCTTGCCCAGCTCGGCCAGGCGCGTCTCCAGTTGCTTGACCTGCAGCTTGAGCGCCTCGCTGCCGCTGGTGACGCTGGACTCGGTGGCCACCACCTTGCCGGAAATATCCTGAATACGTCCGGCCGCCTCTTCGCTGATGCGCGCGAAGCTTTCCTGGGTTGCCACCAGGCGCTGCTCCATCAGGCCGATCTGCTGCAGGCTCCACCAACCCAGGCCGCCCAGCGCGATGGCAAGCGCACCCACCAGCGCCCACAGCGGCCCGGTGCTCGGCGCTCGGGCGGCCGGTGCCTTGCCACTGGCGGCTCTGGAGCTGCGCGGCGCCGGCTCGTCACGCGGCTCGGCGAAATCCTCGCGGCGCTCGGGGGTCAGGCTGGGCAGGTTGTCGAGCTCGTCGTTGGCATCATTGCGCATGGTTGAACCTATGGTTGAAACGGAATAAGCGAAGGTGCCGCGCAGTATACCGATTCGCCATCAGCCGATCAGCGCCGCGCCAAGCAGGTGCGCCGCGCACCGACGAAGGGCGCGACAGGGCCATCGACCCGCCTGCAGCCCGCCAGTTCCGCGAAATTTGAACTGGTACGCACTTTGCTTTTTACCCTGTCGTGGACAGCTCATCGCGCGTCGCCCACAAGCCAGCAGGCGGCCTGAAAGTTCTGCATCGCACCGACAGGTGTACCAGCCCGGGAACAGGCTGGCTCGGTTACGGAGGGCGAGGACGCCCGAACCCGTGACTCTTCAACCAACAGGGGGGAAGTGGCAATGGAACTGAACAAAGAAGTCCTGGATTGCATGAAAACGCTGCGCCGTCGCCTGCGCGAGGAACTGGCGGTGGATATCCGCCTGAGCCAGCCCGACGCCGTCAGCGCCATGCTCGATGGCAGCCTCAAGTCCAATGACGAGGAAACCCGCCGCGTCGGCCGGCGCCTGGCGGAACTGTCCGACCAGCCACAACGCCTGACCGCCACCCCGCTGGCCGCGGTGGAACTGCCGGTAGCCCCGCAGACCGGCTCGGTGCGCATCTATCGCGGTCAGCGCATCTACGCCTGAGCCCCCATCTGCGCCTGCCACCAGGTGCAGAACTCATCCAGTGCGTCCCACAGGCTGGCCCTGGGCTCGTAGTCGAGAAATTCGCGGGCGCGGTCGATGTTCAGCGAGAAATCCTTGGCCATCACCGCCACGCTCAGGCGCAGCAGGCTCGGTTCCGGGCGCCCGGGCAGCAGCCGGCATACGCCTTCGTTGACACAGGCCGCCGCGTAGGCCAGCGGATACGGCACATGGCGAGTCACCGGCGGCAACTGCAGCCGCCGCAGCACGTAGTTGACCACATCCCACAGCGGCACCGGAGCGCCGTTGCTGATGTTGTACACCTGCCCCAGCGCCGGGCCGGCGGCCAGCAACGCGCTGAACAGCGCATCGTTGAGGTTGTGCACGCTGGTGAAGTCGACCTTGTTCAGACCGTTGCCGATGATCGCCAGGCGCCCCTTGCGCTGCATGGCGATCAGCCGCGGGAAGATGCTGGTATCGCCGGCGCCGGTGACGAAGCGCGGGCGCAGGGCGATGACCTCCAGGCCGAACTCCTGCGCGGCGAACACCTGCTGCTCGGCCAGGTACTTGGTCTTGCCGTAATGATTGGAGAAGCGTTTGGGCACCTGCCCTTCGCGGATATCGACGTGGGAACGGCCGTCGAAGTAGATCGACGGTGACGACAGGTGCACCAGGCGCCGCACCTTCTGCTTCAGACAGGCGTCGATGACGTTCTCGGTCACCGTCACGTTGCCCTGATGGAAATGCGCGTAGTCGCCCCAGACACCCACCGCGCCAGCGCAGTGCACCACCATCTCGACATCCTGGCACAGGGCCTGGACCAGTTCGGGATCGGCCAGATCGCCCTGGACGAACTCGGCGCCGCGTTTGATCAGGTGCTGCACACCCTCGGCACGTCGCCCGTTGACCCGCACCGCCAGGCCTTGCTCGAGGGCGAAACGGGCGAAACGCCCACCGATGAAACCGCTCGCGCCGGTGACCAGAATCTTCATCCGCCATCCCCTGCATGGATTCTTGTAATTGCCGCACTTTAGCAGCGCCACCCCGGCTGCGCGCTGTCGGCGGCGGCCAGAACGACGACCCGGCAAGCCTCAGCCGCCCGGGTGCATGAACTCGTAGGGTGCGCCGTGCGCACCAGCCCATCGCGGGACACCCCTCTTCATCCAGCGCCTGTAATCAATCCAAGCCAGTTTCTTGCGTCACATCACCCTGCAGTTGGTGCGCACGGCGCACCCTACGGCGCCTGCACCAGCGCGCCGCCGGCTGCGCGGCGCAGGTGCTCGGTAAGCCCGGCCAGCAGTTCACCGCCATTGCGCCAGTGATGCCAGTACAAAGGCACGTCGATAAAGCGCTCGGGCACCAGCTCCACCAACCTGCCGCTGGCCAGTGCGTCACGCACCTGCAGTTCCGGCACCAGGCCCCAGCCCAGGCCGCCTTCGGTCAGGCGCACGAAGCCTTCGGAGGAAGGACACAGGTGATAGGCGAAGCCACCGGTCACCCCCAGGCCGGCCAGGTAGCGATGCTGCAACTGATCGTCCGGGCCGAAGACGATGGCCGGCGCCCGCGCCAGCGCCTCGGCCGTGACCCCGGCAGCAAAATGTCGGGCGACGAAGCTTGGGCTGGCCAGTGCGCGGTAGCGCATCGCCCCCAGGGCGACGCTGCGCGCGCCGGCTACCGGGCGCTCGGCGGCGCACACGCAGCCAGCCACCTCGCCGGCGCGCATGCGCTTGAGGCCGACCTCCTGGTCCTCCACCACCAGCGCCATCAGCACCTGCCGGGTCGCGCAGAACTCCGCCGTCGCCAGCGCCCACCAGGTGGCCAGGCTGTCGGCGTTGATGGCGATGCGCAGACGCTCGGGCAGCGCCTGTTCATCCAGCCCCGGCACCTGTCCCTGCAGATCGCGTTCGAGCAGGCGCACCTGCTGCACATGGTTGAGCAGACGCCGACCGATTTCGGTGGGCGCCGGCGGCGTCGCGCGCACCAGCACCGGCTGGCCGACCCGCGCTTCGAGCAGCTTGATGCGCTGCGACACCGCCGACTGCGACAGGCCCAGCACCTGCGCCGCACGCTCGAAACCGGCCTGCTCCACCACTGCCGCCAGGGCGGCTAGCAATTTGTAATCGAACAATCGATTTTCCTAATGAGCGATCAGCATTATTTGTTTCTCTTATACACCCGTGCGCCGCAGACTCGCCAGCATCCACCTCACCTCTGGAGCTCAAGATGGCCGGCGAAACCGATCTCTCACGCTTGCTGCAAAGCATGACGCCGCAGCTCAACCCCGGGCAGTACGTGTTCTGCTGCGTCGCCGCAGACCTTGACTGCAGCGCCCTGCACCCCATCGCCAGCCTGCGCGAAGCCGAGGGCCTGAGCCTGGTGCTGCCGCGCGAGGTCGCCGACGCCCATGGCTTGCGCTACGACTACGTCGCCGCGTGGATCACCCTGCAGGTGCATTCGTCGCTGGCGGCCGTGGGCCTGACCGCCTCCTTCTCCGCCGCCCTCGCGCAGGCTGGGGTGAGTTGCAACGTGGTTGCCGGCTTCCACCACGACCATATCTTCGTGCCCATCGAGCGCGCCGAACGAGCGCTCTCCACCCTGCGCGCCCTGTCGGCCGCCGCCTTGCCGGAGCCCGTGTGATGTGGCAGAGCTACAGCAACGGCCTGCTGGTCGCCATCGGCCTGATCATGGCCATCGGCGCGCAGAACGCCTTCGTCCTGGCGCAGAGCCTGCGCCGCGAACATCACATCCCGGTAGCGGCGCTGTGCATTCTCTGCGACGCCGTGCTGGTGGCGGCCGGCGTGTTCGGCCTGGCTACCCTGCTGACGCAGAGCCCGACACTGCTGGCCATCGCCCGCTGGGGCGGCGCTGCGTTTCTGCTCTGGTATGGCAGCCAGGCGCTGCTGCGCGCTGCGCGCCCGCAATCGCTGCAGGCGGCCGGCAGCGAACCGCGCTCCTTGCGCGCAGTGATGCTCGCAGCGCTGGCAGTGACCCTGCTCAACCCGCACGTCTACCTGGATACCGTGCTGCTGATCGGCTCGCTGGGCGCCCAGCAAGCCGAACCCGGCGCCTATGCCGCCGGCGCCGCCAGCGCTTCCTTTCTCTGGTTCAGCGCCCTGGCGCTCGGCGCGGCATGGCTAGCGCCCTGGCTGGCCAGGCCGGTGACCTGGCGGCTGATCGATCTGGGCGTGGCGGCGATGATGTTCGCGGTGGCGGCGCAGCTGATTCTGGGTGCGCTGTAATGTTCTCAGTCGAGCATAATGCGTCTGGCCCATTACGGGCGCCTCTAGCAACGTAAGCGAGGCAGCCAGCGCAAGGCAAAAACAGGCGAAAAAGCGCAGTTTACGAGTTGTAAATGAGCATTTTGAGCCTGTTTTTAACGCCGCGATGGCAACGCAGGTAGTTGTTAGAGGTGCCCTTACGCCAGGAGCAACAATGGATACCCTGCATGGCATGCGCGTGTTCGTTCAGGTGGTCGAGCGCGGCAGCTTCACCGCCGCAGCCCAGGCGCTGGATCTGTCTACCGCACAGGTGTCACGGCTGATTGCCGATCTGGAGCAACATCTCGAGGCACGCCTGCTGCAGCGCACCACGCGGCGCCTGGCCCTGACCGAAACCGGCGAGCGCTATCTGGAGCGCTGCCGGCAGATTCTCGGCCAGGTCGAGGAAGCCGATGCCGAGGCGCGCGGTGCTCACCGCACGCCCAGTGGACGCCTGCGCGTGCACACCATGACCGGCCTCGGCCTGCAGCACATCACCCCGCTGATCGCCCGCTACGCCGAGCGTTATCCACAGGTGGTGGTGGAACTCACCCTGGCGCAGCGCACGCCGGATCTGCTCGAAGATGGCCATGACGTGACCATCGCCTTCGCCCGCGACCTGCCGGATTCGCAACTCGTCGCACAGCGTCTCGGCCCGGTGTACAGCGTGCTTTGCGCCGCTCCCAGCTATCTGGCCGGACATGGCGTTCCGCAACGGCCCAGCGACCTGCAGCAGCATCGCTACCTGCGCCTGACCGACCCGCTGTACCGCGGTCAGTGGGATTTCGGTGACGAACAGCTCGACGCCCTGCCGGCCGAGTGCTTTCAGGTCAATGTCGCCGAAGCGCTGGTCAAGGCGGCGCAGGCAGGCATGGGCTTCTGCCTGCTGCCCTCGTTCGTCGCCAGCCAGCCGCTGCGTGAAGGACGCCTGCTGCGCATCCTGCCGCAGCACCGCCTGCGTGCGCTGAACATCTATGCGATGTATCCGTCGCGGCGCTTTCTCGATGCCAAGACGCGCACCTGGGTGGAGTTTCTCAAGGCCGAACTGCCGCCACTGTTACGGGGGGACGAAGCGGTGCTGGACGATGAGCGATATTGGGCGACACCCGACGGATTGTTGCGCGAAAGGTAAGAGTGATTCACCCGTATAGCGCTTTTTCGCGCCCCGATGTCTCCCTAGGATGACTTCGAACCCACGAAGAATCCCAGGAGGATCGCTCCATGAAAAAACTCGCCACTGCCGCCGCCCTGTCCCTCTCCGCCCTGCTGGCGGCCCAGGCCTGCTTCGCCGAAGAATCGGCCGCTTTCGTCGCCCATCAGCAGGCCCACCAGCAACAGCCGCACGCCGAAGCTACCCAGCAAGCGCAAACCGCAAGCTCGCAGGGCTCCGGTCAGCACGGCTAAACCCAGGCTTACCTGGCGCCGGACGTGCTCCTGGCCGGCGTCTCTCGGGCCGCCAGTCCGGCCCTTTTTTCCCGTATCGAGGCCATCATGAAACCTGTCGCCTACCTCCTGGCGCTCGCCTGCGCGACTACCCTGGCGCACGCCGAAACGCCCGAGCACTACCACTACGGCATGCACCTGGACATCGCCAAGGTCATCAGCCAGACCCTGCCGCAAGGCTGCGAAGCAGGTGAAGCCCGCATGGTCTACCTGGACTCCAAGGGCGAGCAGCACACGCTGATCTACCAGCGCATCGGCGAAGACTGCCGCTACTGACCACCTCAAGCACCATACACCCTGGATTTACCTGGCCCGCATGAACTTACCATCCGGGTGCGTGAAGGTCTCGTACATCCGCTCGCCCTCGACCCTCAACTGCAGCTCCTGTGTCGTGCGCACACCACCAACCCAGTTGGGAAAGGTGGCGCCCTCCAACCGGTTACCAGCAAAACGCTCCTGCTCGTCGACGCTGTAACTGCCAAAGAAGCCGGCGCTCGACGCCATGGCGCGGCGACTCTCCTGGTCGCTGCCACTACCGCACGCTTCGGATTCAAACCGCGGCATATCGCCATCGGTCAAACCCTCGACGAAGTGCATGTCAGGCCAGCATGCCTTGCGGGTTTCCGCCATACGGCCGCCCGATCTTGCCGTCCGCTTCCTGCTGTGCCGAGACCATGCGCCATGCCCCGGCGCCGCTGCAGGCTCTCATCGGCATCATTCGCGAAATCGCATGACGGGGCGACCGGCAGCCTTCTCTCTGCCGCGGTCTATCCTGACGTTAGCCCGGCAGCAGTCGCACTGAGCGCCACGCCGGTAGCACCCCTGGTTGCACCAAGCTGCTGCACGCCTCGCACATCTGCTTGCAGCCTTGTTGCAGCGGCGGCTCCCGAGAATTGACCTTACGTCCGTCGGGCCGTCGCTGCAATTAGGTTGCACCTGGTTGCACCCAAGAGCAAAGCAGGTTTAATCTCCCGCAGCTTTTCGTTGCCCGCCCGCCAGGCGACAACGCTTCGGGCCGTCGCAGGCGACGTCAGAAACTGCTTCAGGCAGTTTTACCGTGCATAACTAACAAGTAAGTAGGACTCCCCATGGCTACCACCACCCTCGGCGTAAAACTCGACGATGCCACCCGCGAGCGCCTGAAGAAGGCCGCTGCGCAGATCGACCGTACGCCGCACTGGATGATCAAGCAGGCGATCTTCAATTATCTGGAGCAGGTCGAGAGCGGCCTGACGCCCGCCGAGCATGCCGGCCTGGCCGCTGCCGCCGGTGAGGAAGCCCTGGAGTCGCTGACCGAGCAGGGTCTGCAGGTGTTCCTCGACTTCGCCGAGAGCATCCTCCCGCAGTCGGTACTGCGCGCCGCCATCACCAGCGCCTACCGTCGCCCGGAAACCGAAGTGGTGCCGATGCTGCTGGAGCAGGCGCGCCTGAACCCGCAGCAGGCCGAGGCCTCGCAGAAGCTGGCCCTGGGCATCGCCGAGAAGCTGCGCAACCAGAAGAACGCCAGCGGCCGTCAGGGCCTGGTGCAGGGCCTGCTGCAGGAGTTCTCGCTGTCGTCGCAGGAAGGCGTGGCGCTGATGTGCCTGGCCGAAGCCCTGCTGCGCATCCCCGACAAGGCCACCCGCGACGCGCTGATCCGCGACAAGATCGCCAACGGCAACTGGAGCCAGCACCTCGGCCAGAGCCCGTCGATGTTCGTCAACGCGGCGAGCTGGGGCCTGCTGATCACCGGCAAGCTGGTGTCCACCCACAACGAGGCCGGCATGACCTCGGCGCTCAACCGCATCATCGGCAAGAGCGGCGAGCCGGTGATCCGCAAGGGCGTGGACATGGCCATGCGCCTGATGGGCGAGCAGTTCGTCACCGGCGAGACCATCGCCGAAGCCCTGGCCAATGCCGCCAACCTGGAAGCCAAGGGCTTCCGCTACTCCTATGACATGCTCGGTGAAGCCGCGCTGACCGAGGAAGATGCCAAGCGCTACCTGGCCTCCTACGAGCAGGCCATCCACGCCATCGGCAAGGCCTCGCACGGTCGTGGCATCTACGAAGGCCCGGGCATCTCGATCAAGCTCTCCGCCCTGCACCCGCGCTACAGCCGCGCCCAGTACGAGCGAGTGATGGACGAGCTGTACCCGACCCTGCTGGGCCTGACCCAGCTGGCCAAGCAGTACGACATCGGCATCAACGTCGACGCCGAGGAAGCCGACCGCCTGGAGCTGTCGCTGGATCTGCTCGAGCGCCTGTGCTTCGAGCCCTCCCTGGCCGGCTGGAACGGCATCGGTTTCGTCATCCAGGCCTACCAGAAGCGCTGCCCGTACGTGATCGACTACGTCATCGACCTGGCCAAGCGCAGCCGTCATCGCCTGATGATCCGCCTGGTCAAGGGCGCCTACTGGGACAGCGAGATCAAGCTGGCTCAGGTGAACGGCCTGGAAGGCTACCCGGTGTACACCCGCAAGCCGTACACCGACGTGTCCTACATCGCCTGCGCACGCAAGCTCCTGGCCGCGCCGGAAGCCATCTACCCGCAGTTCGCCACCCACAACGCCCATTCGCTGTCGGCCATCTACCACCTGGCCGGGCAGAACTACTACCCGGGCCAGTACGAGTTCCAGTGCCTGCACGGCATGGGCGAGCCGCTGTACGAGCAGGTGGTGGGCAAGGTCGCCGACGGCAAGCTGAACCGTCCGTGCCGCATCTACGCGCCGGTGGGCAGCCACGAAACCCTGCTGGCCTACCTGGTACGCCGCCTGCTGGAAAACGGCGCCAACACCAGCTTCGTCAACCGCATCGCCGACCACAGCATCTCGCTCAAGGATCTGGTCCTCGACCCGGTGCAGCAGGTCGAGCAGATGGCCGCGCAGGAAGGCGCCGTCGGTCTGCCGCACCCGCGCATCGCGCTGCCGCGCGACCTGTACGGCAAGGATCGAGTCAATTCTTCGGGCCTGGATCTGGCCAACGAACACCGCCTCGGCTCGCTGTCCTCGGCGCTGCTGTCCACCGTCAACCACAGCTACCTGGCCGAGCCGATGCTCGGTTGCGATGGCGCCAACCCGGGCGAGCCGGAGCCGGTGCGCAACCCGGCCGACCATCGCGACCTGGTCGGCCACGTGCGCGAAGCCAGCGTTGCCGATGTCGACAGCGCCCTGCTCTGCGCCCTGGCCAGCGGGCAGATCTGGCAGTCCACCCTACCGGCCGAGCGCGCCGCCGTACTGGAGCGCGCCGCCGACCTGATGGAAGCCGAGCTGCAGCAGCTGATGGGCCTCTTGGTGCGCGAGTCCGGCAAGACCTTCGCCAACGCCATCGCCGAAGTGCGCGAGGCGGTGGACTTCCTGCGCTATTACGCGATCCAGGCTCGCAGCTTCGGCAACGACAGCCACCGCCCGCTGGGCCCGGTGGTGTGCATCAGCCCGTGGAACTTCCCACTGGCGATCTTCACCGGCCAGGTCTGCGCCGCGCTGGCCGCCGGCAACACCGTGCTGGCCAAGCCGGCCGAGCAGACCCCGCTGATCGCCGCCCAGGCCGTGCGCATCCTGCGCGAGGCCGGCGTGCCGGCCGGCGCCGTGCAGCTGCTGCCGGGCCGTGGCGAAACCGTCGGCGCGCGCCTGGTGGGTGACGAGCGCGTGCGCGGGGTGATGTTCACCGGCTCCACCGAAGTGGCCGGCATCCTGGCGCGCAACATCGCCGGTCGTCTGGATGCTCAGGGCCGCACCATCCCGCTGATCGCCGAGACCGGCGGACTCAACGCCATGATCGTCGACTCCTCGGCGCTGACCGAGCAGGTGGTGATGGACGTGGTCGCCTCTGCCTTCGACAGCGCCGGCCAGCGCTGCTCGGCCCTGCGCGTGCTGTGCGTGCAGGACGACGTGGCCGATCGCGTGCTGACCATGCTCAAGGGCGCCATGGCCGAATACAGCCTCGGCAACCCGGAGCGCCTGAACACCGACATCGGCCCGGTGATCGACGCCGAGGCCAAGGCCGGCATCGAAACCCACATCGCCAAGCTGCGCGAAAAAGGCCGCAAGATCACCCAACTGGCGCGCGTCAACGGCGAGGAGATCAAACGCGGTACCTTCGTCGTGCCGACCTTGATCGAGCTGGACAGCTTCGACGAGATGAAGCGCGAGATCTTCGGTCCGGTACTGCACGTGGTGCGCTACGCCCGTGCCGATCTGGGCAAGCTGCTGCAGCAGATCAACGACAGCGGCTACGGCCTGACCCTCGGCGTGCACACCCGCATCGACGAAACCATCGCCCAGGTGGTCGGCACCGCCAAGGTCGGCAACCTGTACGTCAACCGCAACATGGTCGGCGCCGTGGTCGGCGTGCAGCCGTTTGGTGGTGAAGGTCTGTCCGGCACCGGCCCGAAAGCCGGTGGCCCGCTGTACCTCTACCGTCTGCTGTCGACCCGCCCGCAGGAAGCCGTCGCCCAGTACCTGCAACAGGCCGAGGTGCAAGCCCTGCCGGTGCCGAGCGAGCTGGACAAGGTGCGCAGTGCCTTCGCCGACTGGGCGAGCAAGCAGGAGCCAGGCATCGCCGCGCTGTTCGAGCAGTACCGCACGCTGTCGCAGAGCTACAGCAGCCACACCCTGACCGGCCCGACCGGCGAGCGCAACAGCTACAGCCTGCTGCCGCGCGAGCGCGTGCTCAACCTGGCCGACGAGCGCAGCGACCTGCTGGCCCAACTGGCCGCCACCCTGGCGGTGGGCAGCAAGGCGATCTGGCTGGAGAGCCAGCGCGCACTGCATGCCGAACTGCCGAAAGAGGTGCAGAAGCACATCCAGCTGGTGGCCGACTGGAACAGCATCGACGTGGAGCTGGACGCCATCCTGCACCACGGCGATTCCGACCAGCTGCGCGCGGTCAGCGAGCAGGCGGCGCAGCGCAAGGGCGCCATCGTCGGCGTGCACGGGCTGAACAAGGGCGAAACCGACATCCCGCTGGAGCGCCTGCTGATCGAACACGCCCTGAGCGTCAACACCGCAGCCGCCGGCGGTAACGCCAGTCTGATGACCATCGGCTGAGACTTTCGACCGTCACAGGTCGGAAACGCCGTGGAAAGCTGGCTGAAAGCTTTCCACGGCATGCTGCACCCACACGGCGCGACTGCCTGCAGGGGCTACCCGCCCGGCGCCGTGTTTCCATCTCCCGGCCTCATGGCCTGCGTCAGCCTACCCGGCAGACGCTCCGAGCGGGGTCAACCGCCCCGCTTGGCCCTCCTCCCCCGCCCTTCGAAATTTTCGCTTCGCTTTCCTTGCAGAGCAGCGGAACGCTGACTAGCGTTTCAACACTCCGGTGCTTCTGAAAGGCCCGGCATAGAGCCGCTCCCTGGCTTCTCGGGTGCGCCTGATTGATTGCAAATTGCCAGTAGGAATGTGCGTTTGCGCAACAATTAGCAGCCTATTGATGTAGGTCATGACTGCTGCCGCTCCAAACGCGCTCAATACCATCGTCACTTCCCGACATGGAGGTAATTGAGATGTCCGACTCGTCACAAAAACTGCGCCTGGCTGCACTGGTCGCCCTGGTCGTCGGCTCCATGGTCGGCGGCGGTATCTTCTCCCTGCCGCAGAACATCGCCGCCAGCGCCAGCGCCGGCGCCACGCTGATCGGCTGGTTGATCACCGGGGTGGGCATGCTGACCCTGGCCTTCGTGTTCCAGACCCTGGCCAACCGCAAGCCCGAACTCGACGGCGGGGTCTACGCCTACGCCAAGGCCGGCTTCGGCGACTACATGGGTTTCTCCTCGGCCTGGGGCTACTGGATCAGCGCCTGGATCGGCAACGTCAGCTACATGGTGCTGCTGTTCTCCACCCTGGGTTACTTCTTCCCCGTGTTCGGCGAGGGCAACACCCTGCCGGCGGTGATCTGCGCCTCGGTGCTGCTCTGGCTGCTGCACTTTCTGGTGCTGCGCGGAATCAAGGAGGCGGCCTTTATCAACACGGTGACCACGGTGGCGAAGATGCTGCCGCTGGCACTGTTCATCGTGATCGCCGCCATCGCCTTCAAGCTGGACGTGTTCACCTCGGACTTCTGGGGCCGCGGCAACCCCGAGCTGGGCAGCGTGATGGATCAGGTGCGCAATATGATGCTGGTCACCGTCTGGGTGTTCATCGGCATTGAGGGTGCGAGCATCTTCTCTGCCCGCGCCGAGAAACGCAGCGACGTCGGCAAGGCCACGGTGATCGGTTTCGTCGGCGTGCTCCTGCTGCTGGTGCTGGTCAACGTGCTGAGCCAGGGCATCATGGCCCAGGCCGAGCTGGCCGGGCTGAAGAACCCGTCGATGGCCGGGGTGCTGGAACAGGTGGTCGGCCCCTGGGGCGCGCAACTGATCGCCATCGGCCTGATCGTCTCGCTGGCCGGGGCCCTGCTGTCCTGGACCCTGCTGTGCGCCGAGATCCTCTTCGCCAGCGCCCGCGACCACACCATGCCGGAGTTCCTGCGCAAGGAGAACGCCAATCAGGTGCCGGCCAATGCACTGTGGCTGTCCAACGGGCTGATCCAGCTGTTTCTGATCATCACCCTGTTCAACGCCTCCACCTACCTGAGCCTGCTGTACCTGGCCACCTCGATGATCCTGGTGCCCTACTTCTGGTCCAGCGCCTATGCGCTGCTGCTGGCGGTGCGCGGCGAGACCTATGAGAGCGCCGCCAGCGAACGCAGCAAGGATCTGCTGATCGCCCTGGTTTCCACCCTCTATGCCATCTGGCTGGTTTACGCCGCTGGCATCCAGTACCTGCTGCTGTCCGCTCTGCTCTACGCCCCCGGCGCGATCCTGTTCGCCAAGGCCAAGCGCGAGCTGGGCCAGCCCATCTTCACCGGCGTCGAAAAGCTCATTTTCCTCGCCGTGCTGATAGGTGCCGCCATTGCCGCCTACGGGCTGTATGACGGTTTCCTGACTCTCTAGCGAGAAGGAGTTCGACATGTCCAAGAAAGCCCTAGGCGTTCATTCCGAAGCCGGCAAACTGCACAAGGTGATGGTCTGTTCGCCAGGCCTGGCTCACCTGCGCCTGACCCCGAACAACTGCGACGAACTGCTGTTCGACGACGTGATCTGGGTGTCCCAGGCCAAGCGCGACCATTTCGACTTCATGACCAAGATGCGCGAGCGCGGTATCGAGGTGGTGGAGATGCACAACCTGCTGGAAGAGACCGTGCGCGACCCGCAAGCGCTGAAGTGGATTCTCGACCGCAAGATCACCCCCAACAGCGTGGGACTCGGCCTGCAGGGCGAGGTGCGCTCCTTCATCGAGGGCCTGGAGCCACGACGTATCGCCGAATTCCTGATCGGCGGCGTGTCCGGTGCCGACCTGGCCAAACACAAGGATTCCGAGGCGGCGAAGATGTTCAATGCCTACCTGGGTGAATCCAGCTTCATCTTCCCGCCGCTGCCCAACACCCAGTTCACCCGTGACACCACCTGCTGGATCTACGGCGGCGTCACCCTCAACCCGATGTACTGGCCGGCGCGCCGTCAGGAGACCCTGCTCACCTCGGCCATCTACAAGTTCCACCCGGACTTCGCCGGCGAGCAGTTCGAAATCTGGTACGGCGACCCGGACCAGGACCATGGCGCAGCGACGCTGGAAGGCGGCGACGTGATGCCCATCGGCAACGGCACCGTGCTGATCGGCATGGGCGAGCGCACCTCGCACCAGGCCATCGGCCAGGTGGCGCGCGCCCTGTTCGCCAAGGGCGCGGCGCAGCGGGTGGTGGTGGCCGGGCTGGGCAAATCGCGCGCGGCGATGCACCTGGACACCGTGTTCAGCTTCTGCGACCGCGACCTGGTCACCATCTTCCCCGAAGTGGCCAACTCCATCGTGCCCTTCAGCCTGCGCCCGGACGAGAGCCGTCCCGGCGGCATCGACGTGCGCCGTGAGGACAAGTCCTTCCTCGACGTGGTCGCCGAATCGCTCAACCTGCCGAAGCTGCGCGTGGTGGAAACCGGCGGCGATGCCTACGAGGCCGAACGCGAGCAATGGGACGACGGCAACAACGTGGTCTGCCTGGAGCCGGGCGTGGTGGTCGGTTACGACCGCAACACCTACACCAATACGCTGCTGCGCAAGGCCGGTGTGGAAGTCATCACCATCAGCGCCAGCGAACTGGGCCGTGGCCGTGGCGGCGGCCACTGCATGACCTGCCCGATCATCCGCGACCCGATCGATTACTGAACAAGCCAGCCCCGGCGGTGATCCGCCGCCGGGCCCGTTTCAAGCTGCCCACAAGGAGAGAGAACCATGGCTTTCAACATGCACAACCGTAACCTGCTCAGCCTGATGCACCACAGCACCCGTGAGCTGCGTTACCTGCTCGACCTCTCGCGCGACCTCAAGCGCGCCAAGTACACCGGCACCGAGCAGCAGCACCTCAAGCGCAAGAACATCGCGCTGATCTTCGAGAAGACCTCCACCCGCACCCGCTGCGCCTTCGAGGTCGCCGCCTATGACCAGGGCGCCAACGTCACCTACATCGACCCGGGCTCCTCGCAGATCGGCCACAAGGAATCGATGAAGGACACCGCCCGCGTGCTCGGACGCATGTACGACGCCATCGAATACCGCGGCTTCAAGCAGGAGATCGTCGAGGAACTGGCCACCTACGCCGGCGTGCCGGTGTTCAACGGCCTGACCGACGAATACCACCCGACGCAGATGCTCGCCGACGTGCTGACCATGCGCGAGCACAGCGACAAGCCGCTGCACGAGATCAGCTACGCCTACCTGGGCGACGCGCGCAACAACATGGGCAACTCGCTGCTGCTGATCGGTGCCAAGCTCGGCATGGACGTGCGCATCGCCGCGCCCAAGGCACTGTGGCCGAGCGACGAGCATGTCGCCGCCTGCAAGAAGTTCGCCGAGGAAAGCGGTGCGCGCATCACCCTCACCGAGGACGCCAAGGAAGCGGTCAAGGGCGTCGACTTCGTCCACACCGACGTCTGGGTATCCATGGGCGAGCCGGTGGAGGCCTGGGGTGAGCGCATCAAGGAGCTGCTGCCCTATCAGGTCAACATGGACATCATGAAGGCCACCGGCAACCCGCGAGCCAAGTTCATGCACTGCCTGCCGGCCTTCCACAACAGCGAGACCAAGGTCGGCAAGCAGATCGCCGAACAGTATCCGCACCTGAAGAACGGTATCGAGGTCACCGAGGACGTGTTCGAGTCGCCCTACAACATCGCCTTCGAGCAGGCGGAAAACCGCATGCACACGATCAAGGCGATCCTCGTCTCGACCCTGGCGGATATCTAGGTTCACGTAGCCCGGATGTCATCCGGGGATGGGCTTGTCTCCCCTCTCCCATTCATGGGAGAGGGGCTGGGGGGAGAGGGTCTGGCCGGCGACGCCAGCCCCAGACCACAGCCCCCGGATTCAATCCGAGCGACAAGGAGAACACCATGCGACTCGTCATTGCCCTGGGCGGCAACGCCCTGTTACGCCGCGGCGAAGCCATGACCGCGGAAAATCAACGAGAGAACGTGCGCATCGCCTGCGAGCAGATCGCCAAGGTGGCGCCCGGCAACGAACTGGTGATTGCCCACGGCAACGGCCCGCAGGTCGGCCTGCTGGCCCTGCAGGGCAACGCCTATGACGCGGCCAACCCCTACCCACTGGACGTGCTCGGTGCCGAGACCGAAGGCATGATCGGCTACATGATCGAACAGGAGCTGGGCAACCTGCTGCCGTTCGAAGTGCCGTTCGCCACCATCCTCACCCAGGTCGAAGTGGACAGCGGCGACCCGGCGTTCAAGAAACCGACCAAACCCATCGGCCCGGTCTATGCCAAGGAGGAAGCCGAGCGCCTGGCCGCCGAGAAGGGCTGGAACATCGCTCCGGACGGCGACAAGTTCCGCCGTGTGGTGGCCAGCCCCAGGCCGCAGCGCATCTTCGAGATCCGCCCGATCAAGTGGCTGCTGGAGAAGGGCAGCGTGGTGATCTGCGCCGGTGGCGGCGGTATACCCACCATGTACGACGGCAAGAAGCTGCGCGGCGTCGAAGCGGTGATCGACAAGGACCTGTGCTCGGCGCTGCTGGCCGAACAGCTCAACGCCGACCTGCTGGTAATCGCCACCGATGTGGATGCCGCCTATGTCGAGTGGGGCAAGCCCGGGCAGAAATCCATCGCCGCCGCCCACCCGGACGAGATGGACAAGCTCGGCTTCGCCGCCGGCTCCATGGGACCGAAGGTACAGGCCGCCTGCGAGTTCGCGCGCAATACCGGCAGCACCGCGGTGATCGGCTCGCTGGAGAACATCGAGGCCATCGTGCAAGGCAGCTCCGGTACCCGCATCGGTCTGGACACCGAGGGCATTATTTACCGCTGATCAGGGGCGGGGCCGCGGCCCCGCCGTTTTCTCGCAGGAGCACCGACGATGTTCACCCCAGGCCATCTGCATCGCGACAACCTCGACCGCCCGGAGGGCCTGCGCCTGGCGCCGCCCTTCTCCGTCGACTTCTACTACGAGATTCGCCAGGACCCGGTCCAGGGCCCCATGCTGCACATGCGTCTGGTCGGCGAGGTGAGCGGTCGGCATTTCGACGAGGAGTTCGAGCTGCACCGCGACGTCGCCTTCAACTTCGCCAGCGTGGCCAGCCGCGTCGCCGCCCGCCATGGCCTGCCGCCCAATGCCAGCCCGGTGATGCGCGGCCACGATGAATACGACAAGGTGTTCGCCGACATTCGCAGCAAGCTGCACGCCAGACCGGGCGAGCCGGTCAATCTCGACCACGTGCTCTGACAAGGGGTGCACCGCGCACCGATACCAAAGGCTCTGTCTGCGTTAAGTGTTGGGAGTGGGTGCAAAGGCCCGTAGGGTGGGCTTCAGCCCACCAGCGGTGGTTGGCGTGGGCTAGAGCGGATCGCCGCCCGGCCCACCCTGCAAGGCTCACGAGCCTTCCTTGGAACCCTAGCAACAGCTAACAGGGACATAGCCATACCAAAAGCACCGCTGGAGATGCCGGTGCGCACGGCGCACCCTACGGGTCCTCTCAGGCCTGCATGGTCCAGCCATGCACACCCATGGCCGCCTGACGTCCGGCCTCCGAGCGGGTCGGGTGCGGATGGCAGGTCAGCGCGATGTCCTCGGCCGAAGCGGAGAACTCCATGGCCACGCAGTATTCGCCGATCAGCTCGCCGACGCTCGGGCCGATCATGTGCACGCCGAGAATCTGGTCGGTATTGGCGTCGGCGAGAATCTTCACGAAGCCATCGGTCTCGTGGTTGATCTTCGCCCGGCTGTTGGCCGTGAAGGGGAACTTGCCCACCTTGTAGGCGCGGCCTTCGGCCTTCAGCTCCTCCTCGCCCTTGCCGACGCTGGCCACCTCCGGGCGGGTGTAGATCACTCCGGGGATCACCCCGTAGTTGACCTCGGCGGCGTGCCCGGCGATGCGTTCGATGCAGGCCACCGCCTCGTCCTCGGCCTTGTGCGCCAGCATCGGCCCGGAGGTGACGTCGCCGATCACCCACACGTCGGGCACGCCGCTCTGGTGCTTGTCGTTGCCGAGCATACCGCGCTTGTCGGTGCTCAGACCGACGCTCTCCAACCCGAGCCCTTTGGTGTAGGGACGCCGACCGATGGCCACCAGCACGTAATCAGCCTCCAGTGTCTCGCTCGCCCCACCTGCGGCCGGCTCCAGCGTCAGGGTCACACTGGACTTGCCGGTCTTGGCGCCGGTGACCTTGGTGCCCAGCTTGAAGCTCATGCCCTGCTTGCCCAGGGTGCGCTGCAGGGTCTTGGCGGTCTCGCCGTCCAGACCGGGACAGATGCGCTCGAGGTATTCCACCACGGTGACCTGGCTGCCCAGACGGCGCCACACCGAGCCCAACTCCAGGCCGATCACCCCGGCACCGATCACCACCAGATGCCTGGGCACCTCGGGCAGCGACAGCGCGCCAGTGGAATCGAGAACGCGTACGTTGTCGATCTCCACACCCGGCAGCGGGGTCGGCTCCGAGCCGCTGGCGATGACGATGTTCTGCGTCTCCAGCAGGCGCTCGCCGCCCTCGTGCAGCTTGACCTGCACCCGCCCCGGCCCGTCGATGCGCGCCCAGCCCTTGACCCACTCCACCTTGTTCTTGCGAAACAGGAACTCCACACCCTTGGTCAGCGCTTCGACGCTGGCGGCCTTCTGCTTCATCATCTGCGCCAGATTCAGCGACGGTGTGACCTCCACGCCCAGCGCGCTGAGCTCGCCGCCGGCCGCCGCCTCGTACAGTTCGGAGGCATGCAGCAGGGCCTTGGACGGCATGCAGCCGACGTTCAGGCAGGTGCCGCCAAGGGTCTCGCGGCCCTCCACGCAGGCCACCTTCAGGCCCAGTTGACCGGCGCGGATGGCGGCGTTGTAGCCGCCGGGGCCGGCACCAATGATGACCACGTCGTAGCTGCTCATGAAGAGACTCTCCTCGCTTCGGGGATTGGAATCGGGCGCGCACGCAGCAGATGGAAGCCGGCAAACGCCAGCGCGGCGAACAGGGCATGCAAGGCAACCATAGGCCAGGCCGAACCGTCCTGCAGCCAGGTCAGCAGCAAACCGCCAAGGGTCGCCCCGGCCATCTGCGCAAAGCCCATCAGCCCGGCCGCCAATCCGGCGCGCTGCGGGTTGGGGATCACCGCGCCGGCCACCGCCGCCGGCAGGACCATGCCGCCGCCTAGGGTGACCAGCATCTGCGGCAGCGACAGGCCGAGCAGCGACAGGCCAAACAGCAGATAGATCGCCAGGGTCAGGAAGGCGCCGGTCAGCACCAGCGCCACACCGATGGCCACCACCCGCCGTGGCCCCAGCCGCTGCACGTTGCGCAGGGTGAACAGGGCGCCGCCGAGCAGGCCGGAAACGATGGCCGCGAAAGTCATGCCGTACTGCGCAGCCGTCAGGCCGAGCAGGCCGATATAGACCGCCGAGGAGCCGGCCACCACGACGAACATGGCACCGTAGGTGGCGGCGATGGTCAGCCCCAGAGCCCGGCAGCTGCGCAGCAGATCGCGGTAATCGCCCGCCAGGCGACTCAGCCGCCCGGCCTGTGGGTCGCGCTGCACATGGCTCTCGCGATAGCCGCCGAGCACTGCCAGCAGGGCCACGCTACCGACCACCAGGCTGGCCACCAGCGGCGCGCGCCAGCCGCCGTATTGGGTCAGCAGGCCGCCGAGCAGCGGCGACAGGACGATGGCGGTGAACATCCCCAGCACCGTCAGCGCCAGGGCCGGACCCGCCTCGGCCTGCCACACGTCACGCACGATGGCGCGCGCCAGCACCAGCGCAGCACAGGCGCCGAAGCCCTGCAGCACGCGGGCGGCGATCAGCATCTGGATGTTCTCCGCCAGCAGCATGCCCAGGCTCGCCAGCAGGTACAGCGACAACCCGGCCAGCAGCACCGGGCGCCGACCGAGGCGATCGGACAACGGCCCGAAGAACAGTTGGCCGAGGCCGAAGGCGGCGACGAACAGCGTCAGCGCCAGCAGGCTGCTGCCGGGTACCGCATGCAGCCCCCGCTCCAGGGCGCCGAGGGCGGGAATCAGCAACTGCGTGGAGATTTCCCCCAGCGCGGTGAGCAGCATCAGGATCAAAAGCAGCAGGCGGGACGGGCGCATGGTGGGTTTCCGGTATCGGCCATTTATATTTCGACCATAATATGAAACATTAGATGTCGTCCATCATAAAAACTGGAGCCTCCGATGAACGAGCACAACCGTGATACCCGCCTGGCCGCCTGGATCGCAGAGGAACAGGCCGCGCGCGACCGACTCGCCGCCCCGGGCACCCTGGCCCTGGCGGAAGTGGCTGGCATGGCGCCGCTGGATTTCTTCGACGCCATCGGCCGCGGCGAACTGCCCAGCCCGCCCTTCGGCCAATTGCTGGATTTCGTGCCGCTGCAATGGTCCCGCGGTCGCTTCGTCTTCCAGGGCACGCCGGACGGTCGCCACTACAACCCGCTGGGCAGCGTGCACGGTGGCTATATCGCCACCCTGCTCGACTCCTGCATGGGTTGCGCGGTGCACACCCTGCTCAAGCCCGGCCAGGGCTACACCACCTGCCTGATCCTCGACATGAACGGCACGCGCCAGAACCGCGAGGTGGGTGTAAGATGACAGCCAACATCTGAATCATCCGGAGCATGGCATGCGCTATTCGGAAGACCACAAGGCCAAGACCCACCAACGCATCATCGACGAGGCCGCGCTGCGTTTTCGCCGCGACGGCATCGGCGCCACCGGCCTGCAGCCGCTGATGAAGGCCCTGGGCCTGACCCACGGCGGCTTCTACGCCCACTTCAAGTCCAAGGACGATCTGGTGGAGACCGCCCTGCGCCACGCCGCAGAGGAGCTCACCGCCACCAGCGAGGCCCTAGCCAAGGATGCCGAGGAGCCGCTGACGCGCTTTATCGCCAGCTACCTGTCCAGCGCGCACCGTGCCAACCCGGGCGCAGGCTGCCCGTTGCCGACCATGTCGGCCGAGCTGGGCCAGCGTGGCGAAGCCAGCGAAATCACCGATGCGTTGATCCGCGACCGCCTGGCATTGATCGAAGAGAACCTTCCGGGAGATGACGCCGCCGAGCAGAGCGTGCTGCTGCTTTCGGCCATGGTCGGCGCCCTGCTGCTGTCGCGCAGCGTCAAGGACCCCGAGCTGTCCGACCGCCTGCTCAAGACCACCCGCCGCCGGTTGATCGAACAGGCGCAGGGCCGATAACGGCCAGACAGGCGGGGCGTACAGCGCACCCTACGTTACTCCCCGTAGGGTGCGCTGTGCGCACCAGCCTTCCCCATGAGCCCAGGCGGGCTTCCTGGCCATTCGAAGATCAGCGCCGCCCTCGGTGCGCACGGCGCACCCTACGCGTTCGGCGACGACCTGAGCGTAGGGTGTCGCGGGGCCGCCTAGGCTGTGCGCACCAGCTTCCCACACGAGCCCAGGCGGGTTTCGTGGCCATTCGAAGAGCAGCGCCACCCGCGGTGCGCGCGGCGCACCCTACGCGTTCGGCGACGACCTGACCGTAGGGTGTCGCGGGGCCGCCTAGGCTGTGCGCACCAGCTTTCCACACGAGCCCAGGCGGGCTTTCTGGCCATTCGAAGACCAGCGCCACCCGCGGTGCGCACGGCGCACCCAACGCCTCGGCGCCCGTCCCGATCACTTGTAACGCGCCGCCGCCTGGTTGCGCGACAGGTTCGGCAACAATGCCTCGCGGGCGGTGACGAAGGCGTTCCAGTCGGCGGCATCCGGCAGCGAGGGTATGGTCACCAGTTCGCCCTGATCGAAGCCGGCCAGCGCCGCGTCGACCATCTCGCCCACTTCCATGATCATCGACGGCGGCAGCGCCGAGGCGTCGGTGCCGCTGCGCTCCCAGATCTCGGTGCGGGTCACGCCCGGCATCACCGCCTGCAGCTGCACGCCCGAACCACGCAGTTCGCCAGCCAGGGTCTGGGTCAGGCTCAGCACATAGGCCTTGGTCGCGCTGTAGACGGCGTTGAACATTTCCGGCGCCAGCGCCACCACCGAGCCGAGGTTGATGATGCCGCCCCGCCCCGCCGCGGAGAAGTTGGCCGCAGCCGCAGCCGCCAGGTGGGTCAGTGCCACCACGTTGAGCTGGATCATCGCCTCGGCCTGCTCCAGATCGGCGTCGGCCAGCTTGCCGTTCATCGCCACGCCCGCGTTGTTCACCAGCAAGCCGATACCGGCATCCTCACGCAGGCGTTGCGCGACCTTGAGGATGTCGGCCTTCTGCGTCAGGTCGGCCGGCAGCACCTCGACGGCGACGCCATATTCGCCGCCCAGGCGCTCGGCCAGGGCCTGCAGGCGCTGGGCATCGCGCGCCACCAGCAGGAGGTCATGACCACGCCGGGCCAGGCGCTCGGCGTAGGTGGCGCCGATGCCTGACGAGGCGCCGGTGATCAGGGCGGTAGCGGGCTTGCTTGCAGTGCTCATGGAAGTCTCCGGGAAAGGGATAAAAGTGGGCGATCCAGTTAGATTACGGTCATAATCTTAACCACTTATATGACTACCTTCATATAGCTTCGTCAAGCACTTTGCGCAGCGACCGTCTGGCGGGAAAGGTTCGTACGGGAGTCGCAAAGAAGCCGCGCGCAGCACTGCGCGCGGCCTGACAGCGGCGCTGCCTGGGCAGGAGCAGGCAGCGCGAGGGAGGCACTTTCTCAGTTGGGGCGCATATCCACGCGCAGACGCAGATAGGAGGTCAGGCGCTTGCCGTTGATAACCCCCTGATAGCCGTGACTGTCGAAGGTGGTGCTCTTGATCAGGTCGACGCGGAAACGCGGATTGCTTTCGTAAGTGCGGCCCAGGGTGCTGGTCGAGCGGCTGTCGAACAGGTCGGTGCTGACCTTGACGAACTCGCGCGGGTTGCGTCGGCCGTTGGCACCGCTGTTGTTCGGGCTGCTGAAGATGTCGCCGGTGGCGGTCATCGCCGAGCTGTAGTACTCGCGCCCACGCAGGCTGGTCTTGCCGCTGGCGATCACGAATTGCTGATTGGCCGGGCGGTAGCGGTCGCCGGCGGTCAGGTAGCTGGCCAGCACGTCGTAGAGGGCGTAGCTGCTGCCGGTGCCACGCTGCTTGTTGCGCAGGTCGAAGATGAACACGCCGTTGCTGCCGAGCACTTCCATCTCCACCTGGCCGAGGCTGGGGTTCTGCTGCACCAGCAGCGCGGTGTCCTCGTCGACGCCGTAGGCGAACGGCACGTTGGTGTAGTCGGCCAGGCGCACGATGCGCCCCTGACGGCCGCGCTCGCTGAAATGGGTGTCGAGCAGGCCGTGGCTGAAGAAGCCGAAACCGCCCTGCATGTCGTAGGACAGGTCATCACCGCCCGGGGTGGTGTAGACGCCGTAGCGCAGAGCGGGATAGCTCTCGCCGCCGGTGATCATCGGCCCGCCGACCATGATCGCGGTTCCCGCACTGCTGCCGGCGAGCACGGCGCCGGCAGCGTGCCGGGCGCGAATCGCGGCCAGTGCCGGCGTGTCGGCGCGCGTTGCGGTCTGCAGCGTCTGGGTCAGGCGCGCCTGGTCGCCGCCGCCGAAGAAGAAGCCGGTCATGCCGTTGATCTGCGCGATCACCTGCGGGTTGCTGTTGTTGCCGATGCTGTCCAGGTCGATGGGGATCCACTGGGCATCCTGGGCGCCGTAGGTCTTCAGCAGCTGCGCGTAGAACTCGCCATTGGACTTGGAGTTGCGCGCGTTGGCCGTGCCGGCGTCGGGGTCCTGGCTCGGTGGAATCGAGGCGGCGGTGATCACGCCGATGCGCGCCTGACTGCCGCCGGCCAGCTGCACCAGACGTTGGTAGATGACCGCGTTGTCGTCCTTGAGCCCGCCGCCCACCAGCAGCAGCGGGCCGGCCGCCAGGGCCGGCAGCGGTAACAGAAGAGCCAGCATGAGGGTGTAACGAATAACCGATCCGATCATTTCGATTTCTCCGCAGGTGCCGCACGGGCACGGTTGGTGACGCTGGTTGGGGAACGGTGATTGGGAGCCAGAGCGCAGTCGGCGGGCCGGCCTCAGTAAACGGAAAACTGTTTGAAGTAGCGTTTCTCGATGCGCTTGTGGGTGCCGTCGGCAAGGATCGCGGCCAGCGCCCGATCGAGCTGTTCGCGCAGCTCGTCGTCGCCCTTGCGCACGGCGATGCCCTGCCCCTGGCCGAAGAACTGCGGCGCCACCACGGGGCCGCCGACCTGCTCGAAGTCGCGGCCCAGTTCGGTCAGGAGGAAACCGAAGTAACCGGAAACGGCGTCGTCGAGCACCAGATCCAGCTCGCCGCCGGCGAGCGCCCGGTAGGCCTGGGCGGCACTGGGATAGCGCAGCAGCTGCACATGCTCGGCGAAGCGGGCCTCGAGAAAGCGCTCGTAGGTGGTGCCCTGCTGCACGCCGACGCGCTTGCCGGCGATGCGCCGCGGGGTGATCAGCATCTGATTGATATGGCCCTTGCGGGCAAAGAAAAAGGCCGGGGTCTGCGCATAGCGGGCGGTGAAGTCCACCCGTTCGGCGCGCGCCGCGGTGATCGACATGGACGCCAGGATCAGGTCCGTGCGTCCCGCGTCGAGTGCCGGGATCAGGTCATCCCAGGCGAAGCGCTGCAGTTCGCATTCGCGCTGCATGCGCTGACACAGGGCATTGGCGATGTCGACGTTGAAGCCGACCAGATTGCCCTGCGCATCGAGTTCTTCGAAAGGCGGGAACTGTCCCTCCATGGCGACCCGCAACGGTCCTGCCGTGCCCGGTTGGGCGAGCAGCACAGCGAACAGACACAACAGCATGCGTAGCATTTCGACTCCTTGCCCGCGCGGGGCCAGGGGGTCAGGTCTCCTGGCGGAAAAGAAGGCGCCGCTGGCGACGCCTTAAGGCCAAAGGAGCGTGGGAGCTGACCTTGAAGAAAAAGCTCCGGACGGCCCGGGATCTGTCGCCGCCCGGAGAATGCCGTTACAGGATGCTCAGCGGGTACTCGATGATCAGGCGCACCTCGTCGAGGTCGTCGTCGAATGCCGTGGAGCGGTGAGTGGCGTGACGCAGACGCAGCGACAGGTCCTTGGCCGCGCCTTCCTGGAACACGTAGCGCGCTTCCAGATCGCGTTCCCAATGCTTCTCGTCGTCACCGGCCCAGCCGGCGAAGGCGCCATTCGGATCGGCCTTGGTGCCGTCGATGTCGTCGCCCTTGATGTAGCGCGCCATGAAGGTCAGGCCGGGAACGCCGTAGTGCTTCATGTTCAGGTCGTAGCGGATCTGCACCGAGCGCTCGTTGGGGGCGTTGAAGTCGGAGTACTGCACCGAGTTGGCCAGCCAGATGGAGTCGCCGCCGATGTAGTCGAAGAACTCGTCGCCACGCACCTTCTGATAGGCCAGGCTGAGCTTGTGCGCGCCGAAGCTGTAGGCACCCTTGAGCGACCAGGTCAGGGTGTCCAGCTCGCCGGCACGCGCCTCGCCCTCGTCGCGGGTCTTGTACGCCACCAGGTCGAAGTTCAGCGCCTGGCTATCGGCCAGCGGGATGTTGTAGTTCAGGTTGGCGAAGTACTGACGCCAGACGTCCTTGGCCTCGCTGGCATAGAACATCAGGCTCAGATCGTCATTGACCGCGTAGCTGAGGCCGGCGAAGTCGACGCTGCGCGCCTCCACCTCGGCGTATTCGCTGGTCATGTCGTCATCGGAGTTGGTGGAGTTGCGGCGGTTGATCGAGGTGAAGTGGCCGGCCTCGAAGGACAGCGCGTCGAACTCGTTGCTGGAAATCTGGAAGCCGGTGGCGGTCTCCGGCAGCAGACGCGAATCGCCGGTGGCGAACACCGGTGCGGTCGGGCGCATCTCGCCGTACTTCAGCTCGGTGGAAGAGGCGCGCATCTTCACCGCACCGCCGATCTGGCCGTAGCTGTCCGGCACCTCGGCATCGGCGGTGCGGTTGTTGCTGATCGGCAGCAGGCCGTTGCCCACGCGACCGCGGCCGGTATCGAGCTTGACGCCGCCATAGGCGAAGGCATCGGCGCCGACACCGACGGTACCCTGGGTGAAACCGGAGCTGAAGTTCAGTTGCGCACCGTGTGCCCACTCTTCGCGATAGCCATTACGCTCGTTGGCCGGCTTGGCGCGGTTGATGCCCTGGCTGTTGCTGCCGCCATGACGGTAGTCGCGGTTCATGTAGAAGTTGCGGTTGATCAGCTGCAGGCTGCTGTCCTCGATGAACCCCTTGGCTTCCTGCTGCTGACCAGCGACGGCAGCCTGCGAGGCCACGGCACCGATGGCCAGGGCGAGACAGCTGAGTTTGAGAATGTTCATGCCTTACTCCATTGGTTTTATTGGTATGGGTTGCCCGCAGTGCGGGCGGTGTTCGCAGCCGCTCAGGTGAACAGCTCGGGAACCAGATCGGCGGGGCATTCGCCGCGTTCGATGACGGCCTCGAGGCACAGCGAACTGTCCTCCAGCCAGCACACGAAGTAGCCGGCGCCGCGCCGGCGCTTGAGGCGAAACGGCCAGCGCCGCTCGCGCAGCTCGCTGCTCACCTCCAGCCGGCGCGGCAGACGAATCACCGAGAAGAAGCCGGCGCCGGTCTGCACCCGCTCCAGCACCCGCACGCTCGGTGCGGTCGCGGTCAGCGCCACCTGGGCGTTGCCCTGCAGCAGCTTGTGCAGGGCGAAGACTTCCACTCGGTTCAATTGCATGGCTCGTTTCTCCGGCGCAGCCGTACCCACCCCGCCTGAACGCTGCAGGCGGGCTGGGGGTAGAGGTAGAAAAAGGCTCTAGAGGCCGATGATGCGCGCCAGGGTCTCGGCGACCTCGGCGCGCTTGACCGGCGCAGCGGGCTCGAAGCGTCCCTGGTTGGCGCTCAGCCAACCTTCGGCCACGGTCTGCGCGGCAGCCTCGGCGTTCGGCGCAGCGAGGCCGGCGACGTCCTGCAGCGCCACGGTCTTGTTCAGCGTGGTCCCGCTGAAGCGCTCGACCAGCGTCTTGCAGGCCAGCGCCCAGTCCGCGCGGCTGGCCGGCCGCTGGGCATCGAAGCGCTCGGCACCATCCATCCAGCCGTTGGAAACCACCACCTCGATATGCTCGCGCAGCGGATGCTCGGCCGGTACGTCGCTCAGCGTCGGCAGGGCCTTGAGGTTGGGCTCCGCAGCCAGGGTCATCTGCAGGGCATTGGCCAGCTCGCCGCGGGTGATCGGGCGCTCCGCCTCGAAGGCGCCCTCGGCGTTGAGGGTCATCAGGCCGCGGAAGGTCACCGCACGAATGGCGTCGCCGCGGCGGCCGTTGCCGGCATCACGCGGGGCGCCGGCGGCCGGCTCGCGCAGATCGGCGGTCACCGGACGGATGTCCAGGCGCACGCCGCTGACGCTGTAGTTGGTCTGCGAATCGTGGAAGCGGCTGTGGGCGGCAAAGTCCGCACGCTTGCTGAACTCGAAGCGATAGCCGTAGTGGTAGCCGTTGGCCGGGTTGTAGCGGGTCATCAGCCCGAGCTGACGGCTCGCCGTGTTGTCGGCCAGGCCATAGAGCACCGCCCGGTTGATCGCCGACACGGCCGACAGGTCGGTGAGCAGGCGGTTGCCCACCAGGTACTCGTTGCCAGGCTCGATCGGCTGCTTGCCGGCATCCGGCCGGATCTCGCCCGAGGCCAGGTCGTAGCGATCGCCATGACCGAGCATGGCCAGGCGCATGTCGTCGATGCGCGTGCCGTAGAGCCCGAAGCTCTTCTTCGCCGCGGCAGGGTCCATGATGGTCAGGTAGCCCTCGCCCAGTACCTCCAGCTCGCCACTGGGCTTGATCCACATGGCGGTGTTGGTATCCAGACCGAAGCCCTTGCCCGGAGCCGGCTGCTCCAGCAGGTAGCTGGCCATGCGCGCCGCGCGCCCGCTGCTGGTTTCCTCGATCTTGTCGAAGTGCTGGTCGATCACGCCGGCCTTGAACAGGCCAGCGCCCCTGAGCAGGGCGGTGCCGCGTCGCCCCTCGGCAGTGGCCACGCCGAAATCCAGGGTATCCATGACCACCCCGTAGGCGGTGGGCATGCGCGCACCGAGGATGCTGGCCCCGGCGCTGGTACCGGCCACCACGCCGCCCTTGTCGTAGATCGCCTGCACGGCCTGCATGGCCAGCGACGGACTGCCGTCGGCGTTGAACAGCGCGCGGGCGATGCGCGCCTGATCACCGCCGACGAACCACACCGCACTGGCCTCGCGCAGCGGCGCGACCACGGCAGGGTCGTTCATGGTGTCCTGATAGTTGTGGCGGTCGATGCCGACGATGCGGATGTGCTCGGCGGGCACGCCCAGGGCTTCCAGTTCGGCCTGAAAGCGCTTGCTGGAGCCCAGGCTGCCGCTGGCGGTGGGCATGATGGCGATGCGCGCCTGCTCGGCGCCGCCCGCCAGTTCGATGAGTTTCTCGTAGACCAGGCTGTTGCTGGCTCGCAGCATGCCGCCGACCGCGAGGAGATTGCCGTCGGCCAGTACCTGCTCGGCACTGCCGCAGAGGATGAGCGCGGCGAGAAGGCCACGAAGGTTGCGCTGCTTGTTCATTGTTATTGCTCTTATTAGAAGTCGAAAGCGGTGTGCCCTGCTCGCCGGCCAACTGAAACGGGGTGACAGCAGGCGCAGCGGGATGAAATGTTTTTTTCACTATCGAGCCACGTGAAAATTTATATACCAGGCATAATCGAGGCACAAGCACCTCAAGCCAGGTTTGACAGAAATATTTCTTAAACGTAGATTCGTGAAAAAAAACACGTCAAAGGTATTCATGCATCTGCCCGGGCGTTCTACCCCATCGCCCACCGGTCAAGGCTCACAAGGCCTTGCCGGCGCCGCCTGGCAACAGTCGGCGTAACGTTCAACCAGCCGCCGCCTGTCGCGACGGAAGCTGTCTCAACCAACCGCCATCCACTGGAGTAACAAGATGAACAAGATCGCTCTATTCGGCGCCCTGGCGCTGTCCACCTTCGGCACCTTCGCCGTCGCCGCCGAGCCGGCGCTGCGCATCGGTATCGAAGCGGCCTACCCGCCCTTCGCGTTCAAGACCGCCGACGGCAAGATCGCCGGCTTCGACTACGACATCGGCAACGAGCTGTGCGCGCAGATGCAGGTCAAATGCCAGTGGGTCGAGCAGGAGTTCGACGGTCTGATTCCCTCGCTCAAGGTGCGCAAGGTCGACGCCGTGCTGTCCTCCATGTCCATCACCGAAGACCGCCTGAAGTCGGTGGACTTCTCCAAGAAGTACTACCACACCCCCGGCAAGCTGGTGATGAAGGAAGACAGCCAGATCCAGGACCCGAGCGTCGACCTCAAGGACAAGAAGGTCGCCGTGCAGCGCGCCTCCACCTACGATCGCTACGCCACCGCCGAACTGACCCCGGCCGGCGTCAACGTGGTGCGCTACGGTTCCAACAACGAAGCCTTCCTCGACCTGCTGGCAGGCCGTGTGGACGCGGTGCTGGCCGATGTGGTGAACATTGACGAGGGCTTCCTGAAAACCGACGGCGGCAAGGGTTTCGCCCTGGTCGGCCCGGACTTCAATGACCCGCGCTACTTCGGTCGCGGCGCCGGCATCGCCGTGCGCAAGGGCGATGCCGCCACCGCCGAGAAGCTCAACGCCGCCATCGACGCCATCCGCAGCAACGGCAAGTACGCCGAGGTACAAGCCAAGTACTTCGACTACGACATCTACGGCCGCTAATCCGCCGCTCTCACCGGCGCCCGCCTCGGGCGCCGGCTTTCCTGCGCTCCACGAGGTTTCCCACCATGCTGCAAGGCTACGGCCCGATCATTGTCGAGGGCGCCTGGCTGACCCTGACCCTGGCTCTGTGTTCCATGGCGCTGGCCATCCTGCTCGGCCTCACCGGCGCGGCGCTGCGCCTCTCGCCACTGCGCTGGCTGGCCAATCTGGGCGACGCCTACGCCACGCTGATCCGGGGCATTCCCGACCTGGTGCTGATTCTGCTGATCTTCTACGGCGGTCAGGACCTGGTGAACCGCATCGCGCCCAGTCTGGGCTACACCGCCTACATCGACATCAACCCCTTCGTCGCCGGCGTGTTCACCATGGGCTTCATCTTCGGCGCCTACCTGTCGGAGACCTTCCGCGGCGCCTTCATGGCCATCGCGAAAGGTCAAGCGGAGGCTGGTGCGGCGTACGGCATGAGCAGCGCCCAGGTGTTCTTTCGCATCCTGGTGCCACAGATGATCCGCTTCGCCATTCCCGGCTTCACCAACAACTGGCTGGTGCTGACCAAGGCCACCGCGCTGATCTCGGTGGTCGGCCTGCAGGACATGATGTTCAAGGCCAAGAACGCCGCCGATGCCACCCGTGAACCCTTCACGTTCTACCTCGCCGTCGCCGCCCTCTACCTGCTGCTGACCAGCGTTTCGCTGCTGGCGCTCAGGGCCGTCGAACGACGCTATTCGGTCGGCACCCGCCTGGCCGAACTCTGAAGGACTGCCCCATGCTCGACTTCAACCTGATCCTCTCCAGCCTGCCGCTGTATGCCAGCGGCCTGCTGGTCACCTTCGAGCTGCTGCTGATCGCCCTCGCCCTGGGCCTGCTGCTGGCTCTGCCGCTGGCCCTGATGCGGGTATCGCGCTCGCCGCTGGTGAACTTCCCGGCCTGGCTCTATACCTATGTGATTCGCGGCACGCCGATGCTGGTGCAGCTGTTTCTGCTCTACTACGGCCTGGCCCAGTTCGACGTCATCCGCGACAGCTTCATGTGGCCGTACTTTTCCAGCGCCACCTTCTGCGCCTGCCTGGCCTTCGCCATCAACACCAGCGCCTACACGGCGGAGATTCTGGCCGGCAGCCTCAAGGCCACACCGCCCGGCGAGATCGAGGCGGCCAGGGCCATGGGCATGTCGCGCGCTCAGCTCTACCGGCGCATCCTGCTGCCTTCGGCCATGCGCCGCGCGCTGCCGCAATACAGCAACGAGGTGATCATGATGCTGCACACCACCTCGCTGGCCTCGCTGGTGACGCTCATCGACCTCACCGGCGCAGCCCGCACCATCAGCTCGCAGTACTACATGCCGTTCGAAGCCTTCATCACCGCCGGCCTGTTCTATCTGGTGCTGACGGTGGGCCTGGTGCGTCTGTTCAAATACGCCGAACTGCGCTGGCTGGCCCACCTGACCCCACGCAAGCATTAACAAGGAAGCCCTATGCAACGTATCGACCACCCACTGCCCTGGAGCCCGACCGGAACCAGCCGTCACCTCAGCGTGCTGCGTTACGGCAGCGGCCCGTGCAAGGCCTACATCCAGGCCAGCCTGCATGCCGACGAGCTGCCGGGCATGCGCGTGGCGGTGGAGCTCAGGCGTCGCCTGCAGCAGCTGGAAAGCGCCGGACGCCTGACCGGCGTGATCGAGCTGGTACCGGTGGCCAACCCCATCGGCCTGAGCCAGCTGTTCCAGGCGGCGGTCCAGGGCCGCTTCGAATTCGCCAGCGGCAGAAACTTCAATCGCGACTTCGTCGATCTGGCCGCCGCGGTCGCCGCGCATGTGGAAGGCCACCTGGGCAGCGACGGGCCGAGCAACGTACGCCTGATTCGCCGCGCCATGATCGAGGCGCTGGACGCCCTGCCCGCGCCGGCCTCGGAGCTGGAAGGCATGCAGCGTCTGCTGCTGCGTCACGCCTGCGATGCCGACGTCGTGCTCGACCTGCACTGCGACTTCGAGGCCGCGGTGCACCTGTACAGCGCGCCGCAGCACTGGCAGGCGCTGCGCCCTCTGGCGGCGCGCCTGCAGGCCGGTGCGGTGCTGCTGGCCGAGGATTCCGGCGGCAGCTCGTTCGACGAGGCCTGCGCCATGCCCTGGCAGCGCCTGCGCCAGCGTTTTCCCGAAGCCGAAATTCCCCTGGCCTGCCTGGCCACCACCGTGGAGCTGGGCGGCATGGCCGACACCGAAGCCGAACGCGCGGTAGCCAGCGCCGAGGCGATTCTGGCCTTCCTCGCCGAGCAGGGACTGATCGCCGGCGACTGGCCGGCAGCGCCGGAACGCTGCTGCGAGGCCACGCCCTTTGCCGGCGCGCAGTACGCCCTCGCCCCGCATCCGGGCGTGGTCAGCTTCTTCAAGCAGCCGGGCGAGTGGGTCGAACGCGGCGAGGCGCTGTTCGAGGTGATCGACCCCTTGAGCGAGCAGCACAGCATCGTCCGCGCCGAAACCTGCGGCGTGCTCTATGCCCGCGAGCGCATGCGCTTCGCCCGCCCCGGCCTGTGGCTGGCCAAGGTCGCCGGGGCAACGCCCATTCGCCAGGGTCGCCTGCTCAGCGACTGATTCATGCCTTAAGAGAACAACAACATGTACAAACTCGAAGTTCAGGATCTGCACAAACGCTACGGTAGCCACGAGGTGATCCGCGGCGTATCGATGGCTGCCAAGGCCGGCGACGTGATCAGCATCATCGGCTCCAGCGGCTCGGGCAAGAGCACCTTCCTGCGCTGCATCAACCTGCTGGAGCAGCCGCATGCCGGCCGCATCCAGCTCAATGGCGAAGAGCTCAGGCTGGTCGCCAATCGCGGCGGCGCGCTCAAGGCCGCCGACGCCAAGCAGCTGCAGCGTATGCGCTCGCGCCTGTCGATGGTGTTCCAGAACTTCAACCTGTGGTCGCACATGAGCGCCCTGGACAACGTCATGGAAGCGCCGGTGCACGTACTCGGCCAGAGCAAGGCCGAGGCGCGCGACAGGGCCGAGCACTACCTGGCCAAGGTCGGCGTGGCGCACCGCAAGGACGCCTACCCGGCGCACATGTCCGGCGGCGAGCAGCAGCGCGTGGCCATCGCCCGCGCCCTGGCCATGGAGCCGGAGGTGATGCTGTTCGACGAGCCCACCTCGGCCCTCGACCCGGAGCTGGTCGGCGAGGTGCTCAAGGTGATGCAGGACCTGGCCAGCGAAGGCCGCACCATGGTGGTGGTGACCCACGAGATGGGCTTTGCCCGCGAGGTGTCCAACCAGCTGGTGTTCCTCCACAAGGGCCTGGTGGAAGAACAGGGCCACCCGCGCGAGGTGTTGGCCAACCCGCAGTCCGAGCGCCTGCAGCAGTTCCTCTGCGGCAGCCTCAAGTAAGCGAAACAGCGCACGGCGGGCGGCTTCGGATACACTGCGCGCCATCGCCAGACCGGATCAGCCCAGCCATGCCGAGCAGCTCGTCGTCTTCCGCCACCGTTTACAGCGCCCCCATCCTGCGCAAGCTGGCCGAGGTCGCGCCACAGCTGCAGCCCTCGCTGCGCAAGGTGGCCGACTTCATCCTGCGCCATCCGCTGAAGGCCGCAACCCTGACCATCGAAGAGCTGGCGCAGGCCACGCACACCTCGCCGGCGGCGGTCAATCGCCTGGCCAAGGCCATGGAGCTGCGCGGCTACATCAGCCTGAAGGCCGAGCTGGTCGCCACCCTGCAGGACATGGTGTCGCCGGTGGACAAGCTGCGCGACGAGCTGGCGCAGCGCCCGGACGGGGCCTTCGGCCTGCACGAACAGCTGCAGATCGCCAGCAGCAATCTCGGTGCGGCGGCCAGCAACAATGACGCCGCCGTGTTCGAGGCGGTGATCGGACGCCTGCTCGGGGCGCGCCGCATCTACATTCTCGGCTTCGGCAACAGCGCCTACATGGCCGGCCTGGCTGCGGCCAACCTGGTGCCCTTCTGCGATGACGCCACCGCCATCAGCATGGAAGGCGGCAACGAAAACGCCGCCTACCGCCTGGCCGCCATCACCGAGCGCGACGTGCTGCTGACCATCTCCCTGCCGCGCTATTCGCTGGACACCCTGCAGCTGGCGCGTTTTGCCCGCGAACGCGGCGCCTGCGTGCTGGCCATCACCGACTCGCCCGCCTCGCCGCTGGTGGAGATCGCCGAGTACAGCCTGTTCGCCCCCGCCGAACACCCGGTGCTGATCAGCTCCAATGCCGCCGTGCTGGCCCTGATCGAAGCCCTGGTGGCAGGTGTCATGGCGCGCAACAAGGAGGCGGTGAGCCTGGCTCAGGAACTGACCGAGAGCGTCATGGCCTACCTGCACGTCCCGGGCACCGAGCGCGCGCCGCGTCGCCCACGCAAACGCCGCCCCTGAGCCGCGCCGCACCGCCAGTCGAATCGCAGACAGCGGCACGGGCTTGCAGCGCCGCCACACGGATGCCAGCCTGGACGGGCCAGATGCCGGAGCGCTGCGATGAGCGAAACCACCGACAGCCAGACCGCCGAACGACTGCAGGCCCTGCACCAGCAGGGCTTCGTGCTGTTGCCCGGCGTGCTGGATGCGCCGCGCGTCGCGGCAGTGCGCGCCGCCATCGACGCCCTGCGCCCCATCCACTGGGACTACCAGGGCAGCCTCGATCACTACAAGTGCGTGTTCAACCGCAACCCGTTCTGGCTGCCCTACCTCGACCTGCCGCCGGTGATCGAGCTGGCCGAAGCGGCGCTGGGCGACGACTGCCACGTGATCGGTCAGACCGCCTGGCGCTGTCATCCGGGCTTCGTCGGCAGCGAGCTGCATCTGGACCATCTGCCCATGGCGTTGCCACCAAGCCTGCTGGACGACCCGGCCTTCGAGCTGCCGATGCAGATCTGCACCGCCCAGCTCTACCTGAACGACATCGACGCCGAGCTCGCCCCCACCCGGGTGATTCCCGGCAGCCACCGCGCCGGACGACCGCCCGTGGCCGGCGAGCGTGACTGGCGCGGCCGCGAGCCCGAGCCGATCTTCTGCCGCGCCGGCGACCTGCTGTTCTTTCGCAGCGAGCTGTGGCATGCCGGCAGCCCCAACCTGAGCCCCACGCGCAGCCGCTACATGCTGCAGATCCACTATGGCCGGCGCATGGTGGCGCAGAAGTTCTCGCCCTATCTCGCGTTTCGCTTCGACCCGGCGGTGCTGGCCGCCTGCACGCCGCGCCAGCGGCGCCTGCTGGGCGAACATGCCGAGGCCGAGTACGACTGATCGCCGTCACGTTTGCGACCTTCGGCCAATCCCAGCCGGCCCAGCGCTGTGTTTAGCTGACCGCCATCCCCACACAAGGACGGTCGATGTCGCCGCGCATACTGCTGCTCACTGCCCTGGCCATGCTGGCCTTCGCCGGCAACTCGCTGCTGTGCCGCCTGGCCCTGCGCGAGACGGCCATCGACGCCGCCAGCTTCACCGCCCTTCGCCTGGTCTCCGGCGCCCTGGTGCTATGGCTGCTGCTGCGCCTGCGCAACCCAAGGCCGGCGCTGGCGGGCAACTGGGCGGGCGCGCTGGCCCTGTTCACCTACGCCGCGGCGTTCTCCTTCGCCTACCTGCAGCTGGAAACCGGCGTGGGCGCCCTGCTGCTGTTCGGTGCCGTGCAGCTGAGCATGCTGGCCTGGGGCCTGTGGCGCGGAGAACGCCTCGGCCTTGCCGCCGCGCTGGGTACCGCCCTGGCAGCAGGCGGCCTGCTCGCCCTGTTGCTGCCAGGTGCCAGCGCACCGCCGCTGACGGCCGCGCTGCTGATGCTGCTGGCCGGTGTCGCCTGGGGTGGCTACTCGCTGCTTGGCCGTGGCCAGGGCGACGCGCTGGCGATGACCGCCGGCAACTTCCTGCGCGCCGCACCGCTGGCCGCGCCGCTGGTGCTGGCGCTGCTGCCGCAGCTGAACTGGGATGCCCCGGGCCTGCTCTACGCGCTGCTGTCCGGCGCGGTCACCTCGGGCGTCGGCTACGCCATCTGGTACAGCGCCCTGCCCGGTCTGCGCGCCAGCCAGGCTGCCACCGTCCAGCTCAGCGTGCCGATCCTGGCGGCGCTCGGCGGCAGCCTGCTGCTGGGCGAGAGCCTGACGCTGCGCCTGACGCTCAGCGCCGCCGCGGTGCTCGGCGGCATCGCCCTGGTGCTCGGCAGCCGGCAACGCGCCGGGAGCTAAAGCGGCTGACCGCGGTCTTCTATGCTGTAGTCCAATCCGCCAGGGAAGATCGCCATGCCTCGCCTGCTTCGTCTGTGTTTCGTCGTCCTGCTCGCCGCTGCGCTGGGTGCCTGCGCCAGTTTCACCGAGCGCGACCCGCTGCGTATCGACCTGGTCGGCCTTGAGCCCCTGCCCGGCCAGGGCCTGGAGGTACGCTTCGCGGTCAAGCTGCGGGTGCAGAACCCCAACGACCGTGCAGTGGACTTCAACGGCGTGGCGCTGGATCTGGAGGTCAACGGCCGGCCGCTGGCCAGCGGGGTGAGCGACCAGCGTGGCAGCGTGCCGCGTTTCGGCGAAACCCTGGTCAGCGTGCCGGTGAGCATTTCCGCCTTCTCGGCCATGCGCCAGGCCTGGGGCGCCAGCGGCTACCAGCCGGGCCAGGGCCTACCTTACGTGCTGCGCGGCAAGCTGGCCGGCGGCCTGTTCGGCACCCGCCGCTTCAGCGACAGCGGCACCCTGGACTGGCCGGAGCCGCCGCGCGGCTACTGACAGGCCGCCTGCAGCGCCAGACGCAGCTCGTCCAGCCCGGCCTGCAGGTCGTCGAGTTCGATGCAGCCGAAACCGAACAGCAGTCCGGCCTGCGCCGGCCCCTGATAGAAGGCGGCCAGCGAATCCAGGCCAATGCTGCGGCTGCGCATCTCGCTCGCCAGCCGCTCGGGATCGACACCTGGACGCAGCAGCGCCGCCAGATGGATGCCGGCCATCGGTACTATGGGCTGCAGCCAGGTCGCCAGATCGCCCTGCAGACGCAGCAGCAGATGCTCGCGGCGCTCGGCATACAGCCGCTGCATGCGTCGGGTATGCCGGGCGAACTCGCCACGTTCCATGAAATGCGCCAGCGCCAGTTGCTGCAGGCTGTCGCCGTGCCGGTCGCCAAGCAGTTTGGCCTGCACCAGCGCCTCGTGCAGCCCGGGCGGCATCAGCAGATAGCCGACCCGCTGCTGGGGATAGAGGGTCTTGGAGAAGGTCCCCAGATAGGCCACCAGTCCGTGACGATCCAGGCTCTGCAGCGCCTCCAGCGGCCGCCCCTGAAAGCGGAACTCGCCGTCGTAGTCGTCCTCGATGATCAGCACCCGGTGCTCGCGCGCCCACTCCAGCAACGCCAGGCGCCGCGCCAGGCTCATCGGCATGCCCAGCGGAAACTGATGCGAAGGTGTGACGTAGACCAGGCGCACGTTGGCCGGCAGCAGGTCCACGCGCAGCCCCTCGTCATCCACCGGCACGCCGATCACCTCGGCCCCGGCACTCTGGAAACAGCTGCGCGCAGGGGTGTAACCGGGTTCCTCCATGGCCACCCGATCGCCGGGCTCGAGCATCACCTGGGCCAGCAGGCTGAGGCCCTGCTGCGCGCCCTGGGTCACCAGCAGATCCTGCCAGTCGCAGCGCACCGCGCGGTTGAGCGCCAGATAGCGGGCAATGGCCTGGCGCAGCGCCGGCTGGCCCTGCACGCCGGCATAGAAGCCGCTGCCCTGGCTCATCTGGCGCAGCGCGTACTGCAGGCTGGTGCGCCAGGCAGCGAGGGGAAAGCGGCGCATGCTCACCGTGCCGCCGGCGAAGTTGTAGCGCCAGCCCTGCACCGGGCTGTCGAACGGCGCCACGGGCAGACGCCGCCAGCGCGCCGCGGGTTGCAGCAGGCTGGTGGCGGCACTGCGCGTGGGTGCGGCCGACTGCGCCAGGCTGCTGACGAAGGTGCCACTGCCGACCCGGGTGCTGGTGAAACCCTCGGCAAGCAGCTGCTCGTATGCCTCGCTGACCGTCTTGCGCGACACCTGCAGGCGCTCGGCCAGGTAGCGGCTCGGCGGCAGGCGTTCCCCCGCCTGCAGGCGGCCGCCAAGAATGGCCTCGCGCAACTGGCGATACAGCTGGGCGGCGAGGGGCTGGTCAGGGTCGATGCTCAGGTGCAGGTCCATGTCGGGCTCCGGTGTGACGGCCCTAGCACAACAGATTGGCCTCCTGAATTTCAACGAAATTGGCTATTTCTGCAGTCCGTAGCGCCCACTACCCTGGCTGCAGTGCTCGCATGGCGCGAGCGGGATCAAGGAGACAGCTGATGCGACTGAACTGGAGCAAGGCCTCGCCCCAGGCCTACAAGGCCATGCTTGGCCTGGAAGCGGTGCTCGAACAGAGCGGCCTCGAACTGCCCCTGCTGGAGCTGGTGCGTCTGCGCGCCTCGCAGCTCAACGGCTGCGCCTACTGCGTGCAGATGCATGCCAATGACGCCCGTCGCGGTGGCGCCAGCGAGGCGCGTCTGCAGACGGTTTGCGTGTGGCGCGAAAGCGCGCACTTCACCGCTCGCGAACGAGCGGCATTGGCCTGGACCGAGAGCCTCACCCGCCTCAGCAGCCAGCACCCGAGCGACGCCGAATATGCCGAGCTGGGTGAGCATTTCGACGACGCCGAGATCGCCAACCTGACCCTGGCGGTGGCCACCATCAACGCCTGGAACCGCTTCGGCGTCGGTTTCGCACTCAAGGCCGAATGACTCATCAGGCAAGGATGCACAGCATGCCCGCGGCACTCGCCTACACCTGCCTGGCCCTGTCGATGCTGCTGGTCGGCGGCAACATCGCCGTCGGCAAGGCGATACTCGATGAGCTGCCGGTGTTTCTCTTCGCCCTGCTGCGTTTCGCCATCGCCTGCCTGGTGCTGGCCCCCGGCATGCTGCTGCCCGCCGTACGGCGGCAACTGGATCGCCAGGCGGCGGGCGGCCTGTTCCTGCAGGCGTTCTTCGGCTGCTTCCTGTTCAGCCTGTTCATCCTCCACGGGGTACGGCTGACCTCGGCCACCAGTGCCGGCATCGTGCTGAGCATCACCCCCAGCCTGGTGGCGTTGCTGGCGTGGCTGCTGCTGGGCGAACGCATCGCCGCGCGCAACAGCCTGGCCATCGGCCTGGCGATAGCCGGCATGGCCTTGCTCAATCTGCTCGAGAGCAGCCAGGGCGGCAGCGCCAGCCTGCTGGGCAACGCACTGGTGCTGGGGGCGGTGCTGTCCGAGGCGCTGTTCGCCATCTACTCGCGGCGCCTGTCGCTGAGCCTGCATCCCTGGGCCATGGCCTTTGGCGTCAATCTGGCGGGGCTGCTGCTGTTTCTGCCGCTGGCCTGGCCACAGGCGATGAGCTTCGACTGGCAGGCCCCGAGTTCCACCACCTGGCAGCTGCTGGGCTTCTACAGCCTCAGCGCCAGCGTGCTGTCGTTCCTGCTGTGGTACACCGGCATCAGCCGGGTAGCGGCCAATGTCGCCGGCCTGTTCATCGGCCTGATGCCGCTGAGCGCGGCGCTGGTAGGGGTATTCGCACTGGGCGAGCGCTTCGCCGCCAGCCACGCCCTGGGCATGGTGCTGGTGCTCGGCGCGATTGCGCTGGGTGCGTGGCCGGGGCGGCGCCCGTCCGGGTCAGCGATGGGAAGTCGGTTGCAGGCGCGCCAGGACAGCGCGCCCGTTGCGGACACCCCGGGCCGCTGAATCAGCAGTCCCGGACGCCCTGCGCCGCTCAGCCGTGTTCGGCTACGCGGCGGCGGCAGGCTTCGCCGAAGGCCTGGAAGATCTTCACCGAATCCGGGTTGCTCGCCGCCTGCCATTCCGGGTGCCATTGCACGGCGAACAGGAACGGCGACAGGCTGGGGGCGTGAATGGCCTCGATCAGGCCGTCCTCGGCGCTGGCCAGCACCTCGAGGCCCTGGCCCAGATTGCGGATGGCCTGGCCATGCAGGGAATTCACGCGAATCTCCGGCTGGCCGAGCAACTCGGCGAACCAGCTGCCGGGCACCGGGTAAACCGCGTGGCGCGGTGCGTACTGCACCTCCACCGGGTCGTCCGGGTTTTCCCGATGGTCGTTGTAGCCGGGCTCGGCATAGACCTTCTGGAAGATGTCGCCGCCCAGGGCCACGTTGATCTCCTGCATGCCGCGGCAGATGCCGAAGATCGGCAGGCCACGGGCGATGGCCGCGCGGATCAGCGGCAGGTCGAACAGGTCGCGATCGCGATCCTGGCCCTTGTTCGGGGTTTCGTTCTCCTGGCCGTAGAGCGCCGGATCGATGTTGCTGCCGGCACCGGTCAGGTACACGCCGTCGGCCATGTCCAGATACTGCTCGAGGTCATCCGTACCGCAGCAGGTGGGTACCAGCACCGGCACGCAACCGGAGAGCTCGACCAGAGGGCGGATGTATTTGTGGGTCATTACCTGATAGTCGTGGCCCTTGCGCTCCTGAGCGCCCATGGACATCAACACGACGGGTTTGCGAGGGGTATTGCGGATCTTGTTGTCGGACATACGTCACCTTGGGACAGGCCGGGCCTGTCGTTGCTGTGCAGACCCGTGGCCAGCAGAACGTCGCTGCTGCCGCACTTGAGGCCTGTTTGGCTAACCCCGTGCACCGCAGCTCCTCCTGAGCCAGGGTGCCGCCTTCCGACGGCGGCTCGAACCGGGTCAGCTCCATCCAGAGAGGGGCCGCAGCAGGGCTGCCCGTTACCCGGTTCGGCAACGGAATCTGCTGCCAGTCTGCCCGAGCCGTAAAATATGTCAAACAAATAAGCAGGGTTTCGTTAAACAAACTTGCCGCACCGCTCAGCCTATAACCCCATGAAACGGCGCACACAGCGGACAGGGCGGCATAAGCGCCCCGCCTGAAAGTCCAATATTTTTAACAATGCAGACCGGCATCCCTCACGGCAGCGCGGGCGGCCGAGGATAAAACCCTATACACTATGCGGTTTCTTAAAACGTCACCGAGGACACCCCTTGAGCACCCTGCCACCCTGCCCCAAGTGCAACTCCGAATACACCTACCAGGACGGCGACCAGCTGGTCTGCCCCGAATGCGCCCATGAGTGGCAAGCCGGCGACGGCACCGAAGCAGCCGACGAAAGCCGTGTGATCAAGGACTCGGTGGGCAATGCGCTGCAGGACGGCGACAGCGTGACCGTGATCAAGGACCTCAAGGTCAAGGGCTCGTCGCTGGTGGTCAAGGTTGGCACCAAGGTGAAGAACATCCGCCTGGTGGATGGCGATCACGACATCGACTGCAAGATCGATGGCATCGGCGCGATGAAGCTCAAGTCGGAGTTCGTGCGCAAGGTCTGACTCGCAAAGGGCGCATGCGGCCCCACACCCTCACGGAACTTGGCTAGCCTGAACACAGGCCATTCACGAGGGAACCGCCATGCGCCATCTGCTGCTCGCTCTGCTGCTGTCGACTACAACGCTGCCTGCCGCGCAACCCTGGCGGGTGGTGGGCGACGAACAGTTCGCGCCCTACAGCTTCGTCACCGACGCGGACGACACGCCGCACGGCCTGGACGTGGAACTGGTCGATGCGGTGCTGCGCGAGGCCGGGGTCGCCTACGAAATCCGCCTCTACCCCTGGGAACGGGTCAAGCGCATGCTCGATCGCGGCGAGGTGCAGATGGCCTTTCAGTTCGCCGGCACCCCGCAGCGTCAGGAACAGTACGAGCTGGTCGGCCCGCTGCGCAGCGGCTCGACCGTGTTCATGACCACCGCCAAGACCGCCATCAGCGACTGGCAGACGCTGGACGATTTCGCCCCCTATGTCATCGGCCAGGTCCGCGGCTATGTCTACGAAGAGCACTTCGACCGCGCCGACCTGGCGCGCGACACCAGCGCGCAGAATCCGCGCCAGCTGGTCTCGATGCTGCTGGCCGGCCGCATCGACATCATCGTCGGCGACCGCGTGCAGCTGCAGTATTTCGTGCATGAGCAGCGCGCCCAGGATCAGGTGCGCATCCTGCCTCGCCCGCTGATCCAGATGCCGCGCTTCGTCGCCTTCGCCAAGGGCGACATCGAACGTGCCCGGCAATTCTCCGAGGCGCTGGTACGCCTGCGCAATGCCGGCAAGCTGGATGAAATCCAGCAGCGCTGGGCGCCGTGAGCGCCGCTACTGCACCGGCAGGAAGTTCAGCAGGAACAGGCTCTGCGCATAATTGGCCCCCATGCGTCGATAGCGTTCTTCCAGCACGTGGGTGAGCAGGTCCAGACGCGCCACCATCTTGCCGAACTCCACCGCATAGCTGAGGTTGCTGCCCTGCTCGGACACTTCGTTGGAGAGCAGCAGCGGCTGGCCACTGGCGTCGCGGCGCTGGCCGAGCATCCAGGCGGCCTTTTCCAGATTGCGCGCGGCATTGTGGATGAACTGCGCATTGAAGCTGTCGGTCAGGTAGAACTCGGTGCGCCCGCCATGCGCCGTCACCAGCATGCTGCCGATGGCATAGGTGAAGGCCGCCACCCGGTCGCCCTGAAAGCCCGGGCTCAGGGCGTAGTCGAGCGCGGCGACGTCGCGCCGGCCGCCCAGGGTCGGCCAGTCCAGGTTGTGTTCGATGGCATGCTGGATGGCGCGCTCGGCGGCGGCGCTGTCGGGGTGCGCATTCTTGCGCCATTCGCGCGGGTTGCGCTGGTACAGCTTGTTCATCAGCCGGTACAGGCTGTTGAGGTTGTTGCGCATGGCCAGGGTGGCCATGCGGTCCACGTCGGTCTGCAGCAGCTCGGCCGGTTTCACCGGGCTGCGCGTATGCAGGATCGAGTCGTTGTCCAGGCGACCGCTGCAACCGCCGATCAGCAGGAGCAAAGCCAGCCCGGGCAAGCACCGTTGCCAATACGCAACCGCCTTCGCTTGCCCGCCCCAGACGGCAGGCCCAGGCCTCGCTCCCATCCTCTGGCTCCCTGGCTAGCCCGGGCCGGATTGGCGCGGGCATCACTCAGAAGCTCAGTAAAGCGCAAAATTTCCATCTGGCCCGTGCGGCAACGCATGAAAGCACCATCCGCCGCCGCGACCGGGCCGACTCAGGCCGGGCTCGCCGCCCACTGCTCCAGACGCGTCACGCTCTCGCGGTAGGGTTTCAGGCTCTTGGCCAACAGGATGATGGACATCAGCACCGCCAGGGTGGTGACGATCAGCAGCGAATAGCGCAGCGCGTTGTCGTCGGCGAAGACGAAGTCGGTGACCAGGGCCACGGCGGTCGGGCCTATTCCCAGGCCGATCAGGGTGATGACGAACAGGTAGATGGCCGAGGCCTGGCCGCGCATCGAGTTGGGCATGATCTCCTGGATCGCCGCCGGCGCCACGCCGAACGGCATGCTCAGGCAGAACACCGTGGGCGCCAGCAGCACGCTGGCCCACAGGGCGCTGTCCATCAGCGGGAACAGCAGCACCAGCGGCAGCGCGGCCAGGGCAGCGTAGAGACCGACGCGCATGTTCGCATCGCTGCGCCCGCGCTTGGCCATCCAGTCGGCCAGACGCCCGCCGAAGACGATGCCCAGGCAGCCGAACACCGCGACGATGCAGCCATAGACGATGCCCACCTGGCCGGCGTCCCACCCGTAGGTGCGGATGTAGAAGGTCGGCACCCAGGCGGCGCTGCCGTAGCCGGCGAAGGCCAGGCCGGCGAAACCGAAGTTGTGCAGCAGCACGGTGCGGCGGTTGGCGCGAATGTAGCGCCCCACTTCGCTGAGCGGTACCGCCACGCCGGCACCGGCGCCGCGGCGCGCGGGCTCCTTGACCGCCAGCATGAGCAGGGTGAAGAGCACGCCGGCGACGCCGAGAATCAGGAAGATCAGCTGCCAGGGACGCACTTCACCCAGCACCGGCAGGGTCACGTCGCCCTGCGCCGAGGCGAACTGGATGACCAGCCCACCGACCAGGAAGGCCAGCCCCGAGCCCAGGTAGACGCCCATGGAATAGACGCTGATGGCCGTGGCCCGGCGCTCGGCGGGAAAGCTGTCGGCGATCAGCGAATAGGCAGCCGGCGACAGCGCCGCCTCGCCCACACCGACGCCGATGCGGCAGAGCAGGAACTGCCAGTACATCTTGGCCATGCCGCAAGCGGCGGTGGCGGCGCTCCAGAACAGGATGCCCACGGCAATCAGCCCGCGCCGGCTGCGGGTGTCGGCGACGCGGCCAAGGGGAATGCCGCAGACGGTGTAGAACAGGGCGAAGGACAGGCCCATCAGCAGGCTCATCTGCGTGTCGCTGATCATCAGGTCGCGGCGGATGGGCTCGACCAGCAGGTTGAGAATCTGCCGATCGACGAAGGACAGCACGTAGGCCACCATCAGGATGGCGACAGTGACCCAGGCGCGGGCACTGGAGGGATAGCCGTTATTGTTGTTATGCACGGACGCTCTCCTCGGCACCGCTGACGCGGTGCGCGGCGGTTGAAAGTGGCGTCAGCTTAGGACGATATAAACGGCGCTGAGTATCGCTCGAAGGTGTTATCAGGCGGGCGAATGCTTCATACCCGCCGCAGCGAATGCTTCACCACGGCGGGCAGAGGCATGCATCAGAGGGCTTGCGGCGCCCGCTCGCAGAGGACCTTGAGTGCCGCCACCCAGTCCGGGTGGTCGTTCAGGCAGGGCACCAGCTGCAGGCTCTCGCCACCGGCCTCGACGAACTGCTCGCGGCCGCGGTCGCCGATCTCCTCCAGGGTCTCGATGCAATCGGCGACGAAGGCCGGGCACATCACCAGCAGCTTCTTCACCCCCTGCGCGGCGAGTTCGTCGAGGCGGGTCTCGGTGTAGGGCTCGATCCACTTGGCGCGCCCCAGACGCGACTGGAAGCTCACCGACCACTGCTCCGGGCGCAGGCCCATGCGCTCGGCGAACAGCTCGGCGCTGCGCAGGCACTGCGCGCGGTAACAGGTGGCGAGCACCGCAGGTGAGGCGGTGCGGCAGCAGTCGTCGCCCTTCAGGCAATGGCCGCTGGGGTCGAGCTTGTGCAGGTGGCGCTCCGGCAGGCCATGAAAGCTCAGCAACAGGTGGTCGAAGCCCTGCTCCAGATAGGGCTTGGCACTGGCCACCAGGGCATCGAGGTATTCCGGCTGGTCGTAGAACGGCGGCAGGACGGAGAAGCGCAGGTTCAGGCCGCGCTCACGCACCACGCGCTTGGCCTCCTCGATCACCGTGGTGGTGGTGCTGTCGGCGAACTGCGGGTAGAGCGGCGCCAGGGTCACCTGGCGAATGCCCTGGTCGGCCAGGCGTTGCAGGGTCGCCTCGATGGACGGCTCGCCATAACGCATGGCCAGCTCCACCGGGCCGTGCGACCAATGCGCCTTCATCGCCTCCTGCAGGCGGCGGCTGAGCACCACCAGCGGCGAGCCTTCATCCCACCAGATCGAGGCATAGGCATGCGCCGACGCTGCCGGACGCTTGATCAGGATCAGCGACACCAGCAGGCGGCGCAGCGGCCACGGCAGATCGATCACGTAGGGATCCATCAGGAACTGATTGAGGTAACGGCGGACATCGGCTACTTCGGTGGACGCGGGCGAACCCAGGTTAACCAGCAACAATGCGTGATCGGTCATGCGAAATCCTAGTCAGGGGTGGCCCAGCAGATCGGCCAGGGCCACATCCAGATGGGTGAAGCGGAAACTGAAACCGGCCTCGAGCAGACGCTTCGGCACGGCGCGCTGGCCGCCAAGCAGCAGCTCGGACAACTCGCCAAGACCGGCACGCAGGGCGAACGCCGGCACCGGCAGAATGGCCGGCCGGCTCAACGCCTGGCCCAGCGCCTTGGTGAACTCGGCGTTGCGCACCGGCAACGGCGCGCACGCATTATAGGGACCCTGGGCGGCCTCCTGCTGCAAGAGAAAATCCATCAGGCCGATTTGGTCGGCGATATGGATCCACGGCATCCACTGCCGGCCGTCGCCGAGACGCCCGCCCAGCCCGAGCCGGAACGGCAGCAGCAGACGCTTGAGCATGCCGCCGTCCGCGCTCAGCACCAGACCGGTACGCACCAGCACCACGCGCATACCCAGCTCCTCGGCGCGTTGTGCAGTTTCTTCCCAGGCGCCGCACAGCTGCGCGGCGAAATCGTCGGTGACCTGCGGCGTGTCCTCGTGCAGCTCACGCTCGCCGCCATCACCGTACCAGCCCACCGCCGAGCCCGACAGCAACAGCGCCGGACGCTGCTCGCGGCTCTTGAGCCAGTTCAGCAGCTGCTCGGTCAGGCCGATGCGGCTGGCCCACAGCAGCGCCTTGCGCTTGCTGCTCCAGGGGCGGTCGGCGATGGGCGCACCGGCCAGGTTGACCACCGCATCGAGCGGCTCCTCGGCCAGCTCCTCGAGCCGCCCGATCCCCCGCACCGTAGGCCCACACAGGCCGGCTACCTTGCCCGGCTCACGGCTCCAGACCGTCAGGCGATGGCCGTGCTCGACCCAGTGCGCGCAAAGCGCACGCCCAATCAGGCCGGTACCGCCGGTCAGTAGGATATGCATGGCATCGTCCTCGCATGGCAATTGATGAGACTTCACCTTTAGTCTGGTTTATGACAGGCATACGTGCCTTTATCGAACGCCGCGTTTGTCCTAAACCTAAAGAAAGAGGGAGCGCCGCTCACGACAGCTGTACATGAAAACATTCTTGTATAGCTCTTGTCCAAACCGTAGCCTGTAATGCATTCAGCGCTGACGAGGTAACCATGAACGCACCCATCGCCATCATCGGCACCGGCATCGCGGGACTTTCCGCCGCCCAGGCCCTGCACGCCGCCGGCCACGACGTCGAGCTGTTCGACAAGAGCCGCGGCAGCGGCGGGCGCATGGCCAGCAAGCGCAGCGATGCCGGGAGCCTGGATCTCGGCGCGCAATACTTCACCGCCCGCGACCGCCGCTTCGTCGAAGTGGTGCAGCAGTGGCAGAACCGCGGCTGGGCCGAAACCTGGGCGCCGGAGCTGTACAACAGCCAGGCCGGCCAACTCAGCCCCTCACCCGACGAGCAGGTCCGCTGGGTCGGCGCGCCGCGCATGAGCGCCATCAGCCGCGCCCTGCTCGGCGCCCTGCCGGTGCACTTCTCCTGCCGCATCACCGAGGTGTTCCGCGGCGGCAGCCACTGGAGCCTGCAGGACGCGGACGGCAACAGCCATGGCCCCTTCAGCCACGTGATAGTCGCCACCCCGGCGCCCCAGGCCAGTGCGCTGCTAGCTTGCGCGCCGAAGCTGGCAGGCGTGGCGGCCAGCGTGGTGATGGAACCGACCTGGGCGGTGGCCCTGGCCTTCGACACGCCGCTGGATACCCGCGTCGAGGGCTGCTTCATCCAGGACAGTCCGCTCGACTGGGTGGCGCGCAACCGCAGC